>CAVUAW010000022.1:0-24602 GCA_963739655.1 uncultured Bacillaceae bacterium | reverse complement strand
TTGTATGATGGTGCCTGTCACCACCCGTTATTTGTCAAATTACGTCAAGAGATACTAAAGTCGACTTATGGCCTATCCTTTTCTATCATGTGTCTATGATAGAATAATACCTATCAGCTGCAAAGCAGGGTGGGCGGCGGTACCCCGTTAATGAAAGGGGGTGCTGCCTATAATGATGAGCACATATGAGGCGCTTGTATTGATGATTAGTTTTGCTTCTCTCGTGGTCACAATTATTACTGTTTCCAGTAATAAAAAGAAGTAACCCACCCTGCCCCGGCCAAGGTTTAAGGTGAGTTACTTTTTCTTTTGCCTTCTGAGCCGCCGCTCTTCTCGTGCGGAGCAGCTGTATGGACGCTGGTGCGATTGCACCGGCGTTCTTTTTATACCCTATGTCTTCTAAGTTTATTATATGCAATGAAGTGGATTGTGGCAAGAGGGGGCAATCTTCGGGTGGTGACAGGCACCACCCGCTTTTTCGGCTATTTTGTCGAACGAATGCTAGAGGATTTGAGACAGGATCTGGAATAAATAGACGAAATATATATAATATTCACTTAATAATCTACATTGTGTACAATGCTCGATCGATCTGGCTTTGCTATAGTGAATAAAAACGATGAAAAGGGTGAAGAGTATGGGGATTAATCGAAGTCGTTTACAGAATCACCTTGAAGAACTCGCGAAGATTGGAAAAATCGGTGAAACGGGTGTTTGCCGCCTTGCTCATTCGAAGGAAGACCGGGAAGCCGTTGAGGTTGTGAAGGGATGGATGGAAGATGCTGGCCTTCACGCTAAGATCGATGGCTTCGGTAACTTAATAGGAAGGATAGAAGGAACTGAGAAAAACAAGCCTATCCTCATGCTCGGTTCTCACATCGATTCTCAGCCATATGGCGGCCGTTTTGATGGCACAGCTGGTGCACTTGGAGCGATCGAAGTTGTACATACGATGAAGGATAATGGCATTATACCGAAGCGGACAATCGAAGTGATTTGTTTCTCAGATGAAGAGGGTTCGCGATTTAATAAAGGTGTTTTTGGTGTTCGAGCACTAGCAGGTCTTCTTGAAGATGGCGAGCTAGAGAGAAAAGATAAGACTGGCATGACGCGAAAAGAAGCGCTTAAAGAATTTGGTGTCGAGCCTGATCTCTCGCAAAGTCCCGTTTACAAGAAAGGAGATATTGAAGCTTTTCTTGAGCTTCATATCGAACAGGGGCCCGTGCTTGAATCAAAAAATAAACCTGTAGGTATTGTCTCTGGAATTTCTGGGCCAATCTGGCTTACTGTCACACTTGAAGGTTTCGCTGGTCATGCAGGATCTGTCCCAATGCCGTTACGAAAAGATGCCATGGTCGGCGCGAGTGAAATCATTTCAAAGTTTGACCGACTCATTAAAGCAGAGGGAAAAGAGACGACGGTCGGAACGGTAGGTAGCGTACAGGTATTTCCGAACTCGAGGAACATCATCCCTGAAAAAGTAGAATTTACGATTGATCTCAGAGACATCGATTTGGATCATCGCACGATGCTTGAGAAAAAGCTCTACACCATCATCGAAGAAGCGGCATCTAACTACAATTTAACTCATACCATCAGCGAAGATACGAGAAGTGAACCCCGTTACTGTGCGGATTGGATCAAAGATATCATGAAAACGGAAGATGAGGCACTCGGATTCGAGTCACCTGTTTTAATGAGTGGCCCGTTCCACGATGCCCTTTTTATGTCGTATATCAGTGACTATGGCATGATTTTCGTTCGATGTGAGAAAGGTATCAGTCACAATCCACTTGAGTTTGCAGAAATGGATGATATCGAGAAAGGCGTTCAACTGCTTTATCAGACAGCATTGCAAATTTCGCAGAAGTGAAAAGGATGTAAGGATGTCCGAGTGGGAATGATTTTTTCAATGGAGTAGTTTATAACAGTTGATAAGACGTTTTCGATGTGTTCATCATATCACCCGTAACACAATCGAAAAGCGTGTATATGCCAGAAGAGTATCAAAGTATTGGATAAAGGCGGTGTGCTGGAAACGGCACACCACCTTTTTTAGTTTGGTTAGAGTATTAATGATGAATCAGTTTTTCGAAAATCGCGATCGGTTGCTTGATTTCTGGAGGGATGACCTTAGAACGCCCACTCCTAGTGTCATAATTCACCTGAATAACCTCTGCCTCTACAAGTACCTCGTTCCCTTTTGCAATCGTATGCTCGAGCTGAAAGCTGGTTTCTCCAATTTTCGTAATCCGACAATATACATCAAGCACATCATCTAGTTTCGCAGGCTTTATAAACTCGATCGTCATTTTCCTTACAACAGGATCAAATGGATGATTTTCAGCTAATAGCTGTAAGTGATCACCAAGAACATGTCGGAAATATTCTGTTGTGGCAATATCGATGTAGGTGGAATAGTGAGCGTTAAAAACAATTTTCTGGCCGTCGATTTCAGAGTAACGAACGCGGATAGGGTGAGAAAAACGGTAGTTTTGGAGCATTATTCACCTCATTATTCTTTTTTTAACATATTAACACAAAATTCAGTTTTTATAAGAGCGTAAATACGAAATTTCCCGGGTAATGTCTTATAGGAGAAGAGGATTATCGCGGTTATTCGGGGAAAGTGTAGAGAAGAAGATTACAAGCAAAGAGGTGGAGATTTAATGAGGTCAAAGGTCTATATTACGCGAAAATTGCCAGACAAAATTGTTGGTCGTATGAAGGAGAAATATGAAGTGCGGATGTGGCATAAAGACGATGAACCGGTCCCACGTGACGTGCTGGAAGAAGAAATAAAACAGGTTGATGGGCTATTTTGCTTATTAACCGAGCAAATCGATTCTTCCCTACTTGAAAACGCGCATCGTCTTAAAGTCGTTGCGAACATGGCAGTAGGCTATAACAATATTGATGTAGAAGCAGCAAAAAGTAGAGCAATCACCGTTACAAATACACCGGGAGTTCTTACAGAAACAACGGCAGACTTGACCTTTGCGCTATTAATGGCGGCGGCCCGTCGAATTCCGGAATCCTCCGATTACTTGCGGGATGGAAAGTGGGAAACCTGGTCACCGATGCAGTTAACAGGTCAGGACATTCACGGTGCTACATTAGGAATTGTTGGAATGGGAAGGATTGGAGAAGCTGTTGCGAAGAGGGCATCAGGGTTCAATATGAATGTTATGTATCATAATCGCTCACGTAAAAATGAAGCAGAGGGAAGGTTAGGACTTCGGTATGCTGAGAAGCTCGATGATCTATTGAAGGAAGCTGACTTTGTATGCGTTCTAACACCATACACTTCTGAAACGAAAAATTTAATTGGACGAGAGCAGCTCTCTCTGATGAAAGAAAGCGCGATCCTACTCAATACGGCAAGGGGTGGCATTGTAAACGAAGACGCCCTATACGACGCACTGAAGAACAAGAAAATCTGGGCAGCAGGATTAGATGTGTTTGAGGAAGAACCGGTGCCTCTTGATCATCCGCTCCTAAGCTTACCGAATCTAGTTACACTCCCACACATTGGCAGTGCAAGCATCAGAACAAGAATGAAAATGGCTGAAGTCGCTGCGGAGAATCTTATGAAAGTGTTAGATGGGGAGGAAGCGCCTAATAAGGTGTAGAAGATAAATCGGGAAGTGCCAGGCACTACTCAGTATTTGTCGAACGATAACAAAAAATGAGTCAGGTTGAGGAGATGAGATCCCCAACCTGACTCAGTCTGTGATAAATGCTTATTTTGTATCAATCATCTGTTCGAAGTCTTTCAATGTGTGAAAAGGTCGAACAGAGTTCCTGTGAAGCTCCATTAAGTTATCGCCAGGTTTTACATTTCCGCTTCTTACGGTAAATGCCATTTGGAAGTTAAGCTCTTTTAGAGCCTGGATGGAAGTGTCGTTATAAGCTCCATATGGATAAGCGAATGTGGTCGTTCCACCGATTAAATCGATGCTCTTTTGGATATCTTTCTTAATATCATTTTTAGATTTCGTTACAAGGTAAGCACGACCGGTTTTGTTATCTGTGGAATGGTAATCATGAGTGTGACTAGCATATTCAAATACATCGCTTCCTGCTTTGACTTCATCCCAGCTTAAAAACTGAGTTGTTTCAGTACTGAAAGGAACTGTCTTATCTGTCTCACGAGAGGTTACAAGAAATTCAACAGCGGTAAAATTGTACTTTTTCAAAACAGGATAAGCATTAATATAATTATTTTTGTGACCATCGTCAAAGGTAAGGAGAACACTGTTTTCAGGGACATGTTTTACGCCTTTTACAAAAGCCTCAAATTCTTTGAGGGTAACCGTGTTATAGTCTTTCTCATTCAAATGATTCATCTGCTTTTTAAAATCGTCAAGCAGAACAATCATATTGTTCAACTTACCTGACGTGTAATAATGATAATCTCGTAATTCTTGTTCCTTCAGAATATGATGATATGTCAGGACAGGAACTTCCTTTGCGTAAGCAGGAATTTTCAATCCGATCTTAATAAGTGGCGTATCAGGTACAGCTTTAAGTCCACCTAGTACATAGGCGTCATAGTTTTGGGTATTGAGATAATGTTGGACCGCTTTATCTTGATTGCTTCCTTTAGGATGTAATAGAAACACGTTAGCATTCAGCCTCTGAGCAAGTCCACCTGCTGTAACGGCATCAGGATAATCTTCAACCTCAGACTTTGAAGAGATTCCTCTTACAAATAAAATGTTTTTGTTGTCATGTTTACTGTTTTTTATGAGCTCCAAATTGGTTTCAAAGCGATTTTCTCCAGAAATTCTTTCTACTTTAATATCTCGCTGCTTTAATTCCTTTTCTAATTTGGTGCTTACAACAGCCGGTCCACCTACAATGGTTATTTCTTTAATCGTTTCAGGTATTTCTGAAGGTATCGTGTTATTAGTAGTTAAATAGATAGGTGTTTTGTTAATGGCAGCAGGACTTGAAGCTGACAAAGCATCAGCGACTGTTATGCCGTTTACAAGATAGGCATGTTCACTTTCACTTAGTCCCGCGGCTTTATTGATTTGAACAGCTGTTTCAAAGCGATCTTTTCCTTCGAGACGTTCTACGTCAAGATTAGCATCTTGTAACTGATCGACTACTTTTTCAGAAATAGCGCTGATGCCACCTAAAACATAAACCTTTGTTGCTTGTAAACGTGCTAGTTCATCTAGCACGTTTTGATCTAATTTAGAAGGATAAGAGAGTAAGATAGGAGCATCCTTCACACCTGATAAACCTGCAGCAGAAAGTGCATCTGCTGGTTTGTCGGCACGAGCCAGGATAATCGCTTTTTCCTCGTTATCTAGCCCATCTGGCCAGCCTTCGTTAGCTATTTCAATGGCTGTTTGAAGACGAGTTTCGCCTGCAAGTCGCTCTATATCCAGTGAAGCCGCATTCGCATGATTCCCTGATAGAATAAATAGATTGATAAATAGTAGGAGTACAACTCCAAAATAATGTTTCTTCTGCAAAATAATCTAATCCCCCTGAATGAAAGTAGTGCCTGTCACCACCCGAACGGTGTCGAACGAACGTTCTTTTTTCTCTTTTGTCTTTATCCCAGGTTAAGAAGTTCTTTAAATTCACTAATCGATTGATATGGTCTTACTGAATTACGGTGAATTTGCAGCATGTCATCTCCTGGTTTTGCATAGCCTGCTTGTACTGTGAACGCCATTTCTATTCCAGCGGCATCAATCGCTTCCAGCGTTTCCTCGTCATAAGCGCCATATGGGTATGCGAGTGCATTGGTTTGGCCAATTGAATCGATACTAGTTTCAATATCTCTTTCAATTTCTGGAAACGACTTTGAAATCAAGTATGCAGTGCCATCTTCTTCGGTATTATGAAACGAATTCGTATGACTTGCGAATTCAAAAACATCAGTTGCGGCATCGATCTCTTCATGTGTAAGGTAATGATTGTTATGTACGTCCTTCAACTCTGCTTCGTCTTTATTGTAGCTAGTAATTAAAAATTCAACAGCTTGAAAGCCATAGTCCTTCATCACTGGATAAGCGTTTATGTAGTTATTTTTATGACCATCATCGAAAGTGAGAAGCACACTCTTCTCAGGCACTTCGATTTGACCATCCATAAACTGCTGGAATTCTTCAAGATCTAACGTGTAAAACCCGTTTTCGTGTAAGAATGCCATTTGATTTTTAAAGTTTTCCAACGGTACGATCGTGTTTGCTAGGGTACCATCCTCTTTGAAATTTTTTTCTTTAAGGTCGTCTTTTGCAATAATATGATGGTACGTTAAAACAGGGATTTCACTAGCAGGCGCCTTCTCAGCGGCCAGTCTTAGCTTTTCAGCCCTCTGAGTCCGTTTGCTTTCGTTGCTTTGTATACTCTCGTCCTGTTCATCCCCAGAACTTGATGCTTCTACAACAGCGCTACTTTCATTTGTTGCGTTTTCAATAGCATCATTGGTTCCATCACTTCCACCAATATCAAATCCGAATCCTACTAAACTCCCAAGTACAGCTAGTATAATTAATGCAATTAAGGTAAATCTTTTCAATTTAATCCTCCTTTAAACCTAATACTTTCCTACCTTACCATTTAATTGGATTAAAATGGGTGTTTTTTTACAAGTTTATTTCAAAGGTGCCTGTCACCACCCGATTAATGTACTTTAAAGTAGAATACTGTCGAGAAGATGTAGTTGACGAAATTAGAGGTGAGGATTATTCTTTGAGAAAGAATGAAATTTGACTGAGGAGGAAGAAGAATGACGAGGCTTCAAAAAAACAAACTCGTACCATTATTTAATGACACCGCATCTTATTTTCTATGGTAAGAAAACCACGCGATATGGCTTCCAAATCATTTCTATCACATTGTCAGTCGAGGCAACCGTAAAGAACTGTTGTTTCATGATGAACGTGACTACCGAACATTTCTGTATATTCTTCAACAAGTCTTCGAAACACATCCCTTTGAAATAGCTAGTTACTGTTTAATGAACAACCACTATCATCTTCAACTTCGCTCAAAAGAAACTCCCATTTCCAAAATCATGTCACTAGTAAACAAGCGATACGCTTCTTATTTCAATACGAGATATGATCTAACCGGTCACGTTTTTGAAAAGCGCTATTTTGCTGAACCGTTGAACTCATCAGCGAATATGCTTGAGGTTAGTCGCTACATTCACCTTAACCCCATCAAAGCAAGCCTCGTTACTCAACCAGAGGACTATCCGTGGTCTAGCTACCGTGATTATTTTTCGATAAGAATGAATATGAAACCCTACATGAATCAATCTCCGTTACTAGAAGGTTACCCTGGGACATTAATACAGAAGATGAGGAATTATTGTGATTATGTGAATGTGAGAGCTCTGTTGGATATTCACCATAATTGATTTTATTTTCTAGAAAGGGCGGAAGCTATTTTGATGATTCCTATCACGCAACAGCAGTTCTCTTCCTTAATCGAACTTGTTTACTTGGGAAATTGGTTGATCAATAGATCGACTAAAGGAGGAGAAGAAATGGATCAATACAATGAACTCGAGGAATATCTCTTTTCAAAGACAGTAGAATTTGGACTTGAAGGAGAGTTCCCATTCGATCAGGAAATAGGGCAACGACTTCCCACATTGAATTGGGAACAAGGAAGGCATAGCATAATTGAGGAATATAATGCGGAAAACTTCTGGGAGAGCTTTGTAAGTATGATGGCCTTTCGTGACGTTGAACGTGAAAAAGGAAACCGTCAAATGACCGGTAGGATGATTGAAAGGATATTTGAGCTTGAAAATAATTATATGGAACATTTCTTAGAACACGGACTTGATCGAATCGAAATAAAGAAGTAACAAAAAAGATGCTAGTCGTAACAAGCATCTCCATCCTTAATCAAACGTTTGTTTAAAAATCGACTTCGCTATTTATAGTCCCATAAAACCCTGTATTCTCCGCTTTCTTTCACCACAAACACTTCCTGTACAAGATCAAAATTCCCGAACTGGTTATGAAACTTCTGCGTCACTTTCACCATATACACTTTTTTCATGATAACTCCACTTACTCCGGATCTCCAATTTTTTTTGGTTTTCACTTTACCAATTTTATAAGTGAAAGAAGTTGCCCCTATGTCCTGTGTGATCAGCTGGGATCGTAGTTGACTGTACTGTTCATCGGAAAAGCGGTTTTTCATTTCGGAGTGAAACAGCGCCCAAGATTTCTTGAAATCCCCACTTTGCTCAAATAAATAAAATTCTTTCACGGTTGCTGCAGCTCTCGATTTCGGCTGCTGAAGAACCCAGAAGGTAATAGCCCCACCGAGAAGCAACATGACAAACAAGATAAGGATGATTTTTCCTCCGCCTTCACGTTTCCGTCTCGTTTTAAAATGCGACAAGGTCTCGTCCTCCTTGAGGCTTGACTATTAGAAGTGTATGACAGGCGGAAGTTGTCCCATTCAAATTCCTTTTTCATATTAACTTCAATAAATTGTTAATTAAAGCGAGGGATACTTAATGGTATAATAGTCCTATTGAAGAGAAAGACGGAACCATTTGGAGGAGAGAAATGAAGTGGAAACTATCATTGGTTATGCCCGTTTTTCTTTTAACAGTGGCGTGTAACGAAATAAATTCAAAAACAAACGTTTCTGAACCGCAAATAGAAGCGAGTGCAGAAGACAAGGCAGCTAGCAACATTCTTAGTCATGATGAAACGTTCTGGAAATTGCTTTATGAAAATAAATCGGATGAAGCAACCGTCAAAGATATTGAGGCTCTTCTTTTAGATGGTGTTGCTGTAGACACACCAAATGCTGATGGGATTACTCCAATCACATACGTCGTTATGGAAGGGAACGCTAGGCTTGTTCAGCTGTTTCTTCAGAATGGTGCTATTGTTCAACATCATGATGAAGAAGACCAAGATGTTGGATCGGAGCTTAACAAAAACGACAATCTCCTCGAAATAGCAGTCGAGCATGGAAACTATGAGATTGTTGATTTGCTTTTGAAAATGGGTGCGCATTTTGAAGTTGGAAATGAAAATATGTTAAAAAAAGCAGTGCATCAAAAAGACACGGACCTCATTAAGGCGCTTTTACATAACGGATACAACCCAAATCTGGAGATCGACGTAGATAAGGAAACGTTTACTCTATTGAACTACGCGATTGTGGATGGAGATGAAAATATTATCACCTTACTTCTAGATGCAGGAGCGAATCCCAACTTTACGGTGGAGAATAGAGAAGAAAGTGCTCTTGTTACTGCCGTAACTAGTGAACAATCAACGGAGTTAGTCTCACTTTTGCTAGGAAGAGGGGGAGATGCTAACGCTCGTTATAAAGGTAAGCCGATTTTATTCGAAGCGATAAAACAAAAAAATGATGCTCTTGTCGAAGCGTTCCTCATTGCTGGTGCATTGCCTTCTTCAAAAGAAGAGAGTGAACAGGCAATAGAGCTAGCTACCGAAAAGAACGATACGAAGATTGCGGATTTACTTCAAATGTATGGTTGGTCATATTAAAAGCTATTCAAACATAAGAAAATAATGCTGTTGCTCGAATGCAACAGCACTATTTTTCACTATTCATATTGGACGATTACTTACCATGAATGACTTCATGTAAACGGTCGGGATAGTTGGTGAACATCCCGGTTACGCCCCAATCCAGTAGTCGCGCCATGTCTTCTTTTTCATTAACTGTATAAGGATGAATAAGTAATCCAGCGTTTCTCACTTGTTGGACATAGTTTTCATCAATTTTTGATGCGGACATGCCGACACCGACCGCGTAATCATTTAATTCTCTCAGTTCTTCTTCAGAAATCGTAGCAGGTTCTTTGTACGAAATGAGCTGAATGAGTGGTAAATTTGGATCAAGCTGATGCATTTTTAGTAGACTCTCTTGACTGAACGATTGAATCAACACCTTACTTGAGCGTTCATTCACACCTGTTAGGTCATATTTTTCAAGTATCCGAAGTAACTCTTCTTCCATACCAGGATAGACCTCAGGAGATTTTGTTTCGATATAATAGCGTGCGTCTTTTCCAAAAGTTTGGATGACTTCTTCAAGAGTTGGCACTTTAATTCCCTCGTATGCAGGATTTGCTTTGTCGGGGTATTTTTCATTGAACCAGCTACCCGCGTCAAGCTCTTTCAATTGTTGAAGAGTATAGTTTTTTACGAGCCCAGTTCCATTGGTCGTCCGATCAACAGACTCATCGTGCATTGCAATGAGTTTCCCATCCTTTGTCATTTGAAGGTCGATTTCGATGTAGTCACCTTTCATTTCTTCACCAAGTTTGTAGGACGGGATGGTATGCTCAGGAGCATAGCCAGAGGCACCTCGGTGGGCAACAGTTAGTAGTTTGTTTTGGTTCATACCCGGTTTTTTCTCGTTATCAACTGCGAAGGCAGCACCTGTCGAGAATAGACTTCCAATCAACAACAAACTCATTGACAAAAACGCCATTTTGATTCTTCGATTCATCATCATCATCCTTTCCAACCGTAGTATAGTAGATGCTTGTAAATGGTGATTTACAAATTTCGATTTTAAATTGATTTTATAGTGCGTTTAGTAGTAGGTGGAAGGTAATGAGTTTGTCCGAAAAATCTTTCCAAATTAGGGTTAGACTTTTTAATAGGAGAAAAAATAGATAAATTAGACTATCAATAAACCAGAAATTATAGGGCCATCATCATAAAAAAATTAATACATTCTAAATAAATCATAAGGACACCGCCTCTCAAACTATTTCATCTCGCTTGAATCTTTAAATCATCGCTAGTATATAAAAAGAAACCGGATTCGCCACTATGGAAAGTCCGGTTTCTATTCGATGCTACCTTCTTCTTAACGATGGTGCTGCGGAAAGTTTTCTAACATACATTTTAAGATCTTCTATGCCGTCTGTTTTCTCGAATTCATTATTATGGGCAACAGTCAATTTCTTTTCGATGATATAGTTTGTAAGAAAACTACCTTTTGTTTTGAATCCCAGGCGTTTAAAGCTTTCAATTCCTTGATCGTTTTCCTTGTCTACCATTCCATAAATAGTAGTGATGCCTTGTTTAAGAACGTGTTTTTCAAAAGCTGGTAGAAGCTTGCGAGCGACACCTTTTCTTTGCGCGCTTTGCTTCAATACTACGTAATCGATTAGTACCATATGATTAATTCTTAATCGATAGCTCAAGAAACCTGCAATATCTCCATTTTCATGACAAACAATAAGTATTTCATGAGCTTGATTCAATATTCTTTCGATCATGTTAGGAGGAACGTCGAAATTTTGCAGACAAATTGATACTAAGGCAGAATCGTCCTGTCCTTTCTTGCGATTGCGAATATACATGAATTATTCTCCTTTATTTAAGATAAATTTAAGAGAGCTAGGTTATTGTTGAGAACCTGTCGTAAAAAATAGAGTTAATGCAGAGTAACTGCATTAACTCCTTTGGCAATTATTCAGCTGCAGCGTCTGAAGTATTCACGCGTTTCTTGATTACTTTCTTTCTTTTCTTACTGCCGCCCAAAATTTCATCGAACAAATTAGCCAGTAACTCTCTCATGAATTTCCCTCCCTATCTATCTATTTGAAATGTTTCCATTCCATAGGGTATCTTACGCTAGCTTGTCCGAAATGGTTGGACAAGTATGGAATGAGAAGAAAAATGTGTGAATGGAGGTGGTGCCTGTCACCACCCGGTTTTTAGGATTTTTTGTCGAATACAAAAAAGACTGTGGTTATCCGAGATGGGATGACCACAGTCTTTCATCATTAATTTTTGACCTCAACGTTTCATCGTCACGGATTTTCTCTCAACAAGTTCTGTTGGAAGCTTGTAGTAACGGTCTACTTTCTCGAGTGAAAGCTGTTGAAAAATCAGATGAACGGCGAGAGCGCCTACATCATATTTTGGTTGTTTGATTGTAGTGAGTGGGGGAGAGACGTATTCGGATAATTGAATATCATCATAACCAATCACTGATATATCACCAGGGACTGAGATTTTCTTTTCGTTAAAAGCCTGGATTCCACCGAGCGCCATTTCATCATTTGCATAGAAGACGGCGGTGGGTAGGTTTCCTTGTGCAATTAACATTTTTGTTGCGCGGTAGCCGCCTTCTCTAGTAAAGTCACCGGAGATTTTCCATCTCGTTTGAAAGCGAAGTTCATGTTCGGTTAAAGCTTGCTGATATCCTTTGAAACGCATCTCGTTGTCATGCGAATTATAAGGACCGCTTATATAGGCGATCTCTTCATGTCCTTTCTGAATCAAGTGTTCAGTCGCGATATAACCACCCTGTATGTTATCGACCTCTACCTGAATAACGTGCTCATTGTTTAATTTTCGGTCGAGAACTACAAGAGGAAAGCCTTCACGTGCTGCTTCACAAATAATCTCATCTGTAATGTTATGCGCTAAGATGATAGCACCGTCTACTCGTTTTTCAGTTAGGAACTTTACGGCGGTGGACTGAGCACCGCCGATTGAACTACACGCGATCAGGTCAAATCCATTTGTCATGGCCACTTCCTGCACACCTTTGATCAGTTCAGAATAATAGGGTCCAGACAGGTCCTTCAGAATCAGTGCGATCGTATTGGTTTTTGTGCGCTTCAGATCAGAAGCGAAGCCGTTTTTCTGATAATTTAATTCTCGAGCAGCATCCTGAACTTTTTTAACGGTAGCAGGGCTGACTTTCTTTATGTTATTCAGTGCATAGGAAGCAGTAGATACGGCGACTCCTGCTCGCTTTGCGACATCTTTAATCGTTGCCATTTCCTCACATCCTCTAACTAGACAACTCATTTGTAATTACATTAAGTGTACCTCTAACCGGGGAAGATTGTCAGGTTATCTTTATCCCCTATTGAAACATACAAGTCTCTTACTTCAATCCTGACATTGTAAATCCTTCAACAATATACTTCTGGAAGAAGGAGAAGATGATCACAATCGGAACGACCATGATGGCAGCTCCAGCCATTTGAAGGGCATAATTGTTAGCGTACTGCCCTTTCAAGAGGGAAAGGCCAACGGAAAGGGTATAGAGACGTTCATCGTTAGCAATAATCAACGGCCATAGGAAGCTGTTCCATGCCCCAATAAACGTTAAGATGCCTTGAACGGCAAAGATCGGTTTCGCGATCGGGATGATGAGCTTAAAGAAAATATAGAATTCACCTGCGCCATCAAGTCTTGCTGCTTCGATGAGATCGGTGGGGATCGTCGTCATGAATTGCCTGAAGAGAAAGATACTAAAGGCAACTGCGAGACCTGGCAGAATGATACCAGCCATCGTATTGGTTAGTCCCATCTCATTCAATAGAAGATAAACAGGAATCATCGTTACTTGGGCCGGGATCATCATGGTCGCAAGAACGATATAAAAGAGCTTTTCTTTCCCCTTGAATTGAAATTTTGCAAATCCATACCCAGCCATCGCATTTAAAAGAAGTCCCAGGAAGGAGAAAAGCACGATAATCAGCGTGTTTTTTAAATAAACACCAAAGTTTAAGCTTTGGAACAAGTTAATGTAGTTATCTAAAGTAGGGCTACTAGGGATAAGCTGCGGTGGGATATTCAATACATCACTTTCTTGTTTGAATGAACTCGAAATCATCCAAAGGAAAGGGATTGAAACGATCACGCCACCGATGACTAGTAAAAAAGCTACAAAAGGTTTTTCGATTTTCTGTAAAAAGGATCTTGATTCCATCTTCCTCACTCCGATCCTAACTTATTAATATTCAGTATCTGTCTTCCGTAGTTTGAACTGAACAAGGGTAATGATGATAATGAAAATAAAGAGTACAAATGATCCAGCTGCTGCGTATCCAAACTCGCTGAATTGGAAACCATTTTTGTAAATAAAGAGAGCGATTGAAATTGTCCCATCGAGTGGACCACCATCCGTCATGACGAAAGGTTCTTCGAAGAATTGCATCCAGCCGATTAGGGTCGTCACGGTAACAAAGAAAGTGGCGTAACGAAGTAGTGGGATCGTGATATTGAATAACACCTGAAACCGATTGGCACCATCAATCTGAGCCGCTTCATAGTAGGATTTCGGTATTCCCTGTAGAGCTGCTAGGAAAATGATCATATTGATCCCGATCCCTTTCCAAACTGCAAGGATAATAAGCGATAACTTGGCTATCGTAGGTTCAGTAAGCCATGGAATCTTATCAACGGAAAGTAAGGACAAGACATAATTAAACAGTCCGTACTCGGTATTGTAGAGATAACCCCAAACAACTGCGATTGCGATGATGTTTGTAATAGAAGGCATGTAATAGACGGCCCTAAAGAATGTGAAGAGCTTTGAAGTTCCGTAATTTAGTAGGAGGGCGATACCGAGAGAGAAAATAATGACGAGCGGCACGCCGATCAACACATAAAAAAGCGTGTTGAAAACAGATTTGTGAAAAAGCTCATCGGAGAAAAGGTCAACATAGTTTTCAAATCCAATAAAGCTGATGTTCGACCAGTCAGCAAGCCCTTTAAGATTCAGATCCGTGAAGCTGATAAAAAAAGCGATGAGGATCGGAATAATGCTGAAGACAATTAATATGAGGACCGCTGGGGCGATGAACATCAATCCATGTCTTGCTTGAAAGGCATCTTTAAATTTACTGCGCATGTTATCCCACCTATCTGAAGAGCGCTTTTCTGTTAAAACGGAGTTCAGGTAATAGTCACCTGAAACTCCGTCGGCCATTAATCTTCTAGCATTTCATTCGCTTTCTTACTAAATTGGTCAAGCTCTTTGTCTACGTCAGCGCCACCGACTGTAATTCGTTCGATCGACGCAAGAAGTTCCTGAGCCATCGCTTCGAATTCTTTCATTTGTGGAGCACCTTCTGTATTTTCGAGCTGTTTTCCTAATGTCGCGTACATTTCATTATCACTTAGGGCTGGATCTTCCCAGGCTTTCACACGAGATGGAAGTGTGTTTGAAATATCAAGCCATTCGAGTTGCGTATCAACTTCATTCATATAGGAAAGGTATTTAAGCGCTTCATCCACATTTTCAGAGTTATGGAAAATGGAGAAGTTCGAGCCACCGATGCTCGATTTGTTCGTTTCTTTCTTAGGCATCACAGCGACATCCCATTTTCCTTCGAGATCTGGTGCCTGATCATTCAAAATGTTAATCATCCATGGTCCGCTGAAGAACATTGGTTTTTTGCCATCTTTGAAAGCTTGTACAATATCAACGCCTTCTGTTGTCTGGCTAAGTCCTTCTTTAAAATAGCTATTATAGTATTTCATCGCTTCGCGGAACTCAGGACTGTCGAAGTTTAAATTTTTGTTTTCAACATCCATTTCATATCCGTTCTGCCATGCGAAAATAAATGGTGTAATTTGATCGTTCATATCAATATCAAGTCCGTAGTAGTCATCGCCACGTTCCGAGAGAGTTGTAGCAGCGTCTTTCAATTCATCCCAGTTTGCTGGTGGTTCTTCATAACCTGCTTCTTTCAATAGATCTGTTCGATAATAGAGGACGCGCGTTTCAACATACCATGGTACGCCGATCACTTGATCGTCGAATGTCATGGAATCAGCGGCACCCTCAAAATAATTTTCAGGTTTAAATTCAGGATAGTCTTCAAGGTATGGAGAAAGATCAAGCAGCGCCCCAGCATCAGCAAATTCAGGAACCCAGGTCGTTCCAAGTTGCACAATGTCTGGTCCTTTTTGAGAAGCAACAGCAGTTAAGAGTTTATCGTGTGCATTTTCCCATGGAATTGCCTGTACCTTGACTTTAATATCTGGATTTTCCTCTTCAAATTGTTTCGTCAGTTCGCTTAGCTTCTTACCTTCTTCACCCATCGCCCAAACCGTAAGTTCTTTTTTACCATCGCTCGAACCGCTATCATCATTTGAGCAGGCTCCAAGAATCATTGAAATGGTGAGCAGGCAAATGGCCAATAGTGCCGATGTTTTCTTCTTCATTACATTCCCTCTCCTTTTTTGCTCTATTTGTGTGGCTTTTAGAAAACTTGTTTTCCTTCTTTCAAATCACTTTTCGCAAATCGTTGAAACGTTTCGATAGTTCGATTATAATCAAACATGTATCCGCTTTCAATAGTTTTGTGAAAAATATTTGAAAATGGTGAATTAATGTACAAAAAAGTCTGTATTTCAAAGCTTTTTAGCAAAATTAACTTTGACGAACAGGTTCGTCGTTGATTATAATTCAACTAAGATTAGCGTCGAAACGTTTCGATAATGATGAGAGGGAGGAAACAGATGAACCATATCGATTTAAAATTATTATTAAATCAAATGACAATGGAAGAAAAAACGTCCCAGCTTATGCAACTCGCCACGCCTTTTTTTAAAGGGGCAAAAGAAGCTGGAGAAATAACTGGACCGTTAGAGCAGCTTCATATAGAGGAAGAGCACGTAGTTGCTAGTGGCTCAGTTCTTGGCGCTTCTGGTGCAGAGAACATCCGAAATATCCAAAAAGTCTATCTTGAAGAAAGCAGGCTGAAGATTCCTCTTCTTTTTATGTCAGATATTGTTCATGGTTATAAAACGATTTTTCCTGTTCCTCTTGCAATGGGGTGCTCATGGGATCTTTCGCTTGCTGAAAAGAGTGCTGCAATTGCAGCTCGTGAAGCGGCAGTTTCAGGCGTTCACGTTACGTTCGCACCGATGGTTGACCTCGTACGTGACCCGAGATGGGGACGTGTGATGGAATCTACAGGGGAAGATCCACATTTAAATAGCGAGTATGCACGGGCATTAGTGAAAGGTTTTCAGGGAGAAGATTTGCGAAATGATGTTGAGCGAGTGGCAGCATGTGTGAAGCATTTCGCTGCCTATGGGGCAGTGGAAGGCGGTCGGGATTATAACTATGTTGACCTTTCAGAAAGAGAGCTTCGGGAAACCTATTTACCTGCCTACAAAGCAGCCCTTGAGGAAGGTTGCGAAATGGTGATGACGGCTTTTAATACGGTCGATGGCATACCAGCAAGTGGAAACAAGCGTTTGATGCGCGATTTACTTCGTAATGAATGGGGGTTCGATGGCGTCGTCATTTCGGACTGGGGTGCATTAAAAGAGCTGATTCCACATGGTGTTGCTGAAAATGAGAAAGAAGCAGCGTTAAAATCGATTACTGCAGGAGTAGATATCGAAATGATGACTGCTACTTATGTTCACTATTTGGAGCAACTGGTTGAGGAAAAAGTGATCTCAGAAAATATAATCGATGAAGCAGTGCTTCGAATTTTGGAATTAAAAGAGAAGCTTGGTTTGTTTGAAAATCCTTTCAGGGGCGCGAATCCGAGCCTTGAGCAAGAAGTGGTTCTTTGTGAAGAACACCGTCAAACAGCAAGGGAACTTGCTCAGAAATCAAGCGTCTTGTTAAAGAACGAATCTGTTCTCCCACTTCAGAAGGATCAAAACATCGCCCTTATTGGTCCTTTTGCAGAAAGCAACGACATTCTTGGACCATGGTCGTGGCTGGGATCTGGGGAGGATGCCGTTCGATTGAAGGATGGACTTTTAGAAAAGATAGATCATCATCATCTTCAAGTCGCCAGAGGGTGTGGTATTGAAGATGGGACGAAAGAAGAGCTGGAAGAAGCACTTCGAATAGCTGGAGAGGCAGAGGTAATCTTGCTTGCACTCGGAGAACGTTCCGATATGAGCGGAGAAGCGGGCTGCCGAAGTGATATTCGTCTTCCAAAAGTTCAACTTGAACTCATCGCTCAATTGAAAAAACTTAACAAGCCGATGGTCGTGGTATTGTTTAATGGTCGACCTCTTGACTTGCACGGGGTGATCGATGAAGCGGATGCGATTCTTGAAGCGTGGTATCCGGGAACGGAGGGAGGAGCGGCGCTGAGTGATCTACTATATGGTGACGCTAATCCATCTGGACGTTTGTCCATGTCCTTCCCACATTCTGTCGGTCAGGTGCCGGTTTACTACAATCATTTTAACACCGGTCGTCCAAAAGGCGCTCCTGATGCACAGGTTCGATATGTGTCTCAGTATCTTGATATACCGAATGAACCACTCTTTCCGTTTGGATTTGGATTAAGTTATACAACATTTGCGTACGATGGTGCTTCACTTTCACATGCCATCATGAGGGAAAACATTCATGTTCATGTCACAGTGAAAAACTCTGGTGATTGCAAGGGGGAAGAAGTCGTGCAGCTTTATGTACGGGATATCGCCGGTGACGTCGTTCGCCCAATGAAAGAACTGAAAGATTTCAAGAAGATAACGTTAGAACCGGGTGAAGTGAAGGTAGTGACGTTTACTCTATCGGAAAAACAGCTTCGCTATCATCATAGTGATTTATCGTTTAAAAGTGATTCCGGTAGTTTTGTTGCCTACGTTGGTTCAAACAGCCGGGATGTCATTGAATTACCATTCCAATTAGTGAAATAAAGGGGTTGCGTCGAAATGATGATAACAAAGAATGATAAAAAGCGATTGCGAGCTGGAGAGGTGGAAGCTGTTTTTCTAAATAGTGGCGATCTCTATGAATTGTCTTCAAAAAATATCATGATGAATCAAGTGCTTTCGAACTCGATCGATGGTTCACTCAATAATTTGTACTTACGTGTATTTTCAAACGATGATGTTCAATATTTTCCAATGATCGGTGTGCATTCGAACAGTAAGGTTCAATTTGGAAAATCACAGGTAATCTGGAGGGGCGAGGTTGTAGATGTGAGTTACACGGTCACCTTTACGCTGACAGAACAGAACATCTGGTTCTGGGACGTTGCGATTGAAGGCAACGGTGTCGAAGTTGATGTCGTTTATGGTCAAGATCTTGGCCTCGCGGAAAAAGGAGCTGTGCGAACGAACGAAGCTTACATGTCACAGTATTTAGATCACGCCGTTTTCGAGCAAGAGCACGGGTATGTGGTTTGTACCCGTCAAAACCAGCCACAACAAGGAGGATTTCCATATCTTCAGCAGGGGTCACTTGGAAGAATATCGGGTTATTCTACAGATGGTTTTCAATTTTTCGGCTTAACTTATAAAGAAACGAATGAACCAGAAGCCTTGAAGAAGGCGGCACTTTCGAATGAAATCTATCAATATGAATTCGCTTATACAGCTCTTCAGACGGAACGAATTTTGCTAAGTGGCAAAGAACAGTTTGTCTTTTATGGACTTTTTCAACAAGATCATCCTCAAGCTGTTATGGAGCCGGTATCTCAAGAACGTGTTCTAGACGCATGGAACACCGTTCGACTAGAGAAAGAATTTGCACCAGCAGAAGAGCCTATCAAGAGACTTGTAAGCGGTCCTATCCACTCACTACCCATGACAGAAAAAGAAATCACGGCGTTATTTCCTACACGCAAACAAGAGGAAAGGGAGAATGGAAAGCTATTATCCTTTTTTACAGAAACTTTTGAGCATGTCGTCTTAAAAGAAAAAGAACTTCTTGTTGAACGCCCACATGGTCATATTCTCATGTCAGGAAACAATGACAAAATGAATCGGGATGTAATCACAACAACGTCGTATATGTATGGCGTGTTCAATTCTCAAATTTCTCTAGGGAATACCTCATTTCATAAAATGATGAGCAATCAGCGGAATCCTCTTAACATCCTTAAAACTTCCGGTCAGCGGATTTATGTGAAGTATGAAGGAGCTTACAGACTACTTGCGATGCCTTCGCTTTTTGAAATAGGTTTTAATTACGCGCGATGGTATTACAAACTTGAGAAAGATACGATTGTGGTTACAAATTTCACGACCGTGGATTCCTTGCAAGTACAATTAGATATTCGTTCTGAAAGTGGAAGCGCGTATAGCTACATCGTGACGAACCAAATAACGATGGACAACCATGAATATGAGCGAGGCTATGAAGTCAATCAAGACGGGAATCTGTTCACTTTTAGAGCGGATAGAGATGCAGAGAGTACAAAGATAAATCCTGACCTTGCGTATCACATGAGTATAGAAGGAGCAGAAATATCTGTTGGTGATGAGCGTTTGCTTGCTGATCAGATTGAGGCAGGCGCTGCTTCACTTCATGTTATTGATATTCAAGCCACTTCAGAATTCTCTTTACACATTCAGGGAGCAAAGGATGGGGAATACATCCCATCTGAAAAAGAAGCGGAAATTGAAATCAGTCGATACCGGTCATTTTTCGAGAAGGTGATGAATGGCTTTCAACTTACTCTGACCGAAGACAGTGCTGAACTAGACAGAGTGAACGCACTTGCATGGTGGTACACTCATAACATGCTCGTTCATTTCTCTGTTCCTAGAGGTCTTGAGCAATCGATCGGAGCGGCATGGGGAACAAGAGATGTTTGCCAGGGCCCAACAGAATACTTTCTGGCAACGCAGCATTATGAATCGGTGAAAGAAATCATTCTCACCGTTTACGCTCATCAATACGAGGATGAAGGCAACTGGCCGCAGTGGTTTATGTTTGACGAGTATGCTTCGGTTCAGCAAGACGACAGTCATGGGGACGTAGTCGTTTGGCCATTAAAAGTCGTCGGTGATTATCTTGCGGCGACTGGGGATCACGCGATATTAGAAGAAAGAATGCCGTTTACTAAGCGAAACAATTTTTCCTTAACAGATGAAACGTATCGTTTGAAGGAGCATATTGAACGGCAGATTTTGTATGTGAAAAAGAACTTTCTCCACAACACATTCCTTTCCTCTTATGGTGATGGGGATTGGGACGATACGTTGCAGCCTGCGAATGCACAATTGAAAAAGTATATGGTAAGCAGTTGGACCGTTGCGCTTACTTATCAAGCGGTTCGTAAATTGGCAGATGTGATCGATGATTTGGGGCTGAAAAGTGATTTGCAGGAACTAGCAATCGGGATCGAGCGAGATTATCAGAAATATATTCTAGATAGCGGAATTCTCCCCGGATTCCTGTATATGGAGAATGAAGAACATCCAGAAAAGATGCTTCATCCAGAGGATAGAAAAACTGGTATTCAGTACCGGTTGTTGCCAATGATTCGAGGGATGATCAGTGAACTTCTTTCTGCTGAGGAAGCAGAAGCTCATTATCAGCTCATCAGAAAGAACCTCGCTTGTCCGGATGGTGTTCGATTAATGAACAAGCCTGCCAACTATAAAGGCGGAGTGAGTACACATTTCAAAAGAGCCGAGCAGGCTGCGAATTTCGGACGTGAAATCGGGCTTCAATATGTGCACGCCCATATCCGCTATGTTGAAGCGATGGCTAAGCTAGGTCATACTGAGGAAGTTTGGAACGGCCTTCAGGTTATCAATCCTGTTGGGATAACGGATGTGGTTGGGAATGCAGAGAAACGACAGAGCAATTCCTACTTCAGCAGCTCAGACGGAAAGTTTCAAACGCGTTATGAAGCGCAGGAGCGTTTTGATGAGCTTAGAAAAGGTGCTGTTCCGGTTAAAGGCGGATGGCGAATTTACTCAAGCGGCCCAGGGATTTATATGAATCAGCTCATAACGAATACACTGGGTATTAAACAAGAAGATGGCAAGATGGTGATTGATCCTGTACTACCAAGAAAATTAGATGGACTTTGTTTCAAATACCGGTTCTGGGATAGGGAGATGTTGTTCCGTTATCACCTTACAGGCGAGGCGAGGAAAATAATCATCAATGGGCAGCGAGTTGAAACTACGACAAGTGCCAATCGCTATCGCGAAGGCGGTCTCGTTATTGAGAAGGAAGTGGCTGAAGTTTATTTGAACAGCGATTTGAATGTTGTGGAGATCTGGTCGTAACTTGTAACTTCACATAAGCACCTCGGGTCTAGATTAGGAAGCGAGGTGCTCCTTTAGTTAGGTGTAAAGCTTTATAAAAAGGGACATCGATACGTTTCGATGTCCCTTTTTTCATTTTATTGAATTGAAAAATGCTCTTCTTTTAACAAGTGTTGAGGATTTTTTCCTATCTCATCTTTGTTGAAGTAGTCTTTGATAACGCCATTTTGTAGATAGTTTGCCATGGCAACCATCGACATCCCCTGGTCTAATGCCAGGTAAGCTTGTGTTACTTCACCTGTTTGGACGTTAACGGAATCATAAAATCCATATTTACCATATGTCCCAAAATCTTTGAGTGCTTTCAAGTTCTTATAGGCTTTTTTAGGAGCATATTCAAGAGCAAGAAAAGTGGCGTGTGGCGTTACAATAGCACCTTCCGCACTGTACCCATCCATACCAAGAGGCGTTGCGCCGAACTCCGAGTAGTTTTCAGGTGTTGCAGCTGGTGATAATCCCCATGCAGCATACCCGAGTTCTTCTGTCGCATATTCGATTTGAATATCAACATGGCGCTGATTGTTTAAACCAAGCGCATTTCTACCCAGTTCCTTCTCTTTTAAAACTAGACCTGGCATTAACGCTTCGAACATGCTTCCGCCCCAGCTTGGTACATACTTTTGACCATTGTAGGTATAGTGGCCTTCGAATACGTCGACGCCATCATAGGTTTCGGTGTAACCTTCTGGAACTTGAGCCTGCCAATCCCAGCTTGCTGGCATAGTACGGAACATCTTCCACCAGTGTTCTTCAGGCACATCACCTTTTCCAATCGATATATAGCTTGCAAGTCGTGGCTCCGTATAGAAAGCACCGTAGTGATGCTCAGTTACACTTCCGGTCACCACATCATATCCGCCCCGCATTTGTCCTACTTCTGGGTCGTAAAGAGTCTCGAAATCCATCGCTTCAACCAGTTCACTCGTTTGATCATTTAATTCTGGATAAGCCTGTCCAGCTACGATCAACCCTGCTGAAAGCCAACCATTGTCGACAGTTGAGATGAACTCCCCCCAGTCCGATTTTAGTGAACCATCTTTTGTGTAGTACCAGTTATAAAATAGTCCATTCCATTTCTCGAGTTTATCTAACGTTTGAAGAGTCGTATCGATGCGAGAAGTAGCTTCTTCTCTAGTGATAATTCCTAATTCTTCAGCAGATACAGTACTCATTAAGTACATTCCTATATTTGTAGGAGACGTAAAATCCTGTACTTCCTTGTTTTCATCGCTCATCCGCACCGCATCATAGGTTAATCCAGTTTCTTCATTGGTGAAATCTTCGAAGTATCGATACGTTTTCTTTGAAATCGCTTTCAATTGTTTTGAAAAAGCATGATCCTTCTTTTTTGAATGCTCATGAGCGCTTGTAACTGACGGTCGTGCACCGACTAAAATCAATCCTGCCACAAGAAACAATAAGAGAAATTTCTTCATTAACGCACTTCCTTTCATTTTTGGTGAAACGTTTCGATTGTAAGTATACAGAAGCATTTAACTTGAGTAAATCGAATATCGGAAAAAATTCAGAATTAACTAAAAACAGATAAATGTACCTGAGACAAAAGGCGGGTGCCTGTCACCACCCGCTTTTTGTCAATTGATGTCGAGACTATTAGTGGGAAATGAATGTTCTGTAAATTAAATGGAGGAGTTGAACGAAAGCTCAAAATATATGGTAGGATAACGGTATTCGAGACTTACAAGTATTTGGAAGGAGTGACACGATGAAATTTGATTACCATACGCACCATGAACGTTGTGGCCATGCAGAGGCGACGATAGAGGACTACATACAGGCTGCCATTAAAAATGATCTTCAGATGATCGGGATTTCGGATCATTCCCCTTTTTTCGCAAGTGAAGAAGATCGGGCGATGCCGAGAATTGCGATGGCTAAGAGTGAATTCGCCTCCTATGTTGAAGAGGTCATGACATTGAAAGAGAAGTACCGTGGGAAGATTGACGTCCTACTCGGCGTTGAGTCAGACTTCTTCCGAGAACACCATCAGTTATATAAAAGCGTCTATGATCAGTATCCATTTGATTATATTATTGGTTCTGTTCACTTTAGTAACGAGTCGAATATCTTCGATAAGCGTCGTTGGGAGAATTTGTCCGACGAAGATATTAGGAAAGAGAAGGAGCATTACTACAAGCTAATTGTGGAATCAGCTGAAAGCGGCGTTTTTGATATTCTAGGTCATATCGATGCGATGAAGGGCTTTTATCCAGACTTTACAAACGTTCATACGCCTGAAGTTGAGAAAGCACTGAAGCGTCTCGGCGAGCTTGAGTCAACGATTGAGATCAACACTTCTGGAAAGCATAAAGATTGCGGCGGCTGGTATCCGGCGAATGACATGCTTGAAATGGCCTGCCATTATGGGGTGGGCGTGACATTTGGTTCTGATGCCCACTGGCCATCGCGTGTTGGGGAAGAGTTTGAAGAAGTGCGAGCGAAGCTGAAGGAGATCGGGTTTACGCATTGGACGGTGTTTCGAGGAGCGGAAGAAGGAGTTTGTGGATATGGGGGGTCAGACCCCATAAAAGAACAAAACATAAGAAAACCTGCTAAAAGTCCACGCTGGACGGACTTTTAGCAGGTTTATTTCTATACTGCTACATACACTTCTAACTCCTTCCATTTTGACTTTCTCAAAAGAGGGAAGAGGATAGATAGAGAAAACATACGAATAAGAAACGTCATATTACTTATGAAAGGTCGTGCTAAATCTTGAAAGGAGAACAACTCATAGATAAACTCTCGCAGGTGATTCCTCATGATCGAATTTTAGGAGAT
>CAVUAW010000021.1:0-13282 GCA_963739655.1 uncultured Bacillaceae bacterium | reverse complement strand
GTCAATTGATGTCCAGACTATTAGTGGGAAATGAATGTTCTGTAAATTAAATGGAGGAGTTGAACGAAAGCCCAAAATGTATGGTAGGATAACGATATTAAGACTTACAAGTATTTGGAAGGAGCGATACTATGAAATTTGATTACCATACGCACCATGAACGTTGTGGCCATGCGGAGGCACGAATTGAAGATTACATAAAATCAGCCATTCAAAATGATCTTCAGATGATCGGGATTTCGGATCATTCCCCGTTTTTCGCAAGTGAGAAGGATCGGGCGTTACCGAGCATTGCGATGGCTAAGAGTGAGTTCGCTTCTTATGTCGAAGAAGTCATGACATTGAAAGAAAAGTACCGTGGGAAGATTGACGTCTTACTCGGCGTTGAATCTGACTTCTTTCGAGAACACCATCCGTTATATAAAAGCATTTATGATCAGTATCCGTTTGATTACATTATTGGCTCTGTTCATTTTAGTAATGGAAATAACATCTTTGATAAAAGTCGTTGGGAAAATTTGTACGAAGAAGACATTCGGAAAGAAAAAGAGCATTATTACAAGCTAATTGTGGAATCAGCTGAAAGCGGCGTTTTTGATATTCTAGGTCATATTGATGCCATGAAGGGCTTTTATCCAGACTTTACAAACGTTCAAACACCTGAAGTTGAAAAAGCACTGAAGCGTCTCGGCGAGCTCGAGTCAACGATTGAAATCAACACTTCTGGTAAGCATAAAGACTGCGGCGGCTGGTATCCAGCGAATGACATGCTTGAAATGGCCTGCCATTATGGGGTGGGAGTTACATTTGGTTCTGACGCCCATTGGCCATCGCGCGTAGGAGAAGAGTTTGAAGAAGTTCGAGCGAAGCTGAAAGAGATCGGGTTTAAGCATTGGACGGTGTTTAGGGAGCGGAAGAAGGAGTTTGTTGAGTTGTAGGAAAGAGAGGATGAAATTTCTCTCTTTTTTATTTTTCAGAATATTCATTGAACATTTTGTTGTTTTAAGTTATTCTATATAGTGAAAATCGAAAAACTGTATATTGAGGTGAGGGTATGGAAGGCAAATGGGAGAAATTATACAGCAAGAATGGACTCGCAGCTAGGAGAATTGCTGCTAATCTACTAGCGATCGAGCCAGGAAGCCGTATTCCTCGCGTAAGTGATTTTGTTACAGAAACATCACTTGGAAGGGGGACAATTCAGGGGGCGTTACGTCTACTCGAAGAAATTGGAGCTATTGTACTTGAAGCGAGAGGACACCTTGGTACGTTTCTTGTTAGAACGGATCGAGAACTACTTTGGGATATTGCTGGACTTGGTTCTGTTATGGGTGCAATGCCTTTACCATATTCACGAAAATATGAAGGGCTTGCTACTGGTTTAGTTCAGGTGCTTGAAATGATGAAAATACCTTTTAATATAGCGTTCATGAGGGGCTCATCAAATCGAATCGAGGCATTGAAAGCTGGGAGATATGATTTTGTGATTGTTTCAAGGCTTGCAGCTGAGCTTGCTGTTAGAGATGACGCTCGTATCGAAATGGTAAAAACATTTGGAAATAGCTCATACGTTTCTGGCCATGAAATCTTTTTTTCAGATTCTAAAAACGAGTGTATTCAAACTGGTATGCGGATTGGTATTGACTATTCTTCAGCTGATCAGCATCTTCTAACGGAGTATGAAATAGAAGGTATTGATGTAGAGCTAATTGAAGTGAACTACATGCAGTTGATGGAGATGCTCAAGAACAATGAAATCGATGCTGCAGTTTGGAATAAGGATGAAGTCATTCATTCAGAAGGAATGGGCAAAGGATCTTTCCGTTCGATGAAAGCTCAGGAACTAAGTAAGAAAGTGAATGAGGCAACTATGCTCTTAAATAAGGAGAGGATAGAACTCAGAGCTGCACTACTTGACCTGTCTGTATCTGACGTTAAAGAGCTACAAAATCAAGTTGAAAAAGGGGAAATCTACCCAAGATATTAGATGGGATTTTCCTATGAATTTAATATACTAAATACTGTATATTGGAGGGGTTAGTTTTATGAACAACAATTAAGGAACGATTAGATATTCTGAAAGCAGGTGATGTGATTAGTTAGAAGCGTCAACTATCGCCGAGAAAGCCGTTCAAAGATTAAGTAACCAGACGCATAGGCCCCTTCCTCAAAATAAAGTAGAAATGCTCGTCACCCATCTTGCATCAGCCTTAACGCGTATCTCGCGCGGAGAATCGATTGATGCGCCCCCGGATGAGCTCATTTTGGAAATAGAGAAATCCGATCCATACATCTAGCAAAAGGGGAGATTAGCTGGATTCAATCCAATTGGGCTGAGGAAATTCCACAATCTGAAATTGCCTTTTTGAAAATACACTATGTATCTATTTTTCAAGAAATTAAATAGGAGGAGATTTAAATGAAAATTGTTGTAGGTGGTCAGGTTGATAAGAAAGAAGTAGAAGCTCTTGTGAAGGAACATGGACCAGATGGAGTGGAAACCTCAGTTAAATCGGATGTAGAAGCCGCAATGGCAGTGAAAACTGGTCAGGCAGATTACTATGTTGGAGCGTGTCACACTGGGGGTGGCGGTGCGCTAGCAATGGCAATTGCTATAATTGGAAAGCCAAGCTGTGAAACGGTTTCGATGCCAGGAAGGAAACCGAATGAAGAGAAAATTTTACAGGCTGTTAAGGACGGAAAGAAAGCATTCGGTTTTACTGCAGACCACATGGAAACTGCTGTGCCGATGATTATGAGGGCAATTAAAGCACAATAATTTAAAAGGGGGTTCATTACATGGAAATGGTTCTCGTCATTTTAATAGGGGCCATGGCAGCTGTTCTTGCGAATTTGAATTTAGCTGTCTTTAATGATGGGTTACGACCAATTGTACCTGAAAATACTGAAGGACGAATGGGGCGTAAAGAGCTTGGTTTAACTGCTTTTGCTATGAGTTTTGGACTTGTTGTTGGTTTTGGAATTCCGTTTACCATTACAGCAAGCATTATCCTTATTCATAGCATTTTGCTAGGAACAGATATTATTGGATTGATCACCCCGCGAAATAAATGGGGTACTCCTGTTGCAGCAATTGTAGGTGGAGCATATGGTGCAGGTTTATTAGTTGGACTAGAAGGATTTGTCACTTTATTTGAAAAACTACCATTAAATTTTTTAGATGCAATGGGCCAAGTTGGATCGCCGGTTGTGGTAACCTTCATGGCATTTCCAGCTCTAGCTGTGGCATTGCAATTCAGTGTTAAAAAAGGTGTTTTGACGTTTATCACTTCAGCCATTATCCGGCAGTTAGCTGTATGGTTAAATGAAAGCGGTGCCATGACTTTCGGTGATACGGCGGTTACGTTAAATCAAGAAGGAATGGCTCTCATTACTGGAATGATTTTCTTAATTACATATGCTGTGCGTCAAAAACCTGAAGGGGAAGGAAGCGGCATTGATCTTGCTTCGGTTTTCAGTGAGAGAGTCGATCGCATTAAAAAGCATGTCGTTTATTTCATGATTATGGGTGGGCTTATTGCTGCGGCTACGAACCTTTTGATTATGGCTGGAGATCCGATCTCTTTAAATTTAATTGCAGACGGAAAAATAACAGATGCTGCTATTGCTGCTGGAGCTCGTGCACTTGGATTTATCCCGCTAGTTGCAAGTACGGCGATTGCAACAGGTGTATATAGTCCAGTTGGATTTACAATCATTTTCGTCGTTGGATTACTTGTTCCAAATGTATGGGTTGCAGCTATTATCGGTGCTATTACTGTTTTTCTAGAGGTAATGCTACTAAGCCAGATTGCTCGTTTTCTTGATAAATATCCTGGTGTACGTCAATCAGGAGAAAATATTCGTACCGCGATGAGTCGAATTTTAGAAGTTGCTCTTTTAATTGGTGGTGCAAACGCAGCTAATGCTATTGCTCCTGGCCTCGGGTTCTTTATCATTGCAGGATTCTATTTGTTAAATGAGATTGCGGGCCGACCAATTGTGCGAATGGCTGTAGGACCGATTGGCGCGATCGCAGTTGGGATTTTGGCGAACATTCTTGTCGTTCTCGGACTTATGCAAATACCACAGTAGAAGGAGGATCTAAAATGATTCATACGGTTAGAGGACAAATTGATCCTAATGAGCTCGGGGTTTGTTCAGCTCATGAACACCTTTGTATTGACCTATCACGAATTAAAAAAGATCCCGACACTATTCTTGATGATATAGGAGGAATGGAAGAAGAACTTCGCTACTTTAAAGCTTCAGGTGGACAGGCTATGGTAGAAGTTACGAATGACGGAATGGGACGTAATGCAACCCTCCTTAGGAAGTTAAGCGAAACAACCGGTATTCATCTTATCGCAAGTACAGGATTTTATAAAGATCCATTCCTCCCAGATCAAGCAACTAAATGGAATCGTGATCAGTTTGCACAATATATGATTGACGAGATAAAGAATGGGATTGAAGGAACAGACGTTTATCCTGGGGTTATTGGAGAAATTGGGAGCAGTCACTATGAAATCAAGCCAATTGAAGAAGAGCTCTTAACTGGGGCAGGAATCGCGGCGATGGAAACGGGTCTACCGCTCACAACACATACAACGCTCGGAACGATGGGAGTCGAGCAAGTTGAGCTTTATTCTAATCTTGGATTGCCAATGAACCAATTGGTTGTTGGGCACCAAGATCTTAATCAAGATGATGAACGAGTACTTGCTGTTGTGGAAGCTGGGGCATTTGTAGGATTTGATACGATTGGCAAAACTAATTATCGACCTGATGAAGACCGAATTCAAACGATTTGTCATCTAATTGAAAGAGGATATGGTGCGCAGATTTTATTATCTGCTGATTTAACAAGAAAGTCACATTGGCATAAGCACGGAGGTATTGGATATGACTATGTTCTCAATGAATTTGTTCCTCGTTTAAAAGAAGCAGGTCTGTCTGATGAGGATATCCGAATGATGCTAATCGATAATCCAGCTCATGCTTTCAGTCGAAAGGGGAGCTGCATAACATTGAGATACCAGGAATCTGTTATACCTCAGATGTCGCTTGAAGAAGCAACAAATAAAGCAATTTGAAATTGTGGATTTTATCACGAAGGAATTTAAGGATAATGAAATGTTCCATGATGGTGATCGTGGCGTACATCCGATCTATAAGCGTCCTAGAACAACTGCGAAAGTTGAAAAAGTTATTGCGAATGTTTTTGGAGCTAATCAAGCGGTACTTGTGCGAGGATCGGGTACTGGTGCCATTCGCTCTCTCTTAAGTGCGCTCCTTGAACCAGGAGAATCCGATGATCATTCACTCTGCACCGATTTATATGACAACCAAAGAAACGATTCGAATGCTGGGCATGCGAACTGAAAAAGTTGATTTTAATGATTACGATGCTCTTAAACAGATATGTTATCTCGTTCAGAAGCAAAGGTTTTCTATATCCAACACGCAAGACAGCAACCAATCGATACGTATCAGTCTTAAAGAAGTCATTCAGTTAGTGAAATCAATCAAACCTGACATGATCGTGGTTGTTGATGATAATTATTGTGCCTTGAAAATGCCTAGCATTGGGATCCAAGCCGGTGCGGATTACTCTACTTTTTCCGGATTTAAGCTACTAGGTCCTGAAGGGATTGGGGTGGTAGTAGGAGAGAGTGCAATCGAAACCATTCAACAGCGAAATTATTCTGGAGGCAGTCAAGTTCAAGGACCAGAAGCGATGGAGTTGCTTAGGGCATTACCTTTTGCCCCTGTCTCATTAGCGATTCAGAGTCAGCAAGTTGAGATTTTGTGTGAGTTGTTAAACAAAGGTGAAGTGCATGGAGTGAAAGAGGCTTATATTACAAACTCTCAATCAAAGAATGTCATAGTTGAATTGAAGAAGCCGGTTGCTCAAGAAGTGATTGAGCGCAGTAAGACTTTTGGAGCAGCAACTTATCCAGTTGGTGCTGAATCCCGGTATGAACTCGTTCCAATGATTTATCGAGTATCTGGTAGTTTCCTCGAGAGTACACCAGAATTATTTGAATACGGGTTACGTATTAACCCTATGAAAGCTGGAGCTGAGACCGTTATTCGTATTCTTCGAGAAGCTTTGCGAGGAGAGTAACGGCACATCTAAGGAAAGATCTATACGCTGTCGTTTAGGAGGCTACTACATTGTTTCTTTCACTTACAAAGAAGAGAAATCCAGAGCTCATAAAAGCGGGAGTACAACTTCACCAATCTGGGCTTATTCCCCCTAATACGTATGTTCTCGATCTTGACACCATAGCCAAAAATGTCAGGAGCATGGCGAACGCTGCTAAAGAGAATGATTTTATTTTGTATTTTATGAGTAAGCAGCTTGGTCGTATTGGTGAACTTGGAAAATGGATTGCAGAACATGGAATTGAAAAAGCTGTTGCTGTTGAATTTGAAGAAGCTTTCCGACTACATCAGTCAGGTATCAAAATTGGTAATGTGGGTCATCTCGTTCAACCCGGCAAACATCAGTGGGGTGAAGTTCTTGGCTTCGAACCAGAAGTTGTTACGGTCTTTTCGATTGAGCGAGCAAGACAAGTTTCAGATGCAGCTATGAAACTAGGAAAGAAACAGGAAGTTATTCTGAGAGTAATTCATTCATCCGATACTATTTATCCTGGGCAGTGGGGAGGATTTCAGCTAGAAGAACTTCAAGTCAGCCATCCCGAAGCTAAAGCAAACTCGAAGGAATTGAAGTGATGGGAGTTACTTCTTTTCCATTATTGCTAATGGATAAAGAGCAGGAAGAGTTACTATTTACAGAAAATCTGAAAACCATTCTTTCAGCAAAAGAACTACTTGAAGCATCCGGATTTCAGATTCGACAGGTTAATGGTCCTAGTGCAACGAGTACTGAAACCATTCCAATGCTCAAAAAAGCAGGGATTACGCATGGGGAACCGGGCCATGCTCTGACAGGTACTACACCACTTCATGCGGTGCGATCGCTTCCTGAGGATCCTGCTATTGTCTACGTATCCGAAATCTCTCATGAAGACAAGGAGAATGTTTATGTGATAGGAGGAGGATTTTATGAACGGGGAAATATGACCGGTGCCTATGTCGGAAGCTCTCCTGAACAAATTTTTGATACTTTTTTGAAAGGGAAGTCTCTTAATTCTGAGTACATTGATTACTATGGAAGGCTCGAACGAGGATCGAATGTATCTATCGGTGATACGGCTATATATGCTTTTCGTACGCAAGTGTTTGTAACAAGGGCGAACGTCGCTCTTGTGCGTGGATTGCATGATAGTGTTCCAGAAATCGTACATTTCGAAAGGAGAGGATAGGATGGGACGTATGGTAGTGCTCATTCTTGATAGTTTTGGGATTGGCGCAATGGATGATTGTGAAGATTATGAACCGGGGGATTGTGTAGCAAATACGTACGAGCATATTCGCAATAAAGTAATGATTTCCATTCCCACAATGTATTCATTGGGTCTCAATCAGCTTGTCGATGGAACAGGAAAATCCAAAGGAGCTTATGGAAAATCAAGACTTGCGCATCACGGTGCTGATACTTACATGGGACACCAGGAGATAGTAGGTAGTCTCCCGAAGCGTCCCGCCAAACGATTGATGAAAGATGTTCATGAGGAGATAGCTACTCGCCTTCTAAGAGAGAATTTCAGTGTAACTTATCCTTATGAAGGTTTGCCAGTATTGTTAATTGACGATGCGATCATTGTTGCAGATAACATTGAATCGACTCCTGGAAACATTATTAATGTTACGGCAGACCTGACAAAAGTTTCTTTTGAGCATGCGCTTAAAGTAGGAAGCGTTGTAAGGGAAGTCGTTGATACAAGTCGAGTTATTACATTAGGCGGTCCTCATACTTCGGTCGAGAGACTTTTATCAGTAGTAAAAAAAGGAGAAGCGGGACAGTGGGGAATTGACAGCCCTAAAGCAGGAGTGTATGGGGAAGACTATCACGTTCGTCACCTGGGATATGGTGTTAATGTACAAAGACAATTCCAAACCCTAGCTGAATCTAAAATTCCAGTTTATCGAATTGGGAAAACGGCAGATGTGCTCGAAGGAAAGCATCTAGCTTATTCTATTGTGAATACAACGGAGGTACTTCAACAACTAAAAGAAGCATTTAGTAAAGAAAAGCATGGAGCTTTTCTAGTAAATGTACAAGAAACAGACCTTGCTGGTCATGCAGAAGATACGAATTGGTACGCATCTCTTCTTGAAGAAGTAGATAATTGGCTGGAAGAGTTTATTCCTTTGCTTAAAGAGAATGATATTTTAATAATAACGGCAGATCATGGGAATGACCCTACGATCGGACACTCCAAACATACCAGAGAGTATACTCCTCTAATGATTACTGGCCCTAAAGTAAAGGCAGTATCGATTGGGACAAGAGGTACTATGGCAGATATAGGGGCAACCTTAAGTGATTATTTTCATATTGAACCCCCTGAAGCAGGTACGAGCTTTCTTAATCAAATTCTTGAAAACTAAGGAGGAAGAAGGATGAAAAAACGAATTATTGTAATGATGGCAATGTTTCTCCTATTGACCACCCCTCTCTTTTCAACAGCGACTGCTGCTTCTAAAGGACAGAAGCTAAGTCACGGTAGCCCGAAGAGTGCAGGGATGGATCCTACTAGACTCGAAGAAATTGATAGCGTAGTGCTAGATGCAATAGAAAATGATACTACTCCCGGTGCAGTTGTGCTTGTGGCGAAGGATGGGAGAATCGTAAAGGAGACCGCTTATGGAGATGCACAGAAATATGACATGGGTGTTCTTTTAGACAAACCAAGGAAAATGAAAAAGACAACGATGTTTGATCTTGCTTCCTTAACTAAAGTTATGGGAACTACCCAAGGCATTATGAAGCTTGTGAGTGAGGGAGAATTATCGGTAAATGATCGTGTAGCAAAATATATCCCTAATTTCGCGTCTAATGGCAAAGGTGATGTCACAATTGCCGACCTATTAACACACACTTCTGGTTTAACTCCATGGCAACCGACTTATTTTCATGCTACGAATTCGAAAGAAGTTCTGACCTATATTAATGAGCTTCCACTTGAATACGAAACGGGCACGGATCGTCGTTATAGTGATTTTAGCTTTATGACGCTAGGTTTTATCATTGAGGAAATAAGCGGAGAGCGACTTAATGAGTATCTTCAGAAAAACATTTATAAACCTCTAAAAATGAAAGATACGATGTTTACTCCTTCTGATCATCTTGATCATAAAATCGCAGCAACCTCATGGGGAAACCCTTTTGAATATAAAATGGTCGATGATCCAAATTTCGGCTACAACGTTCCAGAGCGGGCTGAGGATTTTGAATGGTGGAGAAATAATACACTAGTTGGAGAAGTTAATGATGGTAATAGTTTTTATGCAAACGAAGGTATTGCTGGACACGCTGGTTTATTCTCTACGGCAAGAGATCTTGCCGTGCTTGGACAGACTATGTTGAATGGTGGGAGTTACGGAAAAATTAATCTTTATGATAACCAAGTTATCGACTCTTTTACACAGCCACAACGTTTTGGACAGGGTTATGGATGGGAGCTCGATAAAAGCTGGTACATGGGGGATATGCATTCAGAAAAGGCTTTCGGGCATACAGGCTTTACAGGGACACAAGTGATTTTTGATCCTGCTTATGATCTTCAAATTATTGTTCTAACAAATAAGCAAAATAATGGTCCTCTTGAAACTGGTTCTTATCCAAGTACTGGAGGACTTACAAAACAAATCGCGAATATCGTATACGAGTCCATTCAATAAAAAATGTACCCTGAGGAGCCTCCTTCAACAGAGGTGATCAGGGTTTTTATAATTTAATAACGAGGAGATATTGATCATATTCAGATTGAAGACATTACTACAGTGCACGGCACATAAAGAGAGGCGAAAAGGGGGGTCAGGTGCGTCACCGGTGACGCACCTGACCCCCCTAAAAAACAAATACTACTAAAAGTCTGTGATGGAGGGAAAGTTAGTAGTTTTTTAAAATGAGTTAAATAGGGAAAATGAAAAATAACCGGTACTGGTATTGAAAACCTATTCTGCTAGAGGGGTTGTGGTAAATGATGAATGAAGAGAAACTGATCGTGGACCTGTCACAAATAATTGATCGAGATCGGATATTGAATGATATTTCCGACCGCTACAGCTATAGCTATGACGCTTCATTTGGCACCTACCTTCCTGACGTAGTTGTGCAGCCTACTTCTGCTCAGGAAGTCTCACAAATTATGAAGCTTGCGAACAAGCACTTGATTCCTGTCTATCCGAGAGGGCAGGGGACGTCTTTAAGCGGTGGCCCTCTCCCAGTTAAAGGTGGAATCGTACTTGATCTCTCTCAATGGAAAGATAGGCTTGATGTTTATCCGGATGATATGGTTGCAGTCGTTTCACCGGGTATTCTCACGGCAGCGATTAACGAGGCGGCGATGGAATACGGTTTGATGTATCCCCCTGATCCAAGCAGCTCTCATGTCGCTACGATCGGTGGAAACCTAGCAGAGAATTCTGGTGGGCCGCGCGGATTGAAGTACGGTGTGACGAAGGACTACGTGATTGGACTTGAAGTCGTCACACCTGAGGGGGAGATTACTCGAACTGGTGGTCGAACGATTAAGAATGTGACCGGATATGATCTGACCAAGCTGATTGTTGGTTCGGAAGGGACGTTAGGCATTATTACTGAAGCGACGCTCAAGCTCTTGCCGAAAACAGCCGCCACCAAAACGATGATGGCTGTTTTTGATGATCTCGTCTCTTCTGGATCAGCGATTTCTCGTGTTCTTACCTCTGGCATTCTCCCATCGAAAATGGAAATCATGGATCAGGGATCGATCCAAGCGGTCGAAGACTATCATCCACTTGGACTGCCGACGGAAGCAGAAGCGATTATTTTACTAGAATTGGATGGCCATCCTGTCGCGATTGAAGATGAGATGAAACGTGCGGAACAGATCTGTTTGGAAGCTGGAGCGGTGAGAGTGAAAATTGCTGGTGATGCTAGGGAAGAAGCGGACCTCTGGCAAGCGCGAAAGCTTGTTTCACCCGCGATTGTTAGAGTGAAGCCGACAAAAGTGTCTGAGGATGCAACCGTACCCCGCAGTCAGATTCCTCATATGTTTCAGAAATTGAAGGAGATTCGTGAAGAGTTTAATGTCACGCTAGTTGTGTTCGGACATGCTGGGGACGGAAATCTACATCCGAATATTATTTGTGATAAGCGAGATGAAGAAGAAATGATTCGCGTAGAAAAAGCGGTTGCGGCCATTTTTCGGGCTGCTATTGAGCTTGGTGGTACGCTTTCCGGTGAGCATGGCATTGGAACGATGAAATCTTCTTTTATGGAAATGGAACTTGGAGAGGCTGGACTCGATATGATGCAACGGATCAAGACTGCTTGGGATCCGAATAACGTCCTGAATCCTGGTAAAATCTTTCCTGAAAAAGGACAGAAATTGGTGCTGCGCGATGAGTAATGTGACTGAATTGCAGAAGAAGCTAAACTATGATAAAACGTTCGATTGTGTGCAATGTGGTTACTGTCTACCGGCATGTCCAACCTATGAAACGATGGGAAAAGAGGCTCATTCTCCGCGCGGCAGAATTAATTTAGTGAAAATGCTCGCTGAGGATAAAATCACGGTGGAGGACATGCGGGAACCCATTGAGAAATGCCTCGGCTGTCGGGCTTGTGTGACGGTATGTCCGACAAATGTGGAATACGGGAAGATTCTTGAAGGAGCGAAGGAAGTCCTCGAGGATCATGAGCAGAAAACCTCCAAGAAAAAAATTACGGAAGACCTCATTTTTAATACGATTTTCCCTTCAAAGAAGTGGATGGATCGGATCGGAAACGCATCATGGCTCTATCAGAAAACAGGGCTGCAGAAAATGGCACAAAAGACTGGAGTCACAAAAGCTGCGCCCTTCCACCTTGATCAGTTCGAGTCAATTTTGCCACCTTTGGCATCACCTTCTGAACGAGGGAGAACGAAAAGAGAGTTCCGCAACTTATCGCATACCAGGAGCGTAAGAGTCGGCTTCATAAGCGGCTGTGTCATGGATAGCGTTTTTCACAAAACGAATCGCAATACGTTAAAGCTTTTGGAAAAGGCAGGTGCTGATGTCGTGGTGCCAGAGGCGCAAACGTGCTGTGGTGCCCTTCATGCACATGCAGGTAAAGGGAAGGATGCAAAAGAGCTAGCGAAACGAAATATTGAAGCATTTGAGCAAGTAGATGTTGATTATATCGTCAATAACGCCGGTGGCTGTGGAGCGATGTTAGTCGAGTATGACCACTTATTTGAAGGCGATCCCGAATGGACTGAGCGAGCGAAAACATTTGTGGCGAAAACGCGTGACATCAGTCAGGTTCTTGTTGAGTTAGACGGATTAACCTTTTCAAAAGAAGTGAATGCAAGCGTCACCTACCAGGCTTCCTGCCATTTAACCCACGTGCAGCGAGTGACAGAAGCGCCGCTTAAGCTCTTAAAAAGCATTCCTGGCATTCAGTATCGTGAAATGAATGGGTACGACAGATGCTGTGGCTCAGCTGGTATCTACAACATCGTTCATTATGAAGATGCGATGGATATCCTGGACGTAAAGATGAAAAAAGCGAAAGAAACCGAGGCTGCGATCATCGTGACAACCAATCCGGGCTGCTTGCTTCAAATGAAGCTCGGCATCAAGCGTGAAGGACTGGAGGATAAAGTGAGAGCAGTCCATCTCGTGGATCTACTCGCTGAGGCGATCGATTGAAACGACAAGTGACAGGCACCACCCGCTATTGCTCGAATGGTGTCGATGGATGGGAGGAGGGGTCTGACCCCTCCTCTTGTGATTCTCTTTCGTCATCGGTAGAATAATAGTAAGACAATTCAGTCAGGAAGTGTAAGCGAATACATGAATCGAATAAGGTCACTATCTCTCCAAACGAAATTATCTTTAATGATTTTAGGTCTATTATTTATGGTTTTGCTTATTCTCGGTCTTATTTTTTCTAGGCTATATTCGACTAGCGTAGAAGAACAAATGGGGGAGCGGGCGCTTAATGTGGCACAGTCTGTGGCGGCGATGCCCGCAGTTATTGGAGCGATGGGATCAGAGGATCCATCGCGAACCATTCAACCGATCGTAGAAAAAATCCGTTCCAAAACAGGTGCCGAATTCATCGTTGTAGGTAATAAAGATGGCATACGTGTGGCTCATCCTCTACCAGACC
>CAVUAW010000020.1:0-17890 GCA_963739655.1 uncultured Bacillaceae bacterium | reverse complement strand
AAAAATAAGAAGAGAAAGCATGACTAGACTAAGAAGGAAATACATAAAGGTACTACTTCTCTTCATCAGTTTATCAGCGGCCGGTGGGATGATGTGGATAGGCTTTACAGGTGGGAATGAAGTGATTTTTCGGTGGTTATTAAGCGTTTCGTTGTTTGCTACAACATCCATTCTGTTTATAGACGAGAAGTATCGTCAACATAAGAAGGTAGTCGGAACCGTAATGCTACTCACCTTTATTTCAGTAGTTATTGGTATGGTAGAAGTAATCATTTTCTAGCGTTTTGAATAGGGACTTCCGTTAAATTTCCTCCTCAAAATGATGAAGAAAGAGGCGTCCACATTAGGTTGTGGACGCCTCTCTCGGTGTATTTTCTTATTATCAAACCTATGTTAATCAACAATACAAGCTAACATAGCCATTTCAAAAATAATCATGAATTAATTCACTAGTAGAGAGATGAACTGTTTCAATGGTGGTGATATCCATTTTTTTTGCTGATACACAATTTGGGTATATACCTTGATTTCATTCTGGTGGAACGGAAGTGCGATCACTTTTCCACTTTGTATTTCTCGCTCAACAGCAATCTTTGGTAGCAGTGCGATGCCGAGGTCATCTGCGACGCATTGTTTGATCGCTTCCAAACTACTAAAGGAGATGACTGATTTCGCCTGAACATCTTCTTCCTTTAATAGTTGCTCGAGGAGGACACGATAAGAGCAGCCTTCTTCTGTTAAAATCAAGGTTTCGGTTTCTAGCTTGTTTAACGTCATGGCGTCGAGGGTTGTTAAATGATGGTGGGGTGGTGCAATCATGACCATTTCTTCCTGGCGAATCGGAATCGTTTTTAAATCAGGGTGTTTTTGGAGGCGATCCAAAAGAATCGTGATGTCATAGGTACCATCCATCGTGCCTTCAATTAAATTCGGACAGAGTCCTGATTCCAGTCGTATTCTTAACTCAGGGTGCTTTTCTTTTAGGGCTTTAACATAGGGGGTAATGAAATAAGCTGCAAGAGATTCAACCGTTCCGATTCGTACGGTTCCCTTTAAATTGGAATCGTTCCGAAGCTGCTCTTCTGCTTCATCTGCGAGTTTAATAATGCCTTTTACGTATTCATACAGCTGTTCACCGGACTGAGTCAATCTCATCTTTCTTCCGACGCGCTCAAAGAGCTTCACCTGATAATGTTCCTCGAGCTTCCTGATTTGTGTTGTGACACTGGACTGAGCATACCCAAGCTCAGCAGCTGTTTGAGTATAACTTCCCCATCTCACGACTTCTTTAAAAGTATAAAAGTAATTTAAATCCATGGCCATCTCCCATCATAAATTTCGATAGTAAGTATCAATAATTATAGATAACTTTGATGTGAGGTGCAATGATATACTTCAATCAAGAGTCAGTTCTGAAAGCTTCGCAGTGGAATTGCATCAGTTTTATCAAGTCTACCGCATACAATCAGATAATAACCCCAACTTTCCATTTCTCGGATTGATTGCTGGCTTCTTCGTTTTTATGCGATAGAGTAGGAGTGCTACACGAAGTAGAACGTTCAAATGGTAAGCTCACATGTGGAAATCAAGAAGGAGAGTGTATGATGAAAATTTTAGCGCTATTAGGTAGTACACGTCAGAATGGGAATTCGCAATACCTGACAGAAAAAATGTTGGAAGGCACGAATCATACGATGGTCTCACTTTCGGATAAACAGATCAATTCGATTAGAGATGAAAGACATGCGGAAGGTGGCTTTAATCCGGTTGATGATGATTATAAAGAATTGCTTGACCTGCTTATAGCGCATGACACGCTTATTTTCTCGACACCGCTTTATTGGTATGGGATGAGTGGCCCGATGAAGAACTTTTTTGATCGATGGTCACAATATTTACGTGATGAGAATATGAATTTGAAAGAAGAGCTGGCAAAGAAAAAAGCGTATGTCGTCGTTACCGGTGGAAGCAGTGCCAAAGTGAAAGGACTTCCACTCATCCAGCAGTTTAGCTACATCTTCGACTTTGTGAATATGGAATTTGTAGATTATTTGATCGGTAGTGGTGTAAAGCCTGGCGAAGTAAGAGAGGATCGTTTAGCTCTTGAGAAAGCAGAGCAGTGGAGGAAAGAGTTTCAAGCATAAGCACGTTTTACGATACCCTTATGAAAAAGGACTAAACCGAAACGGTTTAGTCCTTTTTCACTGTCTTTTTTGCATCGAGTTATCTAATTCTCGCACGGCATCATAGGAATCTAATAGATCTTCGGGAAGTAGTTTTCTACCATATTCCCATGCATTCGTTTCAATTTCAGACAACAATTTTTGTTGCTCTTTTTCATCTTCATATATCAGGATTCTCAAATCGTGTCTGTGTTTCTTGAAATTTAAATAATACCCGATCTCATGATAAAGAAGGATTTTAACAATGTTTTCTTCAGTCTCTTTGATTTTAATACTGATTTGAGCATGGTACCCGTTAATTTGTAAGTAGTTAAACTTGATCGTATTCGATGAGACGTTATAACTCATCGGTGAAGTTAGTTCGTTATTGAATTCATAATTGATATTCAAATTGTGTTCTTCTAATATGGTTTTAATGATTTTTTCAACATCCCATATATACAGCATTTTAATAATCACTACCTTTTTATGAAGCTACAACTGAATACGTTGACCGTTCAAGTTGTACAGCCTTGTTAATGCCCCATTTTAAACTATTCCATGTAAAACTGCCAACATTTTTGCTAGAACTTATTTAAGAGGAAGATAGAAAGAAGGGACATTTCAGTTGAAATGTCCCTCAAACGTTATAGGAATATAAAATAAAGGATAAATAAGCCGCCAAGCGTATACATAATCGGATGAACTTGCTTAGATTCTTTCTTCGCAATCATCGCAAAAGGATAAAGAATAAAACCAAGAGCAATACCGGTAGCCACACTGAACGTCAGTGGCATCATAATGATCGTCACAAAAGCAGGGATGACGACTTCTAATCTGCTCCAATCGATTTGCTTCACTTCTGTCGCCATCAGAGCCCCAACAATAATAAGGGCTGGTGCAGTGACTTCAGGCGTAATGACACCAAGTATCGGTGAAAAGAAAAGAGCAATGAAGAAGCAAATGGAAATGACGACTGATGTGAAGCCAGTTCGTCCACCAACAGCAACGCCAGCAGATGATTCTACGAAAGAAGCAGTTGTCGATGTACCGAAGATTGCACCGACAACTCCTGATGTTGAATCCGCAAGTAGGGCGCGTCCTGCATTCGGTATTTGGTTGTCTTTCATAAGTCCTGCTTGACTTGCTACCGCTATGAGTGCACCGGCCGTGTCGAAGAAAGCAACAAATAGGAAAGTAAAGATAACTGCTAGGATTTCAGGTGTGAAAATATCTCCAAGATGCTGAAAGACAACTCCGAAAGTCGGTTCAAGACTCGGTACCTGTCCTACAACGGACGATGGTACCTGTACCAAACCAATGATCATACCAATAACTGTGGTAATGACGATACCGTAGAATATCCCGCCACGAATGCCACGAATGAGCATCATCAAGGTGATGATAAATCCGAAAGCAGCTAGCGCAGTGGTCGGCGTCGTAAGCTGTCCAATTGAAATGAATGTTGCTTCGTTCCCTACAACAATTCCAGCATTTTTTAAACCGACAAAAGCAATAAAGAATCCAATCCCAGCTGCGATGGCATGTTTGAGGTCTTTCGGAATGACATTAATAATTTTCTCGCGAATTTTGAGTAGGCTAAGAATCATAAAGATAATACCTGCAATAAATACGCCAGTAAGTGCGATTTCCCAATCAATCCCCATTCCGATGACGACGGAAAAGGTGAAGAAAGAGTTTAGACCCATACTCGGGGCAATGCCGACAGGGAAGTTTGCCAGAAGTCCGATCAACAATGAACCGACGATCGCTGATAGGGCGGTAGCTGTGAACAATGCTCCTTTATCAATCCCTGCTTCACTTAGAATGATGGGGTTCACGACTAATATATAGGCCATGGATAAAAAGGTGGTAATCCCGGCTAACGTTTCTTTGCGATAATTTGTTTCCCGTTCAGTGAACTGGAAGAAGTTTTTCATGATGGACCCTCCTGATTAATAAAAAAAACCCTGGCCAGAAACCAGAGTGCGACAAGGAATATGAAAATCTTCATTATTCCTTGTAGACAAGCCATTCTCGGTAGCTGGTAGAAACGCTCAGGCCTTATTCCTGAACTTATACAAGGTGTAGAGTTATGATTAAATTTATAACGAAAATCATAACAATGAACAAATGGGTGGTCAATCATTTTAGTTAATGTTCTAGTATTCACTCTTTTCAAACTTTCTACCGTTCACATGACCAAATGGTTACAATTGTAAAAAAATATGTAATATGTAAGTAAAAACAATATCAAACCGCTTTTTATGTTATTGTAAATAAAAGACATATAGTGAGGGAGAGCGCTATGTTGCTTCAAAACCTTGAACAAGAAATTTACACGTTGCGAATGGTGCTTTATGATCTAGGTAAAGAAGTAGATGATTATTCATCTGGTAAAATACTTCTTCTTAGCAAACGTTTGGACGAGAAAATTATTCAATACCAAAAGTTAAAAGAGTATAAATGCAGAAACTAATGGTTGATATAAAAGAAAGGAGCTACCTCATATGAGGTAGCTCCTTTTGCATGTTTCGTTTTACTTATTCATATAGCGGTCGACTTCCCATTGGCTGACCATGAGAGAGTATTCGATCCACTCTTTTTCCTTCTCTTCAATGTAAACTTTTGAAGTGTGATCACCAAGTGCTTCCATGACGACCTTATCTTCGCGAAGAGATTTAATCGCTTCTTTTAAGTTAGTTGGAAGTGTTGGAACATCATCTGTATTTACTTCGTAAAGGTTACGCGTCTCTGGCGCACCAGCATCAAGATCATGACGAATACCTTCTAGTCCTGCATGGATAACCGCTGCAAGCGTGAGGTATGGGTTTGCTGTAGGATCCGGGTTACGAATCTCAAAGCGTGTTCCCATTCCGCGAGTTGTAGGAACGCGGATCATACAGCTACGGTTAGAGTGAGACCATGCCACACTAACAGGTGCCTCATAACCAGGTACGAGACGCTTGTATGAGTTCACGTTCGGATTCGTAATGGCTGCAAGTCCACTTGCGTGAGAAAGAATACCAGCCATGAACTGTTTCATTGTTTTTGAAATACCTTCTGAATCATTTTCGTCATAGAATGCGCTCTCGCCATTCGTGAAGAGGGAAAGGTGGCAATGCATACCAGATCCATTTTCACCAGCGATTGGCTTAGGCATGAACGTTGCATGATAATCATGATTGGTTGCTACGTCTTTCACAACGTTCTTAAATGTCTGGATGTTATCAGCAGCTTTGATGACACTATCAAAGCGGAAGTTGATTTCATGCTGACCCTGCGCAACTTCATGGTGAGAAGCTTCCATTTCAAAGCCGAATTTCTTAAGCGTACGAACAATATCTCGACGGACCTGATCACCTTTGTCCTTTGGTGATGCATCAAAATAACCTGCACGGTCATTCATTTTACGGATCGGATAGCCGTCTTTATCTAATTTGAACAAGAAGAATTCAGGTTCAGGACCAACGTTTACAGTATAGCCCATGTCTTCTGCTTCTTTCATGGCTCTCTTCAGGATGTAGCGTGGGTCACCTTCGAACGGTTCACCATCTGGTGTATGAATGTCACAGACGAAGCGAGCGATACAATCCTGATCAACTGCGTCTGGAAGAACTTTGAATGTTTCAAGATCAGGGAAAAGGTACATATCACTTTCCTGGATATCAGAGAAACCAGCAATGGAAGAACTATCGAACATTGCTTCGTTATTCATAACACTTTCCAATTCTTCAATTGGAAGTTCTACGTTTTTTGTTTCGCCAAGCATGTCAGTAAACTCAAGACGAATAAATTCGACTTTCTTTTCTTTAGCTTCCTTCATGATGTCCTGTTGAATGCTATTCTTCGTTAGAGTCATGGATTAAATAACCTCACCTTTAATTATTTTTGTTAGTGTCCATTCTAATGATATTTACAGATTATTGTGTTTTTATGTAAGGATTCCTAACATAAAACTTAAAAATCAACTACTTTATTTCAATATGTGTGTATAAATAACCTTAGCGAAAGGAAGCTAAACCATTTTTTAACGAATGAAGTTTTTATCAAAAGATATGTAAGCGTAACCAATGCTTTTGTATAGAGTATTCATCCTTGTTGTGTTTTTTTTTGGGAATCTAGACAGTAAAACGAATCGATGCTATTCTTTAATTGATAATGAATCTCAATATCAATTAAAGAAAAGAGGCGTACATATGAGAACAAAGAAAAAGGGTTTACCTTTTATTATGATGCTTATGGTGGTACTTATCCTAGCAGCATGTGGAAATGATGGAACAAACAAAGAGGGAGAATCTGGGGGTAGTGAAAGTGACGGCGAGATGAAGACCTTCACGATGCCAGATGGTCAGGAAGTTGAAATACCTGCTAATCCTGAGCGAATTGTTGCAACGGATTATGTAGGTTATTTCCTTGCACTCGGCATTACGCCAGCGGGAGCACCGGATCAATTCGTTCTTGATAACCCTTATTTTACTGAAGACCAAATTGCAGACATCGAAGATATCGGTACACCACCATCTGTAGAGAAAGTTACTTCGCTCGATCCAGATTTAATAGTGGTGACAGATCAGGAGCAATATGATCTTCTTTCAAAAATAGCGCCAACTGTAATGGTACCATTCGGTGCTTATGAGTCATTAGATGAAGAAGTGAAAGCAATGGGAGAAATTGTTGGTAAGGAAGAAGCTGCTCAAAAATGGATCAAACAATTCGATGAGAAGGCAGAGGCTGCTAGAAAAGAACTGGATGGTGTTATTGGAGAAGATGAGACCGTTGGCATATATGAAGTGCAAACGAAAGATTTCTATGTATTTGGCGATAACTTTGGACGCGGTGGGCAGGTTATCTATGATGCACTTGGATTAAAAGCACCTGAGAAGATTCAGAAGGAAGTTATCGAAGGTGACAATTGGAAGAAGATTTCACTAGAAGTATTACCAGAATACGCGGCAGATCATATGTTTTATACCGAGTATGCCGCTGAGGATAATGAGGATGTATTGAAAGAAACGAAAGAAAGTGCACTGTGGCAAAATCTTGATGCCGTCAAAAATGGTCACCTTTATGAAATGAAGTTTGAGAACATGTATTACTATGATCCAATTGCGGTTGAAGGACAGCTAGATTTAATTGTAAAAACTCTCAAAGAAAATAACTAGTTATGAGAAGTCCTGGTGTGCTGCGCCGGGTTTTCTTATTCATATCAATTAAAGAGCAAGGAGTATTCTTATGTCGAAGTATAGTAATTCGATGTCCAATACAATAGAAAATCAGCTTGCTGTTCAATCACGCCCGGTAACTGCTGTGCTGATCCTTATAGCTGGAAGTGTGGGACTTCTGATAAGTCTCGGCTTATCAATCGCGCTCGGTGCAGCAGATATTAAATTAGTGACAGTCTGGCAGGCGATCTTTCAATTCGATCCATCCTCCACTCAACACTCGATTATTCGAGAATTTCGTATGCCCCGTTCTTTCGCTGACATCTTGATTGGAGCAAGTTTTGCGGTAGCAGGAGCGATTATGCAAGGAGTCACTCGAAATCCACTGGCAGATTCAGGGCTGCTTGGATTAAACGCAGGTGCGACCTTAATGATCGCGCTTAGTTTTGCTTTCTTCCCGGGTCTTTCTTATAACAACTTGATGCTACTTTCTTTCATTGGAGCGGGTATCGGGGCAGCTCTTGTATTCGGGGTTGGTTCACTTTCGAGAAATGGTCTCTCGCCAGTCCGCCTCGTTCTTGCTGGAGCTGCTGTTAGTGCACTTTTTACTGCTGTTAGTGAAGGTGTTGCTATTCACTTTCAGCTATCTCAGGACCTTGCTTTTTGGTTTGCTGGTGGAACAGCCGGGTTGAAATGGGCACAAATCAAAATTCTCCTTCCATGGATTGTTATAGCCTTTGTTGTTGCTTTATTCCTTTCAAAGTCAATCTCATTACTAAGTCTTGGAGAGGATGTTGCGGTTGGACTCGGACAACGTACCAAAATAGTAAAAGGCCTTGCGGCGATTGTTGTGCTAGTCCTTGCAGGAGCTGCCGTATCCGCAGTCGGACCGATTGGATTTGTTGGGCTCGTTATCCCACATATTGCAAGATTCCTTGTTGGAGTCGATTATCGTTGGATCATCCCATGTTCGGCCGTACTTGGCGGACTGTTCATGATTGTTGCTGATATAGGGGCAAGAGTGGTTAATGCGCCGTATGAGACGCCGATAGGAGCAATCTTTGCTTTAGTTGGCGTTCCGTTCTTTCTCTTTGTGGCAAGACGAGAAGGGAGGGAGCTATGATGGATTCTGATTCTCTTTTTATGATTCATAAACAAAAAAATAGACGACGCTTTTTTGTCATGGGTCTCTTTTTTCTTCTAATCGTTGTGACCTTTTTCATTAGCATGAACACCGGATTAACGAATTTAAGCCCAGTTGAAGTCCTCAAAACGTTGATCGGAAATGGAACGGATAAACAAAGTCTTATCTTATTTGAATTTCGCTTACCGCGAATTGTCATTGCTGTGCTTGTGGGAGCTGGCCTTTCGATATCAGGATGCATTCTTCAGGGCATCTCCCGAAACGCACTTGCTGACCCTGGCATTCTTGGAATTAATAGTGGGGCAGCACTTATGGTTGTGATTTTTATTTCATTCTTTCCGAAAACAACGGATGCGCCGATTCTACTCATGCCGTTTCTTGCACTGATTGGTGGTTGTGTTACTGCGGCTGTTATTTATGTCCTTTCTTACAGTAAAAGAAACGGTTTAATGCCTCAGCGCTTGCTTCTAAACGGAATTGCTATTGCAGCTGGAATAGGCGCCTTGATTACAATTTTAACCCTACGGATGGATCCTTTTGATTATCAATTTATAGCCGTATGGCTAGCAGGTAAAATTTGGGGAACAACATGGGTTCATGTGCTGACGCTTCTGCCGTGGATCATCGTTCTGTTTCCGTTTATTTTCTACAAATCGCGCATTCTTGATGGGCTGAATTTCGGTGAGCAGCTAGCAATTGGCATGGGAGTGAAAGTAGAGAAAGAACGTTTTCTACTTCTTGGTGCTGCAGTTGCGTTAGCTTCTGCCTGCGTATCCGTAAGTGGAGGAATTGGATTCGTTGGTCTCGTTGGACCTCACTTAGCAAGACAGTTAGTAGGGAATCATCATCGTTTCCTATTGCCATTATCTGCTCTTGCAGGAGGACTTGTTCTGCTAGTGGCGGACACGATCGGTAGAACGATACTTGCGCCGTCTGAAATTCATGCGGGCATTATGGTTGCTATTATCGGTGCACCGTACTTCTTATATTTATTGGCTAGAGCAAAAGCATAGGAGGGAAACGGGTGAAAGACATAGAGATTTACGCCGTAACGATTATCGGAGGAGGACCGATCGGTCTGTTCACCGCTTTTTACAGTGGCATGCGTGAACTCAAAACCAAGCGATGTACTCGATACGTCATAAAGACTTTGTAGATTCTTAAGGAAGGAGATACTGATATGATTGAAACAAAAGATCTTATGATTGGCTACCAAGATACTATTATTGTTGATCAATTAAACCTCTCAATTCCAGAAGGTGAAATAACAGCTCTCGTAGGAGCGAACGGATCTGGGAAGTCGACGATCCTGAAGACACTCGCAAGATTGATGAAGCCGAAAAGCGGTGCTGTTTATTTAGATGGACGAGCGATTCATGAACAGAAAACCCGAGAGCTCGCTAAGGAGCTAGCGATTCTTCCACAGAATCCCACGGCTCCAGAAGGTCTTACAGTATTAGAACTTGTGACGTACGGTCGATTTCCGCATCAGAAGGGACTTAAAGCTCTTACGATTGAAGACAAGGAAAAGATTGCCTGGGCAATTGAAATGACTGGAATTGCTGAATTAGCAAATCGTCCGATTGATCAGCTGTCTGGAGGGCAATGTCAGCGAGCTTGGATTGCCATGGCGCTTGCGCAAGACACTAAAATCCTCTTTCTCGATGAGCCCACGACTTTTCTTGATATGGCGCACCAGTTGGAAGTACTTCAACTTCTATATAAGCTGAACATACAGGAGAAGAGAACGATTGTCATGGTGGTGCATGACTTGAATCATGCAAGTCGTTACGCTGGGAATATGGTAGCGATCAAAAATGGAACTGTCATGAAAACAGGAACCCCGAGGGACGTTATGAAAACAGAAGTGTTGGAAGACGTATTTGGAGTTCGTAGTGATATTATTTATGATCCAAGATCTGGTCAACCTCTCTGCTTGCCATTTGGATTGGTTTCAGAAGAAAAAATGGTCACGAACTGACTTTGCCTGCATCCTCATTTGAGGACAGGTATTTTTTTAACTTCCTTAGAAAGGATAAGTTCGGGTTATGTAGAACCAATTGTGTAGAGCCAGGCGATGAAGGGAGCAGTATAGTGACTCACAGTGAACTAAGAAAATTGTTTGACAGAGAAATGAGGCAACGCGTTGAAGCTCGCGGGTTTGTGCGGGAGGAAGCTGATACAATTGTTCGTCATGTATCAGAGCATCAGGAAAAAGGATTTGTGATCTATTCTTCTTTAACAGAAGAAAATGTTCAGCAAACGATCGATCAGGAAAAGGAACGTTTTCGTAAGGCGAAACAGGATTTTGAGTGGAAAGTATATAGCTATGATACGCCAGAAAATCTTAAAGTTTATCTTGAAAAAGCCGGATTTCGAAGTGAAGAGCCCGAAGCATTGATGGTCATGAAGATTGATTGTGATCATAGGATTTTAAGTGAAGATACAAGCGAGGTCGTTGAAATATCGGATGAAAAGGGGATACGAGATATTATTGCCCTCGAAGACACAATTTGGGGTGAATCTCATGCAGAACTTGGCATGCGCCTACTTCGCGATAAGCAGGAAGAAGCTAACCTGTTATCACTCTTCGGAATATATGAAAACAATATTCTCGTTAGTTCAGCTTGGATGTACCTTGAAGGTGAGCAATTCGCAAGTCTTTGGGGTGGGGCAACTTTACCTGAGTATAGAGGGAAAAGGCATTATACGAAGGTACTTGCAGCACGTGCCAATCGGGCTTTCGAAACGAATCATCCATATCTAACGGTGGATGCAGGACCGATGAGCAAACCGATTTTAGAAAAGATAGGCTTTGAATGTCTTGGATATTCTTATGCCTGTCATTCACCGGAGGGATCGCATGATTAAAGAAATGAGAACGAAAGAAGAACTGCTTGAAGCTTTTCAAATCATGAGGGAGCTTAGAAATCATTTAAATCAAGAGAAGTATTTAGCTCTTGTTGAGGAAGCAAGAGAGAAGGATATGTACCGGATCTATGCACTCTATGCGCAGAATCAAATGGTTGCGGTCATTGGTTTTAAACCGATGATTACGTTGTATTATGGACGGTTTGTTTGGGTATGTGACCTTGTGACGAGTGAACAACAACGATCGAAAGGCTACGGTGAGAAGTTGCTCTCTTATGTGGAGGAGTGGGCACGTGAGAATGGCTATGAATCAGTCGCACTTTCATCAGGTTTAAAAAGGGAAGAAGCGCACCGCTTTTATGAAGAAAAAATGTCTTATAATCAAGTGAGCTATGTGTTCAAGAAGAAGTTGAAGGAGTGAGAGTGCTGAGCTTGGCGGAATACTTTGGGCGAATGCTATACTTGGACCACGACTAAAAAAGGATGTGGCACATAATTGAGAAAACTAGGTCAAACAAATTATGAGATCTCTCCTATCGGACTTGGCACATGGCAATTTAGCCAGGGAAGCGGATTGATCGGGAGCTATTTCTCTACGATTTCTGAAGCAGATATGGATGCCATTGTGAAAATGAGCCTGGATGGTGGTATCAATTGGTTTGATACGGCAGAGGCATATGGTAAAGGGAAATCGGAGGATGCGTTAGCAGGTGCGTTGAATCGACTCGGTATGAAAGAAGAAGATGCGCTGATCGCAACGAAGTGGTGGCCTCTTCTGAGGACTGCTAATTCCATTACTGGAACGATTCAGAAGCGTAAAGACGCTTTGAAAGGTCGTCACATTGACCTCTATCAAGTCCATCAACCATTTTCCTTCTCTTCTCCAGAGAAGGAAATGAAACAAATGGCTTCGCTTTTTCATGACGGGAGTATTGGAGCAATTGGCGTCAGTAATTTCAACCGGGATAAGATGGATCGCGCGATTCAAGAGTTAAAGCGACATGGAGTAAACTTAGCTTCAAACCAAATGAAATACAGCTTGCTTGATCGACGGATTGAGACGAACGGTGTAATGGATCTAGCAAAACAAAACGGCGTAACAATTATTGCCTATTCCCCTCTTGAACAAGGAATTTTGACAGGGAAGTTCCATACCGATCCGGAGCTTGTCGCAAATCTGTCTGGCCCTCGTAAACACATGGCGCAATTTAAGCCACAGGGATTAGCCAAAACGCTTCCTTTGATCAATGTACTAACAGAGATTGGAAACGTCTATGGTGTCGGTGCGGGACAGGTTGCATTGAACTGGCTCGTTCATTTCCATAATGACACCGTGGTTGCAATCCCAGGTGCATCAAAATTGAAGCATGCAGAAGATAATGTGAAGGTGCTTGGCTTTAAGTTAACGCACGATGAAATGAAAAGAATCGATGAAGAGTCTAGAAAAGTAGCGAAGATGTAACTATAAGAATAACGCCCCCATTCATTATTGAGTGGGGGCGTTATTCTTAAGCCTTCTCGACAAGTTCAAAACCGATATAATCAAGCGCGGCTTCAAGATTTTGGACCGTTTTGAATTGAGGTAGCTGTTCATTCGCAACTTCTTGTTGTGCGATAGCAGTTGTGATTCCTGTAATGATCGTCTCGATTCCCATTAGCTGTAACGATTTAAATAAATCTCCGAGCATCGTGGGGAAAAAGCCATTTACGATTTTTAATCCCGACAAATCGACGATAAAGTGACCAATCTGTTGATTTGCACCATAATGAAGAACCTCTTGAATGATGGTTTCCGCTCGCCTCTCATCAATCACTCCTTGCAACGTTAAGATGGAAATACCATTCGTGATTGGAACGATCGGAACGCTTAAGAAATCCATATTGTATTTAGTTTGATCAAGTTCAATAATGTAGGAAAGGAGTTCAGCCATTGATTTTAAGTAGGCAATATCGTCATCACTGAACTGTTTTTCTTCTTTATCCATAACGCATAATGTGCCGAAAACCTCACCTGCTGCATTTGTTAATGAAACGCCAAGAAACCCTTTTACGTTGAGCTGGGAAGTTACTTCAAGCTGTTGTGTAACCTCATCTTTCTCTAAGTTTTCAGTATTCATGGTGCTTTCTTCATTTTCAATAATTAATCGACAGTATGTACCACTGTATTCAACCGCGTATCCCTCTGGAATAATTTCTTCCTCTTCATTGTATGAACTTAGAACTGTCATCGCTGTTTCTCCACGCTTCGTTACATAAGCGGTGTTTACATTCAAACGTGCGCTAATTAACTTAAATAATCGTTTAGAAGCGGTTTTCAATGAATCAAATTCTGTAGCGTCCAAGTTGTATTCATTCTGCATAACTAACTACTCCTCTTATAACGAATATTTATCATATTGTTGGCTGTCTTCCATTCTATTATAGTAGGAATGGTAGAATCAACTCATTGGAACATTCTATCAAAGAATCGTATAACTAGTAACGAAGGGAGAGAGACCGATGGGCGAACGACCAAGAGTGTCAATTGAAAAGACGGTTTTGCAGAAATGGTTTGATGTGGCTGGGCTTACATTCCTATTCCTATGTCTTGTTTATGTGATTTTGGAATGGTCTGGATTACCGAATCGCGTTCCTATTCACTTCAATGCTTTAGGAGAAGCAGATAATTGGGGAGGAAAAGCTTCTCTTCTTGTGCTTCCAATCGTCGGGATGATCATTTGGTCTGGCTTATCCATTCTCGAGCGATATCCACATGTGTATAATTACGTCGTGAAAATCACGAAAGGAAATGCTACATTACAATACCGAAGTGCTGTTGCGCTTATCCACTTTTTGAAAAATACAATCGCCATTCTTTTCGCTTATTTGACGATTGAAAGTGTGTCGATTGCGAGTGGTGCACTAGAAGGTATCTCCCCATGGGTCCTTCCGTTATTTCTAACAGTTATTTTTGGTTCGATCCTTCTCTATATTGTTCATTCGATTAGGTGGAGATAGAGGAGGAAGGACAATTTCATCCATACTGGGGAAGTAAAGCGCATACAGAATAAACGAGAATGATAAGGGAATATTTTTGGTGGAATTCCAGAAAAAATCTGAAGAAATTAACCTTCTGTGTATGGTATAGTGGAGAAGAAGTTTAAACTAAATACATACGTATGAATCTATACGCAGTCGATATTGTGAAACTTCCTTAAGCCGGAGATCGTTACGGCTTAAGGTTAGTTGATTCAATCCTAAGATAAACGAAAGATAAAGGAGCTACGCTATGCTACGCCAGGAAGAAGATGTGAAAGTTTTCGCTTTGAACTCAAATCCGGAGTTGGCTCAGGAAATCGTTGAAACGTTGGGGATTAAAGTTGCAGATTGCTCCGTGAAGCGATTTAGCGACGGAGAAATCCACATGAACGTTGAGGAAAGCATCCGCGGTTGCGATACATACCTTGTTCAATCTATCGCAGGATCAGGAAACGATTACCTTATGGAACTCTTGATTATGATCGATGCGTTGAAACGAGCATCGGCGAAAACCATTAATGTTGTATTACCCTATTACGGATATGCGAGGCAGGATAGAAAAACTGGACCGAGGCAGCCCATAACAGCGAAGCTTATTGCGAATATGCTTGAGCGATCAGGGGCAACTCGCGTATTAACGGTTGATTTACATGCCAATCAGATTGAAGGATTTTTCAATATTCCAGTAGATCAGGTATCCGGTATCCCAATTCTTGCTGAATACTTCGAGAAGAAGAATTTAGAAAACGTAATCGTTGTTGCTCCTGACAACAGTAGTGCTCTTCGCGCTCGTAAGCTTGGTTCATTACTTGATGTTCCGATCGCGCTCATCGATCGACGTTCTTATGACACTGGCGAACCGTCCACAGTGAATGTCATTGGAGATGTTAAAGGCAAGACTGCAATCATTATCGACGATATGATCGATACGGGTAGAAACGTGACGTTTACATCTCGTATATTAGAAGAAAATGGTGTAAAGGAAGTGTATGCTACTTTCACACACGCTGTTCTCTCTGGTCATGCAACAGAAGAGATCGCGGAGTCAACCATTAAAGAAGTCGTTGTAACAAATACGATTGCACTACCTGAATCAGACGACCTTGAGAAAATCACTGTTCTCTCGATTGCGCCGCTGCTAGCTGAAGCGATCCGCATCGTTCAGGAAAAACTTTCAATTAGTCAAATACGATAAGGTAGACAAAAAAGAGCTGACAAATCAGCTCTTTTTTTAATAGGCTCTTTTCGTAAACATTGTTGCTATAGCGAGTTCATTTCCGCTCCAGGATGCTCGCTTTCCGCGGGGCGGGCGGTGAGCCTCCTCGTCGCTTACGCTCCTGTGGGGTCTCACCTGTCCCGCTAGTCCCGCAGGAGTCGAGCATCCTTCCGCTCCAATCACAAAGTGTCGTTTTTTAAATCATTTCAAAAGCAGCAATCTTATAGAAAAGAGCTTTTTGGTTGATTTATCTATAAAATTAGGAAATCTGTAAAGGAAACGAAGGTAGAGAAGGGGATCAATCATTACTTTCTACTTTTGTGTGAATCAGGCTTGCTTCTATAATGTAACGATCAGGCGCCGATCCGAGGAAATCGAATGGATAGCAGGTGGTGAGTGATAACGTTGGTGAATCCTTCTTCACGATTACGCTTCGGTCATCTTCATCCGTGATCCAGGTTTTTCGAATTTGGTATTCATAAGTAACTTGACCTGAGGTGAGATAGAGGCGGTCACCTTCACTTAGTTCATCAAGACCATCAAACACAGTATCTCTGTGACCTGCAAGGGCTGTGTGTCCGCCTTGACCTGGTGTTGTTGTAAATGATGTATCGTACATACCAACACCTTGTTTAAGTGTATTTTCATCCGTTCCCCAATACACAGGGTATAGATAACCCAACTTTGGAATCGTTAGTTCTCCAATTTGTTCTCCTGTTTTGTAGTTCACTTGTTCCACTGATCGAGAACGTTCGCTTGTCGCAATTACCTCCCTATTTATCGTTTCTTCTTGCCTTGTCTCCTTCCAATCAACTGATATCGCTTTCGCCTTCTCCGGGTCAAAAGTTCCCACGCTTTTTTGAGTCCACCATTCATACCCACTCCACCCTGTCAGGATCAACCCAAACAGTATTAGTATAATGCTAACTTTTTTTATCAACGGAAATCACCTTCTTTAGAAATAGAGAGATAGACGGAAACCGCCTATCCCACAGGGATGATATGTGGCTTAAGAATGTACTCTCCTTTTTAGAAGAAGAAGGGAACCGAATGCAGCAATCGCAAAGCCAAGGAGCATATAGATCGGATAGCTTGTTGCCGTTTCTGCCATTTCAGCACCTTCCGTGTTCTCGTCTGCATCTGAACTACTATCTTCTGTGCTCGTCATGTCTTCATCAGATGAAGAGTTATCATCGTTTGACATAGCTTCTTCGGAATCATTCGATGAATCTGAATTCGTGTCTTCGCCAGAGCTTGGTAAAGCATCACATGCTTGACCATCATCATCACGATCAAGATCACTTGGATCAGCATCAGGGTCATGGTTATCGAAATATTGCTGTGCTTCCTCCTGTGTGGAAAAGTCATCACAGTTTTTGTCATCATCTGCGTACCCAACGTTCGCAAAACCAAGCACTAATAAGAAAGCAGTTAACATAGAAACGAGTTTCTTCATCATATTCCTCCCCGGAATAAGTATTTTGTGTGCCATCCCTAGACTTATGGTAACACCTTCCAGTTGAATAGTCATTTAATTTGTCAGAATATACAGAATAAAGCGACCTTGTTACTATGACGCGAAAATGGTTTCCATATTAATTGTTAAAAGAAGAATGTTTATGTCTTATCTTGCAAAAAGTGATCCGTATTGTGTTATTTTTCGATAGCTAAGTATAAAAAAACTTACATTATGATCGGGATTAAACCCCAATCAAATGGAATGGGAGACGTAGGGAGAGGGATAGGATGAAGAGAATACCACTCATGATCGGGTTAACTTTTCTATTGGTGTTAGCGGCATGTTCAGGAAATAGTGAGGACTCTAGCAATGCAGCAAATTCAGAGAAATCCAGTAACGAACAAATGAACAGTGCGGACATGAATGAAGCTGAGGCAGGTGATGCGATGGAAAGTGAGGAAGCAGCTGGGTCTCAAGAAGATAAAGATGCCATGTCAGAGTCTGACCTTACTATCATGATTAGTGAAGAAAGCTCAGATGATCACGGAGAGCATAGTGAGGGCCACGGAGCCGAAATCAGAATTTCTCTTCAAAATGATGAGATGGAACCAACGACTCTAATGGCAGAAATCCAAAAAGGCGACCAGCTGCTAACAGAAGGAGACGTACGTTTTGAATACTGGAAAGAAGGAGAAGAAAAACATATCTACACAGACGCGGAAGAGAAAGGTGAAGGTATGTATGAAGGTATGGCAGAAATCTCCGAACCAGGAACGTACAGCTTGAAAGTCCATGTCGAGAAGGGGGAAGAGCTTCATACACATAAACCTTATGTGCTTGAAGTCACGGAGAAGT
>CAVUAW010000019.1:0-56574 GCA_963739655.1 uncultured Bacillaceae bacterium | reverse complement strand
TGTGTAGTATTGTGTTCATTTCTTAGTTATATTAAAAAGCCTCTTCTATGAACCAATAGAAGAGGCTTTCACATTAGAGTGTTGAATTTCTGTTTTATAGGATCTGCCCAGTCAGGTATCACGTCAGTTTCAAATGTTATTTGATTATTGGATATTTCTAAAATCAATTCTCCATCTGATTTGCTGTTATCAATAACGACGAGGTTGTCAATGAGTGACAAATGTTGAAGTAGGTTTTCTTTGGAAGTGGTATCTCTTTTCAGGATGTCCTTTGTTGGTATATGGTGGCCACCATTTCTGACTCGTAATGCGACTCGCTCAATGTTTTGCGTGACGTGGCTTAATCCAACATAAAACATCGTAATTTCAAATCCTTTTTCCTTGGCTTTGATCATTTGATGAATCGCGTTTTTTCCAGCAAGCGTCGTTTCAATGGAAAAACTCTTTTCTTCTTCAATGCACTCATAAATCAGTCTTACGGCTGCTTTACCTGCTGCCAATTGTTTCGTCTCAGGTGATCGTGGATCCAATCTACGAGCAATGGAATCAGGATCAATATTGATATCAATACCCAACTTATCGATTAGCAGGTTACGTAGAGTACTTTTTCCACTCCCATTGTTACCAGCAAAAACATACATCATGGGAGGGAGTTTTTGCTTTGTCATTAATTATCACCATCTGGCTTTTTGTCAAACTTTACAACGGTTCCATCAGGATACTCTTTCACAAGGCCATTTTCTGTATCATAAACAATATATGTGTTATTTACCTTGGCATCAATTTTTGCACGATCACCAGTCATTTTTGCCCATTTGTCCACCCAAGCAAATTTTCTTCCTTGTGATTCGCTTTCACGTTCTAACACATAAAACACCACCTTTGTTTTGTAATTTAATTATATCAGATGGAAAGATTATTTTCATAAGGCTCCACAATTGCTGACTACTGAAATGCCAGAAATGGAACGACAATCACTTGGGGAAATGGCTTTGAAATAGCTGATATTAAACAATCTCGGAGCGATAGTTTCATAGGTGCTTTGGCTTATTGTGCTAACGGAGCAGTATAGTTGAATAAGGCCCTCATTTAAAGTTTCTCGTGACAGTATGAAGACTAGAAAAGGAGGTTATCAGATGACAAGTAGATTCTCGGTAATGGATTTTGAAATAATAACTGAACGGCTTTACTTGAGATTATGGGAGGAATCAGATGCATCCTGGTATAGGGAACTTGTGGGGGAACGCGATGTTGATAAGCCAACTTTTGAAGATGCTCGCAAACATGTTATCAGTTTACGTGATAGAGCACTGGAAAGTGGTATAGGTGCACTTACAATCCGACGCAAAGATGAAGGAGATATTATTGGATATTGTGGATTAATTATTGGTCGTTCTACTATAGAAGAGCCGGAAATTGCTTATGAATTGTTCAAAAGAGTCCACGGAAAAGGTTATGCAACAGAAGCTGCATCAGCAATTATAGAAGCTGCGGCCGGCACTGGACGGAAACGTTTATGGGCTACTTTGGGGTCTTGGAATATTGCTTCCTTTCGAGTTCTTGAAAAGATTGGTTATATACGCCACCATAGTACCTGGAAAGAAAATGGAGAAGAAGTTGTTTGGAACATGCGTGATCTTTAGATATCAAGATTTGTTTTGCGAAATAAACACTATTCGACTATGAAGATTATATAGAATACTTAATTCTAAAGTGATAGAAGACTGACTGCAGTATGACCTTTTACTTGTAAATAAGAAAAAGCATAAAACTAGCTGCCATAATTAGAAGCTTTTCTTGTTCCACTACAGAGCAATTTTAGTGGAACAAGAAGTTATTTATATTTAATAATGATAAATGTAATTTTCTAATAGAATTGAGGAGAAATGGATGTCTCAAGGTGGAATTGTACTAGTAGCAAGTGTATCAATCTTTATTAATGATAAAGTCTTAATTATAAAAGAAAATAAACCTACTGCTGTCGATAAGTGGAACTTTCCGAGTGGACATATAGAGTATGGTGAAGACATTCTTTATTCAGCTCGGAGGGAAGTTAAAGAGGAAACGGGGTTAGATGTAAAACTGTTTGGTACGACTGGAGTATATAATTTTAACAGTAATACGAACAATCAAGTAATTAAATTTCATTTTATTGGTGAGGTTACTGGAGGTACATTAAATCTCGAAGAAGATGCAATTATTGACAGCAAGTGGATAAAAGTTAATGACCTTTTAGCATTTGATAACGAGGATTTACGAGAACCGCATGTAATAAAGCAGATCATTAATAACTTATTAGAAGAAAACATTTATTCAATTAGTGTATTTAATGAACAACTTTTTAAATAGTTCTTACTGAGCTAAACTAGCAAATAGAAGTTAATTTCTTATTGCATTAACAGAGGCTTTTCTTAAAAATAGCACAGCCTTTTCTTACTAAAGTAAAGGTGCAGCTTTAATGGAATAAGAAGCTAAAAAAGTGAGGTGTATATTGAACAATCGTTGGAATGAGTTAATCTATAAATTGTGGTCCCCTATATACGATAAAATCTTTAACACTGGGCAATTCCTCAACGCGAGAAAGAAAGTTTTTAGCAATAATGCTTTCAAAAAAGATCAAAAGATACTATTTGTTGGGGTAGGAACTGGGGCAGATCTGGAACTGATTAATCACGAAGAATTTGATATTACAGCAATAGACTACTCTGCTGATATGCTTACAAAGGCTAGAGCCAAATTTAACGGCTCCTCAATCAATTTTTTGAAAATGGATGCTCAAGATTTGAAGTTTAGTGATAACCATTTTGACGTCGTTATAGGAAGTCTTGTGTTATCGGTTGTACCAGATGCAGATAAGAGTTTGAAAGAAATGCTGAGAGTATTAAAACCGAGTGGAGAAATTATTATTTTTGATAAGTTCACCCCTCAAGACAAAGGGCTTTCTCTGTATAAAAAAGCAATAAGACCATTAATAAGAGTATTTGGTACTGACATAGGAGTTAATTTTGAAGAATTGTGCGGTGGCAATAAAGAAAATTTAACTGTTAAAGAAGACATATCAATAATGTTTAATGGTATGTACAGAAAAATTACCATCAGCAAATTGAATACTGACGATATTCCATAATCTAGGAGCAGTTTGTTGAATAACTCTAGCATAAATCTTCCACTTCTGGACATAATAGATTTAAGATTACTAGATTTGTTACCTGGGGGAGTGGAGTGAATGTTGTTATCGCTTGTTTGGGAAAAGTATAATCTTGATAAGAAAATTGAAGGGTATTCTCCATTAACGCTCAAGACTTACTACTTTCAGTATAATCAGCTCTTATGTCACTTTGGTAATGTTGATATGAATGTGATTACGACAGATCACCTTAAAGCCTATTTAGTAAAAATGGGGAGTCATTTAAAGCCTTCTAGCTTAGGACATCGTGTCCGCTGTATTCGCTCGTTGTTTAAATGGACTTATGATGAGGGGTTTATTCAGAAAAATCCAGCCGCTAAATTGAAAGAACCTAAGCTTGGTAAGAGAATTCCAAAATTTCTCAATGAAATAGAAATTGAACACTTGAGAGAAGCCTGTCAAAATACCACGGAAAAAGCGTTGTTTGAATTCTTTTACTCAACTGGTTGTCGTATTGGAGAAGTTGTGAAGCTTAATCGTGAGGATATTAACTTTCACACAAATTCAGTCATTGTTCATGGAAAAGGGGATAAAGAAAGAGAAGTGTATTTTAACACACGTTGCTCAATCTGGTTGAAACGCTATCTTGATGAGCGTGATGATTTTGAACCTTGCTTGTTCATAACTGAGAGAAGGCCAAAAAGAAGGATGAGTATTGATCTTGTTCGCTATATCATTAAACGAATTTCCAGACGTGCAGAACTTGATAAAGTGATTCACCCTCATCAATTAAGACATAGTTATGCGACGCATATGATTAATAACGGAGCTCCTCTTGAAGTTATTCAGAGTTTGATGGGGCATGAGAAGAGCGAAACCACAAAGTTATATGCCCAGCTCAGTGGGAAACTCCGTCACGATTTCTATACAAAGTACTTTTAAGAAGCGCATTCCAGTGGAATGCGCTTCGGCCATTTTACTTAATGGAAATGCTATTTAATTTGCTGAAGGTCCTCATTCAATTTCTTAGACTCATTCTTAAAGTACAAGTAGAAAGCAATCCAGATCACACTATAAGCAACAAGAGCTATTGAGAGAAAAAGAAGGATGTTCAGGGCACCTTTTGGAATCCAACCAATTCCATACGCAAGAATAAAGTAGACAACCGTAACGGTGAAAAAGTGTAAGACAGTTTGCAGTGGTAGTTTGATTGAATGGATTTCGAAATAGAGTGGTGACACGGTAAATAACCATCCACAAAAAATCGCGCCTAACGAATTTTTAACAAAAAGACTAGAATCAAGTGTCGTTTGATCACCGAAAAAGATGACACCAAACGTTAGCAAAACAGCTAGAAACCCTCCAAAAAATACTCCAACCATACTTCTGAATAAAAATGTTTTCATTTAGTTGCCCTCCTATTCATTTTAAGAATTTCTCTCATTTTTCCTACATAATGTCTCGATGCATATTCTTTTCTACCAGATTTGAAGTTTACGGCAAGCGTTCCGTTAAATGATGGTTCAAAGTGGCTGATTTCATGAAGGTTAGCAATAATGGACTTGGAGAGGCGTATGAATGTATTGAGTGGCAGTGTTTCCTCTAACTCATATAATTTCTCTTTCACTTTAAAGACGCCTTCTGATGTTGTCGCCATTACTTGATCACCTTCTGAATGGAAGTAGTGCACATGGTTTGGTTTTAAAATGTGCTGTTGGTCTCCTTTTCTTCCTACGATGAACTCCGTTTTGTGTGCATTAAAGTTATTTAAAATCTCTTTAATCGAATCATCCATTTCTCTGCAGTGAATCGTCACGCTCGTTTCTTGATGCTTCTCATCAACATCGAGTAAAATTTTCACCTATTCACATCCTTTGTTTAGCAGCTTTCTTAAGATTAGTATAGATCTCGAAGAGCTGGATGTCATTCGAATGAAGGTAAGGCGTTAGTTCTTTACGGTAAGATGCATCTGGTTGAGTTTTTGTTACGCTACAAAGTACAATTCAAGCGCTTGAAAGAAAAGATTGCCAGTAACACAGTGTTTTGAAATAATTGGGAGTAAGCAATCGAACGAAAGAAGGCGGGTGCAAATCATGGGACATATCGTAGCAATCTAGGTGATGTTAGGGTTTCTCATATTCTCTTTTACTTATTTTGATGGTTATTATTTATTTTGATTTCAAGAGCTTGGTATTGGCATCATCATATTTGGGATAAGCAAGACGAGAAGCATCAAAATTCAGATCAAGAAACAAAAAGTAAAAGAGAGTTATAAGCTTTTTTAGATTATTACGAAGTAAGGAGGAGACCGTTGAAAAGACCGATAGGCGTAACGTTGATTAGTTCTTTTTATTTGTTCGGAGGGTTGGTTTTATTAATCACCGCCATTTATTATGACGCAGGTGCAGATACGATTGGGCTTGCGGAGCGGGTGGGACTACCGAATGCTCCGGAAAGGTTGGTGAGAGTACTCGTCGCTCTTCTTTCATTCGTAATGGCTTATGGGTACATCAGGCTAACAAGATGGGGCTTCTGGATGATGGTCACGTATGCCATCGTTTTTGGATTCATTAGTTCTCTTCTCGTTTCCAATCAATCAGTGCAACCTTTCCTCGGAAATATGATTTTTTCATTAAGTGTGCTGATATATACCGTATATGTCAGAAAGTCGTTTCTACAACAGTCCAAACTAGGTGAGAAAGCTATCGAGCAATGAAGCTGTTTAAAAAACATTGATAAAGAGAGTGGGCGGGTAAAGCCATGATCGTGATTGTTTTTATTTTCGTTTTATTCTGGTCTTTAACCAAAACCATAGAAAAAGTTGGGACGAAGATAACGGATCAGCTTCAGGTACAGAACGATTTGTTAAGAAAATTGAACAAAATAGAAGCAAAGGATGACAGGGGTCCCGATCTATAGCGTTCATACTGCCTGATAAGAAATGGGGAGGGACTACATGAAAAGACATTTTCTACTTATAAGCATAATCGCTATTACTGCATATGGTTTGGTCAGTTGTTCTAGTAATCAAGACCTAAACCAAGAAGCAAGCGATCTCACTGTTGAGGACAACGTTTCTGAGCAAAAAAGTCAATTGTCCCGAGATGATGCAGAAGTGCTTATATATCACTTATTAACGATTGAAGAACAACAAAAATACACTGTGGATTTTGTGAAAGAAGAGCAATCACTATACTATATTAGGGTTTATGAGAATGACCAGGGGCAGATACAAGTAAAAAGAAAATATACAGTGAATTCTCATACAAAAGAAATTAAGCAGATTGAATAAAGTGAATGCTTCATTTATTTTTTAGAAATCGACATTTTCATTTGAAAGAAAGTATTATCTGGACGGACCGTAACAATGTAAAGAAAATCACGCTATCTGTAACCGGAATGAATACTTAGGCTGCAGTTGTTTTTGTGAAAAGATAAGGCCACCTCATCATTGGATAAGGTGACCTAATCATTATTTCTTCGCTTTTTTGTTTGCTCGATCTTCTTCCTCTGTTTCGAGCATCCCGTAATCGCCGTTCATCGCCTGCTCATCTTGATCCGCACCAAGTTCATTCTTGTATTTGTTCATATTGTTTTGATTCATTTCATCTTTGTTTGGTGTCTTTTTGTCCATTAGACTCACCTCCATTGAATAGGTTGGCTAATCGTGGAAAAAGTATACCAGTTAAATATGAAAAGAGTAGATGATCTGTATTGCTGAAACCTTTGATTGACGGTGAACGTATGAAAGTGATAACCATTTCATGGAGGTGTCAGAATTGTTCGGAGGAAAGCCAAAATGCCGCACGTGTCGTAAAGAAATCAAAGGGAACGATGTCGTCTATGTTAAGATGCGATACCCTTCAAATAGAGGCATGACGGAAATCAAAGCATTTCTAAATAACGAAGGCACGTTCATTTGTGAGACTTGTTTTAAAAAATAACTTGTTTCATCAAAAAGCGCCTCCACCCTTTAAGAAAAGGGGGAGGCGCTTTTTGGCGACATTATTGATAATTAATGATCGCTGGATTGGGATCAAGCTGCAACACTTCGGAAGGTGTTAGAACGGGTTCATCTTTCGTATAGAAAATTTTAAATCCGCCATATTGTACGGGCTCATTTCGAACGAACTTACGGTAAAGAGACATCTTCGTTCCATAATCCCCATAGCCATCAAAGTTTAGAGCAACTTCTACGTTATCGGTTGGTTTGATCGCTTGCTTGTTTGTAACGGCGTGGTCTGTGAACTGATGGACGAGTACAATTTTGTCAGGTAAGTCATTTTCTTCAACAAAATTAGAAACATAGTCGACAACTTCTTGAACTTCACTGCCATCAACGCTACCAAGGTCAATGCCGGGCGTTTGACCTTCTTTTACATGGAATTCTGTATCAATGGCTACATGAACGTAAGGGAGCTTTAACCATTTTTCTAAAAGCTTTACTTGATGAAGAGCAGTATCGCGACCGAGCTGAACATCTAGCATGAGAATGGCATTATGTTTTTTAGCAAGCTGTGCATATTCATCAATATCTTCTTCTGATGTCATATGGTAGTATTTGCCGTTAGGTCCTGGATCACGTTGAGCAATCGTTGAGATTAACTCAATCGTTGGAATAGCTGGCCGTGCTGGATCAGCATCAGAATAAGCCTGCGTTTGTTCTTTTAATTTCGCCATAAGGGCTTCAGGTTCCATCTCACCGAGGATTCCCATTTGAGTAGAGTTTGGCTGCCCATAATACGCTACAAGGCGGTAATCTTTTAGAATACCATCTGTTTCATCCGTTGTGCCTTCCATCAACGTTTCGCCAACTGGTGTCTTTCTTGTACGATCTTCCCCATGTGCCTCAACGACAGGCATTTTCGCTAATTCTTCTTCTGTCATTGTTTCCTCAAGCGGCTTGGCGTCTTCAGAAGGGGCTAGTGGTTCAAATGGTTGAGCCTCTTCTTTTTCTTCCGAATTTTTTTCGCTTTCTTTATTTTCATCTTTCTTTTCATCTGCATCTTCGTTTGTTGCTTGCTGGTCTTTCTTTTGATCGTTTTGCTCACTTGTGTTTGTAGATGCAGTGTTTGAACAAGCTGCAACCACAGCGATTAAAGCGATCAGAAGGAGAAGGAATAGTTTCCTCAAATTGTTCACGTCCTTATGTAAGTTAATGAGATTCATAGTTTTGTCAAAACGACCCTTTCATTTTAACACATTGGGAGAAAAATCAAATGAATTGATAGGGAAAAGGTAAAATGAGGTAATCCGTCCTATCTTGTTCCTAGAAAGGTAGCAGTATATTAATAAAAGCTACCATCCTTTTTGATTAGGATGGTAGCTATAATAAGCTGTGGTCTGTTCTACCTATTCAATTGACCGCACATATTCAGCGATTGCAGCGACTTCGCCTTCTTCGAATTGAGGCTTCGTTTCATATTCATGACGTTCAATCGCATCATCGATGGTTTTCGCACTTCCATCGTGTAAGTACGGAGCTGTTGCCCATACCCCTAGTAATGTTGGTACATCAAATTGAGACGGTGTTCTGGGGTTATGAAAATTAGCTCTTGCATCTCCATCTGATGGTTGGTCCTTTTCATTTGCAGTTCCAATATCATAAAGAAAATCTGTGTTGTCAGTTGATAAATTTCCATCTCCATCAAGCGCGCTTGCGCTGTTTGTAAATTGAGATCCGCCGTGACAGGAGAGGCAGTTTCCTGCACCTTCAAAGAGCTCTTTACCAAGCTGGGCTTGATCCGTTAAGCTCCCATCATTCGCTCTGTAGGGGCTGTCTGGAACCGGAAATGATTGTGGCTGATCAAGATATGCGAAGAGTGCATCATACATATGCTGAACATCATCTGGAAGTTCTTCACCAGCATCATAATCTAGCATACCGCCCATTTCACCCTGGATTGTTAGAATATAATCCGTGAAATCATCCCGGCTTCCATCCCATAAAAACAAACCCGTTTCAGTCGCTTTCACATTGCTTGGCACATTACGTTGTCCCTTTGGGGTCGTTAATGTTAATCCGTTAATATCGCCGTCTGCATGACATGATGCGCAGCTCATCCAGTTGTTTCCGGTAATATCGGTTGCATAATCATCGCTATTTGCACTATAGAAAATTTGCTTTCCTTCACGAACGAGCGGCGAAAGAGGATCCTTCGCGATGAGTGGTAAGTTGTCACCGGATAATTTGGCGCGTGCGTATGCGCTCTCTCCACCAGTGTCGATCGTCGTAAGGTCATGGCTCATCGCGTTGTGAACGTAAAGCTCACTTCCATCGGGAGAGATGGCAATGCCTCTCGGGTTATCACCAGGGATGCGTCTTAATACTTGGGTCGCATTACCGCCCCGAGTAAGGTCAAAGACAAGCAAATCTTCACTGCCCGCCATAACAGCGTAAGCCTTCTTACCTTCTGGATCAAAAGCAATATCGTATGGATTGGAAACGATCAAGGTTTCATTATTTACATCTAGAACATTGATTTCATCAAAAAGCTCTTTCCGTTGATCTACAAGTTCTTTATCTTTTTCAAGATCGATTACTGAGATTGCAGGGAAGACCGTTTCTTCAAAATTGATCGGTGTATCTACATTTGTTACAAGGTGAGGCACCCAGGCAGTTTTCCCGTCAGGTGCAATCACAAACTGTTCGAGTTTATTTGGAATGCCCTGGCTTACTTTAGGATCATTCTGGTCAGGCGAATTTGCGAGTTCAATGACGGAAGATACGGTGTCATCCTGAGTTTCAATTACGCTTATTTTTCCTGACAGATAATGAGGAACATAAATCTTATCACCATCCTCCGTCATCGAGAGCGTCCGTGGACGTTCATCCACTTTAATCTTGTCTGTTGTTTTCTTTTTTTGTAAATCAATCACGGATACCGAAGAAGAGCGATAATTTGCCACATATAATGTGGTGCCATCAGGGCTTGTCACTAATCCAAATGGTTCGTTTTCCGTAGGGATTGAATCCGTCACTTTCTTTTTTTTGAGATCGATCATGTCAACTTGATTGCTGTACATTGTACTAACGTAAAGCGTTTTTTCATCAGGACTTAGAGCGAGCTGTCTAGGCTCCTTCCCGACAGGAATTTCCTCTTTTACTTCCTTTGTTTTAGGATCGACAATGGAAACCGTATTGACATCGATGTTAGCAATATAAAGAACGTCGCCGCTTTGATTTAAGAGCGTATTTGTACTTGCACTTGACTGTTCCCTTATCACTTCAGGATCCTCACTACACGCAGTGAGGACAAGAAGAAGGAATAATGAGAGGGAGAAGAGAAACTTTTTCATGATCACATACACCCTAATTTAGTTTGATTTGCTAATTTCAACTGGCACTAAAACTGGGGAAATACCATTTTCTCCATGCCCGGCTTGCACTTGTGGGACTTTATCCCCGTCGGTATTTCCTGAATCATCACCCGTTTTATAAAAGTCACCAGTATCCCAGAATTCACTCGCTTGCATTCCTTCATCAAGAGCTGGCCCGTCAATCACTTGATCGTAGAAGTCTGTGTATCGTTGTGTAATCATTTCACGCTCAAGATTTTCAGGAGTTTCTTGATCAGAACCAGTGTTATAAAGAGTTACTAATGCGTTTCTCAAAACGGCTGAAACCGCACCAGCTGTTTTAGGACTATATGACATTGTATCTTTAGAAGTATAATAGGCTTTTGCTTCACCATTCCAAAGTTCATTATCCATTGCCACATAAAGTTTTCTCGCCGCGTCACGATACTTTGAGTCATCTGTTGCAAGATAGGCTGCCGTTAAGCCACGGATAGCACCGAGGTTGGCTTCAAGCGTTGTTTGATCACTTGCTTTATTTTCTTTCACGTTATAACTCTCAGCTGCAAGTCCGGAATCGAGGATTAATTCATTCATGATGAAGTCCGCTTGCTTCGTAATCATCTCAATGGCACGTTTACCTTCATCTGTTCCTAAACCTTCAGCGTCCTCACCACTCGCATAACCGACGGGGAGTCCGTCAATGGCACGTTGGAAAATACGAAGCGATTCAATGGTATAACCAGCATCAAATGTATGAACAGTTTGTCCCTGTTCTTTACCGCTGTTTTCACTTACAAATGCGCCAGCTTCTTCATTAAAGTGCATCGCATCTATATTCTTAAAGACTGCAAGCATAATATCACGATTTACTGTGTAAGCATCGTTTGACTGTTCGTCATTCGATGGATCGTTATCAAGATTTGCTTTAGGAGCAGAAGCAAACGGTTCTCCATCAAATAGACCATGGAAAGAAGGTGCTACCTGCTCGTTTTGTGAGCGTTGATCGGTCATGCCAAAAAATTCGGAAGTTGGCCAGAGCATCGCCCATTGATCTTCTAAGAGAGAGCGAGAATCGGTTACTTCAAGACTTTCCGCATCAGGGGCTACACCTTTTGAACTCTCAGTTACTTTCACTTCATGAGGTAAGTACACAAGTCCGTTAGCTGGATCATAATTACCCACATCTGAAGATTGTTCTTTCTTGCTAGAATCATAGAATAAGTTATTGTGTATAAAGTTGATCTTATTCCAAATTTCTTCTGTTAGAATCATCCCTTGCATGCCATCCGCGGAGCTGACACCGAGAGCTATGTTCTCATCATCGTCATCTTTCGGTGTTTCGCCTGCAAGTTCTTCATCACCATCAACAGTGTGGAAGCCACCAAGGAAATCTCCTGCCCATAGAGCCTGCTTCAAGAAAGTAGCGCCGTATGCTGAAGGGACTAGTACTTTGTCCATGGCTTCACGATCCCAGCGTAGTGATTTGAAATTCACTTGGTAGTTAGGGACATACGTGCCATCCTCACCCGACGCATATTCTTCGGTATCCACTTGTTCCACATAATGCGGATCGCCACTTGAATATTCAATCGTAGTTGGATACATATTACGGAAAATTTCATCTTGTGGATACCCGACTGAATCCGCTAGTGATAAGAATCTTTCAGAAAGCCATTCTTCTGGCTTTTGATTCATCTCTTCTGCAGTTGTTTTCACAACAGGTCCATTTATCAGATGGATGCCAAGTCCTGATTTCTCAACTACTTCATACATCGCTTCCTCGGAATATTCGTATGATTCAATCCCGGCCGTATAATCGAACGGTGTTGGGCTATCCACATTCATTGGATCAAGAACATCAAGATCAAGGCCGAGACTTTCAGCAAGTGGTTCCCCAGAAAGTTCAAACTCAGCATAAGCAAACATGTTTCCGAACGTATCGAAAGTGTAATCGGCTACTTCAACATTATAAGCAGGTTTCTTTTCTTCTTCCTTTGAACCACTTGATTCTTCACTTGTATTGGAAGAACAGCCTGCAATCAACAACGTTGATGCTAGAAAAGCAGACATCGTCTTTTTTTTATGTATCACTTGTGCAACCCCTTTTTGATTAGTAATGATAATCATTATCACTAATTAAGTATAAGGAAAGCTTTATTTTATGTAAACCCTTTATTTTGAATAAAATGAAATGAAACTGAGGTTGTGAAAAACGCGGGTGAAATGTAAAAGAAGCAATGAACGAGGTGTTCATTGCTTCTTAATAAATAGAATGAGTCAAAAATCGAGAAATCAACAATATAAACTAACATAGTCACTAATTATTTAGTTTCTCTCGCTAAAATAGTCGTTAATCATCCGTCTGTGGCTACCGACCATGTGAGCGGGAAGGTTTTCAGAGGAAAAGTAGTCAAACGCAATACTTTCATCTGTCAAAGTGAGTTCTCCAACATACTTGTTCGTAACATAAGCAGTTGTAACCGAATAGAACTCATCCCCATTTTCTGCTGTTGTGAAAAATTCTTCTCCAGAATAGAGCTTGAAGAGGGTCAGGTTCCGTAGAGTTAAACCGGTTTCTTCAAAAGATTCTCTGACGGCAGTTTCCTCAGTTGACTCTCCAGGCTCCATCAATCCACCGGGTAAGCCCCAGCGCTTTTTTTGTTCGTTTCGCTGTTGTAGAAGTATTTCTCCTTTTTCGTTCATAATCATCGCTACCGCACCGACTAAAATGAGTGGTCGATGACCAACGAGGCCACGCAGTTCTTTTACATAATTCAATGGTTTCACCTCTTTTATTATAAAGGAAGATCTCTTTTGGCGAATATCATGATACCGAGAGCGTAGAGGCCAGTGCCAAGAATGAATAGGAACGTGATGGACGGCCAGACTTCAACAGAGCCTCTAGCAATCTCAACCGGTCTGAATGTCGAAAAGATAGACAGATTGACCATCCAATCGAGCTTATCGCTCATTTTGCCAATCAGATCCATCCCATAGAATACGATGGTTAACAACCCAGATAGTCCAAGTGCCTGACGTTCATCATTTAATAAGGAAGAGAAAAGAAACGAGTAAGAGGAAATAGCATAAAACAAAAGGATACCAACAAGGTTCACTTTCATAAAAGTCATCGCTTCAAACGGCTTATCATCAATTAAGACCTCTGTTCCAACGACTCCGGCCAGGACAGTTGTTAATCCGATAATGAGAAGTCCGGTAATCAGTACGAGCGCCTGAGTAAAGGCGATTTTCTTCCGTGAGTTCGGGGTTGCTAGAATATAAGCCATTGAGCCACGATCAATATGGCGAGCCATAAGCTGTGAAGATGTCATTAAGCAAAAAATTGACAAAATGACGATGTAAAGTAACCCATAATATTCTCCTGCGATAAAATCGCTCACTTGTTGGAAGCCACCCTCCATACCAAATGCGGCAAGAAAGCTTTCAGGCATAGAGTCCATCAATTCATTTAGACCTGGCGCATCTGCAATTGATGGGTAGATGCCAATGATTAGAAGCAAATAGAGAGCAGAGCCAATCGCATAGCTAGAGATTGATTTCGCATGAACCTTTAGCATCTTCGCATAGAGTGTCATGTTCATGATTGTTCTGCCTCCCTGTCATAGTAGTTAAGAAAGACTTCTTCAAGATTCTGTTCATGAATATCGATATTTCGTACTTGATAGTTTCCTAAAGTGCGAATAAATTGATTATAATCTCCTTGAACCGCTATTTCTGCGCGGTTATCCATTACAGATAAAACGTCAAGTTCACTTTGTTTCACAAGTTCTGCTTCCTGTTCAGTGGCAAACGTAACATCGAACAGCCGGCGTTGCTTTTGCTGAAGGTCATGAATATTCTCGACTACGACGATTTTGCCATCTTTGATAATTGCTGCTCTGTCGCACGTTCGCTCAATTTCTGAAAAGCTATGAGAAGACATCAAGAAGGTGGTTCCTCTTTCTTTCTGCTCCATCACAATTTCGATGAAAATTCGCTGCATCAGTGGATCAAGGCCAGATGTTGGTTCATCTAGAATAATCACTTCAGGTTGATGCATAAAAGCGGCAACGATTCCTACTTTTTGCTTCATTCCCTTCGACATCTTGCGAATCGGGGTTTTGACATCGAATTGAAGTCGATGAATGAGCTCGTCGCGGTATTTCATTTGTTTGAGACCTCTCATTCCACCAACGAGATTGAGAAACTCCATGCCATCCATTCCATCTAAAAAGGAAATTTCACCTGGAAGATAACCGATCTTTTTCTGTATCTTTGCAGCGTCCTTCCAGGTATCCATGCCTGCTATCGTCGCGGTGCCTTTTGAAGGTTTCATAAATCCCATCAAGTGTCGAATCGTTGTTGATTTACCAGCTCCATTCGGACCTAGGAATCCAAACACTTCTCCCTTAGGAATGGAGAAAGTAACGTCAAAAATTCCTTTTCCGTTTGAAAATTGTTTTGTTAATCCGTTTAATTCGATCATTGAGGTTCCCCCTCAGCCAAGTTTTGAACTATAATATATTATATATTTCATTTTTATCATAAATGACTTTATAATAATAATCAATGATTTTTGAACTCATATTAAATAAATAGTTCAATAAATTATAAACTAACGGTGGTGATGAAAATGAACGGCTTTGAATTACGAAAACAGCAGAAGCGAAAAGATATTATGAACTCTGCTTTTACGTTATTTAATGAAGAAGGTGTTAAGAAGGTAAAAATTAGTGACATCGCTTGTGTAGCCAATGTTTCTCAGGTGACGATTTACAATCACTTCAAAAGTAAGGAAGAACTTGTAAGAGCGGTGCTCAAGGACTATATGAACAATCAATTCAATGCGTTTAAAGAAATCGTTCACCAAGAACATTCCTTTGCAGAAATCATTGAAATGATTATATTTGAAAAGCATAGGGCAGTTCAAAGCCTCAATCCGTCTTTGCTTGCAGAAATGCTAACGACAGATGAAGAGTTGAAGGATTATGTGGATCATTTTTATCGCACACAAACACTTCCATTGTTTGTGCAACTTCTCGAGAGAGCACGTGAACGAGGAGAAATTAATGCATCACTCTCAATGGAGTCAATCATGCTTTACCTGAATGCATTAAAGACAGAGGTACAGCGTGTTCCAGCAGAAACGTGGTCAGAACGGAAGGATTTCCTCGATGATGTCTTGCAATTATTCTTTTATGGTTTAAGTGGAGGATCAGCTTCAAGTAGGCATCAATCTGAATAAACGTTCATAAACTGAAATGTGTGTAAATTTTCATAAAATTTTAACAGTTTATTAATTTATCTGACGCAGTCCTGTTGTATAATGAAGTCATGCAGAGGGAAAGTTGGTGAATTTTGTTGAAAAAGCTGAAAAAGTTAACCTTTAAACAGCTAGTTGATCAAAATAAAGCAGAACTTCTTAAGAATGAAAAGGAGCTTGCTGAGATAGAAAAGCGCATTGATAATAGGCATGTATAAATTAAAAAAGCAGTCGTGTAACGACTGTTTTTTTGCGTTTTGAGGGCGATAATTGTCTGTCGACCTTGTGCTAAACTATAAGGAGGAGGCGATCAGATGGCACGATTAGTAAGCGTGAATGTCGGGAAACCGATCGAAACGAGTTACAAAGGAAAGCCAGTGGCTACAGGTATCTATAAACAACCAGTAAATGAGTCTGTTTATGTATCGAAGGTCCAGGTGGAAGGCGATGGTCAAGCAGATCTTGTTCATCACGGGGGTTCAGAGAAAGCCATTTGTGTCTATCCTATTGAGCATTATGCTTATTGGGAAAAGAATCTGCGATGTGAACTTGAGCCTGGTGCCTTTGGAGAGAATTTCACAGTAGCTGGATTGGACGAGAAGGAAGCTCGAATCGGTGATATTTATCGTATCGGAGGTATTAAAGTTCAAGTAAGCTTACCAAGACAGCCGTGCTTTAAACTGGCGAAAAAGTTTGAAGTCGACAATATGCATTTGTTTGTGATGGAAAATGGCTATAGCGGATATTACCTTCGTGTGTTAGAAGAAGGTCATGTGACGGTCGGCGATGAGATCACACTTGAACATCGTCCGGAGCATGATGTAACTGTTGAACTTGTTAATCGAGTAACATATAATGAACGATCAGATCGTGCTGGTCTTGAAAAGGCTTTGTTTGCCAAAGAGCTCAATGAAAGCTGGTATAATAAATTAAGCAAACAGCTAAGCGCGCTCTAGTGGCGCGCTTTTACTTTTTGGCCATGCGATAATAAAATACGATCAGCATGATGATGGTGGCAAATGTCACCGTATATTTAATAATCTTCATAAACTCCATCGAGTTCTCCTCATATTAAAAGCCGGAACCAAATGGATCCAGCTTTTTTGAATGTTAAACAACTTTTTCTTTTAGTGCTTTTCCAGGTTTAAAGGCCGGTGTTTTAGAAGCCTGAATAAGGATTTCCTCACCAGTTTGTGGATTTCGTCCTTTTCTGGCGGAGCGTTCCCTTACTTCGAAGTTTCCAAATCCGACAAGTTGTACTTTATCACCTTTTGCAAGTACCTCTGCAATAGTATCCATCAATGTGTCTACCACTCTCGCAGTATCTTTTTTTGACATTTCAGACCTCTCCGCAACAGTTGTAAGAAGTTCAGCTTTATTCATCGTTTTTCATCCTTTCTTGTTTTGCTAGTTTCAATACTATAGCTCTATATTTACCAGTAAGAAGCTTTTTTATACCTATACTTGCCTATTCGGGGCATGAAAAAAGAGATTCTGGACGAATCTCCGGAAATTTTTGTTAAGTTAATAGTTGGATAGTTGTTTGTACTCTTTTTCAAGATCAGTCAGGGTGCAGTGATAGAGATGGTGATCTGCAGTTGAATAAGCACCTGCTTCGATGAGTTTGGAAATGAAATATTGTCTACGCTGTTCAAGTGCCTTTCTGAGCTGATTAGTTTCCATGAGCACAACCTCCTTATTGATTTTTCATTCCCAGTATGTCCTTTGGTTATGTGTTCTAATCAGAACTAGTTGTGACAGATTGGAAAAGCTTCATGCAGGAAAAACAGTGCTGTACATCGTAACAGTACATAGATCGAAGTTTCTATATAAAGGGTGAGGATTGATGAATGAAGAACAAATCATTCGCACAATTGAAGCGATTCAATGGGATTACGAAGTAGCTCTTGTACCTGAATCTATTCACTATATTCACAAAGATGACTTGGTGATGATAAAAAATCAAAAATCAACAAGCGTCTATGCGAATAAGGTTGTTCGTTTTGATAGAACGATCGACGAGATAGAGGAGGTGGTGGCTTATTTTGAAGGGAGTCCATTTTCATGGTGGGTACGGGCGCATGCAAACTGTAGAGAACTTGAAAAACAGTTGATCAAACGAGGGATGAAATATTACGAGACATACATAGGTTTTGCGCATGAGATCAATGAATTTAGACCTCCTTCGACGAAATTTATCTATAAAGAAGTGACTACGGAAGAAGATGTACGAGCACACGCGAAAGTGGCGGCAGAAGTATGGGGTTATGACCAGAAGAACTTACAAGCCGCTTTTCAGGAGAGAATGTATTACCTTCAATCTGTTAATCGAAGAGGAGGTTATACAATCGCACTTGATGGTAATAAGCCGGTCGGCTATTCGAATTATCGTCTTAGCAATGACAGGAAAGCCCTCTATCTAAACGGAGCTGGTGTACTTCCGGATTACAGGGGAAAGGGCGTCTATCGTAATATGCTGTCAAATCGATTACATGCAGCAAAGGAACATGGGTGTGAAACTGCGGTGGCGCAAGGAAGACTAGGAACTTCCGAGCCTATTCTTCGTAAACTTGGTTTCAAGCAATATGTAACGTATAAGCAATACATAAGAGAGTAACCGTATGAAAGTAGAAGCACCTTTGTGAAGATGGTGTAAATCAGATTGTATTTGTGTAAAAGGGTAGGAACAATAGTACGTTTGAACGACTTAAGTAACGAAATAAAATGGGAAAATAGACCATATGGAACTAGACAAACCCGTTCTTTTTATCAGATAATTCAGTTAAAAGAGAGGGGCGCTAAACATGAGTGAAGTCAGATTAATACCATTCGAAGTGAACGAGGTCGTACAAGAAGCTGACGCGCTTCCAGATGGTGTCGAAATGATTCAAGCACCATCTATTTGGGAAAAATCAGAGAAAGGGAAAGGAAGGATTATTGCGATCGTTGACACCGGCTGTCAACTTGATCACCCTGATCTACAATCACGTATTATCGGGGGAAGGAATTTCACGAAGGACTACGGTGGAGCTGCTGATCGGTACGAAGATAACAATGGTCATGGAACACACGTAGCAGGAACGATTGCGGCCGTGAAAAGCGAAAAGGGTGTTCAGGGAGTGGCCCCTGAAGCCGACCTTCTTATCATAAAGGTTCTTGATGAAGCAGGTAGTGGTTCGTATCAATCGATCATTGACGGAATCCGCTATGCGATCGATTGGAAAGGGCCAGATGGTGAGCGTGTTAACGTTATTTCCATGTCGCTCGGTGGACCAACTGATTTACCTGAACTACACGATGTCATTAAGGATGCTGTTAATCAGAATATATCTGTCGTATGTGCCGCAGGAAATGAAGGGGATGCCAGAGAAGATACGGCGGAATTTGCATATCCAGGAGCTTATAATGAAGTGATTGAAGTAGGTGCTGTTTCTTTTCAACGAACGCTTGCCCCATTTTCAAATACAAATAATGAGATCGATTTAATTGCGCCAGGGGTCGACATTCTTTCAACCTATCTTGGAGGTAAATATGCAGTTCTTTCTGGAACTTCCATGGCAGCACCGCACGTCTCGGGGGCACTCGCCCTCCTAATGAACGTTTCTGAGAAGGAATTTGACCGGAAGTTTAGTGAAGCAGAGATTTATGCCCAACTGATTAAGAGGACAGTCCCGATAGGTTGCTCGAAGCAAGCAGAAGGAAATGGACTTCTTGCTCTTGGGTTGATCGAGCAGCTCGACTCGTTGTTTAATGTGTATACCACCGCATGGGACCAAACAGAAGTGACGAGTGAACAGGCAAGAAAATAGTGAAGAAGACCCCCATCTAATTATTTGATGGGGTTTTGTATTAACAAAATAAAAAAACTCTGCACAGTTTCGTGCAGAGCAATCATGGCTGTAATGGCAGGACATATAACAAAACACAAAAGAAGTGGGCAAGTGTTCCTCCTACAACAAAGAGGTGCCAAACTGCATGATGATATTTAAAAGCTCTCCAAACATAGAATACGGCACCGATTGTATAAAGAACCCCGCCTGTTATAAGAAGCATCATTCCATTTGAAGGTAGGTTTTGATTTAGAGGGTTCCAGGCGAGTACAATCAACCAGCCCATTAAGACATAAAGGATCGTTGAGATAAATAAAAACTTTTTCACAAAATAAGCTTTGAAAACTGTTCCGATAATCGCAAGCCCCCATACTACGCCGAATAAAGTCCAGCCAAGCGTTCCTTCGATCACGATGAATAAAAATGGGGTGTACGTACCAGCAATAAAGAAGTAGATAGAAGAGTGATCAAGTATCTCGAAAAAGTCCTTTGCTTTTCCAGCGGGAAAGCTATGAACGAGTGTAGAAGCAGTATAGAGCAATAACATCGTCGCTCCAAATAACGTAAAGCTTACAATGTGCCAGGCCGTTCCGTACAAAGATGCAAATACAATTAAGATGACTAGGGCAGCTAGGCTAATTATGGCTCCGATTCCGTGAGTAATATAATTTGCGCGCTCTTCACCAACGGTAAACGTATGAGTCGTCATGTTTCGCATCATTCCTTTAAATGAATTAATAGAAGTATACTACATCAAGACCCGTACGTCATTTCTAGCAGAGCCGTTATTTCTTGCTGTCTCTAAGTTTTTCCGCTTCCTTCAAAAGATGGTAGGTGTAAAAATCTTTTTCGTCAATTTGTTCTGTAACGGCTTCCATGACAAAGAATTCCTCTGCAATTTCTTCTCGCATAGCAGTTAATAGCTTTTCGCTATTTGGGGTAATTAATTTGTTTTTTGAGTCCATAGTGACTACACTCCTTTAGCATTGATTGATAATATCATTGTGCCAAAGGAAGCCGAATTTATTCTAGAACTGACAAATTTTTAGGCAGTTTTCGTAGACATTGTTGCTATAGCGAGTTAAATTCCGCTCCAGGATGCTCGCTTTCCGCGGGGCGGGCGCTGAGCCTCCTCGGCGCACAAAAGCATTGCGCCTGTGGGGTCTCACCTGTCCCGCTAGTCCCGCAGGAGTCGAGCAACCTTCCGCTCCAATTACAAAGTGTAGTTTTTTTAATCATTTCAAAAACAATCTTTTAGAAAAGAGTCTATCTTTAAGAAACGTCGCTTATATAGTGAAGCCGAAAATGCATGTAAGATGATGACTATTTAACCCTCTCTTTAGAAATTGAGCGATATACATGATAGCCACTCGTCGATACACCGATTGTTCCTGCACCTGGAAAGATACTGTCTCCGCAAAGCCAGAGTCCATCAAGGCCGGTACGGTGAGAAAGGCTGTTAAACAGGCTATATTCATTTGTTTGTGGAAATCCACCTACCATTCCTTTGGGTCGATTCGTAAACCTTTCCCATGCTCGGGGGGCTCCAGTCATTTGTAATTCAATACCACTTCTTACATTCGGAATGACTCGTTCAATCCCTGTCAGCACTTTTTCTGTTAGTTCTTCTTTGTAGTAGTCATATTTCTCTTTCGTGTCCCATTTGTGTAGCTCAGTATGAGTGCTCACAGTTAACGTCCGGAATCCTGCTGGCGCTCGATACAGATCACTTGATTTTGAAAGTGAAAGAAAGAGGTGATTGCCCTCAATCATCGAACCTTGAGGTGATAGGACTTGGCTAAAAAGAGCGGTGTAATCTGGAATGACTTTCTCATCTAAAGCAAGGTACATTGTAAACGCTCCCCACTGAGCGATTTTACTTCTCTTTATTAATTTTTCTGGAAGCTGCTTCTGGAGAGGTTCGGGTAGAAGATCTACAAATCCCTGAACGGGTATGTTGTTAACGAGATGGTCAGCTTTCCAGCTCTCTCCTTTTTGATCGATGGCTACCCAGCGCTTGTTTTCACGTCGAATCGTTTGAATTTGTTTTCTTCGGTATGTTTTTCCACCGTTTTTCTCGATATATTGTTGAAGCGTTTCAGCAATTCGATAAAGACCGCCTTCTGTATAATAAGCGCCTTCGTGATAAATATCGAGAGAAAGGGCTCCCATTAGTGCGGAACAATCTTCACTTGTTGTTTGCATACTGTCAATTAATTGACCATCAATAAAATGACGAAAAGAGGTAGCTTTACTTAGGTTGTGCTTATTAAGGAGGTCACCAATTGTTTTCCTTAAATATGGAAGTAGACCTGGCGTTCCGGGTCTTAGAGAAAGGAGTAATCCTTTCCATTCCGAAAGTGTTACTGGAGGAATGACGGGAAGCGGATCAATCAATTTGCGAACTTCGGCTCCAATTTTCCACACTTCTTGATAGAAGGATAGGATTTCTTTCGAATACTGAGCGAATTGAGTGGAACACTCCGATAAATGGCGATTTCGATCTGTATAATACGGCATCACACGATCGCCATGATATACTCTCATAATTTCGTCCATTGCAACAACCGGAAACGATAAACCAAGCTCTTCGAAAATGCGATGATGGAGACCGCCTTTCTCGAATCCCATTCCCATTGTGGCACCAACTGGAAAAAGAAATTTACCTCTTTTGAATTTACCTGCAGAACCTCCCCATTCATTGGAGGCTTCGAGTATAGTGACATTGTAGCCTTCCTTCGTTAATAATGCACCAGCTGTTAAACCACCGATGCCTCCTCCGATAACAATGATCTCCACAATAACCCCTCCAAGATGTCCCGAACTCTATCTTCCTTCTATTATAATAGCTCAGTTGTTTAGAAGCATGTATGAGTGTGTCTAACAAGAAGGATTGCATTATTTGAGAGGAATTCCATGTTTGTACCGTGGTACTTGTCCAGCCAAACTGAAGAAAAGTACATAAGATAAGGTAAAGAGTGAGAAAAGGTCCCCCCCTTCGAAAACTCACTCTTTGTGACCCATAGTTGAGGCAGATTACCCTCTGTCTCTTTTTTTGTTTTCGATGGGTTTTTCTACGAATTAAAGGTTTATGATTTCGGCCCTCTATCAGAGAGGTTTTCTTTCGAATCTTGTAAAGAAGGGGGAATCAACCTTGCTTGAAATTATCGAAATAGGAACCAATGAATTTGGACGGGAGCTTACGATTCGAGAACTGATAAAGACGCTTGAAAATAATCCTCTTGATCCAGCCTTTGAACAGAGCGGGAATTTCATTTTTCCATATCAACCAGTACGAGATGCGAAAAGATATGCGGGGTGCAAAGCATTTTTTGGCGACTTCGCTATGATCTCATGTCGCTTTTTTATCGTGACAGATGAAAAAGTACTTATACAAGAATTAATCAAAGCTATCAAAGAAAATCAGGAGCGGATTGATTATGGAAGATTGAGAGATGTCCAGGTAAATGGCCGGGTATCCCATTAAATATGCTATAATCAGGATATTCTGCTAGTGATTGGAGTGATCAGAATGAGTCTTGAAACACTTCAGGAACAGGTCGATGGATTGATGGATAAATACACCGAGCTTCTCCTTGGAGATACAAACCCTGAGCTTAAGGAAAAAGTAAAGCTCTGGGCGATGTATACGCATCTCTCGAAAACGATGCCTCCGCTAGCGAAACATTGGAACCAAACGTATCCTGACGCAAAAGATGCGATGAAAGAGCTAGTGGCTGAAATTAAGACATTGAATGAAGAGCATCGGAAAGCACAACAGGATAACAATACAGAAAAAGGTGAATGAAATCAGGGGGATCCCTGGTTTCTTTTTTTTGCTCTGTTAACTTATATTGTTGATTTCTCGATGATTCACTCGAATGAGCCAAATATCAACACCATCCATTAACATAGCCTTTTAGTTAGGAAAGAAACAATAATAGTACCTAACAAAACTTTTTTATAAAATACATGAACCGAATTGGATCCGTTTCAATAAATCTGAAATATACTATTCTACGTAGAAGTTTTTGCTTTTAAAAAAACAGGGTATAGTATGAATAGAATAGTTAATATTTAGCAAAATAAATTCAAGAGAAAATCTATCAAATATAGACTAATTGGCAGGATATCATGGTAGAATAGCATTAAAGGCGAAATATGGCGTTTTTTGAGAGGTTATGCCGTTTTTCTCCACTATATATTTTTTATAGCGCGTTGTATGCGCTTTCATGGAGGGGTTATGATGGAACAAGTAATGCGTAATTTCTTTTTATACATGGGGAAGAACAGAGTAGCAACGAAAGTAGCGAAGCGTTATGGCATGCGCTTTGGAGCAAGTCGCTTTGTAGCTGGTGCATCTCTTGAAAGCTCTGTTCATGCGATTAAGAAGTTAAATCAAAAAGGGCTTTCTGTCACAATCGATCATCTTGGTGAATTTGTTGATAATGCAGCAGAAGCTGACGAGATGACGAAGCATTGTATCGAGGCAATTGAGCGAATTGCTATAGAGAACCTGGATTCTCAACTTTCTCTTAAACTAACGTCTATGGGTCTTGATGTTGATTATGATATAACAATTAAAAACATGCGTAGAATCTTAGAAGTAGCTGATAAACATAATGTTTTTGTTACGATTGATATGGAAGATTTCGAAAGATGTGGAAAGACCATTGAAATTTTTACTGCACTAAAGCAAGAGTATGACAATATAGGGACAGTTCTTCAGGCCTATTTATATCGCGTAGCTGAAGATGTTGCTAATCTTAATGAACTGTCACCAAACCTGAGACTCGTAAAAGGCGCTTATAAAGAGTCAACAAAGGTCGCATTTCCTGATAAAAGAGATGTTGATGAAAACTTTAAGAAGATAATAAAAATGCATTTGTTAAATGGAAATTATACCGCTGTTGCCACTCATGATGAGCGCATTATTGCATACACGAAGAAGCTTGTTGAAGAATACAATATCCCCCGAACCCAATTTGAATTTCAAATGCTTTACGGAATTTGTGTAGAAAAACAGGAAGAACTCCTGCGAGAAGGATATAAAATGCGTGTCTATGTACCTTATGGGAAAGACTGGTATGGTTATTTCATGAGACGACTTGCGGAACGACCTGCAAACGTAGCTTTTGTCCTTAAAGGAATGATGAAATAGAGTAGAGCGGACGCATGTCCGCTTTCAAACAATTCAGTTATCCAAATAAAAACTTACCAATAAAATCCGTTTATCATATTGCTAAATTTCAGAATATATTTTATAGTATAGACAGAGGAAATAATCTCGCTCTTTTTTTTGAAATAAAAATGAATGAGCATTCATTCAACAGGGGAGGTTCGCTATGACACGTAGCATTCATAAAGTAGCTGTATTAGGAGCAGGAGTAATGGGATCAGGCATTGCCGCCCACCTGGCGAATGTAGGAATTCCAAGTTTGCTATTGGATATTGCACCAAAAGAACTGAATGAAAAGGAAAAAGCGAAGGGTCTTACACTTAATGACCGATCTGTTAGAAATAGACTTGCGGCTGAAGCGATTGAGAAGCTGAAAAAACAAAAGCCTGCACCACTTTCTAAGAAAGAACATGTTCAATTAATTGAAGCAGGAAACATGGAAGATGATATGGAGCGCTTGCAGGAAGTTGATTGGGTCATTGAAGTGGTTGTTGAAAATCTGGAAATCAAAAAGAAAGTGTATGCAAAAGTAGATGAATTTCGACGACCTGGAACAATTGTAAGTTCAAATACATCTGGTATTTCTGTTGAGGCAATGGCTGAAGGTCGTTCTGAGGATTTCAGAAAGAACTTTCTTGGTACTCACTTCTTTAATCCACCAAGATATTTAAAGCTTCTCGAAGTCATCCCAACGATGGACACAGATCCTGATGTTCTCTCATATATGAAAACATTTGGGGAAGATGTACTAGGTAAAGGTGTCGTAGAAACAAAAGATACACCAAATTTCATTGCCAATCGTATTGGCACGTATGGTCTTCTCGTAACAGTAAGAGAAATGCTGAATCGCGGCTTTTCAGTCGGCGAAGTCGATTCGGTTACTGGTCCATCAATCGGTCGTCCTAAAAGTGCAACTTTCAGAACGCTTGATGTTGTAGGACTTGATACGTTTATTCACGTCGCAAACAACGTGTTTGATCAGGTCGAAGGGGATGAAAAAGAAGTCTTCCGGATTCCGGAGTTTATGCAACAAATGAAAGAAAAAGGCTGGATCGGGGCAAAAGCTGGCCAGGGATTCTTTGTTAAGCAAAAGGGTGCAAAAGGTAGTGAGATTCTTGAGTTAAATCCATCCACCCTTGAATATGAGCCGAGACAGAAATTGAAAACTGCTTCTGTTGAGGCAAGTAAGCAGGCCAAATCAAAAGCGGATAAACTGAAAGCGCTTGCTTATGCGAGCGACCGAGCAGGTGAATTGATTTGGAACATTATGAAGCCGGTATTGCTATATTCTGCTGAAAAGGCATATGAAATCGCTGATGACATTGATGCAGTAGATCGCGCGATGAAATGGGGCTTCGGCTGGGAGATGGGTCCTTTCGAGACATGGGACGCACTTGGAGTCGAGAAGTCAGTAGCTCGAATGAAAGAAGAAGGCGAAACCATTCCTGAATGGGTTGATGAGATGCTTGCCTCAGGGCAAACCTCTTTCTACAAGCAAGAAGGTGCTACCCAATCTTTCTACCATAAAGGTGATCAAAAAGTAGTCCAAGAAAGCAAGAAAATTATTCATCTTAAAGGATTAAAAGCTCAAAATCGCGTGATTAAGAAAAATACAGGCGCAACGCTTCTCGATCTTGGAGATGGCGTAGCAGGTCTCGAATTTCATTCCCCGAATAATGCGGTAGGGATGGATATTCTCCAGATGATTAATGAAGCTGTTGATGAAACGGAGAAAAATTTCGAAGGTCTAGTGATCGGTAACCAGGGCAAGAACTTCTGTGTTGGTGCCAATGTAGCATACATGCTAATGGAAGCTCAGGATGATAACTTCTTTGAAATTGAAATGGTTGCAAGAAAGTTCCAGCAGTCTATGGGGCGTATCCGTTATTCAAAGAAACCAGTTGTTGCAGCACCGTTTCAGATGACGCTCGGCGGAGGAGCGGAAGTATGTATGCCAGCTGCTTCTATTCAAGCCTCTTTTGAAACGTATATGGGTCTTGTAGAGGTAGGAGTTGGCTTAATTCCAGGCGGTGGCGGAAATAAAGAACTTTACTTGCGTCAATTAGAGCAAACACCTCCAGGAGTAAAGGTAAACTTGACGGATATTGCGGCCAATGTTTTCGAAACAATTGCGATGGCAAAAGTTTCTACATCGGCACATGAAGCAATGGAACGTGGATTTATTCGCCCTCAAGACGGCATCAGTGCAAATGCGGATCACGTCCTCTATGATGCAAAGGAAAAAGTACTTTTCCTTGCTGAACAGGGCTATCAACCGCCTGTTTCTAAGAAGATCCCGGTTGCAGGAGAAGCTGGATATGCTGCGATGTTAATGGGAGCAAAAACGATGAAATGGAGCGGCTACTTGTCAGACCATGATTTAACGATTGCGACAAAGCTTGCTCATGTTATAGCAGGCGGAAAAGTCAAAGAAGGAACATTAGTAGATGAGCAATATCTTCTAGATCTTGAGCGTGAAGCGTTCCTCAGCCTGCTAGGAGAGCCAAAAACGCAAGCAAGAATGCAGCACATGTTAATCAAAGGAAAACCGCTGCGCAACTAGTATGGAGGAGGGAAGTTTAATGAAAGAAGCAGTTATTGTATCTGGTGCTAGAACACCTATAGGAAAAGCAAATCGTGGATCGCTTGCTACTATGCGTCCCGATGATCTTGGCGCTATTGCCGTTTCAGAAACGCTTAAACGGGCCGGCGGTTATGATGGTGAAATAGATGATTTGATTATGGGGTGTGCTATTCCTGAAGCGGAACAGGGACTAAATGTAGCCAGGATGATCGGAGCGAGAGCGGGGCTTGCTGAAACGGTTCCCGCTATCACGATCAACCGCTACTGCTCATCAGGATTGCAGAGTATCGCTTATGCTTCAGAACGTATAATGCTCGGTCAATCGGGGGCGATACTTGCAGGTGGTGTAGAATCTATGAGTCTCGTTCCAATGGGTGGGCACGTCATTAAGCCTAACCCGGCTCTTGTAGAGGAACAGCCTGAATACATTATGGGAATGGGGCACACTGCTGAAGAGGTAGCACGTCGCTTTGAAATCAGCAGAGAAGACCAGGATGCCTTTGCCCTAAGAAGTCACCAGCGTGCAGCACAAGCGATTAAAGATGGCAAGTTTAATGATGAAATTGTACCTGTCGAGGTTACACAAAGATGGGTAGATTCTAAAAATAAATTACAGGAAAAGAAAATTCTGTTTTCCCAGGATGAAGGGGTTCGTGCAGACACCTCTCTTGATGTACTTGGTAAGCTACGTCCTGTATTTAACGTTCGAGGTTCAGTTACGGCAGGGAACTCATCACAAACAAGCGACGGAGCAGCAAGTGTTCTAGTGATGGATCGTGAGAAAGCGGAAAGCGAAGGATTAGTACCAATGGCAAAATTCCGCTCTTTTGCAGTAGCTGGGGTAGCACCAGAAATCATGGGTGTCGGTCCTATTGAAGCGATCCCTAAAGCACTTCGCTTAGCAGGGCTAGACCTATCTGATATTGGATTATTTGAATTAAATGAAGCATTTGCCTCACAGTCCCTTCGAGTGATTCGGAAGCTTGGTCTCGATGAAGATAAAGTGAATGTGAATGGTGGCGCGATCGCTCTTGGTCATCCACTTGGATGTACTGGAACAAAGCTAACGTTAAGCTTAATTCATGAAATGAAGCGTCGTGGAGAACAATTCGGTGTGGTGACGATGTGTATCGGTGGCGGTATGGGCGCAGCTGGTGTGTTTGAAATTCTTTAATCATTAAGAGATGAAAAGGGAGGAAGTATAAGCATGTCTAATACAATGAACAAAACAATCAAAGGTGCTAGTTTTCTAGTTGAGGACCAAACGGCTGAAGATATTTTCACACCGGAGGATTTCTCCGACGAGCATGTCATGATGGGGAAAACAACGGAAGACTTTGTAATTAAAGAAGTCGTTCCTCAGCTTGATAAAATTGAAAATCACGAATTCGAAATTTCTCGTAAACTTCTAGAAAAAGCTGGTGACCTCGGTCTTCTTGGAGCAGACGTTCCTGAAGAGTACGGCGGTCTTGGACTTGATAAAATCAGTTCATCCGTTATCACAGAAAAATTTGCGCGTGCTCGTTCATTCTCGCTTAGCTACGGTGCGCATGTAGGAATCGGTTCTCTTCCAATTGTGTTTTTCGGAAATGAGGATCAAAAGAAGAAGTACCTTCCTGGCCTTGCTTCTGGTTCTAAAATTGCAGCCTATGCCTTGACTGAGCCTGGCTCAGGATCTGATGCTCTTGGGGCTAAAACAACGGCTAAGCTTAATGCTGAAGGAACCCACTATCTTCTAAGCGGTGAAAAGCAGTGGATCACGAACTCCGCTTTCGCAGATGTCTTCATTGTCTATGCGAAAATTGATGGCGAACATTTCTCTGCTTTCATTGTTGAACGTGATTCTAAAGGACTTTCAACAGGGCCAGAAGAAAAGAAAATGGGTATCAAAGGATCTTCTACTAGAACGCTTATCCTTGATGACGTAGCTGTACCGAAAGAAAACCTTCTTGGTGAGGCTGGTAAAGGACACGTCATTGCATTTAACATTCTTAACGTAGGTCGCTATAAGCTTGCGGTCGGTACAATCGGTGGTATGAAGCGCAGCATTGAACTATCGGCAAAATATGCTTTAGAACGTAAGCAATTTAATACACCGATTGCAAAATTCTCTTTAATTCAGGAAAAGTTAGCTAATATGGCAGTTGCGACTTATGCAACAGAGAGTTCAACTTATCGCACAGGTGGTCTTTTCGAACAGAAATTAGGAAAGCTATCTGATGAAGAGCAGAAAGACGGATCAAAAGTAGCGGAAGCCATTGCAGAATATGCAATCGAATGCTCATTAAATAAAGTGTTCGCTTCTGAATCACTTGATTATGTTGTGGATGAAGCAGTTCAAATTCACGGTGGATATGGTTTTATGTCTGAATACGAAGTAGAGAAAATGTATCGTGATTCTCGTATCAACCGTATTTTTGAAGGTACGAATGAAATTAATCGCCTTCTTGTTCCTGGAACACTTGTCCGTAAAACGATGAAAGGTGAGCTACCACTACTTGAGAAAGCAACAGCTCTTCAAGAAGAGTTAATGATGCTTACACCTCAAGAAATTGGTGATGCACCACTTGAGCAGGAAAAACATCTTGTTGCGATGGCGAAGAAGATCATGCTTATGGCTGCAGGTACGGCCGTTCAGAAATATGGTAAGGCGCTTGATAAAGAACAGGAAGTGCTATCAAATATTGCAGATATCGTAAGCGAAGTCTATTCAATGGAATCTGCTGTGTTGCGTACTGAGAAAGCAATCAATAAAACTAGTGCAGAAAAGCAACAGAGTAAGCTTCTTCTTACACAAGTTTTCTGTCAGGAAGCCTTTAATCGAATCGAAGCACATGCGAAGGAAACACTAATTGCTGTGGAAACTGGTGATTCATTAAGAATGATGATTTCTGCCCTTCGTAAACTATCACGTTATACTCCAATCAATGTGATTGCTAAGAAACGTGAAATTGCTGCAACTATTCTTGATAATCAGCGTTACACTGTTTAATTGACTCCAAACCAAATTCTCTCTTGTCCCCCCAGAAAATGGGGGGATTTTTTTCTCTTAGTTAGGAAGTATAAAAAGGGTAATATTTAAAGGATTTTGCTTTTAGATGACGAATGCTACTTTTAGATGTGTATGTATTTGTCGAACTCCTCTCATATGGTAAACTAACGTTATAATCACTTGAGCCTTTAAGGAGGAACAGATTTGCCCATTACATTCTATGCATACCCCAAGTGCGGTACATGCCGTAAAGCGAAGAAATGGTTTGAGCAAAACGAAGTTAAAGTAAATGAGATACACATAGTAGAAAATCCGCCGTCAAAAGAAGAATTAGCAATATTGATTGATCAAAGTGGATTACCTATTAAGAAATTTTTCAATACGAGTGGTCAAAAGTATCGCGAGCTCGGCTTAAAAGATCAAGTCTCTTCCTCTACGCATGAAGAATTACTCGAGATACTTGCATCTGATGGCATGTTAATGAAACGCCCTATCGTAACTGATGGAGAAAATGTCACGGTTGGCTTTAAAGAAGAAGTATTTGAGGAAACGTGGAAACGATAAAATAGTTGCTTAATTAATAATAACTATTATACGATAGTTATTGTAAATAATATTGACTACTAACCTTAATTAAGAGGAATTATTTCAGGGAGGAATTACTAATGAACTTACCAAAAGATTTTCGCTATTCAGAGGAACACGAATGGGTGCAAGTACAGGAAGACGGAAACATTCGCATCGGAATTACTGACTTCGCACAGTCAGAACTTGGAGATATTGTTTTCGTTGAGCTTCCAGAAGAAGGCGACACGATTGAGTCAGATGAGCCTTTTGGAAGTGTTGAATCTGTTAAAACAGTTTCCGAATTGTATGCACCGATTTCAGGAAAAGTTCTTTCAGTAAATGAAGAATTAGAAGATAGCCCTGAATTCGTAAACGAATCTCCTTTCGAAAAAGCATGGATGGTTGTTGTTGAACCTTCTGAGCCTTCACAAATTGAAGAGCTTATGACAGCTGAAGCTTACGAGAAGATGGTAAGTGAAGACTAATTAACACACAATCCATTCTGATGGTTAGGTAGCATATTTGAATGACCATAAGAGATTGTATTGTATTCATCATAAACTCTTATCAGTGATTGTATTTCCCGGTATCAGTCATCTGTTCAAGCAATGGCGGTTTTAAGGAAAGACACTATATAGAGGAGATGATCTTGATGAATGACCAATCTCGCCCTATGGTAAAAATTGACGTAACCAGCAAGGTGTATGGTAAGTTTGACCGAAACGCGATGGATTTGTTTATTAATAAAGAGAAAATCGGCAGGATCTTATTCTCTAACAAGGGGAATCACTATGAATTCTCTGAGGGATTTGAATTTGATCACGACAAAATTTACCAATACGAACGTGTCATGGAGCAGAATGCTAAGTACGTAGAAGACTGCGACCTTGGCTGGTGTTAATAAAGAAAAGCGGAGGCGCTCGTTAAGTCTCGAAAAGCACTGGAACCTTTTAAGTGGAACACGTTCTTTGTGTTCCGATTAGAAGGTGAAGTGATCGAGGGACTGAGCGCGGTAGCTAGACAGAAAAGCGGAAGCGCCTTGGTCATCCCCGACAAGCTTAAGGCAAGCCTAAATGTGGTGGTATTGGCCACAATTAGGAATGACTTAAGACCTCGAGGGGATAGGCGCACAGCTAGACAAGAAAAGCGGAGGCGCTCGTTAAGTCTCGAAAAGCACTGGAAGCTTCTAAGAGGAGCATGGCACCACTGAGTTCCTTTTTATGAACCAATTAAAAAACCGGCCACTAGGCCGGTTTTTTCATGCTTTATTTTTTCTAATGTACTTAATTGTTGTCACAAGACCATCTACTGAAGGTCTACCGAATGGACTAGATTGAAGAAATTGAGCCATAAGTTTGCCATTCTCATCAATTAAGAATATTGCCGGTTCGCCATGATCGCCATGATCTTCATAAGGATCATCTTCTCGATGCATCATAACCCCATACGAATCAATTGCAGCATTCTCTTTGTCACTAAGAACGGGGAATTCGAGGTTGTGCTTTTCTTTCATCTTTCTAAGGGATTCAAGATCATCTTTTGCGATAGCGATCGGATGTACGTCTAATTTTTGAAATGCACCTAGATGTTCCTGAAGTTCTTCCAACTGCTCATTACAAACAGGACACCATTCTCCTCTAAAGAACACAAGCATATGCCATCGGTTGTCATCCTTTTGATGCTGTTCAAATTGAAAAAGCTCACCTTCCGTGTTGATCAGTGAGAAGGTCGGTACTTCTTGTCCAAGGTTTAACTTTACCATTATGACCACTCCATTCTTTGATCTTAATTATTTATTTCCACCAGTTGAGCATGATAAAACATAATTGTATGGTTTAACCGGACAAGGGTTAAGGGAAAATAGATATTGGAAAAGAAAATGACCTATGGAGGGAATTACAATGGCTTTGTCGAAGGAAGAACTACAGCATTTTAAAAAACAATTACTCAATCAAAAGAAAGAACTACTAGATAGCGGTGCGGCGAATCATGATGAGAATGCTGCACTATCTGATGAAACAGGAGAATTAACATCGTACGACAATCATTTTGCTGACATGGCTTCTGAATTGGATCAACGAGAAAAAGATATTACGCTTGAAGATGCTGCAAGAGAGCGATTGAGTTTAATCAATACGGCTCTTGATCGAATTCGTGAAGGAAATTATGGCATATGTGTAGACACAGGTGAAGAAATTGACAAGGAACGTCTTGAAGCTATTCCTTATGCAATACGAACAAAGGAAGCACAAGATCAATTGGAAGAGGCGAAGGATAATAGTAGACCAGATGATGAGGCTTCATTTGAAACGGCAGGTAACAGAGTTGATGATCGCCTTAGAACGGTAGATGATCTGCAGAGCGAACATGGTAATTCAACATCTGAAACGTATCTAGAAGAGCACGATCCTGACAAAGAAAACGAATGATCTCTTTCCAATAATCTGGCTCAATGAATAGCTGTTGTATGAGATGAATCATTAAAAGTTTTTTCCAAATCGTAATATCTGAAACGAAATACTCCCACCACCATATGCTATAGTAAATGCATAGATACGACAGCTTGAAATGGAGCGTTGTGCCATGACTGATAAAGTAATTATAGTAGAAGGAAAGACTGACAAGGAGCAATTAATGAGAGTGTTAGATGAGCCCGTCAGTATTATCTGCACATATGGAACGATAAGCTTTGAAAGACTCGAGGAACTGAGTGAAGAACTAGAGGAGAAAGATGTCTATGTACTTGTTGATGCGGATGACGCTGGTGAGAAGCTAAGAAGACAGCTAACTCAGGAAATCCCACATGCTGAACATCTTTATATTACAATGCTTCATCGGGAAGTCGCGGAGACACCGCTAAATTATTTAAATCGTATTTTGAGAGCAGCTAAATTTAAAGTATTGACCGTCTAACAAATTCCATATTCATATTATTAGAAGGAAGCTTATATGAGCTTCCTTTTCAGTCTTAAAAAGATAGGAGTATTCAGATGCAAGAAGTTACAGAGGAGCACGAGGTTAGAGCCCTTCTAAAAAAGAAGGGTACTGTTTTTTTCTTTTACACACCGTTCTGCCAGACCTGTAAAATAGCAGAAAGAATGTTACATATCGTCGATGATGCTAAAGGTAGTGACATAAGCATTTATAAATGTAACTTGAATTATTTCCCATGGTTAGCAGAAGAGCTAACAATTCAAAGCGTTCCTGCACTTACAATTATTAGAAAAGATGAAGAGAGCGAGACACTTTTTGCTTTTGAATCAGTTGTGACTGTAGACGCATTTTTAAGTGAGCGTAAATTCGTTTGATTAATGTTGACCATTTACTTGTTATTTAATAGTTTAGAAAAGCGCGTAGTTGCGGGGATGAGCCATGTATTAATTTGCTGAAAATTAAGCAAAATTAATAATGATAAATTAATATAACAGTAAGTAAAGAAACAGTAACATTGTCATAAAATTGTATTTTCGTTGATGCTGATTGAGTGGTATAACTGAATAGAGTCACCATTCCATCGTTCGACACGAATGGTGACGAATTTCATTTTCATAACTACTATATAAATTCTAAACTTACAGACATCTAAGAATCCAACCCGAAAAGCAATCAATTAGAAATTGACTGCAAGATGAGAGGTGTATAACATGACAACCATTTCAATCAGCACAAAAATGGGAAATTTCGCGAATAATAAAGAAAATCACAAAGATAATATGACTCTAGAAGATAAAATTGACATTATACAGGATGGAAACAAAACACTAAGGAATCAATTGCTTGACGATTACCAACCGTTCATAAAGAAAATCACGTCGAAAGTTTGCAATCGATATATAAATCATTCGATGGACGAATTCAGTATTGGACTATCTGCGTTTAATGAAGCCATGGATCAATATCGAAAAGGACAAGGGAGCAGGTTCCTTACATTTGCAGATATGGTGATCAGAAGAAGAGTAATCGATTATATTCGTAAAGAAGCAAGACAGAACAAGTATATCTATCTCGAACCAGAAGAACTGGATGAAGAAGGTCGATTGGAAGATAGTTTTGCAGAGCAGAAAGTTGCGCTTGAAGTGTACGAAATGGACAAACAGCGGGAAGTCAGGATGTATGAAATTGAGGAATATGAGCAACTGCTGAAGAAATTCAGTATTACGTTTAAAGTTCTGAGTAAAAATTGTCCGAAACACATTGATGCGAGAGAAAATGCAAAGATGATAGCGAAGTTGATTGCAGATGATCATATCCTATCAAGTTATTTGCTCGAGAAAAAGCAGCTCCCTATAAAAGATTTGCTAGCGCTCGTTACATGCAGTCGCAAAACGATTGAACGCAATCGAAAGTATATAATAGCAGTTGCATTAATCCATTTGGGTGGATTTAATGCACTGAAATCTTATATACAGTAGTGGAACTAAGGGGGCCAGGGGATGAAAAATGGGGTCATTATGGACATTCGTGGAAGAAAGGCTGTTGTTTTAACACCGGATGGAGAATTTACAACAATCAATTTGAAGCGAAATCATACGTTAACAATCGGCTCTGAAATTAAACTTGCACCAAAACCAATAAATAAGAAAAAAGGTTATTTTACCCCCTCTATGCCCACCCTGGCCGGAATGGCAGCAATATTGCTTTTAGTTGTTATAGTGACAGGTGTGATTCCTGTTAGACAGAACAATGCAGTTGCAGCCTATGTAAGCTTTGATATCAATCCAAGTATCGAGGTTGGAGTGAATTCTGATCTTGAAGTTGTAAAATATCAAGCGTGGAATTCAGACGGTGAAGGGTTAAACTTAGAACGGGACACCATGAACATGCCGCTTAATGAATTTGCAGAACTTCTTGTTTCTCGTCTTGATCAAGGTGGATATCTTGCCGATGGTGGGAAGATGTTAATCGTAGCGACAGATGTAGGAACAAAAGATCGTTACAATGGGATTAAAAGTGATCTAGAAGAGGAAATCAGTGGCATTGAACAAAATGAATCACTTATGAAGAAAGCCGTTGCCATCTCAACGATTCTGGATGCTGACTTCAGTACTCGTCAGGAAGCTGTGAAAAATGGCGTATCTCCAGGAAAGTATATGACATATTTAGCAGCGCTAGATCGTGGAGCTTCTATAACATTGGACGAAGCACGTCATCTATCAGTTAAAAAGATGGATGCATTGCAATCTGAAAGTATGACAGCTGTCGAAACAGAAAAAGCAGAAACAGAAGTTGAATCACCTAAATTAGAAGATGCAGTAGTTCAGCTGAATGATAAAAGCAATAAGGAACAGAATCACCCTGCAGATAAAGAATTGATCATAGAAAAATCGGAACAAAAACTGACTAAGCAAAATCAAAACGGTAATATTCCGGAAGAGAAAACTTCAACGAAAAAGGATTTAGAGCAAGGAAACAAGAAAATTGATAGTGCTGAACAAGGAAAAACTAGTATGAATGAAAAAAAAGAAAGTACTAGTAAGCAAAACAAAGACAAAGAAGAGCGAAATGAAAAAGACGAACAAGAAGAAAAAAAGACGGAAGACAAAGTAAAGAAGCAGAAGGAAAAAGAAAAAACGATTCAGAAAGCTGAACAAAAAGCAGAAAAATCTAAAGCTAAAGAAGAAAAGAAGAAAGAAAGAGAAGACGATAAGAAAGAGAAACAGGCTAAGTCCGATCATTCCAACAAAGATAAGAAAGACAAGAAAGACAAGAAAGAGAAGAAAGAGAAGAAAGAGAAAACAAGAAAGACAAGAAAGAGAAGAAACATAAGTAAAATCTTCATGCTATTATTTATATTATTTAATTTAAACTTAAAGCCAGAGGAAACACCTCTGGCTTTTTACATGCACAATTTCAAGATTAAGTCATAATTTCAGGTAGAGCTTTTGCTATTTCAAGAAAGGAGGATTGATCATCAAAAATGTTGACGATATGATGATTTTTATCAAGTAATACAGTTGTAGGTACACCTGTACACCCGAAGCTGTCGTAAATCTCCTTTCCGATGTCACCAAGTACTGGAAAGGGAAGCTGGTTTTTTATCGCAAAATCTCTACCAGCTTCTTCTGAACGTTCACGTCCTGTGACATTGATCGTTATGAAAGCTATCCTCTTTGGATCAGCATGCTCATAAAATTGTTCTTTCATCGGGAGATCTCTCATGCAGTCAGGACACCAGGAAGCCCAAAATGTGATCATGACTGGCTTTTCTGCAAAGTCGGATAGACGAATGATTTCACCACTTCTTACTTCCTCTAATTCGAAATTAGGTGCTTCCACACATACTCACCTCTTCCATTCCTAATACAGTTACTTTATCAAAATTATCATTCTAATCAAACTGATGTCCTCGTAGAATAATGTGAATTAATATTCAGAAAACGTTTGACACTGATGCGACACCTTGCTAAAATAAACACAATTAAATGAAAACGAAATATTCTTACTTATCTAGAGAGGCGGAGGGACTGGCCCTATGAAGCCCGGCAACCGTCAAACCATTCTGTGGTTTGAAAAGGTGCCAAATCCTGCAGGAGAAATCCTGAAAGATAAGCGAAGCTGATGACGAAATCAAGCCTCTCTGTCTTTCAGAGAGGCTTTTTGTATTTCAACTATGTCCTTCTGAAGGATGTAGTTGATTGATTGAAAGGAGTGATAGGGGTTTGGAAAGACAGATGAGATACGAGGATCAGACTGTATCGATAGGACCGTTCAAGCTTGAAACTGGTGAGGAACTCCCTAATGTTGAGCTGGCATATGAGCGAGTAGGACGTAGAGACGCACCAGTGATTCTCGTCTGTCATGCGTTAACGGGAAATCAATATACTGTTGGTGAACAAGGGTGGTGGAACGGATTAATTGGGAATGGAAAATACATTGATACTGAGCAATTTCAGGTCATTACGTTTAATGTACTTGGCGGATGCAACGGGTCTACCGGTCCACTTTCAGTTAACCCAGTTTCTGGTCTCCCCTATCAGGCAGACTTTCCTTTCATCTCTATCAGAGATATGGTTCATTCTCAGAAGATAGCGCTGGAGAAGCTTGGTGTCGATCATCTTCATGCTGTGATTGGAGGGTCACTTGGAGGAATGCAGGTACTCGAGTGGGGAATTCTTTATCCAGAGTGGATGGATCATCTTGTTCCGTTAGCTGTCACACCTTCCCTTAGTGCTTATGGGATTGGATACAATTCCATTTCGAGATTTGCTATTACAAATGACCCTGAATGGCATGACGGCTATTACGACTTTCAAAAGCCTCCAGCATCAGGACTTGCAACCGCGAGAATGATTGGTATGATTTCGTACCGAACGGACGAAATGTTTCAAATGAATTTCGGTCGAAAATTGAATCGATCTCCGGGAGAGAGTCATAAAGAAACACCGTACGATGTAGAATCTTATCTTCATTATCAAGGGAATAAGCTTGTTGGTCGTTTTGATGCAAATAGCTATCTGTATTTACTAAAAGCGATGGATATGCACGATGTTGCAAGGGATAGAGGAAATATCGCAGAAGCGGTTCAGATGATTCGATCAAACGTTCTGGCAATCAGTTTTAAAGGCGATCTTATCTATCCTCCTCAAGATCTAGAAAAAATGTTCAGTCTCACACGTCAGGTACATTTCTATGTTGTTGATACAAAATTCGGGCATGATGGCTTCCTGGTCGAGTTTGAAAAGTGGGGGCCTTTAATTAAGGAGAAGTTGAAAGAAACAACTAAAATCTGAAGGAGTGAATCGAAAATGGCAGAGAAACGTTATAATTTAGAAACGATTGGTATTCATGGAGGATTGCAGGCAGATCCTGTTACAGGTGCAAGAGCACTACCAATCTATCAATCCAACGCTTACCGGTTTAATAATACGGATCATGCTGCAGACTTGTTTGCCTTAAAAGAAGAAGGTTTCATCTATTCCCGAATCGGTAATCCAACTGTAGGTACATTGGAGGAAAGAATTGCACAGCTTGAAGGTGGAGTTGGCGCACTTGGACTTGCGAGCGGCATGGCTGCCATTACTACATCAATTTTAAACATCGCGAATAGTGGAGATGAAATTGTATCTGCTTCTACTTTATACGGTGGGACATATAACCTCTTTGCATCTACACTTCCAAAATACGGAATCAAAACCAATTTTGTTGATCCGGAAGATCCGGAATCGTTCAGAGCAGCTATTACACCAAATACGAAAGCAATATTTGCAGAAACAATTGGTAATCCGGGTCTTCATGTATTAGATATAGAGAAAGTGGCAGCGATCGCTCATGAGGCAGGCATACCTCTTATTATTGACAACACTTTTGCAACTCCTTATCTTTGCAGACCAATTGAGCATGGTGCAGACATTGTCGTACATTCTGCGACGAAATGGCTTGGAGGAAATGGATCGACTATGGGGGGCATCATCGTTGATGGTGGCAATTTCGATTGGAATTCCCCCAAGTTCCCAGGATTTATTGAACCGGACCATACGTACCACGGAATTGTATTTGCTGAAGCACTTCCTGAAGCGGCGTATATCGTAAAAGCAAGGGTTCAGCTACTTAGAGATACAGGTGCTGCACTTAGTCCATTTAATGCATTTCAAATTGCGCTTGGAGTTGAAACACTACACGTACGAATGAAAGAGCATATTGCGAACACTCGAAAAATTGTCTCTTATTTGAGAGACCACCCAGCTGTTGAATGGGTTAGTTATCCAGAAGAAGAGAATCATCCATCGAATCAGTTAGTAAACAAATATCTTCCAAAAGGGGCAGGTGCTGTTGTCGTCTTTGGCATTAAAGGAGGTCGAGAAACGGGCGCGGGTATCATCAATGCTGTTAACCTCTGGTCCCACGTTGCGAATGTTGGAGATGCTAAGAGTTTAATTATTCACCCGGCAAGCACAACACACCAGCAGTTGAGTGCTGAAGAACTAAAAGCTTCTGGTGTGCGAGACGACCTTATTAGATTATCAGTAGGGATCGAACATATTGATGACTTGATCGATGATTTAGATCAAGCAATTGCAAAAGCAAAAGTGGAAGCAAGCGTATAACGATTGCCATAGCGAATGAACTATTTTTAAAAAACAAAAGAGCTTTCATAACTGAAGATAAGACAACGAACGCCCTCTTCATCTAGAAGAGGGCGTTCGTGATTGAATGATCTGTATCAATTATTGAACACAGTAGACAATGAATGGGGAAAAAAGAAATCAAATTCGCTACAACTGTAAACAGTTCGAGTGAGTGGTGTGAATCTTTCAAATGAAGTTAATGAGAAATGTATTCTGTAAGTTTAATACTCGATCATCATAAATATACGATTTGAAAGTAACAACGATATTATAGAATCGCGATTTCAAAATGGGGTGGGATGTGACGAGAGACATTCTATTATACAAGAGAAATGTAATTAAACGTTGCAATTGCTACTTTATCAGAAGGTATGACATCTTTCTTAATGAGCATCATATGGCTGCCATCTCGACGTGATTTGCACTACTCAAGTTATTATAAGAAATTATCTTCTCTTATTTGCTATATAATTATTCATGATGAACGTGAGTTGCACGTACTTCATTTATGGTGCGATGTTTGATCATAAGATTGCCAGGTGTAAAGGAGTTGTATACTAATTGGCACTTTAAAAATGGCTTTTGATCAAGCTTTCTGGTTCATCATAGGAGAAAGAATTTTAAGGCAGTTCAGAGTAGGGTACGTATCTTAATATTGCTAAGGTATATCATCGCTAAACTAGTTCTTTTATTGAAAGCGCTTTTATGAATTTTACAATAAAAAATATTGTGTGATTAAATCTCACGTATATCAAGAGTGTAAGCGCTTGCAAATTTACTTATAAATCTAAATTATCAAAAAACTTAGCTTTAGGGTGTTGACCTTAAGTCCAAACGGGCGTAATATAATCCTCAATTAAACAAAGTATTCAAATAACTCAAACACACTAAACGAACTAGGACCCCGGATTACACGATGGTCCTATCATTAAACTCTAACGCTTTACTGCGTCTAATCAAAAAATAGAAAGGAGTGAACAAGGTGAGTGAACAGTGGATCTACCTTAACGGAGAATTTGTAAAAAAAGAAGATGCCAAAGTATCAGTATACGATCATGGCTTTCTCTATGGCGATGGGGTGTTCGAAGGGATTCGCATGTACGATGGCAATGTTTTTCGATTAGAACATCATCTAGAACGCCTTTACGATTCCGCACATTCCATCATGCTGAAAATTCAACAATCGAAGGAGGAAATGACTGACATTATTGTACAGACATTGAAGAAAAACAATCTTCAAGATGCGTACATTCGTATAGTCGTTTCACGTGGAGTCGGTAATCTTGGTCTTGATCCATTCACATGTAAAGAGCCTCAAGTGATTGTTATCGCCGAATCACTGGCCTTGTTCCCTAAGCGATTATATGAAACAGGAATAGATATTGTAACAGTAGCAAGCAGAAGAAACCGATCGGATGTTTTGAGTCCGAAGGTTAAATCATTGAACTACCTAAATAATATTCTTGTGAAAATCGAAGCGAATTTAGCTGGCGTCAGTGAAGCTCTGATGCTAAATGATCAGGGGTATGTGGCTGAAGGTTCAGCTGATAATATATTCATCGTTAAAGGAAATGTCATCAAAACGCCACCTGGTTATGTAGGAGCGTTAGAAGGAATCACTAGAAATGCGATTATGGAACTAGCTAGACAAAAAGGATACGACATGCGAGAAGAAACATTCACTCGTCATGACGTCTATGTTGCGGATGAAGTGTTCCTTACGGGTACAGCTGCTGAAGTGATCGCAGTTGTCAAAGTAGATGGCCGCGAAATTGGTGAAGCCAAACCCGGTAAAACAACAAACGAACTGCTTGAAGCATTCCGGAATATTGTTACTGTTGATGGCACAAGTGTCTATTCTTCAAAACGAGACGTGCAAGCAGGTTAATGAACCTATAAATGAATATTAATAATCGATGACGAGGTAAAAGACGCAGGAATTGGTAATGACCAGAGAGCCGGTAGTGGTGGAAGCCGGTATTACCCCCTGTATCGACATCCCCTCTGAGTGTTGATCTGAACGATGCAAGATAGGATCAGCCGAGTGTTCTTTAACACTTGTTATCAAAACGAGCAGCGATTGCTGTTCATGAGGCGACAAAGAATTGTTTGTCGTAAAGTAGGGTGGTACCGTGAAGTCTTTTCACCCCTATGGACCGTAGGTTGCGGCGTAGGGATGAGAAGGCTTTTTTATAATTATACGTCATAAATAATAAACAGAAGATGACAGTTAGCAAGTAAGACAATAAAGCATTGGAGGGTATGAGTATGCGGGCGAAGGCGAAACCAGAAGCCGAAGCGATAACAGAAGAAATGACCGGGGCAGATGTGTTAATACATTCGTTAAAAAAGGAAAATGTTGAAGTCCTCTTTGGGTATCCAGGAGGAGCAGTTCTTCCAATCTATGATGCTTTGTATCGGTCACCAATTAAGCATATTCTTTCAAAACATGAGCAAGGTTCAATCCATGCTGCGGAAGGATACTCAAGGGTTAGTGGAAAACCGGGTGTTGTCATTGCCACATCCGGTCCAGGTGCTACTAATCTTGTAACAGGTATTACAGATGCCATGATGGATTCATTGCCACTTGTTATTTTCACCGGGCAGGTAGCAAGTACTGTCATTGGAACAGATGCGTTTCAGGAAGCGGACATCATGGGGATTACAGCACCAATAACCAAGCATAATTATCAGGTGCGCGATGTTCAGGATCTACCAAGAATTATTAAAGAAGCGTTCCATATAGCGACAACCGGTCGTCCTGGTCCAGTTCTTGTTGATATCCCTAAGGATGTGGCGAATAAAACCATTTCACCCGACTATGATTCTACGATTCATTTACCGGGCTATCAGCCGACATTTTCGCCAAATATTTTGCAGATTAAGAAGCTTGCAGATGCTGTTAGTTCAGCAAAGAAACCAGTTATTCTAGCTGGTGCCGGTATCCTCCATGCCAATGCGGGTAAAGAGCTAGTTGCATTTTCAGAGAAGCATCGTATACCAGTTATCAATACGCTTCTTGGGTTAGGGAGCTATCCTGGTCAACATCCTTTCTTCCTCGGAATGGGTGGAATGCACGGGACGTATACGGCGAATATGGCACTCTATGAGTGTGATTTATTAATTAGTATTGGGGCACGGTTTGACGATAGGTTGACAGGAAATCTTGAACATTTTGCAAAGCATGCAACAGTTGCCCATATCGACGTTGATCCAGCAGAGATTGGGAAAAATGTACCGACTCAAATTCCAATCGTATCTGATGCAAGAGAGGCACTTAGAAAGCTTATAAACGAGGATTCAACTTCGCCAGATACGGAAGACTGGCTAAAGAAACTTACAGAGAACAGCAAGAATTATCCACTTTGGAAAAAAACAAATACAGAAGAATTTCTTCCTCAGCGAGTTGTTGAACTTGTTCATGAACATACAAAAGGTGATGCGATTGTCACAACCGATGTTGGACAGCATCAGATGTGGGCTGCTCAATATTACGCCTTCGCAGATGCGAATCGATGGGTAACTTCCGGAGGACTTGGCACGATGGGATTCGGCTTCCCGGCAGCGATTGGAGCTCAGCTCGCTTTTCCTGATCAGACAGTTGTTTCATTAACCGGTGACGGTGGATTTCAAATGACGTTACAGGAACTTTCTATTCTTCAGGAGCTGAACCTTCCTGTCAAAGTGATTATCATGAATAATCAGACACTCGGGATGGTAAGGCAGTGGCAGGAAGCTTTTTATGAAGAACGCTATTCTCAGTCATTGATTCCAGTTCAGCCAGATTTCGTGAAGCTTGGTGAAGCGTATGGAATTAAGTCATACAAGGTGACAACAGAAGAAGAAGCAGAATCCGTTTTTCAAGAAGCTTTTTCACATCGAGATCCAGTTCTGATCGACTGCAGAGTTAGTGGGAAGGAAAATGTCTATCCAATGATTGCGCCTGGTAAAGGGCTTCATCAGATGATTGGGGTGAAACCATGAAACGAATTGTAACGGCAACGGTCATTAATCAAAGCGGTGTTCTAAATCGCATCACAGGCTTAATGACAAAGCGGCAATTTAATATTGAAAGCATTACAGTCGGTCACACAGAAACGGATGGCGTATCCAAAATGACTTTTGTAGTAAATGTGGACGGCGATGGGAAAATTGAACAATTGATTAAACAGTTAAATAAACAAATTGATGTTTTGAAGGTAACCGATATAACAGATCAGGCGATCGTTGTACGAGAGCTTGCATTAATTAAAGTGATTAGCAATGCGCAAATACGTAGTGAAATTTCAGGTATCATTGAGCCGTTCAGGGCTTCTATCATTGATGTGAGTCGCGAAAGTATTACGGTTCAGGTCACAGGAAATTCAGATAAAATCGAAGCGATTCTTGACCTCCTTCGGCCATATGGAATTAAGGAAATGGTTCGAACGGGTATCACCGCTTTCCCAAGGGGAAGTCAGAAATCAGTTACTGATCTCAAACAATACTCCATATTAAATTAAGCAATAAAACCAAAACGAGAAGGGATGAATGAAAATGGCAAAAGTATATTATAACGGTGACATTAATGAGGCAGCTCTAAAAGAAAAGAAAATCGCGGTAGTTGGATATGGTTCACAGGGTCACGCACATGCTCTAAACCTTCGTGAAAGTGGCTTCGATGTAACAGTAGGATTGCGCAAAGGGCGCTCATGGGATCAGGCTGAACAGGATGGCTTCAATGTGAAGACAGTTAAAGAAGCGAGTGATGAGGCAGACGTTATCATGATTCTTCTTCCGGATGAGTATCAGCCAGAGGTTTACAAAGAAGAAATTGAACCAGGTCTTCGTGCTGGGAATGCGCTAGTATTCGCACATGGATTTAACGTTCATTTTAATCAAGTAGTCCCACCATCAAATGTCGATGTGTTCCTAGTCGCTCCTAAGGGTCCTGGACATCTTGTAAGAAGAACGTTCGAAGATGGAGCTGGTGTTCCTGCTCTATTCGGTGTTTATCAAGACGTATCAGGTAATGCAAAAGAATTGGCACTTGCTTACGCTAAAGGAATCGGCGGCGCACGTGCAGGTGTTCTTGAAACGTCATTTAAAGAAGAAACGGAAACAGATCTATTCGGTGAACAGGCTGTCCTATGCGGGGGACTATCCTCTCTAGTAAAGGCAGGGTTTGAAACACTAACGGAAGCAGGCTACCAGCCAGAAGTTGCCTACTTTGAATGTTTACATGAGCTTAAGCTCATCGTAGATTTGATGTATGAAGATGGCATTGCAGGTATGCGCTACTCTATCTCTGACACAGCTCAGTGGGGCGATTTCGTATCAGGACCACGTGTTGTCGATGCCGATACGAAGTCACGTATGAAAGATATTCTTGAAGACATCCAGACTGGTAAGTTCGCTAAAGGCTGGATCTTAGAAAATAAATTGAATCGTCCTGAGTTCCATGCGATCAATGAGAAAGAAAAGCAGCACCCAATCGAGCAGGTTGGTAAAGAACTTCGAGCAATGATGCCATTTGTGAAACCAAAATCGAAGAAGGAAGTGGTTGCCAGTGCGAAAGATTAATGTATTCGATACAACGCTTCGTGACGGAGAACAGTCAGCAGGAGTCAATCTGAATGCATTAGAGAAGCTGGAAATCGCGAAACAGCTTGAGAGACTTGGAGTCGATATCATGGAAGCAGGCTTTCCGGCCGCTTCCAAAGGCGACTTTCAGGGTGTTAAAAATATTGCGGATACAATTCGAAATGTATCAGTCACAGGGCTTGCTAGAGCAAACGTGAAAGATATTGATGCAGCTTGGGAGTCACTGAAAGGCGGTGCTGATCCAAGACTTCATGTTTTTCTAGCGACGTCACCGATTCATATGACTCATAAGCTGAAAAAGACACCGGATGAAGTAGTGGAAACAGCTGTTGAAGCTGTAAAATACGCAAAGAAATTTTTTCCGAAAGTGCAATGGTCAGCAGAAGATGCCTGCCGTTCAGATCGTTCATTCCTAGCAAAAATCATTAAAGAAGTGATAGATGCAGGAGCATCTGTTATTAACATTCCAGATACGGTCGGGTACAGAAGCCCACAAGAATATGGAGAATTGTTCACTTACTTGAAGAAAAACGTACCGAATATCGATGGTGTTGATCTTTCTGCCCATTGTCATAACGATCTCGGTATGGCTGTTGCAAATTCTCTAGCAGCAATTGAATGTGGAGCAACACAAATTGAAGGTACCATTAATGGAATTGGAGAAAGGGCTGGTAATGCGGCCATTGAAGAAGTAGCAGTAGCCCTAAGAATTAGAAATGATTTTTACCAAGCAGAGACGGGGTTAAAGCTTGATGAAATTAAGCGGACTAGCAACCTTGTAAGTAAGCTTACCGGTATGGCTGTACCAGGTAATAAAGCAGTAGTCGGTGCCAATGCATTTGCTCATGAGTCCGGCATTCATCAGGATGGTGTTCTTAAAGAAAAAACAACCTATGAAATTATTAGTCCACAGCTTATCGGGGTCCAGTCGAATAGCCTGGTGCTTGGGAAACACTCTGGAAGACACGCTTTCAGAGATAAAGTGAAGGAACTTGGCTTCTCTTTTGATGAAGCGAAAATCAATGAAGCATTTGCGGATTTTAAGGATCTTGCAGATAAAAAGAAACAAGTGACGGAAGACGATCTATTCGTACTACTCACCGACATTCAAACAGATGTATTTATTGATAAATATGAGATTCATAGTATACAAGTTCAGTACGGTACAGCTAACATACCAACGGCAACCATTTCGATTGAACAACCGGATGGCAGCATGATCCAGCAAGCTGGAACCGGATCGGGGAGTGTTGAAGCAATCTACAACACACTTGAAGAAATGATCCCAGGTACACTTCAGCTTCAAGATTATCGCATTAATTCTGTCGGTGGCGGAAGAGATGCACTTGCAGAAGTTCATGTACGCGTTACGTATAACGGAGTGGAATCAAACGGACGAGGAACAGCACAGGATGTACTAGAATCTTCCGCCATTGCATACTTGAATGCGGTGAATCGTATCCTTGCCCGTGAAAGTTATCAAGTGAAAAAACAAGCGCACGTCTAACAAGGAGGTTAGAAGGATGAAGAGAAAAGTTGCGGTATTACCCGGTGATGGAATTGGAAAAGAAGTAATGGAGGGAACGATGAAAGTTCTCAATGCCGTGGCAGATCGATTTGGCCATACGTTTGAATTTCACCAAGGAAGGATCGGAGGGGCTGCGATCGATGCCGATGGCGGGCCTCTACCAGATGAAACGCTTCGCATCTGTAAAGAAAGCGATGCTGTTCTTCTAGGTGCAGTAGGCGGTCCTCAATGGGAAAGCCTACCTGGCCATCTTCGTCCTGAACGAGGTCTTCTTGGTATTCGAAAAGAGCTAGGTTTATTTGCAAATCTTCGCCCGGTTACAGCGTTTGATAGTCTTTTAGATGCATCGCCATTAAAACCGGATCGCATCAAAGGTGTGGATATGTTGATTGTCCGTGAATTAACAGGTGGCTTGTACTTTGGTACTCCGAGTGAGCGTCGAAACAATGGCGAGGAAGTTGTTGATACGCTTCATTATACTAAGGCAGAAATCGAACGAATTGTTGATCAAGGATTTGAAGCCGCTAGTAAGCGAAATAAGAAATTAACAAGCGTCGACAAAGCGAACGTTCTTGAATCAAGCCGAATGTGGAGAGAAATTGTAGAGGAGAAAGCGAAAGCTTTTCCCGAAGTAGAAGTTGAGCATATGCTTGTTGATGCAGCGGCAATGAAAATGGTGCAAAATCCTTCTCATTTTGATGTGATTGTAACAGAGAATTTATTCGGAGATATTCTTAGTGACGAAGCGTCTATGATTACAGGATCCCTAGGCATGCTTCCTTCAGCGAGTCTTCGTAGTGACGGTTTTGGGATGTATGAACCTGTTCACGGTTCTGCACCAGACATTGCAGGGAAAAACCTTGCTAATCCACTAGCTATGATTTTATCAGGAGCGATGATGCTTAAGTATTCTTTCCAGATGAATGAAGAAGCGGATGCGATCGAGAAGGCGGTTAAAGAAGTGCTTGATGCTGGATATTACACAAGTGATCTTGCAAATGGAGGTACCAAATCACTTGGAACAGATGCCATGATTAAGAAAGTTATTTATCAATTAGAAGAAGCGGATGCAACAGCTGGCATCATGGAAGCATACGCTTAATGACAAAGGGTAAGAGGAGGATGGGTGTGGAGCCGAAAACGATTATTGAAAAGATTTGGGATAAACACGTAGTTCATGAAGAAGAAGGTAGCCCAGATCTCTTATATATAGATTTGCATCTTGTCCATGAAGTTACTTCTCCGCAGGCTTTTGAGGGCCTGCGGATGAACAATAGAAGTGTACGAAGGCCAGATTTAACATTTGCAACAATGGACCATAACGTTCCGACCATTGCGCGTCACATTATTAATGATCCGGTATCAAAAGTTCAAATGGAAAAGCTTGAAGAAAACTGCAACGAATTTGGCGTGGAAATTGCTGATATCAATCATCCAGACCAGGGGATTGTTCACGTTATTGGTCCAGAGCTTGGCTTGACTCAACCTGGAAAAACGATTGTTTGCGGTGACAGTCATACCTCTACACATGGTGCATTTGGTGCTCTTGCCTTTGGGATTGGAACGAGTGAAGTGGAGCATGTCCTTTCAACTCAAACGCTATGGCAATCAAGACCAAAAACAATTGAAGTACGGGTGAATGGTCGTCTTGGTGCTGGCGTGACAGCAAAAGATTTAATCCTTGCCGTGATTGCGAAGTTTGGTGTGAATGCAGGTACAGGAGCAGTTCTAGAGTATACAGGTGAAGCGATCCGAAACATGACAATGGAAGAGCGTATGACCGTTTGCAACATGTCAATTGAAGCTGGGGCTAAAGCAGGACTCATTAGCCCTGATGAGACGACGTTTGCCTATTTGAAAGGAAAGCGTCATGTTCCTTCAGACGCCGCCTTTGATCAAGCTGTTTCCGAATGGAAAGATCTTGCTACAGATCCGGGAGCAACATATGATGAAGTACTTGAGATTGGTGCTGAAGAAATAGAGCCACAAGTAACGTGGGGAACGAATCCTTCAATGGGATCTTCCGTCTATTCTAGAGTTCCTTTTCCAGAGGATTATGAAGATCCGGGTGACCAAAAAGCGATCAAACAGGCCCTTGCTTATATGGATCTTAAACCTGGCACTCCGATTCAAAACATTGACATCCAATATGTCTTCATCGGATCGTGTACGAATTCCCGGTTAAGTGATCTGCGCTCAGCGGCTGAAATTGTTCGTGGTCGAAAAGTCTATGAAGGTGTCACAGCTCTTGTTGTACCTGGTTCTAAATCAGTGAAAGATGCTGCTGAAGCAGAAGGAATTGATACTATATTTAAGGAAGCTGGATTTGAGTGGCGAGAAGCAGGATGTAGCATGTGTCTCGCGATGAATGACGATATTGTGCCTCCAGGCGAGCGTTGTGCGTCTACATCTAACCGTAACTTTGAAGGACGTCAGGGGAATGGAGCGCGAACACACCTTGTAAGTCCTGCAATGGCAGCCGCAGCGGCTATTGAGGGAAGATTTACTGATGCTAGAAAAATAAAACCTCTTGTAGTGTAAAAGGAGTGAGACGTCCTGGAACCGATTAATCAATATAGAGGAGTTGTCTATCCTCTAGAGCAAGTTAATGTAGATACAGATCAGATTATTCCGAAACAGTTTTTGAAAAGGATTGAACGACAAGGTTTCGGTCAGTTTCTTTTCTATAACTGGCGCTTTGATGAAGATGGTCATCCGCGAGAAGATTTCAATTTAAATGAAGAGCAATATAGCGATGCTACGATTCTCGTTGCTGGAAAGAACTTTGGATGCGGTTCATCAAGAGAGCATGCCCCCTGGGCATTATTAGATTATGGATTCAGGGTTGTAATAGCCCCCAGTTTTGCGGATATTTTCTACAATAATTGCGTTAAAAACGGGATATTACCGATTGCTCTCGATCAAGAGACCATTTCTGAGCTTTTTAGAAAGGCAGAAAAAGGCTATCAGCTTAGTGTTGAGTTAGAAAAACAGCAAGTAAGTGATGGTGAAGGACTTGTCGCTTCATTTGATATCGATCCATACTGGAAGGAAATGTTATTGAACGGTTGGGATGAAGTATCTCGTACGCTGTCACTAGAAGATAAAATCAGTTTATATGAAGAAAAACAATTTGTAGGAGAGTGAATGACGTTGGGAATTACCAGGAGAAATATGGCGTTCATGTCGTAAGAGCGATGGAAAACCTGCTGGAGGCGGTTCATCGAACACCGCTTCAGCATTCATCAACTTTAAATGAAATGACAAAAAAAGATGTTTTTTTGAAGATGGAGAACCTTCAGCGGACCGGCTCATTTAAACTTCGAGGTGCTTATAATAAAGTAGCATCATTAACAGATATTGAAGCTGCACGTGGTATTGTTGCTGCTTCAGCAGGTAATCATGCACAGGGAGTTGCTTTATCCGCAAGTGAACGAGGGATAAAGGCTAAGATTTATATGCCTATCCATACGCCCACGAGCAAAATAGAGGCGACTCGATCGTATGGCGCAGAAATTGTACTTGAAGGTGAATCATATAATGACGCTTTTAATGGTGCTGAACGAGAACGTCAAGAACGAGGGGCTACTTTTGTTCATGCTTTTGATGATCCAGACGTTATGGCAGGACAGGGAACAGTAGCACTTGAAATGATGCAGCAATGCCCGGATCTCGATACGATTCTCGTTCCAGTTGGAGGCGGTGGTTTACTAGCTGGAATGGCAATGGCGATTAAATCATACTTTCCTCACGTGAAAATCATCGGGGTGCAGGCGTCAGAAGCATCAGCTACCTGTAATCGGTTTAAAGGTACAGGGCCAGGAGTTCTTCAATCTGTTAAGTCTATTGCAGATGGTATCTCTGTCAAAGAACCAGGTAAATTAACGTTCCCAATTATAGAAGAACTCGTTGATGATATGTTGACCGTTTCGGAAGAAGAAATAGCGGCAGCAATCATATTTATGCTCGAAAGACATAAAACACTTGTTGAAGGTGCTGGTGCGGCTTCGTTAGCTGCCGTATTATGTAAATCGAACCGCATGAAAGGTGAAAAGATTGGTGCAGTCGTTAGTGGAGGTAATGCCGATATCAACAAGCTATCCTTCTATAAAGAACTAGCGCAGACTACAAAAACCATCAGAAAAATTAGCTGATGGTTTTCTATTTGGGTATTTTTAGATTATTGTGACTTTTTGCTCAGTAATTGACACTCACAAAGTACCATGCTAGAATTCATTTAGCACTTAACCACAGTAAAGTAATAACAACTATATATCTCTTATTCAGAGAGGTGGAGGGACTGGCCCTATGAAGCCCGGCAACCGTCAAACGACTCCGTTTGAAAAGGTGCCAATTCCTGCAAAGCATATGCTTTGAGAAATGAGAGGAAGACATCGTTTATCAAATGCCTTTCTGCTCAAAGCAGGAGGGCATTTTTATATTTTTTTAATCAGGCTTAATAAGTCAGGATTTTTAGTAAGTACTAGTGTGTGTTGAGTATAAGCATGTGACTGAAGTCCTTTCTTCAGCAACCTATTACGACATGCAAATGAATAAAGGATGTGAGACATGTGATTGAGCTAAAAGGCATTAATAAGACCTTCTTTTCTAAATCAGGAAAGGTGGAAGCTGTTAAAGACGTTAACCTTTCAATTAAAAAAGGCGAAATATTCGGGGTAATCGGTTATAGTGGAGCTGGTAAAAGTACCCTTATACGGATGCTTAACCTTCTTGAAAGACCGACAGAGGGTACTGTCACAGTGGCTGGCAATAATTTATCTTCTTTAAAAGAAAAAGAGCTTCGGTCAGCGAGACAGGAAATCGGAATGATTTTCCAACACTTTAATATTCTCTGGTCGCGGACAGTCCGTGAAAACATCGCATTTCCACTTGAAATATCCGGTGTGCCAAAAGAAAAGCGTATGAAACGTGTTGAAGAGCTTATTAACCTTGTTGGTCTTGAAGGTAGAGAAGGCGCTTATCCCTCCCAGTTGAGTGGAGGACAAAAGCAACGAGTTGGTATTGCAAGGGCGCTAGCAAATAATCCGAAAGTTCTTTTGTGTGATGAGGCAACTTCTGCGCTGGACCCAAAAACGACTGACAGTATTCTAGAACTGTTGACAGAAATCAATAAGAAACTGGGATTGACGATTGTCTTAATTACTCATGAGATGCACGTCATTCGTAAAATTTGTCATCGAGTAGCGGTGATGGAGAATGGACGAGTAGTTGAGAAAGGTTCTGTTCTTGAAGTGTTTCATCATCCACAGGAGTCCATTACAAAGGACTTTGTCAATCAGCTAAGTGAGCCGGAAGAGATGAAGGAATCGATTACCCATCTGGCAGAAAGTAATGCCGGTGAACTCGTTCAGTTTACCTTCTTAAAAGGGAAGACTGGCTCGCCACTTGTAACTGAATTGATACGAAAGTTTGATGTTGAAGTAAATATTATTCAGGGGAAAATTTCACATACTCAGGACGGGCCATATGGTAAGCTCTCCGTTTTTCTCATAGGTGAACAACCTGTTATTGAGAATGCATTGAAGTACGTTCGTGAACAAGGTGTTGAAGTAGAGGTGATTACAAATGATTGAATCATTATTTCCTAACGTTTCTTGGGAAAACATGTGGGAAGCTACCATTCAGACTGCTTATATGACAGCTATCTCTGTGCTCGCAACTTTTATACTGGGAATTGCATTAGGTCTGTTATTATTCTTAACAGCGAGAGGGAACATTTGGGAAAATAAATTAGTGAATGGGTTTATCGCTGGAATCGTTAACTTGTTTCGATCCATTCCATTTATCATTCTCATCATCTTGCTCATCCCGTTTTCTGTTTATATTATAGGTACGATGCTTGGAGCAAATGCTGCACTTCCAGCCCTTATTGCAGGAGCTGCGCCGTTCTATGCAAGAATGGTCGAAATCGCGTTACGCGAAGTAGATAAAGGTATTATAGAGGCCTCCCAATCGATGGGCGCATCAAATGGAGAGATCGTTTTTAAAGTGTTGCTTCCTGAAGCCATGCCAGCCCTTATTTCGGGAATTACGGTTACGGCAATTGCGCTTGTCAGTTACACAGCAATGGCTGGTGTAGTTGGAGCGGGTGGACTTGGAAACCTGGCGTATCTTGAAGGGTTCCAACGAAATAATCCGGATGTAACTCTGGTAGCAACGGTTCTAATATTAGTTATTGTTGCGATACTTCAAATTTGTGGAGATCTCGCAACAAGAATAATAGATAAAAGATAACTAGGAGAGAAGGAGAGATAATCATGAAGAAAATTTTATCACTATTTGCTGTTCTTGCACTAGCAGTACTTGCTGCTTGTGGCGCTAACAACGGAGGGAACAGTGAAGGATCAGGCGATGGCGGCGAAGATTCGAAGAAGATTGTAGTGGGTGCTTCAAATATCCCTCACGCTGAAATTCTTGAAAAGGCTCAGCCGATTCTTAAAGAAAAAGGCATCGATCTTGAAATCAAAACATTCCAGGATTATATTCTTCCGAATAAGACGCTTGCTAATGGAGAATTAGACGCGAACTACTTCCAGACTATTCCTTACATGGAGTTGCAAATGGAAGAAAACGATAATTATGACTTTGTAAATGCAGGTGGCATTCATATCGAACCAATCGGTGTTTACTCTCAAGATTACAAAAGCTTAGAAGATCTTCCAGATGGCGCACAGATTATTATGAGTAACTCTGTTTCAGACCATGGCCGCATGCTGTCTCTACTTAGAAGCGAAGGGATTAATTAAGCTAAAAGACGGTGTGAAGCCATCGGATGCTACTGTTGAAGATATTGCTGAAAATCCTAAAAATATTGAATTCAAAACTGATGTAGAAGCATCACTTCTTCCGCAAATTTATCAACAAGGCGAGGGCGATGCAGTTATGATTAACACAAACTATGCTATTGATGCAGGATTAAATCCTCAAGAAGATGCGATTGCTCTTGAAGACTCAGATTCTCCATACGTGAACGTAATCGCTGTTAACAAAGGTGACGAAGACAACGAAGCAATCAAAACACTAGTTGATGTTCTTCATTCTGATGAAATTCAGAACTTTATTAAAGAAGAATATGATGGTGCCGTTGTACCAGTGGACGAATAAAGTAGAAAGGTTCTCCGTTTTCGGAGAACCTTTTTTTATTAGGCTCTTTTCGTAAACATTGTTGCTATTCGAGTGGGTGGATTTCCGCTTCAGGATGCTCGCTTTCCGCGGGGCGGGCGCTGAGCCTCCTCGGCGCACAAAAGCATTGCGCCTGTGGGGCCTCACCTGTCCCGCTAGTCCCGCAGGAGTCGAGCACCTTTCGCTCCAATCAGCTAAGTGTGGTTCTTATACAATAATTCTTTCAAAAACAACACATTCTTTAAGAAAAGAGCCTTTTATTAAGCAAGATTGACTTCTATTCGTGTTGAAAAACAGGTTCCATCGCCTGCTTCAGTGTTTTGGCAGAGTGATGTAGCTTTTCCATTTCACTGCGATCAAGATCAAGCTCAATAATCTCTCTTATTCCGTTGTTATTCACAATAGCAGGTACACCAATGTAGAGGTCATTCAGTCCATATTCGCCTTCTAATAACGTCGAGACAGTTAGAATGGAGTTCTCATTACGAATAATGGCTTTCGTCAAACGCACAAGTCCCATTGCAATTCCATAGTACGTAGCACCTTTTCGGTTAATGATATGGTAAGCCGCATCTCTTACATTTACGAATAAAGCGTCAAGCTCATCCATAGCTTCTGGCTTATCTTTAATGAGAGACATGATTGGTCGGCTACCAATAGTAGCATGACTCCAAATAGGTAGTTCAGTATCGCCATGTTCTCCCAGAATATAGCCATGTACGTTTCTAGAGTCAACGTTGAAATAATCACTTAATAAATAACGGAAGCGTGCTGTATCAAGTATCGTACCCGATCCAATCACACGTTCTTTTGGCAAGCCAGAAAACTTCCATGTCGCATAGGTTAGGACATCGACCGGATTAGTGGCAACAATAAAAATGCCATCGAATTGACTCTCCATCACACTCGATACAATCTTCTTGAAAATAGCTGTGTTTTTATCAATGAGATCAAGTCTTGTCTCTCCAGGTGCCTGGTTGGCACCGGCTGCGATAACTACTATGTCCGCTTCTTTACAGTCTTCGTAATCTCCTGCCCAGATTTTCATTGGCGCCCCAAAAGGAAGGCCGTGATTCAGATCTCTTGCTTCTCCTTCAGCTTTTTCTTTATTTACATCAATTAAGACAAGCTCATTCACAAGTTCTTGATTCAATAAGGAAAAGGCATAGCTTGTCCCTACAAAGCCAGTTCCAATAAGTGCTACGCGCGTTGTTTTACCTTGATACATCATATCCACCCCTGCTTTTAATATTATCTTCACCATTATCTTATCGTATTACTTTAACCTTACGTGTGACATTCATCACATGAAAACGTGCTCATTTGAAAAACTTTTCTAGCTAATTTTATGGATAGCATGTGCATAGAGTTCTCATACTAACGGTGAAAAACTATAAGGAGAGATGCGTCTTGAAACAAGAAAAGGAATTCAACAACTTCTCAGAAGCGGCGCTTCATGATTACAAAGAAGGATTAGGCACGTTCACAGAGAAAATGCCTCAGCTTGCTAAGAAATATAGTGCCTTTACAGAGGCTTGTTTTAAGGAAGGAGCCTTAAGTCAGAAAAACAAACAGATGATTGCGTTAGGTATTTCTATTTTTTCTCAAGATGAATATTGTATTATTTACCATACGAAGGGCTGTTTAGATCAAGGGTGTTCAGAGCAAGAAATTCTTGAAACCGTCGGGGTTACAGCAGCTTTTGGTGGTGGCGCAGCGATGAGTCAAGCGGTAACGCTCGTACAGGAATGTATACAAGACCTTAATCAAATGAAGCATTGATTTCCCGAGTTTCTTCTATTATATATGCACTAACATTGTTGGTGGCCTTTTCCTCAAATGAGGTAACTGAGTTTAACTCACCACCGTTCAAGGTGCTTTTATATTAAGTAGCAAATAGTGAAGAATTTGAAAAATGGTGGATATGGCCGAAAAGGTAAGGAAGATAGTTTTTTGTATATTCAGAACTTATGTCATCCTACCATAGCCCTTCTCAACGCTGTATATGCTATTTGTGACTACTGAAGCAACGTGGTAAAGTATGCTTTGTAAACTAAAAGATATCGAAAGGATTGATTCATTATTAGCCCCATGCGGTTAAACCACACACCTGAAATGGAAAAGGCGATGTACCAGTCTCACGGAGTAGGCTATGCTGAATATAGCCGTAATTTCAAGAAACGAATGGAAGTCGAACGAGATCGTGAGATGGATCACCGTCGGAGTCTCAAAATGGTAAGTGAATTCGACCGTAAACTATCTAAATGAATCAGCATCCAGAATATACCTGATAAAGTGAAAACCAGTCCTCAGGGCTGGTTTTTTTACATTGTGATGATCTGCTTGTTTCGTTGTAGGTGTGATAAATAAATGGTAGGCTTAAAGAGGCAGGAAGCGAAAAAATACACCTTTTA
>CAVUAW010000018.1:0-987092 GCA_963739655.1 uncultured Bacillaceae bacterium | reverse complement strand
CCCACCGATAATGAATGCTATCAATAATCCCCCCTGTAGGATGTAAGTGACATACAGGAGTCGGTGCTTAACATAATATCCAAAGCGTTCATTCCATATCTCTTTCACAAACGATAGCTCCAATCTATATTCTCAATTTAGAAATTGTTGTCTTCTTTAATCGTACTATCATTGTAACGTTATTCATTCATACCGTCTTAAAAATTCATCAATCATAGTAAAAAAGACTTAATATCCCGCTGGTTAGTTTGACACCTTACTTGAAGAGGAATGTGATTAGTACAAAGGAATTTTACAATAATAAAAAGGATGAGATTCATGAGGAAATACATAACTTTGATTATGATTGTAAGTATGCTAGTTGTAACATCGGGGTGTGGAAACGAATTATCCAAAGTAGCTAGCAATCATTCAGAGATCATGCTTAATTCATTAGAAAACAAAGCGGAAGCTAAATCGTTTTCAGTAGAAAAACCAAATGTTGAAAAACTATCGAGTGAATTGATTAATCGAATTGTGCAGGATACAGACGATCAATACAAGGTTAAAGATTTTTCTACTGAAGAAGATATAGAACAGCATTTACGAGAAGTTACATCTTCAGATCTTGCTGCTAACATAACAGATGTCTATTATGAAGAACGTGACGGGGGTCTTTATCTCGTTCCTACTGAACTTTTTCCATGGGTAAATACTGATCAGCCTTATGAGCTTAAACAGATGAATGATTTTGAGTATCAACTTATCCAGTCTAATGAATCAGATCTTTACGGATCTTATACAATTGAAATTAATTTTCTTTACGAAAACAATCATTGGATTATTAAAAATTTCACGATTAAATAGAGTGAACGCACGAGACATGCTGTCCGTGCGTTTTGTTTTTTTCACAAGGAGATTGGACAATGACGAACTACTCTTTTACAATAAAGTAAGAAACTAAAGGACGAGGTTATCAAATGAGCGAATTTATGTTTACAGATTACTATCATAATCAGGTAACATTTTCATTTCAAGATCACCCTTACTCTACTGCCCCAAAGCATGTTTGGGTCATCTGCCGTTTTAAAGAAAAGTGGCTTCTTACTGAGCACTCGCGAAGAGGAATTGAATTTCCAGGTGGAAAGGTTGAAGAAGGGGAGAGCGCAGAAGAAGCTGCAGTACGAGAGGTTTATGAAGAAACAGGTGGCGTAGTGGATAACATTCACTATGTCGGACAATACCGTGTAGAAGGAAAAGGCGGTACCATCATTAAGAATGTGTATTATGCAGATATCGATCGTCTTGATTCAAAAGATGATTATATGGAAACAAAAGGACCTGTTCTTTTGAAACAGCTCCCGAAAGACATTCATATTAATGAACGATACAGTTTCATGATGAAGGATCAAGTGTTGCCATACAGTTTGCAACACCTCAAAAATTTTGAATGAAAAAAGTCCAGACATTACCTCGTCCTGGACTTTTTTCTATTGGTTCCGTTTTCCTGGCTCCACATGGATGTGAGTGGTTTTAATATCATGATCTTTCTCGAGCTGCTCTTCAATCTTGTCAGTAATGGAGTGGCCTTCTTCAATATTCAGCTCAGGGGCAACTTCCACTATCGCATCCACAATCACATGACTTCCGGTCATTCGGGCTTTCAAGTCTACTAATGCTTCGACGCCTTCAATACCCTGTATCGTAGATTGGATTTCACTAAGTTTTTCTTTATCAAAGCCATCTGTGAGCATGAGTGATGAATCCTTGAAGATGTCAAATGCTGTTTTTACAATGATTAATCCGACGATGAAGCCTGTAAGGGGATCGAGCCAGTGCATATTGAATCGAGCTCCAATAATGCCTATCAGAGCTCCAAGACTCACTAGCGCATCGGATAGGTTATCTTTCGCTGCAGCCATTAGGCCGTGGCTATTTGTCTTCTTAGCGAGTCGTTGATTATAAAGGAAGACCGCTCCCATTACGATGACACCGAGTAAGGCTACCCAAGCTGAGGTTAGAGAAGGCGATGTTTGCGTTCCTTCCATAAGTACTGTAGCCGTATGAAAAAGAACTTGTAGTCCTATTGCAAACATGACGAATGATGCAAAAAGGGAAGAAACGGTCTCGGCTCTTGAATGGCCATATGGATGATTTCGATCTGGAGGCTTAAGTGAAATCTTCATGCCGATTAATACAGCGATTGATGCGACGATGTCAGACGCATTATTCCATCCATCAGCAAGTAAAGCCTCTGATCCATAGAGATAACCAGCACCGAGCTTCGTTACAGATAAAAGCAAATAAGCTGTAATGCTGATCCAGACTCCTCTCAGAGCTTCTTTCATTTTCTTCACCTGTTTTCATAAGGAATATGTTCTTCTTCATGCTAGCAGATTCGATTAGGGTGGGTCTATAGCAATCATTTTGCCATTGGCTAGACGTGTAGGTACTTGTCAGCTTTGTAAGTTCTGGCTAACTAGTTTGCCCATTTGCAACAAAAAAAGCCTCTCATCATGAGAAGCTAATGTTTTATTAATTTGCGTTCCAACCATTCTACACCGAGATACATAATGGAAGAGAACAGTGCGATCATCACTAAGCTCAGCAACACGAGTGTAAAGTTAAATACCTGGAAGCCATAAATAATCATATAGCCGAGGCCTTGTTTCGATACAAGGAATTCACCGACAATCACGCCAACCCAGGAAAGCCCGACATTCACCTTTAATGTAGAGATAATCGCTGGAAATGAAGCGGGAAGAATCACTTCACGGAAGACTTGCTTTTTGTTCCCTCCAAACGATCGAATCACTTTAACATAGTTCGGTTCCACACTGTGAAAAGCTTGGTAAATCACAAGCGTGGTAATAATGACTGATATGGAAGCCCCCATTGTTATGATGGAGAGGTAACCCGGACCGAGTGCAACGATAATAATGGGGCCGAGCGCTACTTTTGGCATAGAATTTAATATGACAAGGTAAGGGTCGGTAATCTTTGATGCTTTGCGTGACCACCATAAGCCAGCTGCAAATATTGTTCCAAATACCGTTCCGAAAATAAACCCTGCAATGGTTTCAAGGAGTGTAACGCTAGTATGCACTACTAAAGAGCCATCGCTCAATTTGGTTAGAAAGAGCGATGCGATCTTAGTCGGGTAGCTGAATAGTAGCGGATCGATCCAAGTCATTCTTCCTGCCACTTCCCAAACCATTAGAAACGCTACAAGGATGAAGAGTTGCCAACTTACGATCTCTCGTTTCTCTCGTTTTAACTTTCTAACAAATGTGGTATGCTGCGTCTCAAGCTGGAGATTGCTCAAAAGAATCAAGCTCCTTCCAAATTAGCTGGAAATGCTCAGGAAAAGCAGGGTCATTCCTTGCATCGAAAGGAAGAAGATTCCGAAGATGAGTTGGGATTTCAAATGTTCTGGCTATCTTTCCAGGCCTAGGTGAAAGTAGGATGACCCGATCAGACATAGCGATTGCTTCTCCAATATCGTGTGTGACTAATAATGCTGTTTTTTTATGCTCTTTTAATGTCGTAAATACCAGGTTTTCAAGTTTTAATTTTGTTTGATAATCTAATGCAGAGAATGGCTCATCTAACAAAAGTAGATCAGGATTAGTTGCCAGGGTGCGAACAAGTGCTACACGCTGGCGCATCCCTCCTGAGAGCTGACCTGGAAAAGCCTGTCGCACATCAGTTAGACCCATTTTTTCTAGGAAATCCAATGTTTTTGTTTTTCTATCCTCTGTGAGTTGGTTTAATAGCTTTAAACCTAGTAGACAATTGTCTTCGATCGTTTTCCAGGGGAACAAATAATCTTGCTGAAGCATATAGCCCATTCGTTCACCAGGTTTATGAATTTCTTTATCTTGGAGAGTAATAGTACCTTCAGTAGGCTCTAGCAAGCCGGAAATAATTGAAAGTAAAGTAGACTTTCCGCAACCACTTGGACCAAGTAGGGAAACAAATTCTCCCTCTTGGATTGAAAAAGAGAGGTTCGAAATCGCTTGCTTTGCTGCCTGTGAAGTTAAAAAGACATGGGAGATCGAGTCGAGCTGAAGGAAGGACATATTATTTCCTCCTATTGTTGGGCGTCTTCGGCATAACTATTATCGACTAGTTTACTATGATCAACACGCACCGGAAGCTCGCCTGCCTCGTTCATAATGTTTTGTAAATTATCCCATTCTTCCTGATCAAGGATTGGATTCGTTGCAAACGAGTGTTGGCTTTTATATCGATCGACGACAGTTGTGATCAGGTCGAGCTCCGTATCCTGGAAGAATGGTTCGATCGATTTAGCAATTTCTTCTGCTGAGTGGGTGTCTACCCATTGCTGGGCTTCATAAAGCGCTTTTGTAAAACGTTTTGCGGTGTCAGAATTCTTCTTTAAATAGCTTTCTTTGGCCATAAATACAGTGTAGGGAATGGTACCGGACTCCTTACCGAATGAAGCCACGATATGCCCAACTCCTTGCTGCTCGAATACACTTGCAGTGGGCTCAAATAGTTGTACGTAATCCCCAGTACCGGATGCAAAGGCACTTGAAATATTTGCAAAATCAATATTTTGAATGAGTTTTAAGTCGTTTTGTGGATCGATTCCCTTTTGTTTAAGGGCATATTCACCTGCCATTTGTGGCATACCGCCCTTTCGTTGACCGAGAAACGTGCTCCCTTTCAAATCTTCCCATGAGAAGTGATCTACTTTTTCTCTCGAAACTAGAAATGTACCATCTGTTTGGGTGAGCTGAGCAAAGTTAATCACTGGGTCTTTCGTTCCCTGTGCATAAACATAAATAGAAGTCTCAGATCCTACGAGGGCGACATCCGCTCCGTTTGAGAGAAGTGTTGTCATAGTTTTATCTCCTCCCCATGTAGTCGTGAGTTCAACATCAATACCGTTTTTCTCGAAGATACCCTCTGCTATTGCCACATATTGCGGCGCGTAGAAGATCGAGCGAGTTACTTCTGCTACTCTGACTTGATCATTCTTCACTGTATTTGTTCCACAAGCGGAAAGAAGAAGTAGAAAGACACTTACAAAAATAGTCTGTCGTATGATCCATCCTTTTTTCATCGTATAGCCTCCACAGTCGTCACATGAGATAGGCTCATGTTTGAGATACTATAGCCTATGTTTTTCATGGATTTGTGTGTTTGGCATGAAATATTAATAAAAGGCTTTTTTCGTAAACAGTGTTGCTATAAGAGTGGGGGATTTCCGCTCCAATCAGCTAAGTGTGGTTCTTTATACAATAATTCTTTCAAAAACAACAATCTTTGAGAAAAGAGCCTAATAAAAAAAAAAGCACCAGTTAAGGTGCTTTTCTAAACGAAATTAAATATTCGGTCCTGCGCTTTTGATTTCATCAGAGACGTTCGTGAATTTCTCAAAGTTTTTTACGAATTGAGAAGCAAGCTCTTTGGCTTTCAAGTCATATTGTTCTTTATCTTCCCAAGTTTGTTTCGGTTGTAACACTTCGGCAGGAACACCTGGACAATGAGAAGGGGTATGCAAGCCGAAAATTGGATCTGTTATTGTTTCGATGCTGTCAAGCTCACCGTTAAGTGCGGCTTGAATCATGGCTCTAGTGTAAGACAGCTTCATACGTTGACCTACGCCATAACCGCCACCGGACCAACCGGTGTTAACGAGGAATACCTGAACATCATGTTCCATGATTTTCTCACCAAGCATTTCTGCATAGCGATAAGCAGGCAATGGGAGAAATGGAGCTCCAAAACAGGTTGAGAAAGTCGCCTCAGGTGATGTGACACCTCTTTCAGTTCCGGCTAGCTTGCTAGTATACCCTGAAAGGAAGTGGAACATGGCCTGTTCCTTTGTAAGCTTACTGATCGGTGGCAGAACACCAAACGCATCAGCTGTTAAGAAAATAATGGTGTTTGGATGTCCAGCAACACTTGGAATTGCAATATTAGGAATGGCATCGATTGGGTAGGCTGCACGCGTATTTTCAGTTAGGATTGTGTTATCATAATCAGGTACACGTGTTTCTTTGTTCACCATGACATTTTCGAGCACGGTCCCAAATCGAATCGCATCCCATATCTGTGGTTCTTTTTCTTTAGAAAGATTTATACATTTAGCGTAACAGCCGCCTTCGATGTTGAATACGCCGTTCATGGACCACCCGTGTTCATCATCCCCTATGAGTGATCGATGAGCATCAGCTGAAAGCGTTGTCTTTCCTGTTCCAGATAGACCGAAGAACAATGCCACATCGCCTTCTTTGCCAACGTTGGCCGAACAGTGCATGGATAGAATGTTACGTTCAGGAAGAAGGTAGTTCATTACAGTGAAAATTGATTTCTTAATTTCACCAGCATATTCAGTTCCGCCAATTAATACGGTACGCTTTTCAAATGAAATGATAATAAATGTCTCTGAATTTGTTCCATCTACTTCTGGGTCTGCCTGGAATCCTGGTGCAGAGATTACGGTGAATTCAGCTTCATGACCATTAAGCTCAGTTTCGTTCGGACGAATAAATAGTTGATGGGCAAAAAGGTTATGCCATGCATATTCGTTGATTACCTGGATGGGAAGTCTTGATGACTGATCAGCCCCAGCGAATCCTTTGAATACATAAAGTCCCTTTTTCTCACCTAGATAATTCAGCACTTTTGTGTAAAGGTTTTCAAAACTTTTTTCGGAAATTGGCTGATTCGTTTTCCAATTCACTTTGTTCTTTACGGAGTCTTCATTTACAATAAACTTGTCCCCGGGAGAACGCCCGGTATATTTGCCGGTTTCAACGCGAAGTGCGCCAGTCGACGATAACGTTCCTTCATTTTTAAAGAGGGAATGTTCGGTCAACTCAGAAACTGATAAATTTACATGTAGATTATTCTTATTTAAAATCGCATCCAATAACGGTGAGGAGAAGGAAGCTGTTTTCATACGTTAAACCCATCCTTTTTTAAAGATTTCGTTGATTGACTTGTTTAACTCAAAAATAGTATAACACATTTATTTAATTATTCTATACTAATCTATGTATTTTTTGCTTAAAAAGTGAAAAAAGGGCAGATGACTATTTGTATGGGTTTCACAGCACGATTTACTATATAGGAAGAAACTCGTTTGTTCCTGATGATTATCTATTGATAAGCCGAGTCTTCGTTTCCAACGCTTGACGGACCTTAACGGCCACTTCCGCTTTTCGTGTCTAGCTGCAGTGGCCAGGGTCTCGATCGCTTCACCCTACAAAATGAACACAAAGCCCGTGTTCTTTTTGCAGGGCTCCAGCGCTAGTCGACCCTAAACGGCCACTTCCGCTTTTCGTGTCTAGCTGCAGTGGCCAGGGTCTCGATCGCTTCACCCTACAAAATGAACACAAAGCCCGTGTTCTTTTTGTAGGGCTCCAGCGCTAGTCGACCCAAAACGGCCACTTCCGCTTTTCTTCATTGACACAAGGTTTTTTCTGCGTTATTATATGTCCAGAATGGATACTCTTATCCCGAGCAGGCGGAGGGACAGGCCCGATGAAGCTCAGCAACCAACTCCTATACAACAGGATTAAGGTGCTAACCTGCAAGACGATAGTCTTGGAAGATAAGAGGCGAAAGGCATGAGATACCAGCTCCTTTTCCCTCTACATAGAAGGGAAGGGCTTTTTTAATGTCGTTGAGGTTGATGACGCTATAAAAAAAGGTAAGACGATAAGATATTGAATTCGTTCTCTCGTTTCGGCACAGGATAATAGGGAAATGAGTACCGTATCCATTACACCATAATTAGATAGGATCCAATCCTTAAGGAGGTACTTGAGTGAGTAATCGTCGATTGTTTACTTCTGAGTCAGTAACAGAGGGGCATCCTGATAAAATTTCAGATCAGATTTCCGATGCCATTCTGGATGATATTCTTGCGCATGATCCAAATGCGCGCGTTGCCTGTGAAACTACAGTTACAACAGGTCTTGTATTAGTTTCCGGTGAAATTACAACTTCACACTATGTGGATATTCCAAAAGTTGTTCGTGAAACGATTCAAACAATCGGCTATACACGTGCAAAATACGGATTTGATGCTGAGACATGTGCTGTTCTTTCTTCAATTGATGAACAGTCTGCGGATATCGCAGCAGGTGTAAACGTCGCTCTTGAAGCGCGTGAAGGCACAATGTCCGATGATGAAATCGATGCAATTGGTGCAGGTGACCAGGGGCTTATGTTTGGTTACGCTTGTAATGAGACAGCGGAATTAATGCCACTTCCGATTTCTTTAGCTCATAAATTAGCTCGTCGTTTGAGCGAAGTGAGAAAAGAAGAGATTCTTCCTTATCTACGCCCTGACGGCAAGACCCAGGTTACAGTGGAATACGATGAAGCTGGGAAGCCTGTTCGCGTTGACACGATTGTTGTGTCTACACAGCATCATCCAGAAATTTCACTTGAACAAATTCAACGTAACATTAAAGAACACGTTGTAAAGCCAGTTGTTCCTGCTGAATTGATTGATGATGAAACAAAATATTTCATTAACCCTACTGGCCGCTTTGTTATCGGAGGACCTCAGGGTGATGCAGGTTTGACAGGAAGAAAAATCATTGTTGATACTTACGGCGGTTATGCACGTCACGGTGGCGGTGCATTCTCTGGTAAGGATGCTACGAAAGTAGACCGTTCTGCTGCGTATGCTGCTCGCTATGTAGCCAAAAACCTTGTAGCAGCTGGTCTTGCAGATCGTTGTGAAGTTCAACTTGCTTACGCTATTGGTGTTGCTCAACCTGTATCGATTGCCATAGATACATTCGGAACAGGAGCAGTCTCTGAGGAACGTCTTGTCGAGCTGGTAAGAGAAAATTTCGATCTTCGTCCTGCCGGCATTATCAAGATGCTCGATCTTCGTCGTCCGATTTACAAGCAAACAGCTGCTTACGGACATTTTGGTCGTACAGACATTGAGCTTCCGTGGGAGCAAACTGATCGTGCTGAGTTACTTAAGCAAGGAGCAGGAATCTAATCTGCATGGAAAGAAGCCATTTCGGCTTCTTTTTTTTGTGAAAAATGAAGTATTCAAAGGAAGCGATCGTCGGTCAGACCTTATGAAGGAAATGACACTATGGTAAAATGGAAGAAAATTCTTGGGAGGGGGGAGAACGATGGGTGATCTATTTGGGGAAACTGTTACATCTGTAAAAGAATTAGAAGAAATAGCAGGTCTTCCTAGTAAGCTTGCATCAAATAAAGTAATTACGATCATTGATGAGCACTGCAGAGCCTTTATTGCTCATTCACCATTTCTGATGATTGCAAGTTCTTCGAAATCTGGAAGTGACGTTTCTCCAAGAGGAGATGCTCCAGGTTTTATACAAATTCTGGATGATAAACATTTGATAATCCCGGAAAGACCCGGTAATAAGCGAATGGACTCGATGTTTAACTTATTAGAAAATCCTAATATTGGAATGTTGCTGATGATTCCAGGGCGAGAAGAGACGCTACGCATTAACGGTAAAGCTACTATTGTGAAGGAAAAGCATCTTCTTGAACGCTGTGCTGTTAATGGGAAAGTGCCTCTACTTGGAATTGGGGTTGAAGTGGAAGAGTGTTTTATACACTGTGCGAAGTCATTTAAGCGCTCTCACCTTTGGGAACAGGGGCGTTGGCCAACTACTGATGGACTCGCTCCAGCTTCTAAAATACTTGCTGATCATGCAGAAATGTCTAATCATACAGTTGCTCGATCACTCGAAGAAAGTTATGACCAACGTCTTTATTGAACGGATTGAACTGATATAGACCCCAATCCCTTATAAATATTTGGTCTACCAATAGAACAATAAATTAAGTCATAGGTGTTCGCGATTTTTCTCATTTCGTCGAGGGAAAACAGATTATGTCCATCGACTAATAAGGGCAGTTTTAGTCCTTTTACAAGTTGCTCCCAATTTACATTCTGTAGCGGCTCTTTTTCTGTCATGAGTAAAAGGGCTTCGCAGTCTGCGATGGTTTCATACATAGCGGAGGAAGAATTCTCTTTAAAGCGATATCCTGTTTTCTCATGGTTATACATTTTTACGATAGCTCCTTCTGCTTCAAGTCTCTTAATGACGAGCTCAGATGGCGATATGGAGGGAACTGCTTTATCTGTAGTTGAGGCAAATAACGCTATGCTTACGCCTTGAAGTGTACCAAGAAAATCTTTCAATTTCTGAATCAACAGTTCTGGCTGGTACTGATCAATTCCTTCAAGAGCTTCAAACATTCGATTGGCTGATGATGAACCCTGAATCATGGAACGAAAGGAAGCGATTTCAGAAGGTCTTTCAGAACCAAGAAAGTAGGAACCAGGATATAAAGAATGTTCAATGAAACTCGAATCTGTAGGTAACGCAGTTTGAATTGCTTCTACATCAGCACCGTAGCTTTCTGCTACGCCTGCAATCATTGTAAGACAAGAGACCTTCAATGATAGATAAGTATGATAAGCGCAGCGCATCAATTCGGCACTCGAATGATCCATATAATGTAAAGAGGAAGAAATAGGCGCATAAAACCTTTCCATCATTCTGCAAGCACGGAGGGAAGATGTTCCAATGATAATTTTCGAAGGGTGCATAAAATCGAAAACGGCCGTTCCTTTTCTTATGAAATCTGGATTACTAACAACGTCAAATGACTGATCTGTGAGGCCTTGTTCACTCAGAACTCTCTCTATCATTGTAGCTGTTCCAGGCGGGACCGTGCTTTTAATAATAAACGTTTTGTGAGTATGAACCGTTATGGCAATCTGTCTAATAAATCGAAAGAATCCGGAAAGATCAGGGCTACCGTTCTCATCTACAGGAATTGCCTCTGTGAAAAGAAGATAATCAGCTTCAGATGCTGCTGTTAATCGATTAACAGTGAAGCTGAGTTTACCGGCTTCTTGTGCGTTTAAGATAAGTTGGGACAGTCCTTCTTCTTGAACCGGAATTGCTCCAGAGTTAAGTGTCTCAATTTGATTTCGATCTTCGTCAGTACATACGACGTCATGGCCATGAGAAGCAAATACGGCAGATGCAGTTAAACCAATTTCGTTAGCTCCAAATACAGCAAGTTTCATCACTTTTCCTCCTCTTTTCATTAGGCTCTTTTCGTAAACATTGTTGCTATAGCGAGTTCATTTCCGCTCCAGGATGCTCGCTTTCCGCGGGGCGGGCGGTGAGCCTCCTCGTCGCTTACACTCCTGTGGGGTCTCACCTGTCCCGCTAGTCCCGCAGGAGTCGAGCATCCTTCCGCTCCAATCACAAAGTGTCGTTTTTTTAAATCATTTCAAAAGCAAAAATCTTTTAGAAAAGAGCCTTTCATTAAGCGTAGCTTGCCAACCGCTTCATCCCGATTGTTATTTCGTAGTCCTCTAACAATCTTCCAAAGATAGCGTCCCAAGATTGTGAAAGAGCATGACGGCGACCGTCGTAACCCATCATTTTTCTTTCTGTTTGATCTTTTAGTAATCGATTAATCGCAGAAACATAGTCGTCCTCGTCATAGGGTGAGCAAAAAATACCGTTTCGTCCTTCTGTTATGACATCAATTAATCCTCCTGCACCAGCAGCAATCACGGGAGTTCCTGAAGCGAGGGATTCCAAAGCAACATTGCCGAATGTTTCAGTGGCAGAAGGAAAGACGAAAAGATCAGCTGTCGCGTAGAGTTCAGCCAGCTCGTTACCTTGCTTATAACCTGTAAACGTAACGTTCGTAGGAAGGTTCTCTTGAAATTGTGGCATGGCAGGTCCGTCTCCAACGATAAGCCAGCTCGTTTGTTGTTTTAGCTCATCTGGAAGTTTCCACATGATTTTCTTTAAGGTTTCAAGGTTCTTCTCAGGTGCAAGACGACTGACGAAGAGAAGTACGTATTTTTCGTTAATGTTATAACGTTCTCTGATTGCATTGTTCTTTTTAACAGGGGAATAAAGATCACAATCAACACCTCGGCGCCAGAGTTTTAAATTCTCAAAACCTTTTCGGTGTAATCGAGTGCGTGTTTCGGTTGAAGGTACAAAAATTGAAGAAAATGGTTGATGGAACCACATCAAGTATCTCCATACAAACGGAGACAACCAATCGAGATGATAATGTTTTAGGTAATCATCAAAATTTGTGTGATAGGAAGCGACCATCGGAATGTTTAACTTTTTCCCATAATGAAGTCCACTCATACCGATATTAAATGGGGTAGCGATGTGGAGTAGGTCAGGATTAAAACCCTGGAGTTGGTTACGGATGATTCTTAGCTTTGGGAGTGCAATTCGACATTCGGGATATAAGAAGAACTTCATACTTGTAAAGCGGTGAATGTTGCTAGCGAATAAGTCTTCATCTGCCTGACAATCAGGAGCAAATAGCTTGTAGTCAACATTTTGTCGATCCAAATAGGTCGTAAATTTTCCGAGAGTACGTGAAACGCCATTCACCTGTGGGAAGTACGTGTCAGTAAAAAGTGCAATCTTCATATAAATCCCTCCCTCATTTTTCTAAACCCAAAGTAGTGAGGCCAAAACACCACTCCCTACACCGAGTATCACCCCAACAAGTACATCTGAAGGATAATGATGGCCAAGGTAAATGCGAGACAACCCTACAAGACATGCAAGAGCCGTTAATGGAATCGAAAGCGCCGGTACATGTAAAATGAACGGAGTAAGAACAGAAAAAATAGCTGTCGTATGTCCGGAAGGAAACGAATGATCTTTAAGTGGATAAACAAGCATTTTTGTTTCAGGTATAGAGAGGTAAGGGCGATGCCTCGGATAGAATTTTTTGATCAGTTGAACAGGAAGATGACTAGCCGTCAAAGCAATAGCACTCTGAAAGGCCCACAATCGGTATGAATCCTGCAAGAATAAACACAGCAGAAGCGTACTAAAAATCGTCGCACGTGCCCCGCCAGCATGTGTCACCAACCCTAAAAAAGAAGTAAGATACCGAGAATGACATTTCAAATTCACAAACCGAAAAACCGTACACTCTTGTTCATAAAGCCACCCAACCACTTTACTCAAAATAATCCCCCTTCAACCTATGTGTTACTTCTATCTTATAGGAGAAATTTAGTGGTACTATTAAAGAAATCTTAAAGAATTATTAAGATTGAAAAGAAAAGCGGAAGTGGCCGTTAAGGGTCGACAAGCGCTGGAGCCTCACAAATTGAACACGTTCTTTGTGTTCGAATTGTGAGGTGAAGCGATCGAGACCCTGGCCACTGCAGCTGGATCATAAGAAAAGCGGAAGCCTCCGGTTAGACCCGGCAGGCACTGGAGCCTTTCAAAATGAACACGTTCTTTGTGTTCAGGTTGAAAGGTGAAGTGACCGAGGGTCTGGAGGGTGCAGCTGGATCAAAAGAAAAGCGGAAGCGGGCGTTTAGACTCGACAGACACTGGAACCTCCCAAAATGAACACGGTCTTTGTGTTCGAGTTGGGAGGTGAAGTGACCGAGAGTCTGCCCGCTGCAGCTGGATCTCGTGAAAAGCGGAGCCGTGCGATAAACGTGTTTATCGCGAATGCTATTCTGATGTCATGAAAAAAAGACCAGGAAGATTATCCTGATCCTTTTCATTAAATTAAAGTGAAGTAAATCACGTATCCAATTGCAAGGGCGGTAGCAATAATATAAATAAGGAAAATAGGGTTGCTGAAAAAAGAGGATTTCATTCGCGCATTTCCCTGGTTGTCGTATTCACCTTTTTGGTTCTGCCCAAGTCGATAGGTCATGAACGCCCCTATTAGCAACGTGATGACGACCAGCACGATCAAGACGATGGTCATTTTGTACACAGAAGCCACCTCTATCCATTAGGATTGTATTGGTAACTTTCCTCAAACCATCAAAAAATATGCGCTTTTTTAAAGTGGTCTCTGATTTTTGTAATAAGTAGCTTTTTCAGCATACTCCCGACGGATACGATCCATATCAAGTATGTCGTCTTTTGTTAATTCTCTTACTACTTTTGCAGGCCTCCCGAGAGCAAGTGAATGTGGTGGGATTTTCTTTCCAGGTGGAACAAGACTACCTGCTCCAACAAAAGCGCCTTCCCCAATCTCAGCGCCGTCAAGAATGATCGAGCCCATTCCAATGAGAGCATGTTTTCGAATCATGCTGCTATGCAAAATAACCTGGTGGCCAATCGTTACGCCATCTTCTAATATTAGCTTTTTATTTGGACTCTGATGGAGCACACAATTGTCCTGAATGTTTACTCTTTCACCTATTTCTGTTGGTGCTACATCACCGCGTATTGTCGTATTAAACCAGACGCTACTATGTGCCCCGATTGTCACATCACCAGTAATGGTAGTATAATCCGCAATATAGACCGTTTCATGAATCGAAGGTTTTTTATCGTAATACGCATAAAGCATCTCAATCCCAACTTTCTTTCATAATATATGAAATCCTTTTCACAAGTAGTGTATCAAAAAGAATGAACCTACATAAGGGGGCTTAATTCCATGCGAATTAAAGAAGTGGAATATGCAAAAGGAGTTATTGTTTTAGTTCATGGGGCTAACGAACATCATCGTCGGTATGACTGGCTTGCCTCGAAATGGCTAGAAGCAGGATACCATGTCGTTCTTGGAGACTTGCCAGGACAAGGAGAGAGCACAAGAAGACGAGGACATATTGATTCATTTGATCAATATATCGACACAATTAATAAATGGATTAATCGCGCGCATGACTACCAACTTCCTGTCTTTTTACTCGGACATAGTATGGGAGGACTTGCTTCTATTCGAACAATCATGGAGAAGCGTCCCTCGCTTACAGGGCTCATCCTATCTTCACCATGTGTGGGTCTCGTAAATCCTCCAAATAAAGGGGTAGATCTTCTTTCCAAAGTATTAAATCCTATCGTTCCGTCACTCAGGTTAAACTCCAAGCTGGAGCCAAATATAGGAACGAGAAATAAAGAATTTCATAAACGAGATCAAGAAGATCCTTTGATGGTGCAAAAAGTTTCTGTAAGATGGTATCGTGAACTACTCAAGGCCATCAAAATTGCAAATGATGGGGCAAAGTCTTTTCAGAACTTACCGCTTCTCGTTGTGCAGGGTGGTGACGATCGAATTGTAGATAAGCATTCTGTTGCATCCTGGTTTAATCGTATACCTTTAACAGATAAAGCATATAAAGAGTGGGATGGATTCTATCATGAAGTGTTTAATGAACCTGAGCGAGATGCGGTTTTCGCAACAGCATTATCTTTTGTGGAGTTAAAGCTTCAGTTATTTGAAAGTCAGGTAAGTGATCAAGACAAATAAATGATACAGGAGTGGAATCACTTGAAAGTACCAAGTCATCCCTGGACATTGATGTATAGCATTTACAGGCGAGTATTGCCAAGGGTACATCATGAGCTAGATCAATGGAAGAAAAGGGCGGAGCAAATCCCTGACCCGGAATTAAGGAAACAGGCGCTAGATAGTATAGAATCAAAGACGTTTCATTGCGAAGGGGGCGCAATCTATGGTCTCCTTGCTGGTAGTGAAATTGACAAATCCATTAAATTCGTAGCAGCTTATCAGACGATTAGCGATTATCTTGATAATTTATGTGATCGAAGTACATCGCTTGATCCAGCAGATTTTAGTGCGCTACACGAATCGATGGTAGAAGCACTATCACCAGAAATTGTAGCAACCAACACTTACTATCGATTTAGAGAAGAGCAGGATGATGGTGGGTATCTTCGAGATCTCGTCGAAACGTGTCAGAGCGTCGTCCGTGAGCTTTCGAATCAAGAGGAAGTTCAACCGGCCTTACTTGAACTTTGTCACTATTATTGTGATCTTCAAGTACATAAACATGTAACAGAGGATGACCGTGTTCCAAGATTGAAAAGCTGGTTTGATCAGCATAAGGCACAACTACCTGATATGACTTGGAATGAGTTTTCAGCCTGTGCAGGCTCAACCCTGGGTATCTTCTGTCTTGTGTCCTATTCACTTGGAGATATGATCCCTAAAGGTGGAACAGCACTCATTAAAGAAGGCTATTTCCCATGGGTGCAAGGACTCCATATTATGCTTGATTACTTTATTGATCAAGAAGAAGATCGAGTGGGTGGGGATTTGAATTTTTGTTTTTATTACAAAGATAATGATGAACTTGCTCGTCGTGTTGCTCACTTCATTAAAGAAGCTGATAAAAGCGTGGAAGGACTCCCGCATTCATCATTTCATCGCCTCATAAACAGAGGTTTGCTTGGAATCTATCTGGCGGATCGAAAAGTGATGGAGCAAAAAGATGTGCGTACCCTAGCTCGGAAGATCATTCGGAATGGTGGACGTTCAAGTATTTTCTTCTATTTCAATGGTTGGGTATATCGAAGACTTCACAAAGCTTCTCAGTAAATGACGTATAAAATATGCTGATTCGTGAGAAAAGAAGCCTATAGGTTTGTGAAGGGGGCTTTAAGAATGAAGAAGCGTTATTACGTCAATGTAAGTTCAGGAGAAATTTTGGAAGATCAGGGGGCATCAAGTTATAACTTTGAAATTGATGCGGATGAGGAAGATGTGTTCAAGCTAAGTGAACTGTTTGACCTGGTGGATAAGGATAGTCGTCTCTCCCTTTATCGTTCCCATGTGCCTGCAATGAGCTATCACGAAGATAAGAACAACCACGACTACGATGATCATATGAAGCAGGTTTATCATCTTCTTCACGATCTGGGCAACGAGCGAACGAGAGAACATATCGAATCGATGGGAATTCTATAGAAAATAAGGCAGGTGCGAATGCGCCTGCCTTATTTTTTGCTGAATGCAAGAATATACGGGGGGTCATTAATTTGATTAATGAATTGATATTTAAGCACTTGATAGCGCGCCTGGTTTAGACTAGCTGCATAATCTGTTACAATCTCACTCTCGATTTTCCCTTCTTCATGTCCTGGATAGACAACCAGTATGAGCATTCCACCTGAACGAAGAAGACTCAACACATCAGTCACAGCTTGAACGGTTGCTGATGGTTTCGTAACAATTGTTTTGTCTCCTCCTGGAAGGTAGCCGAGGTTGAAGATAGCTGCTGAAATGTTTCCTTGATCAGCGGGTTCTATTTCATCCAATATAGTTGCATGACTGGCATGAATGAGTTGAACATGAGAAATTTGTTCAGCTTCTGCGAGTCGTCGCTGTGTCGCTTCTATAGCTTTCTTCTGAATATCAAAGCCGTACACTTTACCGGAGGGACCAACAGATTCCGCAAGATATAGCGTGTCATGTCCATTCCCACACGTTCCATCAATCGCAATACTTCCTTTTGTTAGAACATGATCTAGTAGCGTTCTTGTAAAAGGTAAGATTCGTTGTAGGGTCATGGTGTTTGGCTCCTCTCTATTTTATGAAATTTTCCTTGCCAGCTGTTTCTCTGAATAAGTTCTTTCTCGATAGCGTTTAGAACGCTGAATTTATTTGTACTCCACATCGGTCCAATAAGGAGGTCGGCAGGACCATCACCAGTAATGCGATGGATAACCATATCTACTGGAAGAATTTCTAATTGATCAACGACGAGCTTGACGTAAGTTTCTTGATCAAGGAATTCCAACATGCCCTTTTCATATTGTTTGACCATGGATGTGTTTTTAAGTAAGTGAAGAAGGTGGATTTTTATCCCCTGAACATCCAAATTAGCAACCGCATGTGCTGTTTCAAACATCATTTCCGTCGTTTCCCCCGGAAGACCATTAATAATATGTGAGACGACATTGATTTTCTTATTACGAAGCTTTTCGACACCCTCTACGTAACACTGGAAATCATGCGCACGGTTGATGAGATCTCCCGTTTTATTATGAACGGTCTGTAACCCAAGTTCGACCATAAGAAATGTGCGGGAATTGAGTTCTGCCAGATAATCAATGACTTCATCAGGTAGACAGTCCGGTCTTGTTGCGATCGAAAGACCAACGACATCTTTTTGTTCTAAAATAATTTCGAACTTCTTCCTTAACTCTTCAACTGGAGCATATGTATTGGTGTACGCTTGAAAGTATCCGAGGTATTTCGCCCCTTTCCACTTGCGTTCACTCGTTCTATCCTTGATGGTATTAAATTGCGTAACAAGATCATCACGACGGTCTCCAGCAAAGTCACCTGAACCGCTAACGCTGCAGAATGTACATCCTCCATGAGCCACTTTTCCATCCCGATTAGGACAATCAAATCCGCCGTCAAGCGGCACCTTTACAACTTTATGACCAAATTTATTTTGTAAGAAGTTATTAAAAGTATAATAGCGTTTCTGAGCACCAAAATGCGATGGAATCCCCTCTTGACTTCTTTCCATATAGTCTCCTCTCGCGGACGTAAAAGCCCGAAATAGCTACGTTTCACTTTACCATGTTCAAATGGTTTCTCCAAACAACATTTTTATTAGTTTGGGAATTTATGGAGTGTGGTACATAATACTATTCCCGTTAAAGAGGTGATTGTATGACTGATCAAGAAAAACGTCATAAAAAAGGAAATACGAATAATCCAGAGCAACTCCCAGATAAAGAAGAGAATCAGCTTGATAAGGATGAATCAGAAATGAATGTGGATGCTATTCCTCTAGAGGATCTAAAAGAAGAGCAGATAGAAGAGAAAGATAAGCCACAGTCAAAAGATGATTCCGCCAGTCAGAAGAAGCATAGAGAAGGATGACGCACCGATGTTGGTGCGTTTCTTTTTCCTTTATTTTTCACTTGCGACGGAAGACAGTCGGAATATGAGATGTATAGAAAACGAAAATAACGGCTATTCTGATAATGTTCTTGACATTTTTCACAAGTCTTCATACAATACAAATTATATACGTAACTACCGAAGTGAAAGATAATGATGAGGAATAGTACCAAAGATTCTATTGCTAGAGAGTTAACGGTTGGTGAAAGTTAACATAGAAGCTTTGCGAACTCACCTTTGAATCGGAGCCTGAATGGAGTAAGGTTTCCCGTGTGCCTGCGTTAAAGGTCTGAAGTGAGTGCGGTTTCTAGCACTAAGCCGGGTGGTACCGCGGGTGATTGTGAATATCAGATTCTCAACCTCTCGTCCCTGTTGATGAACAACGGGGATGGGAGGTTTTTTATTTTTCTGTAAGAACTGGAAGGAGAGAGTGGCAATGGCATTTGATCACAAATCAATTGAGAAGAAGTGGCAACACTTCTGGGAAACAAACAAAACATTTAAGACTGATAATGACGCGAACGGTGAGAAAGTATATATACTCGATATGTTCCCATACCCGTCCGGAGCTGGTCTTCACGTTGGACATCCTGAAGGATATACAGCAACAGACATTCTTTCTCGCATGAAGCGAATGCAGGGATACAATGTCCTTCATCCAATCGGATGGGATGCTTTTGGTCTTCCGGCAGAGCAATATGCTCTTGATACAGGAAACAACCCACGTGATTTCACTCAAAAGAATATTGATACATTTAGAAGACAAATTAAAGAACTGGGCTTCTCTTATGATTGGGATCGAGAAGTAAATACAACAGATCCTCGTTATTATAAGTGGACTCAGTGGATTTTCACGCAGCTATATGAAAAAGGCCTTGCTTATGTAGATGAAGTTGCCGTGAACTGGTGTCCTGCGCTAGGTACCGTTCTTGCTAATGAGGAAGTCATCGATGGTAAGAGTGAACGCGGCGGGCATCCGGTTGTTCGTAAGCCAATGAAGCAATGGGTGCTTAAAATTACGGAGTATGCGGATCGTTTACTTGAAGATCTTGAGGAACTTGATTGGTCAGACAGTATTAAAGAAATGCAACGAAACTGGATTGGTAAATCCGAAGGTGCTGAAGTGACGTTTACAATTGATGGGCATGATGAAGCGATCGATGTGTTTACAACGCGTCCAGATACACTATTTGGAGCAACGTATATGGTTCTTGCACCTGAGCACCCGCTTGTTGATAAGATTTCGACTGGTGAGCAAATCTCAAAAGTTGAAGACTATCGTTCAAAAGTACAAACGAAGAGTGACCTTGAGCGAACAGAACTGGCGAAAGAGAAAACAGGTGAGTTTACCGGTGCTTATGCGATTAACCCGATCAATAATGAGAAGCTTCCTATCTGGGTAGCAGATTATGTTCTTATGAGCTATGGAACTGGAGCAATCATGGCTGTACCAGCTCACGACGAACGCGATTACGAGTTCGCTACGGCGTTTAATCTTCCAATTAAAGAAGTTGTAGCTGGAGGAGATGTTTCCAAGGAAGCATATACAGAAGATGGTAAGCATGTGAACTCTGATTTCTTAAATGATCTTGAGAAAGTAGAAGCGATTACAAAAAGCATCGAATGGCTTGAGGAAAACGGAAAGGGAACGAAAAAAACAACGTATCGTCTTCGTGATTGGCTATTTAGTCGTCAGCGTTACTGGGGCGAGCCAATTCCAATCATTCATTGGGAAGATGGTTCGATGTCTGCAGTTCCAAAAGAAGAGCTTCCTGTCGTTCTTCCTGAAACAACGGAGATAAAACCATCTGGAACTGGTGAATCACCACTCGCGAATATTGAGGATTGGTTGAATGTTGTCGACCCTAAAACGGGTATGAAGGGTCGTCGTGAAACAAATACGATGCCACAGTGGGCTGGAAGCTGCTGGTATTACCTTCGTTACATTGACCCTGATAACGATGAAATGCTAGCGGATCCAAAGAAACTGGATGAGTGGTTGCCCGTTGATATGTATATCGGTGGTGCCGAGCATGCCGTTCTTCATTTGCTATATGCACGTTTCTGGCATAAAGTTCTTTATGATATCGGTGTTGTTCCAACTAAAGAACCATTCCAGCGTCTTCGAAATCAAGGGATGATTCTTGGCGAAAACAACGAGAAAATGAGTAAATCAAAAGGAAACGTTGTAAATCCAGATGAAATCGTTGAAAGCCACGGTGCAGATACACTTCGTCTTTATGAAATGTTTATGGGACCGTTTGAAGGTTCTATTGCATGGTCAAACAATGGGCTAGATGGCGCCCGTCGTTTTCTTGATCGTGTATGGCGCTTGTTTGGTGAAGGGGATCTAACGAATTCTTCTATTTCTGAAGAAAATTCTGGTAAAGAGATGGAACGTGTCTATCATGAAACAGTAAAGAAAGTAACTGAGGACATGGAAGGGTTGCGTTTTAATACTGCTGTTTCACAAATGATGGTATTCGTGAATGAAGCATATAAGCAGGATTCGGTATCCGTTACGTTAATGGAAGGCTTTGTGAAGTTGCTTTCACCGATAGCACCACACCTTGCTGAAGAATTATGGAGTGCGCTTGGACACGCGGATACACTTGCATACGCAAACTGGCCAATGTTTGATGAAAGCAAGCTTACAGTAGATGAAGTAGAGATTGTCGTTCAAATTAACGGTAAACTTCGTGCTAAAATCTCCATTCCTACAGAAGCTTCTCAAGATGAAATGCAGGAAATTGCCTTAGAGCATGAAAAGATTAAAGGCCAACTTGATGGCAAAACACTTCGCAAAGTGATTGCTGTTCCAGGTAAGTTAGTGAATATAGTAGCGAATTAAGATCGCACCCTCTCCTGAACGAAAAGGAGAGGGTTTTTTTTATGATCTCCAATTATGGAATTCAGGTTATTTTGAATAACCTCTTTCTAAAGCAGTGAATACTACTATGATGAGTGAAAGATAGATTTCTTGTATTGAACAAACAAATCATGTACGATTGAATTTGTTGAAGTGATTAATATTGGAAAATCCATATTAGAACTGTACGAAAGGGGTATGTTTTTATGAGTAATAAAATTGAGACAGTAACACCTGAAGAGGTTCAAAAACTAATTAATGAGGGCAACAATATTTCACTAATCGATGTTCGTGAGGATGAAGAAGTAGAAGAAGGTATGATACCTGAAGCGAAGCATATTCGTCTTGGTACATTGCCGGAACGATTAGATGAAATTAATAAAGAAGAAGAGCATATTATGATTTGTCGCTCAGGACGCCGTAGTGAGCGTGCGTGTGAGTATTTGCAGGAAAATGGTTATGAAGTAAAAAACATGGTTGGCGGTATGATGAAATGGGAGGGTAAAGTGAAATAGCCCTGCTTAAAAGGAGAGAGTTTTAATGGCGATATGGGGAATGGCTGTAGCTGTGATGTCTGCATTTACTTTAGGATTGTGGAGAGTTATTTATCCCTATTCTTATATGAAGCCGATTAATTTAGAGCGGTTTGATGATGATAAGTACTGTCTAATTGATGTGAGAGATTATATTCTTTCGCACCGTACGCCTTATGAAAAAGCAAAGAACATCCCACTTTCATATCTAGGAAGACAGACGAAAGAAAATGAAGTGTGTGATAAAGAGATTATTGTACTTGCGGAAGACCGAAAAGCAGCACGTCTTGCTGTGAAAATCTTGATGAAACAGCGCAAGCAACCTATTTATTACATGACCGTTTCTTAAGTATCACGTCTTTTGGAGCTGAACTCTGAAAGACGTTTTACTGGACGATTAATCCTAGTAAGTTGATGAGATTAATAAATCATAGCACTTTTTATTTCGTTGTCCAAGTAAATTGCTTAAAGAAAAGCAATCGTTCTTGCTCTCGTTCTGGTATAATGAGTAAAAAGACCACACCGGGGTGTTGAAATGAAAGCAGATCTTATACGTGCAATGATGGACTTACAGGCGTTACAACAACTACAATCAGGTAATGCATTGGCTAAATCACAGACTTCGACTTTCTCTTTTACGGACATGCTTGAACAAGCTCTCTCTAACCAAAACGTCGGACGCACGACTACAGAAGTCCCTGTTAACCCAACCTCGGTGAACTCATATGCTACACTCGAATCCCCATTAGTTAAGTCGACTCATCCTTCTTATTCATCTTCATCGCTTGAAATTGATGGATATATTGAAGAATTATCGGCGAAGTATAGCGTTGATCCAAAACTCGTTCATTCGATTATAAAACAGGAATCAGGATATAAATCGGATAGTGTTAGCGGAGCAGGTGCAATGGGATTGATGCAGTTAATGCCTGCCACTGCAGCTTCACTCGGTGTGAAAAATCCTTTTGACCCTGGCCAAAACATTGAGGGCGGCGTGAAGTATATAAAACAAATGATGGATAAATACAACGGTAACACTGAGCTTGCGTTAGCAGCTTATAACGCGGGACCCGGAAATGTAGATCGTTATGGAGGGATCCCCCCATTTCAAGAAACGCAAAATTATGTTTCAAAAGTGATGGGAAATTACCAGGCATAATAAGTAAAGGCTGTCTCATTCGACCGCTCTTCAGCAGTCGTAAAGGAGGCAGTTTTTTGTTTGATTAAAGTTATGTTAGTTTATAACGTTGATTAAAGAAGAATAGCACGATACTGTTAGTTAAGTAAGTTAATACAAGAAAGAACAGTGAATAGATGAGAAGTTAATTGATCTCTTGTTTAAGTCTGAAAGAAGATCAACAGATTAGTTATACTAAATATGAGGTGAATAATTTGAACGAATTTACAACATTGGGATTAGATCCACGTCTTATTAAGAAACTTGAAGCACAGGGTATAGAAACACCGACAGATATTCAAAAAGAAACGATTCCCGTTATGCTACAGGGGAAAGATGTTATTGCTCAAGCACAGACAGGGACTGGAAAGACATTTGCTTTCTTATTACCAATCCTTGAGAATATCGATACAGATGCTGAAACGGTGCAGGCGCTAATTGTAACACCTACTAGAGAGTTAGCTATTCAAATCACATCAGAACTAATGAAGTTAGTAGAAGGGCGAGATGATGTGAATGTACTTGCTGTATATGGTGGGCAAGATGTAGAGAGGCAGATCAAACGCCTCAATAAACAGGTAGACATTGTCGTTGGAACTCCGGGACGTCTTCTTGATCATATTCGCAGAGAGACAATTGATTTGTCTCAAACTTCTTATCTTGTCTTGGATGAAGCGGATCAAATGCTTCATATCGGTTTTTTACGAGAAGTAGAAGACATTATAAGTGAAACACCTGAAAGTCGTTTAACAGCCCTGTTTTCTGCTACCTTATCGAGTGATATTAAACAGCTTGCAAAACGGTTTATGCGCTCTCCACAAACAATTAGAGGAAAAGAGAAAGGGAAAACGGTTGAAGAAATTGAGCAATTTGTCATCGAAACGACAGACCGAAGAAAATTCGGCTCACTTACTGAAACCGTTGACGAAGTCCGACCTTTCCTTGGTATCATTTTCTGTCGTACAAAGCGGAGAGTAAGTAAACTGAATGGCGACTTAAAAGCAAGAGGATATTTATCAGATGAGCTTCATGGCGATCTATCACAGGCGAAACGAGAAAGTGTGATTAAACGTTTTCGTGATGCGAAAATTCAATTGCTTGTAGCAACTGATGTAGCAGCACGAGGTCTTGATATTGAAGGGGTAACGCATGTCTTTAATTATGACATTCCTCAAGATACGGAAAGCTATATCCACCGAATCGGGCGGACTGGACGCGCTGGTGGAGATGGTGCATCTTATACATTTATTGCGCCCAAAGATCAATCGTTTATTCAAATGATTGAAAAAGGAATCGGGAAGAAACTTGCAAGAAAGAGTGTTGAAGGAGCACTACCAGCTCATGAAGAACGCAACTCAGAAAGAGAAAATGATCATAGAGGAAGAAACAATCGACCGTCAGGGAAACGAGGTACATCAAGCAATCGAAATCGAACTAGCGGTGGAAGAAATCGAAATAAGCGCTAAAAAAACAGTGGGATCTGCCTTTACAGACAGATCCCGCTGTTTTTTAGTGAAAATAATTAAATGGAGTGCATTTCGTTTACATCGTTGATTCCATTTTTCTTTCTGCAGCGCTTTTTCCAGCTGTATACCCCGTTACAAAGGCTGATGTGATATTGTAGCCACCAGTATAACCATGAATATCAAGCACTTCACCGCAAAAATAAAGGCCATTGGTGAACTTGGACGCCATCTCTTTCGGGTGTATTTCTTTTAAGGACACTCCGCCACCTGTTACGAATGCCTTATCAATTGGAAGCGTACCATCGACGGCGACCTGGAATTGCTTTAATAAGCGAACATATTCACGCACTTTTTCTTTAGATAAGTGAGCGTAAGTTGTATCTGGAGAAATCTCTGCTTTGTTAAATAGGAAAAGCATATATCGCTCAGGAACTTTACTTTTCCAAATGTTCTTAATCGCTTTTTTAGGCTCCTCTTTTGCAAGCTTCATATGTTCGCGATACAATTCCTCTTCATTTTGATCAGGAACAGCATCAATTTGCAAAGGGATATAATGAGCATTGAATTTTTTCATTGCTTTAACAACATATTGACTGCACCGAAGAACAGCGGGTCCAGAAAGTCCGATATGTGTAAAAATCATATCCCATCGATGCGTCTTAATAATTTTCCCTTTTGGATTCAGAACAGATAAGGCGACATCTCTTAAAGATAAGCCCTGCAGTTCTTTGTTTTTGATAAAAAGTTCACTAGAGGTCAGAGGAACTTCAGTTGGATAAAGTTCCGTAATCGTATGACCACCTTCTTCTGCCCATGCATAGCCATCACCAGTAGATCCCGTATGCGGAACAGATTTCCCACCTACTGCAATGATGACATTTGAAGAGGTAATTTCTTCTTTTGTTTGAAGTCTGACCCCAGAAACAGCACCGTCCTTATAAAGGACTTTTTCGACTGGGGTATTCACTTTAATGGTCACGTTTAGACGACGCACTTTTTCTAGAAGGGCATTCACGACAGATTTTGCATCGTCAGTGACCGGAAACATTCTACCGTGATCTTCTTCTTTTAATTTAATTCCAAGGTCCTCAAAGAAAGTGATAATGTCTTCATTATCAAAAATGTTAAACGCGCTGTATAAAAATTTCCCATTTCCAGGGATGAATTTAATCAGTTCATCAAGTGGAAGCCGATTTGTAACGTTACATCGTCCACCTCCAGAAATGGCAAGTTTTCGACCGAGCTTATTTCCTTTATCAACGAGAAGCACTTTTGCTCCATGTTCAGCTGCTGATACAGACGCCATGAGTCCGGACGGGCCACCGCCAATCACAATGACATCATAGTTCATACTTACACCTCTCTCATTTTGCTACACACAAACATACCACAATTACTACTGATTATAAAAGTTTCACAAAAATTTATATTTGTTGTTACTAGGTAAATAGCTTAAAATGGAGAAGTGTATTTATAGAACTGTTGAAAAATGTTGATAGATGACGAAAAGATATAGTTGAATGGTTAGAAGTAGGAGATGGAGAAATGTCTGATTCAAATGTGATTAGAGGGACGATGCTGTTATCCGCCGCCACCCTTTTTTCTAGGATAATTGGTATGATTTATATGTTTCCATTTACAGCTCTTGTTGGTACACAGGGGGTAGCCCTTTATACGTATGCATATACTCCGTATACGATTATGCTTAGTCTGTCTACCGTGGGGATTCCACTGGCTGTTTCGAAATTTGTCTCTAAATATCATACACTCGGTGATTATCGAACCGGTAGAAGGCTTTTTAAATCAGGACTTTTTTTAATGACTATTACTGGGTTCGTTGCGTTTTTAGCTCTCTTTTTATTGGCAGAGCCCATTGCTCATGTTGTCATTGATGAGGGGAACGAAGGAAATACGATTGCCGATGTCACATTGGTTATTCGTGTTGTCAGTATGGCATTATTAATTGTTCCAATTATGAGTTTAACGCGAGGTTTTTTCCAGGGTCTGCAATCGATGGGACCTACAGCAGTGTCTCAGGTTGTGGAACAGATCTTTCGTATCGTATTTATTCTTGTCTCCAGTGTCATTATTATGAAGTTTATGGACGGGGATCAAGCAACAGCAGCTACGTACGCTACTTTTGGTGCTTTTGTAGGAGCGGTCGGTGGTCTGATGGTCGTCTTCTGGTATTACAGAAAACGAAAGCCTATGCTTGATCGTCACCTTGCTGAAAGTACAGTGGATCATAATGTGTCCCTTAAGGATATGTACAAAGAAATTATAACGTATGCACTTCCGTTCGTAGTGGTAGGCCTGGCAATTCCATTGTATTTACAAATTGATACATTACTCATTAATCCAGCATTAAAGAGTATTGGATACGATAAACCTGCATATGAAGAAGTGTTTGCTATTATTACAGGACTTGCTCATAAGTTGATCATGATTCCAGTATCTCTTGCTACAGCTCTTTCAATGACGATTATACCGGCTATTACGAAATCCTATACGGCTAATCGTGAAGGAGCTATGCAAACTCAACTTACGCAAACATTTCAGATTTTATTGTTCTTGACAACGCCAGCCGCAATTGGATTAGCTGTCCTATCTGAACCTATTTTTAGGGTTCTTTATCCAACAGTGAATCAAGAACTTGGTAGTTGGATACTGATGTGGTATGCACCAACAGCTATATTATTTGCTCTTTTTTCTGTAACAGCCGCTATCTTGCAGGGGATTAATAAACAAAAATTTGCTGTATATAGCTTACTTGCAGGCCTTGCGTTAAAAGCTGGATTAACCTATCCATTTGTAACAATATTTGAAGGGAAAGGTTCTATTCTTGCTACAAATATTGGTTTGCTAACGTCAGTAATGATTACAATCGTCATTATTAAGAAATATACAGATTACGAGTTTGGATTCCTTTCAAGAAGATTGTTGCTAATAGGTATCTTTGTGGCGATTATGGCAGTGGCCGCTAAATTGGCCATTCTCCCACTAGAATCCGTAATGCCTAATTTATACCTCTCCACAAGTGAGGGAGGAAGCATGTTGTATTCTATTATTAATCTAGTGATTGGAGTAACTGTAGGGGGAATCGTGTTCCTCTGGCTTTCGTACCGTTCTAATCTTGCTGGACTGATACTTGGTGAACGATTCTCATTCTTAAAAAGACGATAAAAAAATGAAGGCCCAATCAGGGCCTTCATTTTTTGTTAACAACAAGAGAATCTGTTATTAATAGTTGTACTCTTCATCCCGAATTCCAATTTGTCTTTCAATCCGAGTGATCCTTCTATCTTGTCGTCGTAATTGTCTCTCAATTTCTCTTAATTGTTGTTCAATATTTCCTGGATAGCCAGGCTGTCCAGGGTATCCTGGCTGCCCAGGTTGCCCCGGAAATCCAGGATATCCAGGGTACATTTGGTAGCCCTGCCCCTGTTGGCGATCATACATACACGATTCCCCCTTTGATTAGGTACTAGATAGTGTATGTAGTTGTTAGGCAGTGTTGCTAGGCATACATCCCGTGTTATACTGAGTTTTTCTGATACCAGCTTAACTGTTCGCCGATCCCTAGTCCTTTTAATGGGACTTCATAATGATAGTCATAATTTTTAAGCTGCGGTTCTAAGTGCTTGCGGTAGACAGATCCACCGTGTAAGCAAACTGTTATATTGGTTGAAGGTTCATACTTAGAGAATTGCTCAATGACTTTCTGAGCCCATTCTTCACGTTGATAATGTGTGAATGTTTTAATTGATACATCGTATGGGTCCATAATGTCATCTGGTAATAATAAACCATCTTTGGCATTATAAAAGTACATGCGATCATAGTGATAAGAAGCATACTGAAGCGTCTTCTGAAATAAAGGGCTTTGATAAAATTCCGTAACAGGTGCTGATTTCGAGCTTTTTTTACGAGCGGTTGCTAACAGGCCAACTTTCTCAATCATTGTATTCACTCCAAACGTGCATTTTGGCTTTTAACGTTACATACCCTAGATTCACTAGAATTATGCTAGAAAACGAAAGAAATATTGGTAAAAATATGGAAAGGGAGAGATTTAATGCGTTTAGATAAGATGCTAGCTAACATGGGCTATGGAACAAGAAAGGAAGTGAAGAAACTTCTCAAAACAGGCGTTGTCCGTGTAGATGAAGAAGTAACGAAAGATCCTAAACAACATGTTGATCCGGAAGATAACCTAGTAACGGTTCATGAGGAAACAGTTGAATACCGTGAATTTATTTATTTAATGATGAATAAACCAGCCGGGGTGATTTCAGCAACAGAAGATGAAGATGAGACCGTAATCGATATCCTTATACCAGAGGATCAAGTATTCGAACCTTTTCCTGTAGGACGCCTTGATAAAGATACAGAGGGATTATTAGTTATTACGAATGATGGTAAACTTGCTCATCATTTAACGTCTCCAAAACATCATGTGCCAAAAACGTATTTCGCAAGGATAAATGGGGTTGTTACAGATGAAGATGTTGTTGCATTTCAGAAGGGTGTTACACTTGATGACGGTTATTTAACCAAGCCTGGCGAGTTAACTATACTAGAAGCGGGAGAGCAATCAGAAATTGAATTAACGATTCACGAAGGTAAATATCATCAAGTGAAGCGGATGTTTGAGGCAGTGGGGAAGAAAGTGATCTATCTACAACGTATTAAAATGGGAGAACTTCATCTTGATGGCGAATTAGAACCTGGAGAATACCGTGAGTTAACGGAAGAAGAAATACAATTTCTGCAAAAATGATCTTTCGTTTCCTTTTCACTGACCTGGGGAATAGCAGTAGTAGTCAGTTGTGAAGGAGAGGATTTTCATGATCAAGGTTGGTAAAGAAATTATAGGTAGTAAGCTAAAGAACAAATCATCTGCCGAGTTAATTGTAAAGCAGGTGTACTTTGATGAATTACTTCGGAAAATAACATTCTTAGAGATTGACAAAAAAGAAGCCAGAAATGAAAAAGATGCGGTACCTGATCATCATGCTGGTGAAATGCTTCATTCTATTCAAGCTTCTGGCGGACAATTTACGCCTGATAACTACCCTGTCACAGATGATGACCGTAAAGAAAAGGAAACGAATGGATATATGATTGTTCCTTACCATCATCTTTCTTGGGAGGAAGACTCCATACTGATTAAAGAGCATTTAGAAGAGGTTCAATCTTCTGTACTTAGAGATCAATGTTCATACAAATTATTGAATAAAGCTGAGGTTCTTACGGAAGAAGGAGAAGAATTAGGCAAAGTAAAGGAAGTTATGATTGATACGAACGGAAAAATCGAAGGATTTGAGCTTTCAGAGGGTGTACTTTCTGATTTTCTTTCTGACGATCAACCATTTCTTCACGTGGATGAATCAGTCAAATTTCAAGATGATAAAGTGATCGTTCCAACAAACTATCATGACAACTTAATAAAATGAAAAATATAGGAGAAAGCTAATGCTTTCTCCTATATTTTTTTGGCATAACAAATTTACGTATTTTAATTTGAAGTTGAGGTTAATTCTTCTTTACAAAAGGCTGTTTTCGTAAACATTGTTGATATACAGCAGTTGATTTCCGCTCCAGGATGCTCGCTCGCTTTCCGCGGGGCGGGCGGTGAGCCTCCATAGCCGTCAAGCTAATGGAAAGCATAGAGTATTAAATGATCGTTCTGTTATGAACTGTTCAATATTTTTCCAGTTGAGGTTCCATCCACTTTGTATTTAATTAAGAGCTATTAAAAAAACAAATAATAATCCCTGTTATTTATAAGGTAATCCTAAAACATCAAACGGACTTTGGTGTCCCTTCCTGTGGTCCTTAATTCCGTGTCTCGTTGTATTCTCATAAACCGTTAGAAGAAGCTCATATATTGCTTTAATTCCCGACTCCAATGCGGATCCTAAATAAGAGAGGGCTCCTTGGATAAGGTCCATGGCCTTATATTCAGATATCTCTTTTTGATGGTTTTGGTACAAATAATACCGACATTGAAACATTGCCATCGATGAAAGAATAATCTTAATTAACGTGCCATATAAGTGGCATTCCATCCGTTCTTGTTTCATCTTTCTCACGTTATTGATTTGGTAAAGGGATTTCCACGTTTTAAATATGATTTCAACTTGCCATCTAAGGGTATACAATGGATACAGGTCTTGAGGACCTAATTTTTCTTGTGTTATGTTGGTCACAAGAACTTGAATATCATTTCTTTTTAGGGCAGATTGGACGTGTCTTCCATTCTGTCCTTTTTCTTTTAAAGCTTGTTTCCGCCTTTTGCGCTGTTCAGGTGTTAGTTTCTGGGCGACAACTCGGCCTATAAAAGAATTTCGCGCATCGCCACCTACTTTAACGAAACCATAGTCTATTACTTCACCTGAGTCTTGATCCTTCAAGTCTTCCTCGGGTACTATTTGCGTCCATCCTTCTTTTGAACTTCCAACCCAGAACTTTGTTTTCGAAGGAGCTCTCGTTATAAAATAAGCCCCTCGTTTATTTATTTCTTTCATAATCGTTGCCGCGTAAAAGCCAAGATCACGCAAAACCAGATCACCTGGTAAGAGCGAATTCATCACTTCTCGGGCTGCTGATTTGTCATTCTTGGTCTGAGGATCAACGGATTGATAAAGGAAATCCCCATGAAGCCAGTCATAGTCGAATTGTATTTTTACACCCGAATTGCGAAAGCCTGGGTAATCAGGATAGTCACCCTCCAAGTTAAAAGAAGTAGAGTCCATAATTCGAATACGTGAAAAAAGTCGGTTCACATCGACGTGTCGTGGTATCTTCACCCGTTTAGATACCAACTGTTGATAAATTTCTTTTAGAAATGAAACGGCTTGTTTATTAAATCGCTCGTGTAAGGCCTGCTTGGAAATCGAGGTTTGATAGGGATAAGATATAGCGCTACATAAGTGTTGTAAACTCTCATTTCCAACTGAATCTTTGAGAAATGTACAGAGACTTAGAAAGATTTCGGGTGTTAATTTACTAAGCCTCTGTGAGAAACCAGTTTCCATGGCGGTTTTTCTTACAGATTTTCGATCAAATACATGGTTAATGGTTTGAGTCAACGACCAAAACTGTGCTTTTATATCCATATTATCTTCCTTCCTTAGAAATTTCTTCTAGGAAGTATAACGTTTATAGTAGGAGTATCAAAAACATTTAGCTTAGCTTGACGGCTATGCGGTGAGCCTCCTCGTCGCTCCTGTGGGGTCTTACCTGTGCCGCTAGTCCCGCAGGAGTCGAGCATCCTTCCGCTCCAATCACAAAGTGTCGCTTTTATATATCATTTCAAAAGCAACCCTCTTTTAGAAAAGAGCTTTACATAAAAAAAGGCTTTCGTCATCATGCAGTTGACGAGAAGCCCGGTTGTACAATTGATTCTAATTCGTTATCCAACTTTAACTCTCTTGCTTGTGATCGTCCAGAATCCTCGGTTTGGGCTTTTGACTAGTTCATTGTAGGCTAGTACATTCAAATCTCTTTGAACAGTTCGCTGGGTAATCCCAAACTCTTCAACTAACTCATTTGTGCTGACAGTACCATGCTTGCTAATAAATAAATAGATAGACTTGATACGGGTCATCATACGATCAGTTGAAGTAATACTCAAAGAACCACTCCCTAACATGTAATCAATGCCTTATCCTTAGCATAATTATTGACTATTAAAACCATATGAAGGAAACGTAAAGATATACTAAAATTCCTAAGTATTCCTTCATTTTGTCATGAAAGTTTGGTTGAGTGCTCCGTTTGGACTGGAAGTGATTTCTGGATGTGTTGGGTCCCCCAACTTGGTGTAATGACGAATAGGGTCATACCACTTTCATAAGATAAGCGATTGATCGGCATTATTAATTAAAGTTAATTCATTTTGCCTTTTCCCTTTAGTAAGTCAACTTACACCCCCTCTTTAAAATTTATTTTACAATAATTTTGGTAATTCGGCAAAAAAATCATTTGACTTGGATCTTTCTTCCTAATCTCACCTTCCTTTGCTATTCTTAGAGGTAGATGTCTTAGATGAGAGGGGGAACGATCTGTGTTTTTTCGAATTTTTATTAAAAATGCTATAAAGCTTAATAACCGTTTCATGTTTTATGCTGCGGTAACTCTCGTTATTGTAAGTACAATTATCATGAGATTAATTGAGCCTGAGACGTTTCCGACTTTATTTGAAGCTTTATGGTGGGTGATGACAACAGTAACGACAGTTGGTTATGGAGACTATTTCCCTGTTACCGTTGTCGGAAGAATTTATGCCATGTTTCTCTACATTGTGGGAATTGGTTTAATAGGGGTTGTTATTGGTAAATTTGTAGACGGTTTTGCAGAAATTAAAAAGCGAAAGGAGGAAGGGAAAATGCCATATCATGGTAATGGTCATATTGTGATCATCGGATGGTCTCAAAAAGCCTCTTACGCAGTTTCAGAGATCATGGATTCTGAAGAATGTGAAATTGTGATCATCGATAAGCTTGCAAAGGCGCCGATTATTGAAGAACATATTCATTATATTCAGGGAGATGCTGCAGAAGAAGCTGTTCTTCGAAATGCGGATATAACGAATGCGAAGGCTGTTCTTGTTTTTTCAGACGATGCTATTCACGATGCTTTGTTAGCAGATGGGAAAACACTGATTATAGCTAGTTCGATTGAACGAATGTCTATTGATATTCATACAACGGTCGAAGTGATGAAAGAAGAACACATTAAGAACTTTACACATGTACAAGTAGATGAGTTTGTATTGTCTCATGAGGCTGTTTCTCGTATGGCTGTCAGATCTGCTTTCACGAAAGGAATTTCTGGGGTTTATTCTCAGTTGTTAAGTAGAGGACACGGAGAGAATTTGTATGAAATAGCAGTGCATAAAGACTGGGATACATATCGTCAAGCATTCGATGCTTTGTTACAACAGGGTGCTACTTTGATAGCTGATGGAAATCGTATGGACATCAATCGTCGTCTCGATGAGTCCATTTCAAGAGATGCAAAGTTATTCGTTATCTGTGATCAAGAGGTTTACGAAAAATTAAAAAGAATGGAGTCACATATATGAGCGAAGTGAACTGGCACGACGAAGTGATGAAGAGAAAGGAAGAACTCTTGTCAGATTTGAAAGGGCTTCTTGAAATCGAGAGTGTTTTAGAAGAAGAAAAGAGCAGTGAGGATACCCCATTTGGACCTGGACCACGACAAGCACTCGATTATATGCTTTCATTAGGTAAACGAGATGGCTATGTAACGAAAGATGTTGAGCATGTAGCTGGTCATTTGGAATTTGGGGAAGGTAAAGACCTAATCGGCATTCTTTGTCATGTCGACGTTGTGCCTGCAGGAAGTGGGTGGACAACACCTGCGTTTAAGCCGGATTTGCGTGATGGGAAATTGTATGCACGGGGCGCCATTGATGACAAGGGACCTACGGTTGCCTCTTATTGGGCAATGAATATTGTGAAAGAACTATACCCTTCCTTGGCAAAGCGTGTGCGTATGATTGTAGGAACTGACGAAGAAAGTTCCTGGCGTTGTGTCGATACTTACTTCAAGAATGAAGAGATGCCAACGATGGGGTTTGCCCCAGACGCCGTGTTCCCAATTATTCATGCCGAAAAAGGAATTGCTGATTTTGAATGGAATTTCCCTGTGACTCAAAGCAATGATGAACGTTTTATTCTTCAGTCATTTCAATCTGGCCAAAGACTTAACATGGTTCCTGACTATGCATGTGGTGTATGTCTTAGTGATCAAAGCAGTTTGCTTGACGTAAAAAAGGACTTTGAGCTATTTTTAAAAAATCATGATCTTGATGGAAAGGCTACTCTTGATCACCAACTAACTCTTGAAGTAAACGGTGTTTCCGTTCACGGTTCCGCACCTGAGAAAGGTATTAATGCTGCATTCCGCTTAGCAGAATTCTTGGGCAAAAGAAACCTTGATCCGAATGGAGCGACTTATATCGGCTTCATTTCAAAATGGCTCTCAGATGACTTCAAAGGGGAACGATTAAAGGTTGCTTATACAGATGACATTACCGGTTCATTAACAATGAACGCAGGGACTTTTTCATATCGTTTTCAGGAGGGCGGTAAGATTGGAATGAATCTCCGCTATCCTGTTACGTGTCAGTTCGAGGATGTTCGAAAATCATTTGAAAGGGTAACAGAGCCTCTAGCGATTACAATGAATATCCTTGATCATATGACACCTCATCACGTACCGAAAGACAATCAGCTTATTCAAAAGCTTCAGCTCGTATATGAGAAGCAAACAGGCGAGAAGGCAGATCTGCTATCAATTGGCGGTGGTACCTATGCACGTTCTCTTGAAGCGGGAGTTGCTTTTGGGGCATTATTTAAAGGGAAACCACAATTGGCGCATCAAAAAGATGAGTATGTGGAAATGGAAGATCTCCTGAAAGCAGCTGCAATATATGCCGAAGCGATCTATGAACTTGCTAGATAAGTGAAAATAACGCCATGCCGCTATCGGCATGGCGTTGAAATGTTAAAGGGAGCTGAATAGGTCACTTGACAGGTAACGTTCACCAGAGTCACAAGTCATTGTGACGACAACTTGATCAGGTGATAATCGTTCTGCAACTTGCATCGCAGCATACACAGCAGCCCCTGAAGACGGACCAACTAGCAGCCCTTCTTCACGAGCGAGTTTACGCGTTACTTCGTAAGCTTGCTCGTCAGTAATCTTAATGATTTCATCATAGATCGATGTATTAAGAATATCTGGGATAAATCCTGGGCTTGTTCCCACAAGCTTATGTTTACCTGGTTTCCCACCAGATAAAACTGGTGAGCCTTCAGGTTCGACAACGTGTACGGTTAGATCAGGATAGTGTTCTTTTAATACTTCTCCAGTTCCGGTAACCGTCCCGCCAGTTCCTGCAGTAGATACAAAAGCGGCCGGTGTAACGCCAAGTTGCTTCATTCCTTCGATAATCTCGAGCGCTGTAGACGTTCTGTGTGCATCGGGATTAGCTGCATTCTCGAATTGCATCGGGATAAAGCTGTCTTCGATGGTATCAGCAATTTCTTTTGCTTTGTTGATCGCACCAGGCATTTTTTCGGATGAGGGTGTTAGAACTACTTTTGCTCCATAAGCCTTCAGTAGTTTAATACGTTCTTGAGTAGCGTTATCTGGCATCACAATAATTGCGGGATACCCTTTTGCTGCCGCATTCATCGCAAGACCAATTCCTGTGTTCCCGGAAGTTGGTTCAATGATCGTTGAACCCTTTTTAAGAAGTCCATTTTCTTCAGCCTTCACGATCATATTGTAAGCTGCTCGGTCTTTTACACTTCTACTTGGATTAAAATATTCAAGTTTGGCATAAATCTTAGCACCATCAGGGTTTGTAACACGATTCAATTTTAAGAGCGGAGTATCTCCGATAAGATCAGCCATATTTTCATAGATCATGTAAGCACATCCTTTTCTTATGAGATAAGGTTAATTTTCTTTACCAGATGGATAAAGTAAAGAGAGATAGAATTTCATTAATACGATTCAATCACTCCTATTACTGTTCCCCATTATAGCAAAACATAAGTCTCGGGTAATAAGATGACGCTTATAAGCAAAAAAAGTGAAAGAGAATTCAGATTTTTTGATAGAATAGAACTAGGATAGAAGGAGTGGAAAAAATTGAGCACTCATTATTTCATTGCACTCCCCGTCCAATCACAACTTAGAAGAACACTAGAAAAAGTTCAGCGCGAATTTAATCTAGACTTATTTAAGCATATTGTTTGCCCTGAAGATTTTCATATCACAGTGGCGTTTCTAGGTGGTGCTTCGGAAGAGCAGCTCTCTTTATTGCACGACGGATTGCGACAATTAGTAAAAAGAATTGAATCGTTTGAACTAACTGTTGATCAGATTGGGGTGTTTGGGCGACAGAAGCAGCCCCGTGTTCTTTATGCTAGTGTACAGAGAAACGGAAGGTTGGATAACCTTCACAAGGAAGTAAACCGTATCTGCTCAGATGCAGGGCTTGTGACCGATCTTAAAGAATATCGTCCACATATTACCCTAGCAAAAAAATGGCGTTTTTCAGAACAGGTCATACATCCTGCTTGGCCAACACTTCAAAGTGATAGTCAGGAAGTAACCGTCTTACATCTTTACAAGGTGGCCCCTCTAGAAAAACCTAGATATCAAATTGTTGAATCATATGCGTTCAATAAGCTGTAACGTTTTTATCATCACCATTCAGATCGGCCTTCTGTTTGGCTTTTATCTTGTTGGAGTTTATCTCCAGCATGAATTATCACTTCCGGTCCCAGGAAGTGTGGTTGGAATGCTTCTACTTTTAATTGGACTTTATATAAAAGTCATTCCTGTTAAATGGATTTCTAAAGGAGCCTCTGCATTGTTGAACCATTTACCTTTGCTTTTTATTCCGGTTACGGTCGGTATTATGCAGCATCTCGACTTCTTTAGTGGTAAGAGTCTCTGGTTAATTCCGATTGTCCTTCTCAGTACGTGGATTGTCATGGGGGCAACGGGGCTGGTGGGACAGTATCTTGCGAATCGAAAGGGGTAGAGAATGTTAGTAGTTTTGGAAATGATTTTCTGGTTTGTTTTAACACTTGTTCTATATGTTGTTTTTCGAAGGTTATATCAATTGCTTCCATATCCATTTATGATTCCAGTCCTCACTTGTACCGTTTTTCTGGTTGTAGTGTTGAAGACATTTGATGTATCTTACAATACTTACTTTAGTGGTGGACAGTGGATTGATGCATTGCTTGGACCTGCGATTGTTGCACTAGCTTTTCCACTCTATCAGCAGCGTAAGTTATTAAGTAAATACAAAGGAGAAATACTGACAACTGTATTAACTGCTAGTTTACTCGGAATGCTATCGGGTTATTGGCTCGCCATGATTAGTGGGTATAATGAACTAATTACATCAACGATCCTTTCAAAGAACGTCACGACACCGGTTGCTATGGAGGTAGCAAGTATGACTGGTGGTGAACCAGCATTTGCAGTTATTTTTGTTATGATTGCTGGAATAGGTGGTGCTGTGACGGGTCCCTGGTTATTTAAGCTTCTTGGAATTTCCAATTTTCTTGGTGTAGGTATGGCATTTGGAGGAGCATCGCATGCGATTGGAACAGCGAAAGCACTTGAGTATGGTCAGAAAGAAGCAGCTGTCAGCTCTATTGGGCTAAGTTTATGTGCCCTCTGTGTTTCGATTCTTGGTCCACTATTATTGAAATGGATTTCTTGATTTTTATGATGGAATAAATAACAATTTTGGCTCTTTCAAATAAGATAGATAGTGAAAAAAGGTTGTAAGCATCTCAGCAAAGGATGGGATTTATTTGATACGAGATTACTCTGCATTTAAAAAAGTAAGCCAGGCTTTTACAGCATATTGGGATGATTTTCACACAATAACAGTTATGGCTGATATCTCGTTAGATGTACACGATGCCTACACTCTTACTGATGGTCATCTAGATCTTTCAATTGAAGTGAAGGAAAACTCAAAAATGGGAAGGAAAAGACTCGTTTCCTTTTATGTTAACGACGAGTATATGCCTGGAAATGATTATTTCCTCATTCACTCAAATGGTGAATCAAGCCTTGTCTATACTGGAAAAGTCGTAAGGACAGAACTCTTTGATGAGCGTTACCATTATGATGGGGATTTGGGAGCTTTCCTAACAGGGCGAGGGACTTTGTTTAGGGTTTGGGCCCCAACCGCGATGGAAGTAATTGTAAACATCTATAATGATAGTTTTCAGAAACGCAAAGAAATCCCTATGATAAGGCATGAGCGCGGTGTTTTCGAATGCTCTTCACCCGAAGATGGAGAAGGGACGCTTTACACATATAGTGTATATGTGAATGGGAATTGGCAAGAAACGATTGATCCATACGCAAGAGCTGCTACGTCTAATTGCAAATTCGGTATGGTTATAGATGCTACTCATACGAATCCTGACGGTTGGAATCCGATGGAAAAACCGACACTTGCAAGACCTTCTGATGCGATTATTTATGAACTTCACGTGCGAGACTTTAGTGCACAAGCTAAAAGTGGTCTGAAACATAAAGGCAAGTATAAGGCTTTTACAGAAAATCCTTCTGATAAAGATGGCATCCCTTCTGGCTTAAATTATATGAAATGGCTAGGTGTTACTCACATCGAGCTTCTTCCTATACAGGATTTTGGTAGTGTAGATGAAATGAAGGCTGAGCCTTCTTATAACTGGGGTTATGATCCCATTCATTATTTTGTTCCTGAAGGAAGTTATTCTTTGAATTCACATGAGCCGTACACTCGGATTCGTGAAGTGAAGGAAATGATTTCAAGCATTCACCGTAAAGGACTACGAGTTATTATGGATGTCGTCTTTAACCATGTCTATCAGCTCCACGCCTCCAATCTTGAGAAAATAGTGCCAGGCTACTACTTTCGTTTTGATCATGGGGGAAAGCCTTCGAACGGTACTGGAGTAGGCAATGATACGGCATCAGAACGCAAAATGATGAGGAAATTAATTGTCGATTCTGTTGTTTACTGGGCAAAAGAGTATGGGATCGATGGATTCCGTTTCGATTTAATGGGTATTCATGATAAGGAAACGATGAATGAGGTCCGTTATGCCCTTGATTGCATTGATCCCACCATTCTATTGTTCGGAGAAGGCTGGCACATGAATACGATCTTACCGGATCATCGAAAAGCAATGAGCGCTCATGCTAGAGAAATGCCAAGAATCGGATTTTTTAATGATCATTTTCGAGATTCTGTTAAAGGAAAGCTGTTTGATACACGCTCAACTGGCTTCGCCACCGGGAATTTTTCCGTTAAAGAAGATGTAAAGAAGTGTATAATGGGGAGTGTTGAGGATAAATTTATTACAGCATCACAGTCAATCAATTATGTAGAGTGCCATGATAATCATACATTATGGGATCGATTGAATCGGAGTCATCCAGGTGTCAGTGAAGAAGTAAAGCAAAAGATGCACAGGCTCGCGACTGCGGTCACGGTTCTATCACAGGGAATTCCTTTTCTCCATGCAGGACAGGAATTCTTTCGAACGAAGAACGGCGTTGAAGATAGTTATAAATCTCCGGATAAAATTAACCGATTTGATTGGCAAAGAATGAGAGCAGTACAAGAAAACGTAAAGTATGTTAAAGGTCTTCTTTCCATAAGAAAGCATTTCGGAGTCTTCAGAATGACTGAACTTCATGATATGAACAAATTATCCTTTTTTGATTCTCCTGGCCCTTTAATTGCTTATCGTATTGACCAGGAAGGAACAAATGAGAAAATAGTTGTTATTCATAATGGTGGGTTCCATGACGATATTATAGATGTAGGAAATGGAGAGAAGTGGATTCTTGCAGATGGACCAGTAGCGGGAGTTGAGCCGATGAGAAAAACAAATGAAAATGCTCTTTCAGTTGCTCCTTTTAATACGATTGTATTATTGACAAATGATTAATACATGAAGATTTCGTCAACGTGTGTTATAATTTTTTATTCGTAGACGGTTTTTAGCTAAGTCCGGAGAAAACACCGCTAAAAACTCAAAACTTCCAGAATCTACAAACTAACGGAAATCGAAGGTGAATTTGTTGGATAATATTTTAGGCGAAGGCTGGCAGGTGACGCCTGCTGGCGGAGCGACAGGCGAAGCATACTTAGCTCAATATGGAGACGAGAAATTATTCCTTAAGCGGAACTCCTCGCCTTTTCTGGCTGTTTTGTCGGCGGAAGGTATTGTACCGAAACTTCTCTGGACCAAGCGACTTGAGAATGGAGACGTTATTACAGCACAGAAGTGGCTGCCGGGGAGGGAACTGAAGTCTCATGAAATGAAGCAGCCAAGAGTGGCACAAATGCTTTATAAAATTCATCGGTCTTCAGAACTTCGCAGGATGCTTAATCGTCTCGGTAAAAAACCTCTTTCACCAGACGTCATTTATCTTGATCTGGTGCAGAAGTTCGAGAATCATCATCGGACAGATGTTGAAGTGATAAGAGCCCTTTCTTATCTAGCAGCCAATAAGAACGATCTTGAGCATGTCGAAAAGGTCGTATGTCATTGTGATGTTAATCATAACAATTGGATGTTTAGTGAGGAAGGAAACTTGTACTTGATCGATTGGGATGGAGCGGTTGTCGCAGATCCGGCGCTTGATATCGGAATGCTACTTTACTGGTATGTTCCAAAAGAAGAGTGGGGAGAATGGCTTGCTCATTACGGCCTTACAAATACAGAAGGTCTTCGCCACCGCATGTACTGGTATGTGGTGGCTCAGACCCTTCTGTCGATTTACTGGTATGACCTTAAAGGACTGAACGGAGAAGTTGAATTCTGGAAGAAGGATCTTGAAAACTTGAATCATTATCGCCTTATTGATACTGATTAATTGTTTCTACCCATTGGCTTATGTGAGGCTGGTGGGTTTCAATATGACCTAATAAATTTGATTGTCCCGCTCCTTCTGAGCTATATTGCTCAATCTGTCCAAGGACCTCTCTGATTTCTGGGGCAATACCGTCATTCCGTTGCAAGGCAGATGCTAGACGCTGGATTTGCTGGCATTCCGATGAGGTCCCTGTGCAGTCGATTTGGTGATTTTTGAGAATATCAGCCAGAATAAAGAGCTGGTCCTGATGTGAAAGTGGCATGCATTTTCCTCCTTATTTGTACTACTAGATAGCGTGTACATGTTCGGAGGAATTATGCCAGTGTAAACACGAAAACCACGGAATATTCCGTGGTTTTCGTGTTTACTTATATTCTAATGGGTATCTCCTTTTGCTCCCCACCCAAACAGTGCGACAACCGAAACGATAATGACAACCCAAGGAGCCCACATGATGAGAAAATGTTCCATACGTATATTCTCCTCTCTAATTTTCATCGTACCATTTTATCCACGATCTTAGCATCGCTTTTCAAGAATTCCCTTCTTATTCTATACCCTTTCACAACCTTTCTATTCTGTTGATTTCATGGTAAAATGTCGATTGTGTGAAACCGGAAGAAGATCATAAGGAAGTGAAAGCATGCGTCAACGTAACAAACCATGGGCAGAAGATATGTTTGCAGAAAATCCGCAATTCGTTCCAACTAACGCTGAGCGTAAGGGAAAATGGAATGAGGTGTTTCATAATAGCAATCCGATTCATCTTGAAGTAGGAACTGGTAAAGGTCAATTCATTATCGGGATGGCCAAACAGAATCCTGATGTGAATTTTGTGGGCTTAGAACTTTCAGCAAGTGTAATGGTGTCTGCATTAGAGAAGTTGATTGAAGAGGACGTTCCGAATGTACGTCTATTGAACGAAAATGCTCAGGATCTAACAGCCATTTTTGATGAGGAGGAAGTAAGCCGCGTCTATTTAAATTTCTCTGATCCTTGGCCAAAGAATCGCCATGAGAAAAGGCGTCTTACTTACAAGACGTTTCTTGATCTATATCGTGTTGTGTTGAAGCCGAACAGTGAAGTTCATTTTAAAACAGATAACCAGGGCTTATTTGAATATTCTCTTCATAGTTTTTCAGCATATGGAATGACGCTTAATCATGTAAGCCTCGACTTGCATCGTAGCGAGATGGAAGACAATGTGATGACAGAATATGAAGAAAAGTTTTCTGCCAAGGGCAGCCGTATTTATCGGTGCGAAGCTCAGTTTAAATCTTGAACCGTTATGAACGGTTCTTTTTTTATGCTACCAGCTCACATGTTAATTAAGACGTTTAGGTGGATGCCCATTTTCCCCTGTAAGTCAGATTGGTTCAACTGACTATTATCATGTGATGCACAGAATCTTTTTTATAGAAGTTTCACAATAATTGAAAGCGGTTTCTTTTAATGAGAGAATAAAGATATGAAAATGAAGGGGGAATTTCATGGAACACTTACAGGTAGGAACACTTTCTATTACGTGGCTTCGAGGTGGTGTCACTCATATGGATGGAGGTGCTATGTTTGGTGTCGTCCCAAAACCGCTTTGGAGCAAGAAATATCCTGTGAATGAGAGGAATCAAATTGAGCTTAGGACGGATCCAATGCTTATACAATGGCAAGGAAAAAACATTCTGGTAGAGTCAGGTATCGGGTTAGGAAAACTTAATGAGAAACAAAAAAGAAATTACGGAGTAAATGAGGAATCCGACATCCATGCATCGCTTAAAGAACTTTCCCTATCCGAAGAAGACATTGATATTATTTTGATGACACATTTACACTTTGATCATGCAAGTGGACTGACCGAACCTTCAGAAGATGGCTACAGACCAACTTTCCCAAATGCTGTGATTTATACGTCACAAGTTGAATGGGACGAAATGAGAGAACCTAATATTCGGTCAAAGAATACATATTGGAAGGAAAACTGGGAAGCGGTTCAGGATAAGGTTCAACCTTTTACAAACACGCTTGAAGTGCTTCCTGGTTTAGCTATGCATCATACAGGGGGGCATAGTAACGGCCATTCTATTATTACGATGGTAGAGGGTGATGAAACCCTCATTCATATGGCTGACCTTATGCCTACTCATGCTCATGCCAATCCTCTCTGGGTGCTTGCATATGATGATTATCCAATGACGTCAATCGAGGCAAAGAACAAATGGATTCCAGATGGCGTCCATCATAATAAATGGTTTCTTTTCTACCATGATGCCATTTACAGAGCGTTAAAATGGGATGAAAACTATACGATTACGAATGAAGTGAAGCGAAAGTGATGATAGTAAAGAAGATCGCAAATGCGTTCTTCTTTTTTTTGTGGTTGTCTCAATGTTTTTGGCTTCAATACGAAGTACTGAAACGGAAGGTTCATTGAAATATAGTTTATTAAGAAAGTTATTTCATGAACAAAAATGAACGCTTTTGATTGTTTATGAACTATTTTGATTGAAAATGATTGACTTATGAAAGTGCTTTCATTATAATGTGAGTAGAAAGAAGGTGATGTGTTGCTAAATGCTGAACGTCATTTCATCATCCTACAGGTTCTTAAGGAACAAGAAACAGCAACGGTACATGATTTAAGTGATGCGACAGGCGCTTCCGTCTCTACGATACGTCGAGATCTCGTACAACTAGAGGAAGAGAATAAGCTGAAACGTGTCCACGGAGGAGCATCCCTTTTTCACTCAAAATGGACTGAGCCATCGCTTGGTGAGAAGTCAACGCAAAATCTGGATGAAAAGGCCATTATTGCAGATTATGCAGCTGAATTAGTTCGAGATGGAGACTGTATCTTTTTAGATGCAGGAACAACGACACAGAAACTTGCCGAAAAGCTTCACGGTAAGCAGGTCATCGTTGTAACAAATGGCTATCAAGTCATTGAAAGTCTTCTAACTGAAGGAATCACAACTTATATTGTAGGTGGAAAGTTTAAGGCGAAAACGGGAGCTATGACAGGTCCAAAAGCACTTGAGAGTATTGAAACCTACAGATTTGATAAATGTTTTATTGGAATAAATGGGATTCACGAAAAGTTTGGATTTACAACAGCTGACCCTGATGAGGCAATCATCAAAAGAACAGCAATCAGACTCTCAAGGGAACCTTATGTTATTACGGACTATTCTAAATTTGGAGAAGCTGCTTTCAGTAAAGTGGCAGATCTTCATGAAAGTACAATTATTACAAATGAACATCCTGAGATGAATTATGATCATATCAGTGAACATACAACAGTAGAAGTGGTGAAAAGATGATATATACAATTACGTTAAATCCATCAGTCGACTATATTGTTCGGCTTGAAAACCTGAAGACCGGGCTTGTCAATACGGTAGATGAGGAAACCAAGATTCCAGGAGGTAAAGGAGTGAATGTAACAAGAGTTCTCAAAAGACTCGGTCATCATTCCACTGCTTTAGGATTTGTAGGTGGGTTTACAGGTCAATACATTGAGCAGTCTCTTAAAGCTGAAGGGTTATCGCCCAATTTTATTAAGGTAGATGGAGACACACGCATTAACATTAAACTAAAAAACGGCGAGGAAACTGAAATCAACGGCTTGTCTCCAATGATTTCAGAGGAGAATGTTGATGAATTATATAAGCAATTATCAGAAACGGTTGCTGGTGATGTGGTCGTATTGGCAGGAAGTGTTCCTTCTAGTATCGATCAAAATATTTACTCGCGAATGCTGCATTCATTACCGGATGGTGTACACGCTATAGTAGATACGAAAGGGAAAGCACTTGAAGAAACCGTAAAAGCGAACCCTTTCCTTGTTAAACCAAACCATCATGAACTTGGTGACTTGTTTGGTGTTGAAGTTACATCTGTTGATGATGCAGTTAAATACGGAAAGAAAGTACAAGATATGGGGGCAGAGAATGTCATCGTCTCCATGGCAGGTGATGGCGCAGTGCTTATTACTTCAGAGGAAATTCTTTTTGGAAATGTTCCGATTGGAGAAGTGCAAAATTCAGTTGGAGCAGGGGATTCTGTAGTAGCAGGATTTCTGAGCAACTATTTAGAATCAGGAAGTCTTAAAGAAGCATTCGAATCGGGTATTGCGGCAGGAAGCGCAAGTGCATTTTCAGCTGGGTTCTGTACAAAAGAAGAAGTACAAAAATTAAGGGAGCAGATTACGGTTCATCCGTATGATGGAAGGGGAGGTCTTGAAGAATGAGAATCACAGAATTATTAACCAAACAGACAATGATTCTAAATCTGGAAGCCGATTCAAAAGATCGTGTGATTAATGAACTTTCTGAAAAGCTTTATTCAGCCGGTAAGTTAGAAGATCTGAACGCATTTAAAAAAGCAATTCATAGTAGAGAGAAAGAAAGCACGACTGGTATTGGAGAAGGGATTGCAATCCCGCATGCTAAAACTGCAGCCGTTAAATCTCCTGCCATTGTTTTTGGTCGATCTGAAAATGGAATTGATTATCAATCACTAGATGGTCAACCTGCTCATTTATTCTTTATGATTGCAGCAACAGAAGGTGCGAACCAGACGCACCTTGAAGCACTATCCAGGCTATCATCGTTCTTAATGGATAACGAATTCCGTAAAGGGCTTCTTGAAGCAAGGACAGAAGAAGAAGTATTACAGGCATTCGATCAGAAAGAAGAAGAAGAGAACACGGACTCTGATGAAGTGGAAGAAACGAATGAAGATAGTGGCAAAATCCTCGCAGTGACGGCATGTCCTACAGGTATTGCCCACACATATATGGCAGCGGATGCATTGAAAGCAAAAGCTGCCGAACTTGGTTATAGTGTAAAGGTTGAAACTAATGGTTCTGGAGGCGTAAAAAATCGTCTGACAGATGAAGAAATTGAGAAAGCACCGGGTATTATTGTTGCCGCGGATACGAAAGTTGAAATGGAGCGTTTTAAAGGAAAAAATGTGATTGAAGTACCTGTAGCGGAAGCGATTCGAAAGCCAGCCGACTTATTAAAACAGGCAGCAAGTGGCGATGCTCCGGTTTATAAATCTTCTGGATCATACGAAGATCAAATTAGTGAAAAGAAAAGTGAAAGAAAAGGAAAACAGTCTGCTTTTTATAAGCACTTGATGAACGGTGTATCGAATATGCTTCCGCTCGTTGTAGGTGGCGGTATTTTGATAGCCCTTTCATTTATCTTTGGTATTAATGCTTCAGATCCAGATGACCCGAGTTACAATGCTTTCGCAGCAGCTCTTAATACAATTGGCGGTGGAAATGCCTTTGCGCTTATGATCCCGGTTCTAGCTGGATTTATCGCAATGAGTATTGCCGATCGTCCTGGTCTTGCTCCTGGTCTTGTTGGTGGTTTAATGGCTTCAACGAACGGCGCTGGATTCCTGGGTGGACTCATTGCCGGTTTCCTTGCTGGTTACGCCGTTCTTTTATTGAAAAAGCTTTTCTCCGGGCTTCCGCAATCTCTCGAGGGATTAAAGCCGGTATTACTTTATCCATTGTTTGGTATCTTTATTACCGGAATCATCATGATGTACGTCGTTATAGAACCTGTAGGGGCTCTTAATACAGGTCTTGAGAACTGGTTGAATGGCATGGGGACTACCAACAAACTTCTTCTTGGTTTAATTCTAGGAGGAATGATGGCAGTAGATATGGGGGGTCCTATCAACAAAGCAGCCTTTACATTTGGAATTGCAATGATCGATGCAGGTAACCTTACGTATCACGCAGCGATCATGGCTGGAGGAATGACACCTCCACTTGGTCTAGCATTAGCTACTACCTTATTTAAAAACCGATTCAATAAAACGGAGCGTGAAGCAGGTAAAGTAGCCTATGTGATGGGTGCTTCCTTCATCACAGAAGGAGCGATTCCTTTTGCGGCAGCGGATCCGGGACGAGTTATCCCTTCCATTATTGTTGGTTCATCTGTTGCAGGTGCCTTAACAATGTTATTCAATATTGCTTTACCTGCACCACACGGTGGCGCATTCGTAATATGGTCTGTTAACAACATCTCACTTTCACATATCCTTCTTTATATCCTTGCGATTGTCATCGGTACGATTATTACCGCTTTGATGGTGGGAATCTTGAAGAAACCAAAACAAGAAGTTCAATCATAATGAACGTTAGAGGCTCCCAATTAGGAGCCTCTTTTTCTTGTAGGAAGCACGTCGATTGGTACAATATGTTAAAATCACAGTCGTGATGAGAGGGTGTGAGAAGGCGTGAGAAGCGATATATGCTCATCTCGTAAATACAGATAACATTGAGGTGCGAATGATAGCGTTTTCACTTACTATCTTACGCGTATGCTTTTTTCTTGATGGATAAAGGTTGAAGGCTTTAAGATGCAGTGTTAGTATAAATGACCGTAGATGATTTTTCGGAAATCCAAAGGAGGCAATCATGCTAGAAAATAAAACCGTAACGTTTATCGGAGCGGGTTCAATGGCAGAAGCAATGGCTGCAGGAATGATTGAGTCAGGTACTATTGAACCTGAGCGTATTATTATGACAAATCGAAGTAATGAACAACGTCGTCAGGAGCTTATGGAGAACCACGGCGTATTGGCGACGCAAAGTATAGAATTCGCAGTTCGTGAAGCAGATGTTGTTATCCTTGCAATGAAGCCAAAGGATGTGGAACGTGCACTAGAAGGTATAGAAGACTTCATTACTAACGATCAGCTTCTCTTATCCGTGCTAGCAGGCGTACCTTCATCGTATATTGAAGAACAACTCGATGGTGAACAGCCAGTTATTCGCGTTATGCCGAACACATCAAGTATGATTGGAAAATCTATTTCTGCTCTAGCAGCAGGCAAGCATGTAAGTGATGAGCAGGTGACGATTGCTCGTGCACTCATTCGTTCAATTGGTGAAACAGTTGTCATTAATGAAGAACAAATGGACGTATTCACAGGTGTTGCGGGAAGCGGACCAGCTTATATTTATTATGTGATAGAGAGCCTTGAAAAAGCAGCGATTGATGGCGGTATTGAGACTGAAACCGCTCGTAAGATGGCTGTTCAAACTGTTCTAGGAGCAGGATTAATGGCTGAGCAATCAGAAGATTCTCCTTCTGCACTTAGAAAGAAAGTAACTTCTCCAAATGGCACAACTCAAGCCGGACTTGAGGCGCTTTATGAAAATGGAGGCGGCGAAGCATTTGAGGCCGCTGTAGAGAATGCAGCAACACGTTCAAAAGAAATTAGCAATCAATTTGATAAAAAGCCTATTACGCAGTAAGAGCCGGTATATTACCGGTTCTTTTTTTGATAATTCATTCGACATCGTTAGAAATTTAATTGATAGGGGTACTAGTTAGATAGAGTGAATTGGATGTTTTGTCCCCGTTTTCCTCGTATTGGATGTTCTTTTCTTCAAAATGTTAGTAGAATACGAGAAGGAATATGGTATGATAAGAAGTGGATAATTTGTTTGATAGAGGAGGAAAAAATGATGAAAAAAGGAATTTTTGCTCTTATTGCTGTATTTTTAGTCGCATTACCATTCATGGGTACGGCAGCACATGCAGAGGCAGACGTTAGTGGTGACATTAAAAAAGGCGTTACTAGTTATCTTGCAGAAGAACATTATGATTATGACAAAGGCTCACTTAAAGTCGAAGAGGCTGAGTCGCTTGAAGTTGATAGCTCAGCAGACAAGGATTTCAGCAAAGTATCAATGATGCTCATTAAGTTCAGTACTGTTCGCGATAATATTTTCTTTGAAGATCATACAGAAGTCCTTTTCTATGACACTGAAGCAAATGCTGTTATTCCAGATTCTAAAATTTTGGATGTAGAGAAAGCAAAAGAGTTTAAAGACAGTCATTCAGACGTAACTGGTGAACACCTTCATATGGGTGTCATTATGTTCTTGAGTGCCATCATGCTAGTTGTACCAGCGATCCTTGCTTACATGTGGTCAAAAAACAAATATTCTACTCTACGGTTTAAACTACAAAACAATGTATATGAAACAAATTCAACGTTCTAATAATAGAGTTAATAGAAATCCCCCTGCGAATTTATTCGCAGGGGGATTTCTTATTGCGCCTGTAATTCGACAAGTGTTCCGGTTTCTGCATCAACCATGAAGTCAAGCTGTTGAAGCTCTCCTTCTTTTTCACAAGTTAATCCACCTGAATAGACGGTGAAAGGTAGATTGAACTTTTCTACTGAATCAGTTTTCATATGAATCCATGATCCCTTTACGGTATAGATGGGTTTGACAGCGCCTTTAACCGCTTTCAGTGCTTTCTCAGGTGATAGATACGTTTGTTTTGATGTGATCGAAGCGGCTGTAATCGCTGCAGCGCTAGCACCGATTAAAGCTCCTATTAGCATATCTTTTGTTTTCATATTTCTCAATTCTCCCTTCTAAAACTTGCCAATTTACTTCCTTCTTAAGTATATCGGAAGTTTGCTCTCGTACCAAATGTTTATGCTGAAAATTCATGCGACTAGCAAGACTCATACAGATTCGATACAATGGTAAGAGAATACAGGAATAATGGAAGGGGATACATATGAAAGAAGAGACGCTGTCACTATTTAAAACACTTACAGAACTTCAAGGTGCACCGGGGTTTGAACATGACATTAGAAAATTTGTGAAAAGCGAAATTAGTAAATATACTGATGAGATTATCCAGGATAATCTCGGAAGCGTATTTGGAGTCAAACGAAATTCAGGTCCACGTATCATGGTAGCTGGACATATGGACGAAGTTGGTTTTATGGTTACATCTATCACTGAGAATGGGATGCTCCGCTTTCAACCCCTAGGTGGTTGGTGGAGTCAGGTTCTTCTTGCCCAACGTGTGCAGGTGATGACAAAGAACGGCCCGATTCCTGGTGTTATTGGTTCCATACCTCCTCATCTTCTTGATGATGCAACTAGAAATAAGCCTATGGGAATTAAAAATATGCTTATCGATATAGGTGCGGATAACAAAGAAGATGCTCTAAGTATTGGCGTCACACCAGGACAACAAATTGTCCCTGTTTGTCCGTTCACGCCAATGGCTAATGAGAAGAAAATCATGGCAAAGGCCTGGGATAATCGTTATGGTGTTGGACTTGCTATTGAACTTCTTAAAGAACTTCAAAATGAAGATCTACCAAATGAATTATATTCAGGAGCTACCGTTCAGGAAGAAGTTGGATTAAGAGGTGCACAAACGGCAGCGAATATGATAAATCCTGATCTTTTCTATGCACTTGATGCAAGTCCTGCAAATGATATGACTGGCGATAAAGGTGAGTTTGGACAGCTTGGAAAAGGAGCGCTTCTTCGCATCTATGATCGCTCTATGGTTACTCATCAGGGACTAAGAGACTTTGTTCTTGATACAGCCGAGAGCAATGAAATTCCATATCAGTATTTTATTTCGCAGGGTGGAACGGATGCTGGTCGCGTACACTTATCAAATAACGGAGTTCCTTCAGCAGTTGTTGGTATTTGTTCAAGATACATCCATACCTCATCTTCTATTATCCATGTTGATGATTACGCAGCAGCAAAAGAGTTGCTCATTAAATTGGTGAAATCAACCGATCAAGCAGCGGTAGATAGTATCAAAAAAAATGTTTGAGTCAAGAGGAGCCGTACAGGCTCCTTTTCTAATGAAGTGGAATTCAGAATTCAGTTATAAAAGTCAAAATAAGTGCAGGGGGGATAGAGATGCTTAGAATTGGTGTTGGTTCATTAAATCCTGTTAAAATCAACGCAGTTAAAGCCCATTTCCAACATGAAGTAGAAGGGGTTTCAGTACCTTCTGGTGTTTCCGAACAGCCATGGGGTGATGAAGAAACACTTTCAGGTGCCAAACAGCGAGCAGAGGCAGCGATGAAAAAAGCTCAAGCAAACATAGGTATTGGTTTGGAAGGTGGTGTGCAGTTGGTAGCGGGACGTCTTTATGTATGCAATTGGGGAGCTCTAGTAGATCATGAAGGTGTTGAAATCGTAGCTGGTGGAGCGAGGTTTCCACTGCCTGAAGAAATGAGAAAGAACCTGGAAGAGGGAGGTGAACTTGGTCCCTTGATTTCTGAATATGCGGGTAGGTTGGAAGTGAATAAAAAAGAAGGCGCGATCGGTATTTTCACCGACGGCGCCGTTACACGAACAGACATGTACGAACAAATTGTAGCACTTTTGATCGGTCAGTATCATTTCTATTTGAACTAGTTCGTTTCAAATATATAAGAGAGTGCTTGAAGTGCTTGTTCTGGTCTTTCTACCACAACTTGAGCTTTGTTAGAAAGTTCTTTGAGTGGATGATGTAATGATTCTGGTCTTATAAGAATAAGTGGTTTTTGAAGGGCAATCGCTGTTGCTGCATCCATTGCACTATTCCATTGTTTGTACTTTTCACCGAAAAGGGCAATGACAACATCTGATTTATTGAGAAGTACCTGAGTTCTGAGGTTATTGATTTCAGAAGCAGCTTCATCCTTGAAAAGAGGGTTAGGTTGCTCACCTTTAATTTCTTCACCGATATTGTCAGAACGGTCGTGATTTTCCATTGGTCCTACAAATTGGATAGGGAGCTCTAGTTTTTGTGCTTCCCTTTTTAACTCACTACGCCAGTTATCGTGAATTTGACCGGCGAGATAAACTGTTAATTCCATGAGTAACGCCTCCTTATATTTGGTAGCAATATGATTGTAGCACGAGGTTTAAATGGATTCCTAGTGTTGTGACAGGCAAATGCTTTTAGGAAAAGAGCTTATTATTACAACTTTGTGTATACTAATACTGGATTGTCAGTTTGGAAGGAGAGAAAGATGAAAGAATTTTTACTTAAGAAGGGCATTACGCTTTCAGCAAGAGTCTACTTTGTTACAGCACTTAGTTACATGGCACTCGGACTATTTGGTTCACTTATTATCGGACTTATTCTTAAAACTATAGGAGCACAAATTCCTATGTTTTCGTTTCTGATCCCAATGGGAGAACTAGCGATGAGTTTAATGGGGCCAGCGATTGGTGTAGCAGTGGCGTATGGTCTAGGGGCACCTCCTCTTGTCCTTTTTGCATCGTTACTCGCGGGTGCAGCAGGAGCCGATCTCGGTGGGCCTGCAGGTAGTTATGTAGCTGCAATTATAGCAGCTGAAGCCGGGAAGCTTGTTTCTAAATCAACTAAGCTTGATATTATCATAACGCCGCTGATTACAATTTTTGCAGGGTATGGCACAGCTGCTTTCATAGGACCAGCAATCAATACATTTATGACTCAGTTTGGATCCCTCATAATGTGGGCAACAGAGCAGCGTCCGATTTTAATGGGAATCATTGTAGCCGTTCTTATGGGACTCGCTCTTACAGCTCCGATTTCAAGCGCTGCTATTGCGATTATGCTTGGATTGGAAGGGATTGCAGCTGGTGCAGCAACTATTGGTTGTGCGGCCCAAATGGTAGGATTTGCGGTAAGCAGTTATCGGGAGAACGGTTTTGGTGGACTCATCGCTCAGGGCGTTGGAACATCCATGCTCCAAGTAGCGAATATTGTCAGGAACCCCTGGATTATTGTGCCACCGACAATTGCAGGTGCTATACTTGCCCCTATCGGAAGTGGATGGCTTTCTTTGTTAAATAATGCTTCAGGTGCTGGGATGGGTACGAGTGGTTTTGTAGGGCAAATTATGACATTGAATGTGATGGGAACCGATAGTAGTGTATGGTTCGCAATTCTAATGTTGCATTTTGTTGGACCGGCCGTCATAAGTCTGCTAATATCCGAGTTAATGAGAAAAAAAGGACTTATTCGTTTAGGTGATATGAAAATAAGCACAGAGTAACAATAGGAGGTTAATCATGGAAAAATTTGAAAAGCATGAAGAGTATTTAGAGGCCATTAAAGTAGGAAAATCAGTATTGCTATTCTCAGCGGATTGGTGTCCTGATTGCAGAGTAATCGAGCCATTCTTGCCTGAATTAGAAAAGAAATATTCAGATATGGAATTCTATTATGTTGATCGAGACGAGCACATTGAGCTTTGTCAGGAAATGGATGTTTTTGGAATTCCTAGCTTAGTTGCTTTTAATAATGGTGACGAAACGGGTCGTTTTGTTAGTAAGTTGAGAAAATCACAAGAGGAAATTGAAGAATTTCTTACTAGCGTGAATGAATGAGCGAACAAAGCTATGCCTAGCATAGCTTTGTTTTTGTATTTTTGTCATTCATGGTATGATAAAGTGACAGCTCAGAACGTATAGGGTGGTGAAAACATGGAACCGAAAGACTTGAAAAAATTACTAGAGAAACGCCTTCAAAAAGAAGATCGTGAGCTTACATACAACAAAAAAGAAGAAAAGCTTAGAGTGGAAGATCGTACGACTGGTAAAGGGATGAGTCTAGGATTAAAAGGACTTGCTGCGAAATATGAAGAGCGTAAAGATAAACTGCTTGATGAGGTCGTTCATCATGTTGAAGAAACGCTCAAAGTCATGAAAGAGAAACATGAACTAAGCGGGAAAGAGAATAGCATTTTCCCGGTGATTCGTTCAGGTTCGTTTGCTTCTGAAACGGAAGCAGGTGTTCCTTTTGTGTTCAGTGAACATACAGCGGAAACCCGCATTTATTATGCGCTCGATCTTGGTAAATCTTATCGTTTAATCGATCAGGAGTGGCTTGAAAAAGAGGGTTGGACGAAAGAAGCTTTACATGAGGTATCTTTATTCAATCTTCGCGGGCTTTCCACTGAGGTAAAAGCTGATACAGTAGCCGGAAATACCTTTTATTTTCTCAACACGAATGACGGATACGATGCAAGTAGAATACTGAATGATTCATTATTGGAACGTATGGCGAAAGATGCCAAAGGTGAGCTTGCAGTAGCTGTACCTCATCAAGACGTACTGATTTTTGCTGATATCGAGAATGAAAGAGGATACGACGCGCTTGCTCAGCTAACGATGCATTTCTTCTCGAGCGGTCTTGTTCCTGTCACAGGACTGCCTTTTATGTATGAAGATGGAAAGCTTGAACCAATCTTTATTATGGCTAAGAACAAACCAAAAAAATAATCACTGGAAAAGGGAGTACAGGTATTATGAACATGTTTTACAACAAAGAAGGCGTAGGAGACACATTGATCGTAACGCTAGGTAGTACGGAGCGCGAGGATAAAGCTGTTGAACGAACGAATAATATAGCACGAATTTACAGTAAAGAAAGCAATCAAACGATTGGATATAACATATTTCAATTTTCAAAGGCATTTGAAGTGAAAGCAGCCGGTGTTGTCGAGGAGAGCGAAGAGCTGGTAACTGCTGTTAATTCTGTTATTAAAGAAAATGGCTTTAATGATGAATTGGTGTACGATGCCTCTCCAAAATTTGTTGTTGGCTTTGTTGAAAAGATGGAAAAGCATCCGAATGCGGATAAGTTAAATATTTGTCAAGTGAATGTTGGAGGAGAAAAGTTACAGATCGTTTGTGGCGCACCTAACGTTGATGAGGGACAAAAAGTTGTTGTAGCAAAAGTTGGCGCCGTGATGCCATCGGGTATGATTATTAAAGACGCTAATTTGCGTGGTGTTGAATCTACTGGAATGATTTGCTCAGCTCGTGAGCTTGATTTACCGGATGCTCCTCAAGAAAAAGGAATTCTTGTCCTACCAGGTGATTATGAAATTGGATCTGAATTCAAAACCTACTAGAAAATTCTAGTGGGTTTTTTCTTTTTATAGAACAAGAATGGAGAATAATGAACTTATTTTGCGATTTTAGACGAAGAACTTGATTTTTTTACGAAAGATTTTAGAAACAGCCTTACAATGATAGGGGAGTTTCCGATAAAATAGAAGAACAGCGCGACCTAAAAGGGCTTACTTAGAAAAGGTGATTGTAATTGGAAAATAATTGGATTAAAAAAGTTTGGAATAGATTATTTGATCTTGATGAAGAACAGGAGCTTGAACAGAAGAAAGATCCTGATATTGGGGGTTCAACCCACTCAGAGGACAATCAACGAATAGATCGCAAACATTCCATTGGAAGAATGGAAAATGGCGATCGGAAGAATGAAGCTAGAATTGTTCATCAATATCCTCGAGAAGGAAATTTTCGTTTTCCACTCATACCAGATCATTCAAATAATAGAAAGCAAAAAGATGCCAAAAAAGATCAAACAGAACGGAAGAAAAATGAGAATCAATCAAAAATTTCACGAACTGATCAAAGACCACAGGGATTAACCCAACCCCAGTCCAAGAAGCAGGTTCAATCCAGAAACTCTATAAGGAATACAGAGCAAGAGTCAAACGATTCATCTAAAAGTAAGAAATTTTCAGGCGTTAACTTTAAACCTTCAGATATCCCATCACCGATTTATGGATTCAGTAAACGCCCTGTTGCAGACAAGATGGAAGATGCCGTAAAAAATAAAAATACAGCATCGACTCACCAGTATACGCCTCTTGATAAGAACAAAGTAATTGATAAGCTAATTCAGGAGCCTGAATTAGCTACAAACGAAGGTAGTAAAATCGAAATTATTTCTAATAATGTTGAAGAAAAGGAAGCGATAGCTCAAGAACCTGACATTCAACTTGCCACATCTAATAAAGGTTTTGTAAATAGTGACGATCATATTAATGAGAAAGTAGTCGATGAAGACAAAGATGCTTCAGAAGACCATTTAAGTGATGAAGAAGTCATAAATCATATACCAGAATTAGAACTTGAACCAGAAACAGAACCAGAACTAGAACAAAAAAATGAAACTGAAACAAATGATGAAACAGGAAATGAAATTTATGGAGATAATGATATACAAATTGTTCAAAATGAGAAACAGGATGAAGAGCTAATTCAATCTGAATTAGAAATAGCTTCTGTAGAAGATGATGAAATGCCAAAGAAAATGGAAGAGAAGCATGAGGAGGAAGTCGATAGATCTGAAAGCGAAATTGCTCCTTTGAATTCAGAACAGATTGTTCCGAGTGAAGAAAAGACAAGCGAAAATAAGGAAGAAGAGTCTATACTTGAGGATCGGCTAGAAGAGAAGCAGTCCATTGAACCTGAGGTGAAACAGGAAGTTCACTCCAAGCGTGAAGAGAGTAGACCAAAACCCCAGGTTCCTTATAACGTCATGATGCTAGCCAATGATAGAAGACATATTACAAAAAAACCAGTGGCTGGAGGCGAATACAAGCTGCCGCCAATTTCATTATTAGATATCCCTCCACGTAATGAAGGTAGTGATGATCAGTGGCTTGAAGAACAGCGCGAGCTTTTAGAATCTACTCTACAGAACTTTAATGTACAGGCTAAAGTAGTGGGTGCAACCATGGGCCCGACAGTTACACGATTTGAAGTTCAGCCAAGCCCAGGTGTGAAAGTTAATAAAATTACGAATTTAAGTGATGATATTAAACTTAGTCTTGCTGCTCGTGATATTAGGATGGAGGCGCCAATCCCAGGTAAGAACGCGATTGGCATCGAAGTCCCTAACCCTACTAGTAAGCCAGTGTTTATTCGGGAGATTGTAAGAAGTGGTGCTTTTCAATCTGAAGGCTCTCTCTTAAATGCAGCTCTAGGGTTCGATATAGCAGGTGAAGCTAAAATAACAGACATTCAAAAAATGCCTCACGGTCTAATAGCCGGTGCAACTGGATCAGGTAAAAGTGTGTGCATTAATTCCATTCTAGTAAGCTTATTGCTTAAGGCTAATCCTAATGATGTGAAAATGATGCTCATTGATCCAAAAATGGTGGAGCTAGCTCCTTATAATGGTCTTCCGCATCTGGTTACACCGGTCATCAATGATGTGAAAGAAGCTACAACTGCGTTGAAGTGGGCGGTCGACGAAATGGAAGAGAGGTATGAGAAGTTTGCTGCGGCCGGAGTTCGCGATATTAAACGATATAATGAAAGAGCGATGAACCACGGCGAACCACAGCACAAACTTCCGTATATCGTCATCGTTATTGACGAACTTGCTGATCTCATGATGGTTTCTCCTCAAGATGTTGAAGATGCAATCTGTCGAATCGCTCAGAAGGCCAGAGCATGTGGTATTCACCTTATTGTTGCCACGCAGCGTCCTTCGGTAGATGTGATTACTGGTCTTATTAAAGCTAATATTCCAACGCGAATTGCGTTCTCGGTATCTTCACAAATCGATTCAAGAACGATTCTTGATACAAGTGGTGCTGAGAAACTTCTTGGTAAAGGGGATATGCTCTGTCTTGAGAATGGTTCTTCAAAACCTGTGCGTCTACAGGGGAACTTTGTATCAGATGAGGAAATTGAACGGGTTACTTCTTTTGTGCGTAAACAACGAAAACCCAATTATTTAATTAAGAAAGAAGATTTAATGAAGAAACAGCAATACAATGATCAGGAAGATGATTTATTTGAAGAGGCATGCATCTGGGCAATGGATCAGGGACAGGCTTCATCATCCGCTTTGCAACGCCGCTTCCGAATTGGATTTAACCGAGCTGCAAGATTAATTGAAATGATGGAAGAACGAGGTCTTGTTTCTGAGGCAATGGGTAGTAAGCCTCGAAGTATTCTAATTAGTAAAGCTGATTTCGAAGAGACGTTTTTAAAAGATATGCATGTCTAGTGCATATCTTTTCTACTTGTTTTATACAGGCTAGTTCTATATGATAAAAAGTGTTAAGCTAATGGTAAATTTATTGTCAGATAAGTGAATGGTTGAACATAGAGAGCTCACATTCGAATGACGAAACTACTTGAAGGAGCCCCATAATGAAAGAAATTGAACTTAAAATGCAAGGGAAAATAAAAAGACTTACGAACCGAACTTTTAAATTTGATGAGCGTGTTGGCGAAGGTTGGTTTTCCGCTGTTTACTTTCTCAAAACATGTGAAATTGTAGAAGAGTTCAAACCAAATAACGTTGTTACCATGCAGTTTTTTCAAAAACACGATGCCGTTCTATGCGGATCAGATGAAGCGATTGCTCTAATCAAGACGTTTGCTAAGGATCCAGATTCGCTAGAAATTGAGTCTCTTAAAGATGGTGACAAAATTTCTCCATTTGAAACTGTACTGAAAATCAAAGGCCCTTATCAAAATTTTGGTTTTCTAGAAGGGATTATTGATGGTATTCTGGGCAGAAGAACATCAGTCGCGACGAATGTTTATCATGTAGTAAAGGCTGCTCGATCTTCTGGTATTCAAAAACCAGTTATTTTTATGGGGGATCGTGACGATCACTACACGCAGCAGGCTGGTGATGGATATGCTTCACATATTGGTGGTTCTACTGCACAGGCAACGCATGCTATGAACGAGTGGTGGGGTAAAAGAGGTATGGGAACAATGCCTCATGCTTTGATTCAATTGTTTAAAGGGGATGTTGTTGAAGCCTCAAAAGCATATTATGCCAAATATCCTGAAGACGAATTAATTGCTCTTGTGGATTATAACAATGATGTCGTAACAGATGCTTTGCGAGTGGCAAGAGAATTCGGTGAGACGTTAAAAGGTGTTCGTGTCGATACTTCCCGAACGATGGTCGATCAGTATTTCTGGCGTAACCCGGACGTTCTCGGAACGTTCGATCCGAGAGGAGTTAATGCAGAGTTAATTTTTGCTCTGAGAGAAGCATTAGATCAAGAAGGCTATCAGCACGTGAAAATTGTGGTAAGCGGTGGATTTACCGAAGAAAGAATTAGAACGTTCGAAGCTCAGAACGTACCGGTTGATATTTATGGTGTAGGCAGCAGTCTTCTTAAAGTAGACATTGGGTTTACCGGGGATAATGTTATTCTTGATGATGAACCGCAAGCAAAAGCTGGAAGGAAATATCGCCACAACCCACGTCTTGAACGCGTGGAATAAGCCCAAAAAGACAGGAACAAACTCCTGTCTTTTTTGTTCGAATCGTGTACTTTTTCAATACATGATTTATATTGGAGGCCTGTCTCTTTTTCTGCTATAATGTAGTACTGAAAAGAAAAGCAGCGCATACTTGTAATGACATCATATACTAAAGAAGATTAAGTGGAGTAGAAATGAAAGTGTGGAGGTTCTGAAATGACTATATATCACTTTGTTGGCATTAAGGGATCCGGGATGAGCGCCCTCGCACAAATCCTTAGCGATATAGGATACAGCGTACAGGGTTCAGACGTAGAGAAACGATTCTTTACACAGGAAGCTCTTGAACAAAAAGGTATTACAATTCTCCCATTTGGAGAAGACAACATCAAAGAAGAAATGATTATTATCGCCGGCAATGCTTTTGATGATCAACACGAAGAGTTAGTTCGTGCAAGAGAAATGAACCTTCCTGTTTATCGTTATCATAAATTCCTTGGAGACTTTATTCAAAAGTTCACTAGTATTGCAGTGACGGGTTCTCATGGTAAAACATCAACAACAGGCTTGTTATCTCACGTAGTTGGTGCGGCAGAACCGACTTCCTATCTTATCGGTGATGGGACTGGAAGAGGCGTGAAAGATAGCCAGTATTTCGTTTTTGAAGCTTGTGAATATCGTCGTCACTTTTTATCTTATCAGCCCGACTATGCAATTATGACAAACATTGACTTTGATCATCCAGATTATTTTTCTGATGTCGATGATGTGTTTTCCGCATTTCAGGAAATGGCAATGCTTGTAAAGAAAGGCATTATTGCTTACGGTGACGATACGTACCTACAGCAAATCCAGACGAAAGTCCCTGTTGTGTTTTATGGATTTGACGATCAGAATGACTTTCAGGCGACGAATATCAAAATTGATGAAAATGGCACCACGTTCGATGTGCACGTTCGTGATGATTATTATCGAACATTCCAGATTCCAACGTTTGGAAAGCACAACGTTCTGAATGCTCTTTCCGTTGTTGCGTTATGTCATTATGAGAACCTTTCAGGTGATGTGGTTGCAGCACAACTTGCGAACTTTAAAGGTGTTAAAAGAAGATTCACTGAAAAAGTAGTCGATGGTCAGGTGTTAATTGACGACTATGCACACCACCCAACTGAAATTAGAGCTACCATTGAATCGGCACATCAGAAATACCCGGAGCGTGAAGTCGTAGCGATTTTCCAACCGCATACCTTTACGAGAACGAAAACTTTTCTAAATGAGTTTGCTGATGTCTTGAAAGAAGCGGATGTTGTTTATTTGTGCGACATCTTTGGTTCTGCACGCGAAGACGTAGGTCAGCTATCGATCGATCAGCTGATCGATAAAATTCCGAATGCTCATCTAATTTCAGAGCAGTCTATTCAACAACTTAATGAACACGATAGTGGTGTACTCCTATTCATGGGTGCAGGCGATATACAGAAATATCAAGAAGCATATGAAGCGGAGAAAGCATCAATCTAGAGGAAAAGGCCATGTGCCTTTTCTTTTTTTGTAGGTTGCTATTGTTATAAGCGAGGATTAGACCTATAAAATTATTGAAGTTTTAAGAGAGTAAATGTAATAAAAAAAATTTAAAAAGGAATAATGAAACTTGTAGCGAATTATTGTAGTAAGGTGGTCTCATTTTACTTCTATATGTGAAATGACAAACTTGTGTTTATAAAAGACAAATCGAGGGAAGAGATGGAGAAAAGGGAGGTGCCAGCACATGGAGATTATACTTTATTTAAGTGTAGCTATTATCGCGATTGCATTTGCAGTTCTTGTTTATTTCGTAGCCCAAACTTTGAAATCCTTGAAGGATACGCTTAGTAATACAGCGAAAACACTCGATAGCCTCGAAAAACAAATGAATGGCTTAACAACTGAAACAACTGCACTGCTACATAAGACAAACTTGCTTGCAGAAGACATTCAGGGTAAATCTGAAGCTCTTGATACGGTTTTTGTACAAGTTAAAGAAGTAGGAACGTCACTTGGTAAGATGAATCATTCCTTAAAGAATATTACTGGTAAAGTGACAGAAGAGGCAGAGCGCCAATCTGAGCAAGTTACAAAAGTTGTTCAATGGGGGAATGCCGCTATGCAGATTTGGCAGAAATGGCAAGTAAAGAAGAAGGCAACAGATCAATACATCGATTCAAAATCTTAGGAGGTATTAATATGTCAGACAACAATAATAACAACAACATTAACACAAAGGATTTTATCATTGGTTCATTAATCGGTGGTATCGTTGGAGCTGCTGCAGCGTTACTATCAGCACCTAAGTCTGGTAAAGAGCTTAGAAGTGATCTTAACCAGCAAGCTGGAGTAGTGAAGGAGAAAACATCTCAATTCCGTGATTCAGCTATGGAACGAAGCACTGATTTCGCTAACCGTGCGAAAGAAAAATCTAATACGATTTACAAGCAGGTTTCAGATCAATCAAACAACCTGGTTTCCAAAATCAAAGATAGAAATCTTGAAACAGAAGAAAATGATGCTTTCCGTGCTCAAGCCGATGATGATGTTGAAAGCTTTCAACAGGATTTAAATGATCATTTCTCTGAAGAAGAACCAGCATCGATGGAGAACCCTACAAAATCATAATGTCTAAATAGCAACGAGTAAGAAGAAGCCAGAAGGCTTCTTCTTTTTCATTTACTGTTATTTTCTTTATAATGAACTTATAGCGATTAGAAAGGGGATTTACGTATGACTATGGTTAAACTATCTACATCTGAGGATTTTAAACGTGCGAAAGAAAAAAACAACCGATTTTTGTTATTTAAAAACAGTACCACTTGTCCGATTAGTGCTCAAGCATTTGAGGAGTTCCAGAAGTTTTCTGAGGATAACACTCAAGAAGTCTATTATTTAAACGTTCAGGAATCACGTCCGCTCTCAAATGAGATAGCAGATTCATTTAATGTAAAGCACCAGTCACCTCAAGCACTAGTATTCAATGGTAATGAAGTGGTATGGCACGACTCACATTGGAGAATCACATACACCTCGTTGTCAGATGCTGCAAAACAATTTTTAAATTAAAGTAAAACTTCCATCAGCGGGGATTGGTGTCTTCCGCTCTGATGGTTTGACGAACCAAACGAACCTTGAGCCTCGGTTGCCCGATTTTGAACGGCTTGAGTAAGTTCCGCTGTAAGGTTGGAAAATACTGCCCTTATGAATAGAGAAACGGCTGATATCAAGCCGTTTTTATTTCACTGACATGGTTTAATGCTTAAAAGCGTTTAAGAATTAAAAGAAAAGTAGTGACATTTTAATTTTCATCGTATATAATAACCCTAATCACTTAAACAGATAAGGAGTGGAGATAGTATGGCGAATATCCAGATTGATGAGTTGAGAGAGAAATTAGATGAGATTAACTTACAGTTGCTAGATTTAATCAATGAGCGAGCTGAAGTTGCAAAAGAGATAGGGCGAGTAAAGAAAGCACAGGGAATTAATCGTTTTGATCCTGTTCGAGAACGTAAGATGCTTGATTTACTTGCAGAGAAAAATGGTGGGCCGTTTGATACATCCACTCTTCAACATATTTTCAAGGAAATTTTTAAGGCAAGCCTTGAACTACAAGAAGACGATCATCGTAAAGCATTGTTAGTATCAAGAAAGCGACAGCCGGATAACACGGTCATAGATATAAAAGGCGAAAAAGTAGGCGATGGAGGTCAAGTACTTATTTCGGGGCCATGCGCAGTTGAAAGCTATGAGCAAGTAGCTGAAGTAGCACGAGCAGTTAAGAAGCAAGGTTTCAAAATGCTTCGTGGTGGAGCATTTAAGCCTCGTACATCCCCTTATGATTTCCAGGGACTTGGAGAAGAAGGCCTTAAGATCTTAAAGCAAGTTGCAGATGAGTATGATCTTGCTGTTGTCAGTGAGATTGTCAATCCTGCAGACATTGAGAAAGCTGTTCAGTACGTTGACGTTATTCAAATTGGTGCAAGAAACATGCAGAACTTCGAACTTCTTAAAGCGGCAGGTTCTGTAGATAAGCCGGTTCTTCTTAAGAGAGGACTATCCGCTACAATTCAGGAATTTATAAATGCGGCTGAATACATTGTCTCGAATGGTAACACGCAGGTTATACTCTGCGAAAGAGGAATTAGAACTTACGAGAAAGCAACACGTAATACGTTAGATATTACGGCTGTTCCGATTCTTAAACAAGAAACTCATTTGCCAGTTCTCGTTGATGTAACGCATTCTACAGGACGAAAAGATCTTCTTCTTCCAGCAGCGAAAGCAGGTCTTGCAATCGGTGCAGATGGAATCATGGTAGAAGTTCACCCTGATCCAGCAGTTGCTCTTTCAGATGCGGCTCAGCAGTTAGACATACCTCAATACGAGCAATTTGTTGATGATTTGAAATCAAGTGGATTATTTAATCCAACGAAAGCTACACCTTCTACTTTATAAGTAGAAGGTTTTTTTCTGTAACGGAAAGATTCGAGCTGCACAAACATTACAATGATTCTTAAATAATGAATATAGAATAAAAGATCGATTGAGTGTTATCATATGTAATATTCGGAAGTTTTTAGTGAGTGATGTTATTTTGTCAATAAAAATTACGCTTAATTAAAGCAAAAAGTGACTAAATATGCTATCTTTAATACAGTATGTAATTGTGAAATAACCTACATATGAATTGTAGAGAATTATGATCAAATGCCATAGCTTATTTATCAAACCCTCTCGGTAGTGGCTAATATTACGATCATAACTGAAGGAAATGTCGCTTGAGTAGCGTTAGTCGATATAAGGTTTGCGTTTGCAGTTAAACGGATAGTGTCGTATCATTAAGGAAATTAAAGTCCGTAAGAGCATGAAGGAGGATCATCGTGAATACAACGATTTATGACGTAGCAAAAGAAGCAGGAGTATCAATGGCAACTGTATCCAGGGTTGTGAATGGCAATCCTAATGTTAAGCCTGCCACAAGGAAAAAAGTACTTGAGGCGATTGAGAGATTAGGATACCGTCCAAATGCTGTAGCAAGAGGACTAGCTAGTAAAAAAACAACAACTGTTGGGGTTATTATTCCTGATATTTCAAGTATTTTCTTTGCTGAGCTAGCAAGAGGAATTGAAGACATCGCAACAATGTATAAATATAACATTATCTTAAGCAACTCTGACCAAAATAAAGAAAAAGAAATTCACCTTCTCAATACAATGCTTGGTAAACAAGTAGATGGAATTGTATTTATGGGTGGTAAGATTACTGAAGAGCATGTTGAAGAATTTAAGCGTTCTCCAGTACCGATCGTATTGGCTGCTACACTCGAAAAAAGTCAGGAGATTCCCTCTGTCAACATTGATTACCAAAAAGCGGCGTACGAACTTGTTGCTAGCTTTATCGAAAAAGGTCATGAAAAAATCGGTCTGGTTAGTGGACCGCTAGAAGATCCAATTAATGGAGAAGAAAAATTCCTTGGATATCGTAAAGCTTTAGAAGATGCTGGCAAGCAGGTCGATGAAGAGTGTGTAGCTATTGGTGATTATACGTACGATTCTGGGATCGAGGCTATGGAAGGTTTCCTTGGACAAGAGAATAAACCAACGGCAATTTTTGCTGGTACAGATGAAATGGCGCTTGGTGTCATTCATGCTGCACAAGACAATGGCTACAATGTGCCGGAAGATTTTGAAGTAATTGGGTTTGATAATACAAGACTTGCTACGATGGTTCGTCCAACTCTATCGACGGTTGTTCAGCCAATGTATGATATTGGTGCCGTAGCGATGCGTCTACTAACGAAATTAATGAATAAAGAAACTGTTGAAGATCAAACGGTCGTTCTTCCTCACCGTTTACAACATCGTAATTCCACCATTCATAATGAAGAGTAGCAAATAAAAAACGAGCCTTCTGGCTCGTTTTTTGTTATGCGTACATCTTATACTAATTAACGATTTGGTATAGTGCACGTTCAACAGTGAGTTTGTTTTTTTCTGTAATTTCTTGTTTCCTTGGAATAGGGTCATAAAGGTTTTCCTCGTCGTGCCAATTTGGAGGAAGTGCTAAAGGAGAAAGTGGTTTCCATCTTTCTAACCATTTTTCAGGCAGTTTTCCTGATACCGAAAGCCCTTTCATCTCAAGCCATATTCTAGACCACGCTCTAGGAACAACGCGCCAGACATCATATCCTCCACCACCGACAGCTATCCATCTTCCATTACAGTACTCATGAGCTAATTCATGAGCGAGTTTTGGGATGAATTCATAACTTTCCATTGAAACAGAGAGATGTGTCAGAGGATCGTAATAATGAGCGTCTGCACCATTTTGCGTTAATATGACATCTGGTTTAAAAAAGTTGATAACTTTGCGAAAGGATGCTTCATAAACTTCTTGAAATGACTCATCTTCCGTAAATGCATCAATTGGGACATTAAAAGAGAAACCATACCCTTTCCCATGCCCCTTCTCATTGATATTTCCTGTACCAGGAAACAAATATCGACCTGTTTCATGGATTGAAAGTGTACAAACCTCTGGATCATCGTAGAAAGCCCATTGTACGCCATCACCGTGGTGCGCATCAGTGTCTACATATAGAACTCTTGCCCCGTATTTTTGTTTCATGTACTCGATGGCAATAGAACTATCGTTATAAATGCAAAATCCTGAAGCTTTGCCACGAAAACCGTGATGAAGCCCCCCACCAACATTAAGAGCATGGGAAGTTTTTCCTGTCATTACTGCATCCACGGCCGTAAGAGTTCCTCCTACAATAAGTGCACTTGCTTCATGCATGTTGGGGAAAATGGGTGTGTCTTCTGTACCTAGTCCGTAATTTGAAGCGATGGATGATGCAAGATTTCCTTTACCTGCTTTTTTAACTGCATCTATGTAGGCTGGATCATGAATTAAAGCAATTTCACTATCTGTAGCAATGCGTGGGGCAATGATTTCATCATCGTTTAGAGCGTTTATCTCAGTCAGAAGATCCTGAGTTAGCTGTACACGAATATGATTAAATGGATGATCATCACTAAATTTATAGTTTAAATAGTCTGAGGAGTATACGAATAAGGAATCACACTTCATTTTTTCACACCCGGCATGTTCGGCCAGAGTACTTCATAACCCTCATCTTTAATATCGTTTACAACTGAAGTTGGATTCATCGTCTGTATGCGAAAGACAATGTTTTTATATTTTTCGTCGTGGCTACACGGATAGACTAGAACACTGATAATGTTGACGTTACGCTTTCTGATGATTTGTGTAATATCAGCAAGCTGTCCGGAAACATTAGCTACCTGTACTTCGATATGAGAACTGGGCTGGTGTGCTCCTGTCAGAAGAATTAGCGTATGCAACATGTCTGTCTCAGTAACCATTCCTATGACTTTACGGTCTTCTATGATGGGAATGGAGCTAATTCGTTGTTCATAAAAAATAGTAGAGATTTCCTCAACGAAATCCAGCGGATGCGCAGTGATGACTTCCTTTTTCATGATTGAAGAAAGAGGAGACTGCAGGACTTCTTTGTTTGGATTCGAGTCAAGGATAGAAGGGCTGGCATCTTTAATGTCTCGATCTGAAACAATTCCAGTTAATTCTCCTTCTTGATTTACGATAGGTAAATGGCGGATGTTTTTTTCACGCATAATCTTAATAGCGTCGGCTATCGTCTGACTTTCTTCCAGTGAAAAAACATTCCGGTTCATGATTTCTTCTATGACCAACTCATTTCACTCCTTTTGGTTCTCAATACATGAAGCGATTATGGAATCGAAGGCGATCAAAAGCCTGTATGGAGTCCTGGTTAATTCTTGATCCGATCTTAGCCATTAAACAATTGGCTGGGTGAGAACTTATTTCCGGATCATCTGTTGCATACCATTCTAGTCCCCCGGCATTCATCATTTTTTCCATGACTTTACGATAATCCCATACAGATAATCCAGTCCCTTTTAAATCCCAATGCCAGTAGTACTCTGTTGTGATAACAATATAGTCATTCATCGCATCATCCATAAACGATGTTCGTAAGAGACTTTTGCCAACTTTGGCGTTACGATATTTAGGAATAACTTCAATTGCTCCTAGTTCAATTAAATCTTCCATATTTCCTTCTGACCAACGCTCAAGGGGATCTGGATATAGAAATGTGACATAGCCAATAATGGTCTCCCGCTCTCTCGCTATAATAATTCTTCCTTCAGGAAGTCCTGCGATTTCCACAAGCGCCTTATGCTGCTGTTCGGGCGGACGAAATGCTACCAGATCCTTATGTAAATGATAGGATGCAAGTCGATCAGGTGATACAGGTCCTTCGATAATTAATTTTCCATGAGGCGTATTCCATTCAATCGCATTATATGTTTTTTTATGTTCCATCTAGTCACCACCTTTTAATAATGACCTCATTCCTTATTATACATGAATCTTAGCATATGTAAGGGGTTTCAATGCGATTTAATTAAGTTTTGTCATTTGTTAAAAAATTAGGAATTTATGTTATACTATCAGGGTAAGAGATGAAGGAGAAGGAGGAGATTACTTATGGAATTGAAACCGCTTTCTGCTACATTGGGTAATCATAATTTACAGGATTATCAAGCTACATACGAGAATTTTGATTGGAAAGACGTGGAAAAGGCATTTGCATGGAATGAAACAGGTAATGTAAATATGGCCTATGAAGCAATCGATAAGCACGCTGAGTCCGATCGTAAGAACAAAGTAGCTTTGTATTTTTCTGACCCAAAAAGAGATGAAAAGTATACGTATGGTGAAATGAAAAAGATGAGTAATAAAGCGGGAAATGTATTAAGAAAAGTAAATGTAGAAAAGGGAGACAGAGTCTTTATTTTCATGCCACGGTCCCCTGAGCTTTACTTTATCCTATTGGGAACGCTTAAGTTAGGAGCAATTGCAGGTCCTCTGTTCGAAGCTTTCATGGAGGGAGCAGTTCGGGATCGCCTTGAAGATAGTGAAGCGAAAGTTCTGGTTACAACACCAGAGCTTCTAGACCGGGTTCCTGTTGATGAGCTACCACATCTAGAGAGCGTAGTTCTAGTAGGCGATAACGTAAAAGAAGAGGGTCCCTATATAGATTTCAATAAGCATTTTGAGTCTGCCGATAAAAATCTTCAAATCGAATGGGTCGATCGAGAAGACGGAATGATACTTCATTACACGTCAGGATCTACCGGAAAGCCCAAAGGCGTTCTGCATGTTCATAATGCGATGATTCAGCACTATCAAACGGCTAAGTGGGTACTTGATCTTAAAGAAGATGATGTTTACTGGTGCACAGCTGATCCTGGTTGGGTAACAGGAACGTCCTATGGAATTTTTGCTCCATGGCTTGCTGGATCTTCAAATGTCATCAGAGGTGGCCGCTTTAGCCCGGAGGATTGGTATGGAACGATTGAGAAATACGACGTATCAGTGTGGTATAGCGCTCCGACAGCGTTTCGTATGTTGATGGGCGCTGGGGATGAAATCGTCAAAAAATACGATCTTTCCTCATTACGCCATGTATTAAGTGTTGGAGAACCGTTAAACCCTGAAGTTATTAAGTGGGGAGACAAAGTTCTTGACCTTCGCATTCATGATAACTGGTGGATGACAGAAACCGGTGCTCAACTTATTAGTAACTACCCATCGATGGAAATTAAACCTGGATCAATGGGAAAACCAATTCCTGGTGTGCATGCAGCGATCGTTGATGATCAGGGAAATGAGCTACCTGCTAATCGAATGGGGAATCTAGCTATTAAAAAAGGTTGGCCTTCTATGATGCGCGCGATTTGGAATCGCCCTGAGAAATATGAAAGTTATTTCTTAAAAGGCGACTGGTACGTGTCAGGAGACTCTGCTTATAAAGATGAAGATGGCTATTTCTGGTTCCAGGGCCGTGTGGATGATGTTATCATGACATCTGGTGAGAGAGTAGGTCCATTTGAAGTGGAGAGCAAACTTGTTGAGCACGCTGCCGTTGCAGAAGCGGGTGTCATTGGTAAACCTGACCCAGTTCGTGGTGAAATCATCAAAGCATTTATAGCTCTGCGCGATGGTCATGAACCATCAGATGAATTAATGGAAGAAATTCGTAATTTCGTTAAAAAAGGGCTAGCAGCACATGCGGCTCCTCGTGAAATTGAATTTAGAGATAAGCTACCAAAAACAAGAAGCGGAAAGATTATGCGCCGCGTTCTAAAAGCATGGGAGTTAGATCTTCCAACAGGTGATTTATCAACTATGGAAGATTAAGTAATAGAAAACAGCCTGCAGCATTTGCTGCAGGCTGTTTTTTTATTGATCGTTGTTACTGGTGTTTGGAGTACTTTCGGAACTATCTTGATTGTTAGTGGTATTGGATGAATTGGTATTTTCGTTACTATTAGGATTCCCACTATCCTCTGTACTGCTGTTATTTCCAGTATCGGTATTGTTGTCAGAAGTAGTATTGCTATCATCAGCAGGTGTTTCTTCCGAATTGTCGTTGGCAGATCCATTGTTGTCAGAACCATTATCGTTTTCAGAACCATTGTCGTTGCCAGTGTCACCAGAATCATCATTATTCTCTTCTTCATCTGGTTTCGGTTTCTTTTTAGGTTCTTTTGGTTCTGGTTTATTAGACCAATCCCCAGATGTTACTTTAGCTGATGGACCAGATTCATTACCGGCTACATCGACGGCGGTAACGTAGTACGCATAAGCGCCAGAAGGAATAGCGAATGAGTTCCCATCTGAAGATTTGACACTTCCGAGTTTCGTAAAGGAATTGCTTCCATTTGCTGCACGATAGATGCGATACCCTACAATGTCACTTTCACCAGAAGCACCCCAGTTTAGTGTCTTTCCGCTGATTGATACGCCACCAACCGCGCCAGGATTTTTACCATTTTCGCTTGCTGTTTTACCTTCTGAAACGATGTTTAGATCACTAAATCCAGATGGTAGTAGCTGTGACATATTAATTCCTGAGAAATAATCTTCTTTTATCATCACTCCGCTCGACACAAATTCCTGTGGAGTCGAAGAGAGAGCTTGATAGGTATTACCCTTCATAACAACATAGCGTCCCTCAGTAAGGCTGTCATCCACTTCAGTAGGAACGTATTTTGCATTGAATAGATCCGTTTTTACTAGCCCAGCCTTTTGACATAAATCTGAAGGTAGTTTTCCTGAAATTCCACAGAATGACCGTCGTACAATTCCTGTAGGCATCTTGAACGATTCTTCAGGATCCATGATTTCTGGTTTTTCATCGTAAGCTGCATTGGCGAATAGTGCCCATAAATTCTTATTTCTGTTAGCGTATTGACTATCCATACTAAGTTGCTTGTCGTAACCTGTCCAAACACCTAATGAGACATTAGGGTTTACAGCGACAAACCATGAGTCATAGTAATTCTGACCCGTTCCTGTTTTACCTGCCCAGTCACTCGAGAATTTCAATTTGTTTGGAACGTCTTGTGCCGTACCCTGTCTCACTACATCTCGCATCATATCAATGGTCAGATAAGCTGTTTGTGGAGTGAATACATCAACAGGTTCAGGTTTATGTTCAAAGATGGTGTTTCCGTCTCGGTCAACAATTTTATCAATCATATATGCATCTACAAATTTACCACCATTAGCAAAAGTCCCGAATGCATTAGTGTTTTCTTCAACACTAACTCCCCTTTGTAGGGCACCAATTGCCATCGAAGGATTAGTACGGTCATCAAGGGTCATTGTACTAAAGCCCATTTTAATTAAATAATTTGTAGCTTCAACTGGATTCATCTTATTGTAAACCCGGACTGCAGGAACATTATAAGAACGTTCGAGTGCTTTACGAGCGGTTACAAGCCCATGATAGTTAGAAGAATAGTTGCCTGGATTATATCCATTTTTAATAGGTAAGTCAGGTATTATATAGCCTGGTTGTACTTTGCCCATTTCCATAGCTGGAGCATAATCAAGTAAAGGCTTCATTGTTGAACCATTCGAACGATAAGCATCTGTAGCATGGTTTAATTCTTCTTCTGCAAAATTTCTTCCACCTACAAAAGAAAGGATTTTACCAGTAGCATTCTCAATGAGAATGCCTCCAACTTGCATTGGATATTCTTTATTTTCAAGTTCTCCTGTCTCAGGATCTTGGACAGACACTGTTTTTGAGCTTTGGAAATAGCTACCGTTTCCTAAAACGCCATCTCTTGCAGCATTCATGGACTCATAAACATTTTTATCAATGGTCGTATAGATTTTATACCCATTTTTGCGAAGCTCTTTTTCAGCATTACTCATAAATTCTAGGAATACTTCTGAATTTTCTTGAACATCTTGCCACTTAAGGTCCATTTTTTTAGCTACTTCTGTTGCAGACCTGCCTGTGATATTCGCATTATAAGTAATCTGATTGTAGTAATCTACGCTTTTGGCGAGCTTTTCTCCATCATACCCTTCCTCATCAGCAATCTGCTCTGCGAGAACTTTTTGAGCTCTATCTTCAATTTCAAACGTTAAATAAGGGTATTTTTCAACAGGAGAAGGTGATGATTTAGCAAGATTACCTTCAACATCATATTCAATCGCTTTGTTGTACTCTTTTTTCGTTATTGTTTCTTCCTGATACATGCGATACAGAACAAATTTCATCCGATCAATACCTGCTGAAAGATCTTCCTTCACTTCCCCCGAGTTTGTAAAAGGAGTGTATGTATAAGGATTTTTGGGAATACCTGCTATAAAAGCAGCCTGTGGTAAGCTCAACTCACTTGCATTTACGCCGAAAATTCCCTGTGAAGCTGCCTGTACGCCTGCAATGTTATTACCAGAGGCATTTCGTCCATAAGGAACGATGTTAAGATAAGCTTCTAGAATTTCTTCTTTTGAAAAGAAGTTTTCGAGGCGAAGTGCAAGTAGCATTTCCTTCGCTTTTCGTTCAAATGATACTTCCCTCGTTAAAATCTGGTTTTTTACTAGCTGTTGCGTCAGTGTACTCCCACCGCTTCGGTCCTCAGAATTGGTGACTTCTTGAAGGACTGCACGTCCGATTGCTTTTGGAACGATGCCGTCATGATCGTAAAAATACTCGTCTTCCGTGGAAATGACTGCCTTTTGCAGAAGAGGAGAAATGTCTTTTAACTTAACTTCCTTTCGTTCAATATCTGACCGGAAGTTACCAAGAAGAACATCGCCAGCAAAATAGACTTCACTAGTTTCTTCATAGTTATAGACATCTCTCTTCATCTCATCGTAAGAGCGAATCGGTTCATCTTTTACAAGAGATGCGAAATATCCCGCACCAACACCACCGGCGAAAAAAGTGCCCATGAGACCAAGCACAAGAAAAATTAAGAAAAGATTCCAGATGACTTTATAAGCAATCCTTGAACCGGTTAAAATGTTGTATTCTTGTAATCTATCAATGAACGCGTTCCACTTCTGCCTGATAGAAGAAAAAAGCTCTCGCATTCCTATACCTCCTCAAATTAATCTTATTTATTATAGCATATCTCGTCGAGATTTGTATAAACTGGTAAGTAGTATTGAACGGTTAGAATTGACACTATTTCGTCAGTGTGATATTAATTTAACTAGTGAATTTAAGAACGAACTGCATTGATTGGACGAAGTAGCGTTTTTCTCCCTTTTTCAGAGAGCTGGTGGTTGGTGTGAACCAGCATAAAGGAAAATGTGAATTACCTCCATGAGCATCTAATGGGAAAGACATTATCGTCTGTGTAGCATTAGACGGATCAGACCGTTATTCTGACTAAGTGGGAGAAAGATTAATTCTTTCTTCAACAAGGGTGGTACCGCGATCAAACTCGTCCCTTATACCAGGGGCGGGTTTTTTATATGCTTTTTTTGATCAAGGACTACCTAAAGATTGTGAATAATTATGACGGAATACTAATGACAAAGGGAGTCGAAACAATGCATATTTTAGATGAACTAGAAGCAAGAGGTCTTCTCAATCAAGTGACAGACAGAGAGGGGCTTGAAAAAGAACTTTCAGAGAATCAAATCGCTCTTTATTCAGGGTTTGACCCAACGGCAGATAGTCTTCATATTGGTCATCTTTTACCAGTACTTGCACTTCGGAGATTCCAGTTAGCAGGGCACACGCCAATTGCACTTGTTGGAGGCGCTACGGGTTTAATTGGGGATCCAAGTGGACGATCAAATGAGCGTACGTTGAACTCTGAGGATATTGTGAAAGAGTGGACGAACAAGTTACAAGGTCAGCTGGCTCGCTTTTTAGATTTTGAAACGGGATCGAATTCTGCAAAAGCTGTAAACAACTATGACTGGATCGGCGAATTAAATGTCATCCCATTTTTGCGTGATGTAGGGAAAAACTTCGGGCTAAATTATATGCTTGCGAAAGATTCCGTTACTTCTCGACTTGAAGCGGGTATCTCGTTTACAGAGTTTACTTATATGATTCTTCAATCATATGATTTCTTACAACTTTATCGGAAAGAAAATTGTCGTCTACAAATCGGTGGAAGTGACCAATGGGGCAACATTACAGCTGGTCTTGAGTTGATTCGTAAAGAAGAAGGAAGTGAAGAGTCTTCTAAGGCCTATGGCGCTACATTTCCTCTAGTTACAAAGAGCGATGGATCGAAGTTTGGTAAATCAGAGGGTGGTGCTATCTGGCTTGATGCGGATAAAACGTCACCATACGAGTTTTATCAGTTCTGGATCAATACAGATGATCGTGATGTTGTGAAGTTCCTTCATTACTTTACTTTCTTAAGTATCGAAGAAATTAAAGAGATTGAGTCGAAGCACATTGATGCTCCAGAAAAAAGAGAAGCGCATCGTACGCTTGCAGAAGAAGTGACCAAACTTGTTCATGGTGAAGAGAAGCTTCAGCAAGCCATTAATATTTCAGAGGCATTGTTTAGTGGAGATATTAAACAACTAACGGCAGATGAAATCCGTCTAGGGTTTAAAGACGTTCCTTCCTATCATGTAGAAGATAGCGAAAAAGGACTTATAGATCTTCTCGTCGAAGCAGGTATTTCACCTTCGAAGCGTCAAGCGAGGGAGGACATTAAGAATGGAGCTGTCTATATTAATGGCGAGCGATGCCAGGAACTGGACAAAGTCATTTCGGAAACAGACCAGATTGAAAATCAATATGTGATCATTCGAAGAGGTAAGAAGAAATATTTCCTACTTACTTACTAATCATTAATAAAGAAGCACTCCTGAATTAACGGGAGTGCTTCTTTTATATCGTAATATCAAGATTTTCTGTTTTAAAGTAGTGAGTGAGACATAATAAAAACCCCGGAATAAATTCCGGGGTTTTGTGAAACAGCTTAACGAGAGTAGAACTCAACGATAAGAGCTTCAGTGATTTCAGCAGGAAGTTCAGAACGCTCAGGAAGACGAGAGAACGTACCTTCAAGCTTATCTGCATCGAAAGTAAGGTATTCTGGAACGAAATTGTTTACTTCGATAGCTTCTTTGATGATGTCAAGGTTGTTAGACTTCTCACGAACGCTGATTACTTGACCAGTCGCTACACGGTAAGAAGGAATATCAACGCGTTTGCCATCAACTGTGATGTGGCCGTGGTTAACTAGCTGACGAGCCTGACGGCGAGTACGAGCTAGACCCATACGATAAACAAGGTTATCAAGACGAGCTTCAAGAAGAATCATGAAGTTTTCACCGTGAACACCTTTCATTTTACCAGCATCATCGAATAGACGACGGAATTGACGCTCAGTCATACCGTACATGTGACGAAGCTTTTGCTTCTCTTGAAGCTGAAGTCCATATTCAGAAAGCTTTCTACGCTGGTTAGGTCCGTGTTGACCTGGAGCGTAAGGACGCTTTTCCAATTCTTTACCTGTTCCACTTAGAGAAATACCAAGACGACGAGAAATCTTCCAACTTGGTCCTGTATATCGAGCCATAATTAGCTCCTCCTTTATACCATTTAGATTGGTATAAAATAAAAACAGTGTCGTGATTCCGGTTTGTGCACATTATGTTTTCACACGCCTTCACCTCGACAGCCGGAGGTTACGCGGCGTACCTATTCAAAGGAACATAATGAAATCACAGCCCGTCACGCTGCTGCCCATTCTTATTTTACACAAATGCAATTGTAACTCTTTCAAGGAACGATGTCAACTCATGTCCCGATTATTAAACAATGGTGCTGATTCAAGAGCGAAAAATTCTATTTCTAAAAAAATATTCCCTCTTCACCTTAAACAAGAAAGCGCTTACAATGATAGTGAGCATAGGATTTTTATCACAGGGGGGCATTACTTTGACAGGGAAGCATCGGTTTGAGACAAAAACGATTCATGATGGCTATGAAGCTGAATCACATCATAATAGTCTAGCATCACCAATCTATCAAACGTCAACATTTACCTTCGAAACAGCTGAAGCTGGCGAAAGAAGGTTTGCTGGTGTTGACCCAGGATATATTTATTCAAGACTTGGAAATCCAACGGTCCGGATGTTAGAAGAACGCATTGCTTCACTTGAAAACGCTGAGGCAGGATTAGCATTTGGTTCAGGAATGGCTGCGGTATCTGCTGTTCTTATGCATCTCGTACGAACAGGTGACCATATCCTTTGCTCAGAAGGGGTTTATGGCTGCACATTTGGATTACTTAAGATGCTTAAAGAGAAATTCTCCATAGATCATGATTTATTACCGCTTGATTCAATTGAGCAAATCCGTAAAGCGATCCGTCCAAACACAACAGTGATCTATATTGAAACGCCTATTAATCCTACATTGAAACTGATTGACCTCGAGATGATTGTAACTGTTGCAAAAGAGAAGGATATCAAGGTAGTTGTCGATAATACATTCTCAACACCTTACTTACAACGACCGCTTGAGTACGGGTGTGACATCGTCTTACACAGTGCGACGAAATATATTGGTGGGCATGGAGACGTTGTAGCTGGACTTGTTGTTGGAGATAAAGAAACGATGACATCTATTGCTAAAAGCACTCAAAAGGACATTGGCGGTATTCTTTCTCCGTTCGATGCTTGGTTATTGCTAAGAGGATTGAAGACGTTACCTATTCGAATGGATCGACACTGTTCGAATGCTCGAAAGATAGTCGAAAAGTTAATGGATCACCCAGCGGTTATGAATGTGATGTATCCTGGCATCGAAACATCTCCATCCTATTCAATTGCAATGAAACAGATGCAAAGTCCAGGCGGATTAATTAGCTTCGAACTTAGTGGTGGGAAACTAGAAGCACAGAAGTTTATGAATCAACTTAACATGATCAAAATTGCTGTAAGCCTCGGAGATGCAGAAACATTGATCCAGCATCCCGCTACAATGACTCACGCAGTTGTGCCGGAAGAGGAGAGAAAGAGAATGGGGATTAGCGAATCGCTCATTCGTTTATCAATCGGCCTAGAAGCGTGGGAGGATATTTGGGAAGATGTCCTTCAAGCGCTCGATTAGTCCCGACCAGCACTGGTGCCAGTCACTGGATTTTATTCTTTGTTATCTTTTAAAAGAAACTCCCGCCGAGCTCAAATGAACTCGGCGGGAGTTTCTAACTAGTACCTCTTTTAGAGATAATCTTCTAATGCAGCTGTGAATTTCTCTAAGTACTCTTGATCAATGTCATCGAAGCGCCCTACTTCAGGGCTATCAATGTCGAGAACGCCAAGAAGCTTACCTGAGGCATACATAGGCACAACGATTTCAGATTTTGATGCCGCATCACAGGCAATGTGACCAGGGAATTCATTCACATTCTCAATTCTCATTGTTTTGCCCTCTTTAGATGAAGTGCCACACACGCCTTTTCCATTCTGGATGCGTACACAGGCAGGGAGACCCTGGAATGGACCAAGAACGAGTTGATCCGTTTCTTCCTCATAAAGATAAAAGCCAACCCAGTTTACATCTTTTAGAAATTGATTTAATAATGCTGAAGCATTGGCTAAATTAGCGAGCTGATTCGGTTCGCCATCTAGCAGCGCTCTTAATTGTTTAATCACCATCTGATAATCTTTTTCTCTTTTTCCTGAATAGGATTCGACTTCGAACAAGTCAATACACCTCTTCCTTACCTCGAAATTATGCTAATCATATCAAATCCTGGCAGGTAACACACATATTTTGTCGCACGATTCATAAAGGAACGCGTTAACAATTCTAGAATCATATAGATTAACGAACAATTTGGAGGTGGTTCCTAATCGTGAAACAGGAGCGAGATACAGTATCGAAGCGAAGTGTCATACAGGCCGCCATTCAACTTTTCAATACAAAGGGATTTAACGGAACTTCTGTTCGAGATATAGCTGGAAAGGCTGAAGTGAATGTAGCACTTATTTCGTATTATTTTAATGGGAAGAAAGGCCTTGCTGAATTTCTTATGACGACGTTCCTTGAAGGGTATGTGAAGGAAATTGAAGCGGCTTATCAGCAGCTCGATAATAAATCAGCTAAAATCTGTCTCGTTGATGCGATTCAACGGGTAATGGAGTATCAGCATCAGAATAGACAGCTCGCTCGTTTTGTGCATCGTGAAATTACGTTTGATTCAGTTCTTGTAAGAGAAATCATGACGACGTATCTTGCGAAGGAGAAGTTCTATTTCACTAAAATCTTTGAAGTGGGCTTTGCGCGGAAAGAATTCCGACCGCAATCCATTGATTATATTGTTATGCAAATGAGGGGAATGCTTTCGATGCCATTTTTGCACCCGCAGTATATTCTTGAAGTTCATCATATTCAACCAGGGGAACATTACTTTATTGAACGATATAATAAACAACTAAAAGAATGGATTGAACTCTATATATGTCAAGCTGAGAAGTGGCAACCACGGCCGCTCGTTATGAACGGCTAAGGTTGTCTGGAGTCGTGAATTGATGATTTAACATTTGTTCCAATCCCTGTCCAATCCCTTTTGCGCTATGGGCGTCAGAGCCATAGACGAGAGGGATATTTCGGTTTAAGGCTTCCTGGATAACCCAATCTGGTGGGTAAGGTTCCCCACAATATGGTTTAACTGTTCCAGCTCCGTTGTAATCAAGAGAATAACTTTTCATTTTTACGGTGTCGAGAAGTTTAGAGATATCGGTTTCAAACCTTCCTTTGAAGGGGAATTTTTTTTTGAATTTATTGGCAAGTGTGATGTGGCCAATGCGTGTTGGTTTATAATTTCCGAGATTTGAAGTGATCGATTTCAAGACAGTCTCGTAATACTTCTGGTGAACCTTCTCGATTGAACCAAATGAATGAAGTAGTTCATTGAAGGACTCGGTACTATAGTCGATGCACGTGTACTCGTCATGATGTTTAATGAAATGCACTGAGAGTATGGCGTCATCCAATTGGGGTCCGATTTTATCGAGAAATTGTTTTGTATCTTCCTCAAATCCTTCAATATAATCGACCTCAAGACCACACTTAATATTCATTACTCCACTATATTTTTCCTTTAGCTGTTGGATGGAATGAAAATAATCAGGCAAATACTCTCTTTTCATTCCACTATCCTGTTCTGGAACCGGGTCATGGAAGTCAAGAGGAAGCGGAGCGTGCTCGGTGAAGGTCATCCCTTTATAACCGAACTTAATTGCTGCCTCGACATACGCTTCAAATTTGTCTGTTGAGCCGTGAGGACAAAAAGGAGAGTGTATATGCCCATCGTAAGAAATATTCATCCTAAAGCACCTTCTTTCAGAAAATGAAAAAGTTTATAATATTTTCAAGGGATTTAGCTGTCGAATATTGAATTTATTTAGTCAAACAGGTAATTACATGGTATCATAAAAGCATTAATAAATTTCGTACATAATCGTCTACAAAAGATCTATATCTGATGATTTAGACTGCTAAATTAGCATGAATACATAAATTGATGATGTGGAAGAAGGGGTGCTTCCGTTGGAGTATATTGTCATTGCGATAATTTTACTGGTAGCCGTCATATTATACGGCACTTTTGCGAGAAGAAAAATATACAATGAGATCGATCGTCTGGAAGAATGGAAGATTGATATATTAAATAGGCCTGTGACAGATGAAATTTCGAAAGTGAAAGGACTTATCATGTCAGGGCAGACGGAAGAAAAGTTCGAAAAATGGCGTGAAGAGTGGGACGAAATCGTTGCTGTTAAACTTCCTAATCTGGAAGATCAGTTGATGGATACGGAAGATGCGGCTGAAAAGTACCGATTCAGGAAAGCCAAAGCTACGCTGGTTGAAACCCAAGAGCGTCTCGAGCAAATTGAAAAACGCATTGAAATTATGCTAAAAGATATTGATGAATTAGTTTCAAGTGAAGAGCAAAATCGAACTGAAATTGTATCCGTGCAAGAAGTCTTCAAAGAAGCAAAACAACGGCTACTTTCACAAAACCGTTCACTTGGAAAAGCATTTCCGACACTTGAAGCAGAACTTGATGAACTGAAAGAAAATCTGAAACACTATGAGCACCTAACTGAAGAAGGTAATTATCTTGATGCAAGAAATGTATTGAAGGACATACAGGATCGATTAACAGCATTGCAGGAGAAAATAGTTGTAACACCTGAACTGATTGCTCTCGTTCACACACAGATTCCTTCTCAACTTAAAGAGCTTGAAGATGGCACGTCGGTGATGGAGTCAGAAGGTTATGTTCTTGACCACCTAGAGATTCAAGAGCATATCGATAGTGTAGAATCTGATCTTGTAAGATGGGATTCTGCCATAGAAAAAACTGAAGTAGAAGATGTGAAAGTTGAGATCGATTCGGTTCGAAGAAGCATTGAGGGGTTATATGATCAACTAGAATCGGAAGTAGATGCAAGACATCTTGTTACTGAGAAAGTGGAAGAGCTTGAGCATGAGTTGTTTAAAACAAATAACCATCTTCAAGATTTACAAGAAGAAACGAATGTTGTTCAGCTCAGCTATCGGTTAGAAGAACAAGAACTCCGAATGATTAAAGAGATTGAGAAGAAAATTTCAGACATGCATGTTCGGTTTAGCTCCGTCCAGGAAGCTGTTGATGGGAATAAGCAAGCGTATACGACACTTGCTGAAACAGTTCTCTCACTAAAAGAGGATCTTGCTTCAATCGATCACGATATGCAAATCCAAAAAGAAAATTTGCATATGTTAAGAAAAGATGAACTGAAGGCGCTTGAAACCATTAAAGAGTTGAAACGACAATTAATCGAGTCAAGACGAATGATGAAGCTGAGTAATTTACCAGGAATTCCTGAGTCCTATATCGATGGGTACGAGCTAGCAGAGGATATTATTATTGAGCTTAATGATCGCCTTTCAGATGTACCGCTCGACATTTATCAGATCAATGAAGTGCTGGCTGATGCTGAGAGAGCCGTAGAACATAGTACAGAGGTAACGAAGAAGCTTGTAGAAGACGCTATGCTAACCGAACGATTAATACAATTTGGTAATCGCTACCGCGGGAAATATCGAAGTGTAGATGAATTGCTTCATAAGGCTGAAGGTCACTTCAGACATTATGAATATGATGAAGCTCTTTCTACAGCTGAAGCCGCAATCGAAAAAGTAGATCCACAGGTCCTCCAATCTTTAAAAGATGATGTAAGGCAACCTGTTAGAACCTAACTCTCCTCACTAGAGGAGAGTTTTTTTTATGAAGGTGTTTGTTTTCGCTGACATTCTTCCTTTAAGAGGAGGGAGTGATTTCCGCTCTAATCACCTCAAAAGTGTGGGTTTTTATTCAAAATCCCTTTCAATAAAAACAATCTATTAGAAAATAGCCATAAAGAAAAACGCAGGCATTTGCCTGCGTTAACATAAGGTTATGTTCTTTTACTAAGAGAACGAATAAAGAGGCCAATTACTCCTCCAGCTATGGCTGGCACAAGCCATCCTATACCTTCACTATACAGTGGGAGGTTGTGCAAGAACCCAAGCCCCGGAATTCCAAGCTCTGCCCCTTCAAGGGCGTTAGGGACGCTTATGCAGATGGTGAGTAGGATAGCTCCCTGATAAACATAACGATGAATAGGTAAAACATAATTTACAAATGTCAGGAAAATAAGAACAATTGCAATCGGATATATCGCAATCAAAACAGGTAGAGTAAATGTAATAAGCTGTGTAAGTCCAAGATTCGCTACAAATGTACTAAAGATGGTGATGATAAGTATGACTGTTCGATACGAGAGTTTCGGATACGCTTGGGAGAAATATTCTCCGCAAGCTGTTACAAGACCTACTGAAGTTGTTAAACACGCAAAGGTAATAGCTGCTCCAAGTAGTAAAGTACCGAACGATCCAAATAGGTAATCTGCCACGCCAGATAGAATTTCACCACCATTATCAGCAGTGCCAACAAGATCGAGACTCGTGGCTCCCATGAATGCAAGGGAAAGGTAAATAGCTGTCAAGCCAACTGCTGCAAGAATTCCTGCCTTCAAAACAGCAACTGAAACGGTTCGACGGTCGGTTACTCCTTTGTCATTTACCGCTTTAATCACGACGATTCCAAAAACAAGAGCAGCTATCGCATCCATTGTTAAGTAACCATCAATAAATCCTTTAAAGAATACACCATGTTGATAATCAGGTGAAGGTGAATTTAGTGTACCTGGCGGATTAATAAATGCCCCGATGATTAAACAGCCGAGTACAAGGATCAATATTGGAGTGAGAATTTTTCCTACCCGATCCACTAACCTATTAGGGTTTAAAGACAACCAGAAAGTTAAACCAAAAAAGATTAGGGTGTATAGAAGTAATGGTGTCCCGGTAGCATTCGTTGCTTCATTTAAAAAAGGCACCACCCCTATTTCGAAAGCAACTGTACCAGTTCTTGGAATACCAAAAAATGGTCCGATGGCTAGGTATAACACAGCGGTGAATACAAGTCCAAATACAGGGTGTACTTTGGAAGCAATATTATTCAGGCTACCACCAGTTAATCCGATAGCTGTAACGCCAAGAAGGGGAAGTCCCACTCCTGTGATGAGAAATCCTGACGTTGCAATCCAAATATTTTCTCCAGCTGCCTGACCAAGTGCTGGGGGAAAGATCATGTTTCCTGCTCCGAGAAAAAGTGCGAAGAGCATTAGTCCGATAGTTAACGTGTCTTTATTCGATAATTTTCCTTTCATAATATCCTCCTGATAAACTGTTTAACATGTCCTAATTTTCGGACTTCATACTAACACAATTAACAGACAAATCATAACGATTATAAAATGATTAATTATTCAAATAATTTAAATTCAATCGATCAGCGAAAAATTCGAATTAGTCGTATTATCCTATATGGGAATTAATGGAATAAAATATCAATATCTCCATTAAAGTAATAATATTTGATTTGGTGATTCCATTCACATATGGTAGGATTATTAGTTGGAAATAAATGATGACTGAAGGTGTCGTAAGATGATTTATTTGGATAATAGTGCCACAACAAAGCCATATATAGAAGTTCTTGATGCTTATCGAAAAGCGGCAGAAGATTTTTTTGCTAATCCTTCTTCGCTTCATCGTAAAGGTGGAGAAGCAGAACGATTACTAAGACAGGCAAGAACAAGTATTGCCACATTACTAAAAGTGAAATCAAATGAGATTATATTCACTTCTGGTGGAACTGAAAGCAATAATATGGCTATCAAAGGTGTAGCCCTTCAATATATGAATCGTGGAAAACACCTTATCACAACTCAAATTGAACATGCTTCTTGCATGCAATCTTTTCGACAGCTTGAATCAATGGGGTTTGAAGTGACGTACTTACCTGTTGATGAATATGGGATAATTTCTTTGAATGATCTGGAAAATGCTCTATCTTCCTCTACAACGCTTGTTTCCATCATGCATGTGAACAATGAAATGGGGGCGATTCAGCCAGTAAAGGAAATTAGTCAATTGGTTAAGAACAGATCTAGGGCAATCTTTCACATTGATGATGTTCAGGGGATTGGAAAGGTACCGATCGATTTCCATGATATTCAAGCTGATCTCCTTTCGTACTCAGCCCATAAGTTTCATGGGTTGAAGGGAACTGGAATGCTTATCAAAAAGCAAAACATAGAGCTCTTCCCTTTACTTTCTGGAGGAGGTCAAGAAGATGAACTACGATCAGGAACGGAAAATGTGCCCGGTATTGTTGCGATGGCAAAAGCCCTCAGGTTATATCTTGGCAAGTCATTTCATGGGAATGAAGAGCTCCAGGTCTTAAATAAGAAGTTGCTAACAGAGCTTTCCAAGATAAAAGGGGTGGAACTGAACACTTCTTTCAACGCAGCACCGCATATCATTAATTTTTCAGTTCGCGGCATAAAGCCAGAGGTATTGATTCACACTCTAGAAGAAAAAGACATTTTCGTTTCTACTCGTTCAGCTTGCTCTTCTAAAGCAGCTGAAGCAAGTCATGTTCTAACGGCAGCAGGGCTTTCGATAGAACGAGCGAAAACCGCTATTAGGGTTAGTATGTCTTATGATACAAGACCAGAGCAGATAGACGTTTTTATTCAAGAGTTTCAAAAGGCGATTTCTAAACTAAAACATGTAATGAGGTAATAGCCATGTATGATCATATTATTATTCGCTACGGCGAAATTTCCCTTAAAGGAAAAAATAGAAAAGGATTCATAACCTCTTTGAAAAAAAGAGTGAAACAAGTTTTGTCAGAGGAAAACTCGATTGAAGTACATCAATCTTTTGATCGAATGGTGGTTAAGTTAAACGGTGAACATCCAGAACCTATTCTCAAAAAACTGCAAACGATCTTCGGGATCCATTCATTAAGCGTTGCGATTAAAACGGAGCACGATCTTGATCTAATCAAAGAGAAAGCATTGCAGCTTGTTAAGGATCAACAACGCGATCAAGAGATGACGTTTAAGGTGACGGTTAGACGCCCATTTAAACAATTCCCTCATCGCTCACAGGATATGAACCGTGATATCGGTGGCCACGTACTTCGAAATACGGAAAACTTGACAGTAGATGTGCACAACCCGGATTTGGAGTTGAAAGTGGAAATTAAGCAAGATGGGGCTTATTTAAGTTGCAATAATTCAGAAGGAGCTGGCGGCCTGCCTACAGTTCAAGATAACAGAGTAATGCTTATGCTATCTGGTGGGATTGATAGTCCTGTTGCTGGTTATTTAACGATGAAGCGTGGTGTGAAGCTAGAAGCAGTCCATTTTCACAGTCCTCCCTTTACGAGTGAACGTTCTCGTCAAAAGGTTGAAGATCTAGTAAAGGTTTTAACAAGGTATGGCGGTGATATTCGGCTACATGTGGTTCCTTTCACAAACACCCAAAAAGCGATTCAAAAGGAAATGCCTGATAATTACAGTATGACGATCATGAGAAGAATGATGATGCGCATTACAGAGAAATTAGCGGAGCAAAATCATGCACTTGCCATTGCGACAGGAGAAAGTCTTGGACAGGTAGCAAGTCAAACGATTCAAAGTATGAATACCATCAATGAAGTGACAAATTATCCAATATTACGCCCGCTTATTTCAATGGACAAGATTGAAATAATGAAAATTTCAAGGGCGATTGATTTGTATGACATCTCCATTCGTCCATATGAAGATTGTTGTACAGTCTTTCTACCAGAAGCTCCTAAAACAAAGCCGAAGCGTGAACATGCAAATAAGTTCGAACAATATTTGCAGATCGATGACCTTGTTGAAGAAGCCGTGGCAGGCGTTGAAACCATTATTATTAAAGAAAAAGATAATGAGTTTAATGATTTACTTTAGTTTTTCCAACATCTAGTGATTATGGCATAAGTTAATGTGGATAACACCTCCCTATCTATCGAATTCTATAGGTAAGGAGGTGAACGACACATGGCGAATAACAGTTCAAACAAGCTAGTTGTACCAGGAGTACAGCAGGCTCTCGATCAAATGAAGTATGAGATTGCAACAGAGTTTGGTGTGAATCTTGGCCCTGATTCGACTTCACGTTCAAACGGTTCAGTTGGCGGCGAGATTACAAAACGTCTTGTTCAGCAGTCTGAACAACAATTTGGAGGAAGCTCTAAATAATTTAATACAAATGGATTGAGGAAGGTGTTCATCACACCTTCCTCTTTTTTAATGATAATGTTGGTGTTTTCGTTCATCTTAGGAGTTTTTCCAATGCGAAACGTTCAAAACTTTCTAACTTTTATGTATAATGTAATTATCACAGATAAAAGGGGGAGAATGTATGCAGAATTTAATTGCGCCTGAAACCTATAACTTAACAAGTGAGATGGAGCGGTTTATTACAGATGAAAACAAGGTCGCTCTGAAATGGCGAAGTGATCAAGGAGAATATTATGATATTACATACAAAAAATTATTTAAAAAAGCTAATCAAATCGCCGGTGCATTAACGGCACAGGGCTTAACTAGTCAGGATCGTGTTTTGATCATGATGCCAAGATTGATCGATACATATGCGGTATATATTGCCTGTCTTAAAGCAGGGTTGGTAGTTATTCCTTCTTCTGAAATGTTAAGAAAGAAAGATCTTGTGTATCGAATTAATCATGCAGAAGCAAAGGCAGTCATTTGTGATTCAAGACTTATTGATTCTTTCGCTGGTATAGAGGACGAGACGCCATCATTGAAATATAAATTCATTGCTGGAAATGGGGCAAATGGATGGATTTCCTTGTTGGAGGAAGCAGGAAATGAAAGCGCTTCTTTCGAATGTGTCAAAACATCAAGGGATGACATGGCTTTCTTATCTTATACTTCTGGCACGACTGGGAATCCAAAAGGTGTTGTTCACAGTCACGGATGGGCTTACGCTCATCTAAGAACATCCTCCGCTTCGTGGCTTGATATTCAAGAGGGAGACAACGTATGGGCTACGGCAGGTCCCGGCTGGCAAAAATGGATTTGGAGTCCTTTTGTAGCAACATTATGTAGCGGTGCAACAGGATTCGTATACAGCGGGAAGTTTGATCCAGAAACGTATCTTGGATTTTTAGCAGAGTATGAGATCAATGTCCTTTGTTGCACACCTACAGAGTATCGGTTAATGGCAAAAGTAGATAAATTGGATCAGTACAAGTTACCAGCATTAAGAAGTGCTGTTTCAGCAGGAGAACCTCTAAATCGAGAAGTGATCGATACGTTTAGACGTTATTTCAACCTCGATGTGAGAGATGGATATGGTCAAACTGAAAATACGCTACTGGTAGGTATATTGAAAGGAATGGAAGTAAAACCAGGATCGATGGGGATGCCGACGCCTGGTAACCGGGTTGAAATCATTGATGAAGAAGGCCATCCTGTTCAAAGCGGAGAAGTAGGAGATATCGCTGTTCATAAAGATGTTCCAGCCTTATTTAAACGATATTATAAGGATGAAGAACGCACGCAAATGGCATATCGAGGCGACTATTATTTGACCGGGGATAAAGCATCAAAAGATGATGACGGATATTTTTGGTTCGAGGGCAGGGGTGATGACATCATCATCAGTTCAGGCTATACAATTGGCCCATTTGAAGTAGAAGATGCGCTTGTTAAGCATCCGGCTGTGCAGGAATGTGCGGTTGTTGCTAGTCCTGATGAGGTTCGTGGAAATATTGTTAAAGCTTATATTGTGCTTAAAGACTATGGTCAGGCGGGGGATGCTCTAGTCCGTGTCTTACAAGATCACGTCAAAGAGCTTACAGCTCCTTACAAATATCCTCGTAAAATTGAGTTCATTAAAGAACTCCCTAAAACGACTTCAGGAAAAATTAGAAGGATCGAACTGCGACAAAAAGAAGCTCAAGGGGCATCGTAAGCATATCCTGTTTTGCAAAACACATATAAAAAATTAATGTAGTGTCACGATTTTTTAAGTTAATTGTTAAAAGAAGAAGAAGAGGACCGGAGCGGTCCTCTTCTTCTTCTTTTACTTAGCTTGATTTTTTATTAATGCTTCGATTTTGTTTGCTTGATCTCCTGCGTTATCCTGTTCCATTGCCTTGATGTAAATCTCACGGTGATCATAGGTTTCTTGAACTGCGTTTATGAAAGAGGTATCAGTTAAATCTTCCTCTAGCAATACGTTCGCATAACCAGACTTCTGAAACGATTGAGCATTCAAAATCTGGTCGCCTCGACTTGCCGCTCTAGATAAAGGAATAAGTAGCATCGGCTTTTTTAATGCAAGAAATTCGAAGATTGAATTTGAACCTGCCCTTGAGATTATTAAATTAGCCATTGCTAACAAATCAGGTAGTTCATCTGTTACATATTCAAACTGTTTATATCCTTTATTTTGTATAGTAGAATCTGTCTGGCCCTTACCTGTAAGGTGAAGGATATCGAACGTTTTTAGAAGTTCTTCCAGTTGATTTCGAACGGCTTCATTAATGCGCTTGGCTCCTAAACTTCCACCCATAATAAGCATGATTGGTTTTGTACCGGAAAATCCAGCTAATGAAAGTCCTTTCATGCGGTTACCACTCTTAAGTTCTTCCCTTACAACAGCACCAATATATTCTGCTTTATTTTCTGGTAGATGCTTAACCGTTTCCGGGAAAGTGGTGCATACTTTCGAAGCGAAAGGAATGGCAACTTTGTTAGCGAGCCCTGGTGTTAAGTCTGATTCATGAATAATAACAGGCACATTGTTCATTTTGCCAGCGATCACAACAGGTACTGAAACAAAACCGCCTTTTGAGAAGATCACAGATGGCTTTTCTCGCTTAATGATAGAGAAAGCTTCGCCAACTCCTTTGATAACCTTGAAAGGGTCCTTAAAGTTGTTCCAATCGAAATATCTTCTTAGTTTTCCTGTAGAAACATGGTGGTAGGTTACACCTTTTACTGGTTCGATTAACTGACGTTCAATACCTTTTTCTGATCCGATATAATGGATGTCCCAGTCGTTCTTAATAAAACGTGGAATAAGTGCTAAATTGACAGTGACATGTCCTGCAGAACCGCCGCCAGTAAATAATATTTTCTTCTTCAACAAGCTTTCCTCACCTTCAACAATTGTCTTGCTTCTTCACTTAGTTACTCCTATTGTATCACGATTAAAAACTTCAAAAATGCTTGATTGAAAATCCAGAAGATTCACAGCATAGGAGAGGAGTGATACAATAAGCTCACAATTTACATTTACATAAAGGGGAGAGCATCAGTGGGAACGCTTTGGTTTGGTGGGAAGATCTATACACTTGAGCAAGAGAATGATACGGTCGAAGCCGTCTACACAGAAAACGGACGTATTATTAAGACAGGATCTGAATCAGAACTAACTTCGATGTTTGGGAATGAGATTACAAATCGAACTGATTTGAAGGGGAATGTCATGATTCCTGGGTTCGTAGATAGTCATCTACACATGATTGGACATGGTGAAAAACTTCTCCGTCTCGACTTGTCTCAAGCGAAATCTGCAGAGGAGATGAAAGAGCTGCTCATTGAAAAAGTGAAACAAGCTAGCGAAGATGAGTGGATTATTGGAGAAGGATGGAATGAAAACAACTTTACAGATCGTAAAATATTTCATCGAGCTGAGCTTGATGATATTGCACCTCATCATCCGATGATGCTAACGAGAGTATGTAGACATGCTATCCTTGCGAACTCCATCGCTCTAAATCTTGCAGGTATTTCAGATCATACGCCTGATCCTGAAGGTGGCGTTATTATGCGGGATAACGATGGGAAAGCTACTGGCTATCTTTTAGATCGAGCGCAAGAACTAGTGAAGGACGCGATGCCGGAAGTAAGCCTTGATTTCTTAGAACGAGCACTTACATCATCAGTTGACGATCTTGTTTCAAAAGGTGTAACAGGTGGGCACAGTGAAGATCTTAATTATTATGGAGGTTTCAAACGGACCTATGAAACCTTCATTAACGTGATCAATGGCCAACGCAAATTTAGAGCGAATTTATTAGTTCACCATGAAGTCATTGAGGAGATGCGTAGGCAAGGATTAGGGTTTGGTGATGGTACTAATTTTGTTGAACTTGGGGCGATGAAAATTTTTGCTGATGGTGCCCTTGGTGGAAGAACGGCGCTATTGAGCCATCCATATAATGACTCACCGGATACATCAGGTGTAGCGATACATAGTATCGAAGGTCTAACAGAACTTGTTAGGGAGGCTAGAGGTCATGATATGCCTGTAGCGATCCATGTTATCGGTGATTTGGCTCTCGAGTATGCGATTGAAGCCATCGAGCAATATCCAGCAGCTTATGGCCTTAGAGATCGTCTCATCCATACTCAGGTAATCAGAAAAGACTTACTTGAGCGATTGAACCAACTATCTGTCGTACTTGATATACAGCCAAGATTTGTGGCTTCGGACTTTCCGTGGGTAACAGAACGTCTTGGAGAAGAGCGGATGACGTGGTCGTTTGCATGGAAAACCCTTTTAGAAAGTGGCGTTCCAATTGCAGGAGGATCGGACGCGCCAATTGAACCTGTAGATCCATTGCTCGGAATCCATGCTGCTGTTACGAGAAAACGTCCCAATGAGAGCCATGAGGGATATTACCCTGAGCAAAAACTTTCTGTTTTTGAGGCGGTCACTTTGTTTACTGGAGGAAGTGCATATGCGATTGGAAGAGAAGAAGAAAGAGGGAAGATCAAAGAAAATTTTGACGCGGATTTCACTGTATTAGATCGAGATATCTTTCATTGCAATCCCGATCTTATTCTAGAAACAAAAGCAGTCATGACGGTGGTTGATGAAACTATTGAATATAAAACTTTTTAACAGATCTAAATAAACGTAGAAGAAGCACCGCTAAGTTAGCGGTGCTTCTTTAAGTTAAAGAAAGCTTCTTTGGACTTTATGCCAGAAAGAATTGTCTTTTAGTTTCACTGTTTTGATGCGCTTTTCAGGAATATGAATCTTGATTTCTTTTGCATGTTGGATGCTGAGTGCTTCATTATCTATTCCCATTACAGGATAATCATTTCCATCCTGAATAACTTGAAGTGTGAGAGATCTTTCGTCACTTAAAACGAATGGTGATCCAAGTGTTCTGTAATGATTGTTATTGAGTGAAGCGAGTTCACTAACTTGCATACAGGCGAGTTTTGGGTCAATGACCGCTCCATTCACCGACTTATTGTATGCTGTACTTCCAGTAGGTGTGGATACAATCAATCCGTCACCACGAAACGTTTCGAAATGGAAATCTTCCACGTATACTTCCATCGCAAGCGTTTTAATGATGGAGGAGCGGATCGTACATTCGTTCAGACAATAGAACGACGATTCATTGTTTACGTTTACTTCGATTGTTGGATAACGGCGTACTTCAATGCCCTCAGATAGAATATCTTCAACCATATTCTGAAGGTTATCAATATGGAAGTCGCAATAGAATCCAAGCTCTCCGGTTGAAATTCCAACGTAGAGACAATCTTCTCTGAAACCTGTTTTTCTTACTGCTTGTAGAAAAGCCCCATCCCCTCCAATGCTTGCAATAATACTTGCATCCTTCGCGTCTTCTACGATATGAAAATCATTTTTTTCAGCAAGTGCTTTGAGAGGTTCTACTTTTTCCTGCAATTCTGTCGTGTGCTTATAGAAAAAAAACAAGTTACGACGATGTGGCATATGAATTCCTCCTAGTCCAACTGTTAGTCTTCTTTACTTTATCATTCTCTCTTTTTAGAAAAAAGAAAAAATTATTATATATATGACAATTTTCATGTACATCATCCACCTGATGAAACATAAACTTTATTTTGGTCCAACTTATTCTGCCACAACTCGGTAGGTTGAAAACACAATTGACTTAGAAGTGCGATTCCTTATTTTGTATGGTATTCTCAAAAATATGAAACCAATAGTTTGGTTTCATCGTACATAAGATAGCATCAGGATATAGAGGGGGCTTACTATGAATGGAAAACGGTGGATCGCACTTGGCATAACTGTCGTATTGATTATCGTATCACTTGGATTTAATTTCGTATCCAGCCTGGCTTTTGGTGGTTGGAAAGAGGAATTAAATACTTCTGATCAATTTGCGGAGACGGTCATTGAAGAAGGGAGCAGTCTAAATAAAATAGCTGTATTAAATGTGGAAGGCGTCATCCAAGACACGGGTGCGAACGCTAGCTTCTTGCCACAGTCAGGTTACAATCATCAAGTATTTCTGAAACGACTGGAACACGCAGGTGAAGATGATAACGTGAAAGGGATTATTCTGCGGTTAAATACGCCCGGTGGAGGCGTTGTTGAAAGTGAAGAAATCTATGATAAAATACTTGAGCTTAAGGAGAAAACAGATAAGCCAATTTACGTGTCGATGGGGAGTATGACGGCTTCAGCAGGGTATTACATTTCATCCCCTGCCGATAAAATTGTTGCAAGCCCATCAACGATAACAGGTTCAATTGGTGTCATCATGCAGTCAATGAACTATGCTGAACTGGCAGAAAAAGTTGGCGTGAAGTGGGAGACGATTAAGAGTGGGCCACATAAAGATATCATGTCTCCAAGCCGTGAAATGACTGATGAAGAACGAGAAATCCTCCAATCCATGATCGACAACTCCTATGATGAATTTGTGAATGTGGTCAGTGAAGGAAGAGGAATGGATGAAAGTAAGGTACGAGAGCTTGCAGATGGAAGAATCTACGATGGCAGACAGGCCAAAGAAGTGAATCTCGTTGATGAACTTGGAAATTTGGAGGACACCATTGAAGGTATGAAGAAAGATCTCGGAGATAGCAAGCTACAAGTCGTTCAATATAAGCAGAATTTAGGATTTGGTTCTTTATTTGAAATGACAGCTGCAAAGCTTATGGGACCAGATAAAGATCTGCTAGGTATTCAGCAGCTGCTGTCCACTCCACAATCACCTGAACTTATGTACTTATATTCTGAATAAGGGGGCTGGCAGAATGGATGAAACAATGAGTATGACTGCCCCTCCCGCATCGTTCTCTGAAGAACCCACAAATTTGAGGTTTGCCGGATTCTGGATGCGCTTCTGGGCATATTTAGTTGATATTATCGTTGTAGCAAGTTTGAACGGCATTTTAATTACGCCTGCCTTAAGAGGATTTGATATTCCATCAGGAGAACCGGCATTCTTGCCAATTCAAGCAGTTTTAACAGGGATTGTTTACTATGCGTATTTTATTCTTATGACGAAGTTTCTCTCCCAGACGCTTGGAAAAATGCTTTTCGGTTTAAGAGTTGAATCTGATAAAGGTAAAGGCTTAACATGGGGTACCGTTATTTTTCGTGAGGGCTTTGGGCGTTTTATTAGTAAAACGATTTTATTTGTTGGTTTTATCGTTGTGGCTTTTACAAAGAAGAAGCAAGGAATTCATGACTTATTTGCAGATACAATAGTGGTTCACGAAAAATAATAGCACGAACGTGAATAAACCTGTCCATACTGGGCAGGTTTATTTTATATCGAAATTTCAATAAAGTGCAAAGTCCTCACATTCATTCTGTTGAAAAAAGGAGGGGCTATTCATTGATTATTGCTTTGGCGGTGTTAGTCATTATTCTATTTCTTGCTTTATTGCCTCTTATCATCTTCTCAACGGTTCACGTAACGGTAACGATCGAACATTCGGCACTTGTAGAAGAACTTAAAATTCAGATTCAAGCTCTCTTTGGCTTGTTTATATACTCTACCACCATTCCGATTAACGATTTATTGGAAGGTGGAGAAGAAGTGGTAAAAGAGAAGGCAGAAGAAAAGAGGATTTCCTGGGATCTAAAAGAGGTTAAGAATTTATTAAAGAAAACGATAAGCGCCAGAAAATCTGCTGTGTTTTTCCTCAAGAAAACAAGGGTTAAAACTATTCAATGGGAGACTAATTTTGGTATGGAGAATGCTGCGAACACTGCTGTTGGAGCTGAACTCCTTTTGAATTTGAAAGTTGCCATACTATCCCTTCTATCTCATCATTCGAATTTCCTCACTGTCCCTCAATTAATTGTTACTCCGATCTACGAAATGAAGACAGTGCAAACGTATTTGAAATGCATGATTACTTTCAAACTGGGGCATGCTATGATCGCGGTAATTAAATTGATGAAGTCTCAGAAGAAATTACAAGAGACTTAGCGGTCTAGTAATTGAAGGAGGATTAGAATATGTCTGAACACCCAATTGAAGGACTTATGCAAACGGCAATGGAAAATCTTAAAGATATGATTGATGTCAATACGATAATCGGCGATCCGGTTGAAACCCCTGATGGAAGTGTTATTCTCACTGTATCTAAAGTAGGATTTGGATTTGCAGCAGGGGGCAGTGAATTCATGCTGAAGCAACAATCAAACCAGCGTGATCAGCAGAATCAGAGTAAGGGAGAGCCTTTCGGTGGAGGTAGTGGTGGAGGAGTTTCGATTACACCAATCGCTTTTCTTATCGTAAGTGCTGGTGACATTAAGATGATTCATCTTGATAACACGACACACCTTTATGAACGGTTATTGGATTTAGCTCCTCAAGCAATTGAAAAGGTGCAGAGTATGCTTCAGAATATGAACCAGAATTCACAAGGGAATAAGAATCAGAATAACAACAAGCAGGATAGTGGACAATCGTCAAGAAACAATTCGCATTCCAAGAATCTTTTCCGTGCTCAGCAGAGAAAGAACGATGATGACAAACAAGATTTGAATTTTTAGCTCGCTCCAATTGGAGGGGCTTTTTTACTTGATTGTATTCCTCATCACAAGAATAAACAAAAACTCGAGAAGTCAATCACATTAACAGAGCCTTTTACTTAGTATCAATATGAGTTAGCTGATTTCTTGAATTCTATCCCACTCACCTATATGATGAAGGCAGTCGTACATACGACCAATTATGAAGGAGGTATGAACATGGCTAACATTACATTCAAAGAAAATCCAATGACACTACTTGGTGAAGAAGTAAAAGTAGGCAACAAAGCACCAGGATTTACTGTACTAGCAAACGACTTGTCAGAAAAAACACTTGATGATTACTCTGGTGTTCGTTTGATTAGTGTCGTACCATCACTTGATACAGGTGTTTGCGATGCCCAAACGCGTAAATTTAATGAAGAAGCAGCTAATCTTCAAAATGTTAAGGTGTTAACGATAAGTGCTGATCTCCCATTTGCACAGAAGCGCTGGTGCGGTGCAGCAGGCATTGAAGACGCGATTACTCTATCAGATCATCGTGATCTTTCTTTTGGCAAAGCCTTCGGTGTTGCGATGAAGGAACTTCGCTTACTAGCTAGAGCTGTATTTGTAGTGAATAGTAAAGATGAAGTTGTGTACGCAGAGTATGTAAGTGAAGCAACAAATCATCCAGATTATGAGAAAGCTTTGCATGCTGCCAAACAGGCTGAATAATGGCGTGATCATGGAAAAGACTTCGATGGAATATCGAGGTCTTTTTTTAGTCCTACATAATAGAATAGCAAGTTTATCCCAACCCTAACGTGCAGAAAATCCTCACTAATGGATCAGCCACTATATTCAGCATTGTTGCGAAAGAGGTCCAGACTGTTTACAATAGAGACGGCGAGCTGATAGGAGGCGGAATAATGAATGAAATGACGGTCGAAAATTTATATAATGTTCTGGATGAATCAACACTTGTTATTCAAAATAAGTTAGAGATGTCTTATCTTGAGGCACTTGTTGAAACTGGATTAAACATTTTTGAAAATAAAGTACTTCAAGAAGAATTAGATAGTGAAACAGTTGTACGGTTGAAAAATTTATATGAAACATGCAATTTTGATGGCGCTGAAAGAGAAACGATCCGTAAAGGAATTCAACTTGCCCTACTTAAAGGGATGAAAAAAGGAATACAGCCTCATCATGCGATGACACCAGATAGCGTAGCGCATTTAATAGGGTATTTAGTGAAAAAGTATAAAGAAGTGTTAAAACTTGATGAGATGAGAATTCTTGATCCGGCTGTAGGAACAGCAAATTTATTAACTTCTGTTCTCAACCAATTAGACGGAGAGTCAGTTGAAGCATTTGGCTCAGAACCAGATGATCTGTTACTCCATCTTGGTTTCGCGAATGCTAACTTGCAGAAACACCAGGTTGAATTTCTTCATCAGGATAGCGTAAAGCCTTTATATATTCCACAGGTGAATACGGTGGTGACTGATCTTCCAGTTGGCTATTATCCTCATGAGGAAGCAGCAGCGAACTATGAATTAAGAGCGGATGAAGGAATGTCTTACGTTCATCATCTTCTAATTGAACAAAGTTTAAATATGACTGAAGAATCTGGTATGCTCTTCTTCATGATCCCAAATTTCTTATTTGGAGATGATGGTGCGAAGCAAGTTAGGAATTTGTTGAATGAACGATCCGTGATTCACGGAATCATTCAATTACCAACAAGCCTTTTTGCAAACGAATCTCAAGCCAAAAGTATTTTAGTTGTTCAGAAAAAAGGTGAAAATACGTTGAAACCGAAACAAGTTATGATGGCGAAACTTCCATCTTTCTCTAATCGTGAAGCGATGTTAAATATGATGCAGCAAATCAACGGGTGGTTTTCACAGCTTTCTTAACACTAATGAAACGGTTACAAATCTGAATTGGCGGAATACTTGAATGTAAGCGGTTTTCGCCTTGAATAAAGTGATGGTCGGTGTTTAAATAATAAGAGTGTTAAAAGATAGAAGGGTGTACCCCTTCTATTTTCGTGTAGTACGCTAATTAAAGAATTAAAGGAGCTGTCACATATGGCGAAAATAATCGCAATCAACGCCGGTAGTTCTTCGTTGAAGTTTCAACTTTTAAATATGCCGGAAGAAACTGTTATCACAAAAGGACTTGTCGAACGAATCGGCCTTGATGACGCCATTTTCACAATTGAAGTGAACGGTGAAAAAAATGAAGAAGTTACAAATATTCCTGATCATGCAGTAGCAGTTAAAATGCTTCTTGATAAGCTTCTTAATTTCTCAATCATCTCTTCTTACGATGAAATCGAAGGTGTCGGACACCGGGTCGTGCATGGTGGAGAGAAATTTAACGACTCTGCAATGATTACGGACGAAGTATTAGATGGAATTGAAGAGGTCTCTGAGCTAGCGCCATTACACAACCCTGCAAACCTTGTAGGAATTCGTGCTTTCCGTGATATTCTTCCTGATGTTCCATCGGTGGCTGTTTTTGATACAGCTTTCCATCAGTCCATGCCGGAACAATCATTCTTATATAGTCTTCCATATGAATACTATGAAGATTTTGGTATTCGTAAATATGGTTTTCATGGTACTTCTCACAAGTACGTTTCTGAACGAGCAGCTGAAATGCTTGGTCGCCCGTTAGATCAACTTCGTTTGCTTTCATGTCACCTTGGAAACGGTGCGAGTATCGCAGCCATTGAAGGTGGAAAATCAATTGATACGTCAATGGGCTTTACACCTCTTGCTGGTGTTACGATGGGAACTCGTTCTGGTAATATTGACCCTGCATTGATTCCATTTATTATGGAAAAAACCGGTCAAACAGCAGAGCAGGTTATGAACACCTTGAATAAGAAGAGTGGTCTGCTTGGTGTATCTGGTTTCTCTAGCGACCTTCGAGATATAACAACTAAAGCGGAAGCTGGAAATGAACGTGCAGAACTCGCACTGGAAGTGTTTACTTCACGAATTCATAAGTATATCGGTTCTTATGCAGCTCGTATGTCCGGTCTTGACGCGATTATCTTCACAGCGGGAATCGGCGAAAACAGTGACGCTGTGCGCGCTCGCGTTCTTCGTGGACTTGAGTTTATGGGAGTCTATTGGGATCCTGCACTTAACAAGGTGAGAGGGAAAGAAGCATTTATTAACTATCCACATTCTCCTGTTAAAGTGATGATTATTCCTACAAACGAAGAGGTTGTTATTGCAAGAGATACAGTAAGACTTTCTAAATAAATGAAACAGAGCATCCAAGGATGCTCTGTTTTTTTTATCCTTCATTCACCTTTATTGGAAGTTTTTATTTGGAAAAGCTACAATATAAGAAAGAGTTCGAAAGGAGCGATTACGATTGGCGTGGACTGAAAGGGAACAAAAAAGAATGGATGTTATTATTCAATGGAAAGAAGAGCATTTCGCACAGCAAGCAACAGATGTTGAGCGCACATTCCAGAAATGGTACGATTATCAGCTTAATCAACTTGAATCGCCAACGAAGAAGCGTGTTTATGCTGTCATCGATTCTGCTCTATTTCATATGCATTCCTTCATCCAGAATTCGCAATCACAGGTTGACGCCAGCCATCGTCTATTAACAGATGCGAGGTTGTTTAATCCTGAAATTGAACAAATTCTGGACATGAAGAAGTTATCAATCGATCAGCTAGCATACATAGCTGATCAGCAAATAGCGCGACAGCGAATGGTTTCATTTGCACAGGGAGGGCTTGCAGGAACAGGGAGCTTACTTTTGCTCGGTCTTGATTTACCTGCTGTGCTTGCAATTAATCTTAGAACCGTACAGTTGATTGCAATGACATATGGTTATCCCGTGAATTACCCCTCGGAGATGATGATCGCACTTAAAGTCTTCCATATGGCAACGCTTCCTAGAGGGCTCCAAGAAAAAGCATGGAATTCATTAGAAGAAGAATTGATACATGAACAAACACATCCTTACTTTTACGAAGGGCCAGAGGAAATTGCTAATGCAAACTGGCTTCAGGGTCCCATGAAGCAAATCGTCAAAGGAACAGTCTTAATGATGCTAAGGAAAAAAGTGATTCAGGGTATCCCACTTTTAGGAATCGCAATTGGTGCAGGTGTGAATTACAGATTTGCCAGATCAGTTAGTGAGATCGCCCATAAATTTTATCAAAAACGATTACTTCATGAGCTTGAGAGGGGTTTCTAAGTATGAGTTCTACTGAACACAAGAAAGCAGCACCAACTTCTATAACTACTCTAGTTATAACAGTAAGCGATACGAGAACACTTGAAACAGACAAAAGTGGTCAACTAATGGTACAAATGCTAGAAGATAAAGGGCATGTTTTGTCACGGAGGCTGATCGTTAACGATGTGCAAGAAGAAATTCAGTCTGCGATACAGCTGGGAGTTGAAAATACAGAGGTTGATTCAATTCTATTAACAGGTGGAACTGGAATTTCCAAAAGAGATGTAACTTATGAAGTAGTCGAACGAATGCTTGAGAAAAAGTTGGATGGCTTTGGTGAGTTGTTCCGAATGATTAGTTATACAGATGATATTGGCACCCCGGCGATGTTGAGTCGAGCTATTGGGGGAGTAATTGAGCGTACAGCCGTTTTTGCGATGCCGGGTTCGTCTGGGGCAGTTAAGCTTGCTATGTCAAGACTACTCTTGCCTGAGCTGCCTCATATTGTTAGGGAGCTTCATAAATAAATCACCTATGCCATGCAGGTCGTAAGGTGTTTGCGATACCAGATCCACAAATCAGTTATGATTGAAGCGAGTTCAGCGATTTCAGAATTAATATGACAGGATTTATTGAAATCTTCTTCAAGACTCAATCGATTCTGTTTGATCAGTATCTTTTGTTCAATTTCGGCAATACGATCAGGTATGGTGCTCCTCGATTGTTCCCATCGGTACACAATCGCTTCTCGATCCGCTAAGGAAAGTTCTTCCCAGAAACCATCGAAGACTGGGATTGTAAGTTGTAGACGCTTGTCGTATTGAAACACATACATACTGATAATCTCCTTTTCAAAAATGGTATATGAAGGGGATTTAGTGATTTCCTTTTTGATAAGTAATCCCTTTAGAAGTAGGAAACAATACAAAGGCAAGTCCGAAATAATAGGAGGTGCCCTGAATGGCTGATAAAAAGAAGGAACTGGTTTACGATGAAAGCGGTGAGATGGCTGTGCATCAACAGCTAAGTGAATCGTACCAGAGTGGTACCATCGATCAGGAAGAAAGTGAAGCTGAAGCAAAGAGAGTGCCACGAAAGCCTGATCGAAGAAGTTATTATTAGGATGCAGAAAGTTCATGCCATGCGCATGAACTTTTTTGAACTTACTCAGTTTCTATGACCAAAGTACGCATTTTAATCATTTTGTTGATGATTTATTTTTTGAAACGCCATGTATAGGAAACCGGTTGAAAGAAATGAAAGGAATCCTGGTGAATAAGCAGCTGGCAATACAAGGTAGAATGTGAAGCCGATCAAGATAGCCAAAAAGCCAGGGCGGTTGAATGGGTTAGCTTGCTCTGTTAATTCTTGAAGCATGCTTGAAGTAAACCTTCCCTTTTTCACTACGATGAAATCAGTTACGATCACCGCTGAGAGTGGAATAACAAAAGCGCCTAGAAAAGAGATGAATTTCTCAGCTTCGTCAACAAATTCTGGAAAACTACTTAATAAAACAGCTGTAACACCAAGTAATAATGCACTTCTCACTCTTCCTAGAGAAGGGAAGGTATTCAAAAGACTATATCCGCCCGTATATGCATTGCTGATGTTAATCATAATCATCGAACAAAGTGCTGAAGCGAAAATCAACGTAAGAAGTAAAGGTGATTGTGTTTGCTGACTGGTGATTAAAAATGGATTCCACGTTCCTGATACAGTAGCTGTATAGGCACCGAGCAAAGCGGTTATAGCGAAGCCGAGTGTGTTGCCAAAGAATAATCCCCAGAAAGCATGTCCGGTCGATTTTGAATAACGTGCCATATCTGAAGAACTGCTCACTCCTGATACATATTGAACAAATGCAAGGCTCGCAAAGAAAAAGAACGATGACATATTTGGCTTCTCAATAAATGTAATAACCGATGAATATGTGTTGCCGTCGACTGAAGATGTAAAATAGACAAAGAACATTGCTGCTCCTCCCGCGAAGAGAAGGGGGAGGAAATATCTGGTTACTTTTTTAACAGCATCGAACCCTACCAATGCAAGCACAGCCATAACAGCAGCTAGAAGCAGAGCAGTGGGAAGGAAAGAAATTTGAATAGTAAAAGCACGCTTCATTAGCTCGACAACCATGTATGTTCCGCCGATTGTTTGAACGGCAAACCAATAGAGCGATGTGATGGTTCTGACAGGCGAGGCAAAATACTGGGCTCCTCTTACTCCTACGAACGAGCGGACGGCATATTGGGAAGGGATTCCTCTACGCGCCCCCGGGAACGATAAATAGGAAACAAAAAGAAAAGCGATAGTAGCGCCGAGTAGGGTTGAGAGAACTGCCCAGACGAATCCAAGCCCACCTTCGAGAACAGCTAGGGCTGGGACGAGAAAATTACCTGCATTCACGGATACCGTCATCTGAATCATGGCGTATTCATACCATTTTGTTGTTCGCAATTTATCGGGGACGGATTCTAGTCCGTATCGTTCAATTTGTATGCTGGATTTTGGTTTGCCTAATGAATTCATGATTTCTCCTTTATGTTAACGAACTTACTTCTATTTTAGTGTGAGGCTGTTGTGGATGCAATTCTGTTTATGTTATGGACGAATAATATCCATCATTTTCAGTAAGCATAAGGTGGAGGTGATGTATCATGAAGAAATCAATTGTATTAGTGATCGCGATTTATCTCTGTATATTTACGATTCAAGCAGAGGCATCCACGCTCCAAAATAGTTTTTCGTTTAAATGTATGGTTATATCAAATGGAATTGAACATGAGTGGGAATTCTCAAGTCCTGATGAGTTTGAAGTAGAGAATGGAAACACTGTTGAGAAAGGGAATTCAGCTAAACAAGAAGTGAGAAAGATATTCAAACACCTTGAAGTGAGTGAACTTTCACGCGTTGAAGATCTTGTGAAGAAGATGGACAGTTATGGTTATGATGAGATAGAGCGATTTGAATTGAAATGGATGGATTCAAGTGGTCGATTATATACGTGGGTCTGGGATGAAAATGACAAGTAGACTTTGAGATGCGGTTTCGTTAAGATGGGTGATGATGTGAAAGGAGCCGCATTCAAGTGAAAAATAGTCTTGCAGTAGCTGCTGGAGGTGCTATTGGAGCATCGCTTCGCGCAGTAATCGGAACGTTGATGAATGGAACTCCTTCGTCTACGTTATTGGTAAATGTAGCAGGTTCGATTCTCTTGGGATTTTTTTATGAGTACATTAAATCTGGTACGCGTCTTTCAGAACATACTAAAAAATTTATTGCAACAGGTTTGTTAGGATCATTCACAACTTTCTCCACTTATTCTCTAGACCTATTCGTTTATTTAAGGGATAGTGAGTTTTTACTTGCTTTCGTCTATGGCGGGACAAGCATAGTATTAGGAATCCTTGGTATTATCCTTGGTGTTAAGATAGCAAGGAGAATGAAGGGGGATTTCACTTGGAATGGTTAATGATTGCTGTCGGTGGAAGTATTGGCGCCTGGTTACGCTTTATGATTTCTCTTCTTATCAAAAAGTGGAGCACTTTCCATTTTCCTTTAGCCACGTTTGTGGTCAATATTTCGGGCTGTTTTTTGATGGGTCTCGTTTATGGCGCAGGTAATTTTGGTCCGGCGATATCAACTGGATTCCTAGGGGCACTGACGACTTTCTCAACGTTTATGTACGAGACGTTTGAATTATCCATTGAAAATGTGTGGCTTACTCTTTTGTATGTCATCCTAAGTTTAATAAGCGGGTTGTGCATGGTTGTAGTTGGGTTTATGATTGTGGTGTAAAATTCAAGCTCGGTTCGAGAACCTTGAACGAGCATGAACTTCTTGTTTCATTGCGTGAAGCGTAGTGTTATGATGATAGGGATTTTTTAAGAAAGCACTTACATGTTAACTATTTGATAACATAAGAAGGAGGATTACAATTGCGTATCGGAGTACCTATCGAAATTAAGAATAATGAAAATCGAGTAGCTATGACCCCTGCTGGCGTTTTAAATCTAACTCGTTTTGGACATGAAGTTTTCATTGAAAAAGGTGCGGGAATTGGTTCGGGTTTTACAGATGAACAATACCTTGAAGCAGGTGCTCATATTGTTGCAACTGCAGAAGAAGCTTGGTCAATGGAAATGGTTATGAAAGTGAAAGAGCCGCTTAAAGAGGAATATTATTATTTTCGAGAAGGCCTCATCTTATTTACATATCTTCACCTTGCAGCAGAGCCAGAGCTTACAAAAGCTCTTGTTGAAAAAAAGGTGATTGGAATCGCTTATGAAACTGTACAGCTTCCAAATTCGTCATTACCTCTATTAACACCGATGAGTGAAGTGGCTGGCCGTATGTCCGCACAAATTGGTGCTCAGTTCCTTGAAAAGCCTAAAGGTGGGCTTGGTATTCTACTTGGAGGAGTTCCTGGTGTCAAACGAGGTAAAGTGACCGTCATCGGTGGTGGTGTCGTTGGAACAAATGCAGCGAAAATTGCAATGGGACTTGGTGCAGATGTGACGATTATGGATTTAAGCCCTGAGCGGATGCGCCAGCTTGATGATATTTTTGGTACAGAAATCAATACCATGATGTCGAATCCCCTAAATATTGCAGAAGCTGTAAGAGAGTCTGATCTTGTCATTGGAGCGGTTCTTATTCCTGGAGCAAAAGCACCAAAGCTTGTAACAGAAGACATGATCAAAGACATGAAGGCAGGATCTGTTATCGTTGACGTAGCTATTGATCAGGGCGGTATTTTTGAGACAACAGATCGCATTACAACCCATGATAACCCAACTTATACAAAGCATGATGTGGTCCATTATGCTGTTGCAAATATGCCTGGAGCTGTTCCGCGTACATCCACCATCGCTTTAACCAATGTGACCGTACCTTATGCTGTACAGCTAGCAAATAAAGGATACGAGAAAGCTTGTCTTGATAATGAGTCGTTGTTGAAAGGAATCAATACGATGGATGGCTTTGTAACTTATGAGGCTGTTGCTGAAGCGCATGATCTTGATTATAAAAGTGCGCGTACAATCTTTGAGAAATAGAGAGAATAGTAAAGCAGCTAATTTAGCTGCTTTACTTTTTTTTGGAGAGTTTGTTGTTGATCGGCATGAGAGTAAAAAGGAATTTATAGGTTCGACTCGAAACATTAGAAAAGGAGGTGAAAGGGTTATGGCATTCTGGAATAAAAAAAGAATTGAAGAGCCCCGTGATCACAATATGACCATTATCGATACAACGATACACGATATAAGAAGAGCAGTTGGCTTGTTTGCGGACGGGAAAAGGGAAGGTATTTCACTAAAGGTGTTAGTGAAGGAAGATAATGAAATTGATTCCAATCTTCTAGCACCTCACTTAGGAGGGATCCCTTCAGAATCCTTTTTTATGTCGAAAGAAACGTTTGAACTCTTTGAACATAAAGACCGCCACATTCCATATTGGATTGATACGGTTCAAAAAGCGGTAGATTCTTATTTTCATTCTGAGAATGAAGCTCCAATTATAGAAGGTGATCCCTTTCGTAAAATCAGCTTCTATAAGCTCGAAAGAAATGCGCTACTCCTTGAAAGACCTCCATTAGACTTCTATTTAACGGATCAGGAGAGAATGATTTCGCATCGAAAGCCAGAAAAATAATGAAACATTTGTTACTATCAATTCGTATTAAAGTGGAGTGAGGGGGATGAGTGTGGGCTTTCTATCTAAATTTTTTGGTAAAAAAGATGAGAACGTCATACAAGAAAGAACAGTGTTTAATATTCAAGTAGGGGATATTATTACGTATGATCTTGAAGATTATCAGGTTGTGGGAACGTTGGTTTATCATGACGGAGGATACAAATGGCAAGCCTATCAACTGCAGTCTGGTTCTTCTTCGATCTGGTTAAATGTAGAAATGGATGATGAGCTTGAACTAGGTATTTATGAAACAATTAAGGAGAAGGTCGCTAAGCCGATACCAGAAGAGTTAACAATCGATCGGATTGTCTATTATAGGGAAGAAAATGGTCGGGCGAGGGTCTCTGGTTCTGGACGCGGAAGCAACCTTGATGGCCAGGAAGTAGAATACTACGATTTCTCAAATGAGGATGATTCGAGTTTTTTATCAATTGAAATCTGGGGTACTGAAGTAGAGGTAAGCAAAGGATATGAAATTGAGGAATATGAAATCAAAATTCTTGCTGGAAGCAAATGAGAGGATGATTATTTATGTTTAACATGTTTAAACGAGTGAAAACGATTATGTCTTCTGAGTTAAATGCTGCACTTGATAAGGCAGAAGATCCGGTCAAAATGCTCGAGCAGTTTATGAGAGATATGGAAGCGGATATTCGTGAGGCTGAAACGGCTGTTGCAAAACAAATTTCCAATGAAAAGATGTTAAAGAAAAAATGGGACGATGCAAGCTCGATGGTTACAAAACGCCAGGAACAGGCGGTCAAAGCGCTTGAATCAGACAACGATGAGCTTGCACGTCGGGCACTTCAAGATAAGAAGGATCATGAAGCGAAGGCTGAAACGTTGAAAGAGTCTCACGCAAGAGCAAAGGCGGATGCTGATACTCTTCGTTCAAAACTTGATGAAATGAAACAAGAATACCGTCAGATGCAATTGAAAAAAGATAGCCTTAAAGCTCGGGCGGAATCAGCCAAAACAAAGACCAAAATGAATCGCGCTATGTCCGATATCGGTGGCGATGATTCCAAGCGTGGATTCGAACGCATGGAAGAAAAAGTTCTTCAATATGAAGCAGAAGCAGAGACTAGCGAAGATATGCGATCATCAAGTCGTTCCCTTGACGATGAGCTAGAAGAACTTGATAAAAAAGATGGAATCGATGACGAATTGGCAGAACTTAAGAAAAAAATGGGGAAAGAATAACTCTTTCCCCTTCAATGGGGTGGAAGAATGAAAGTGCTAACAGGACTGCTGACAGCATTCATTCTGCTCTTATCGGCATGCGGAATCACGAAAGATATTCAAGAAATCGTGGAAGACCGCTATCAACTTGAAGATGTAGTGGAGAGTAGCGTCGACTCAGGAGATGTCTCAAAGATATATCAGTCTGATGAAGACATCCCGACTGTTGCGTCCTATCTTCAAGAACAAATAAAGCCGAATGAAGTCAGTGAATTAAAAGAAGGAAAGCAAATTCTCGTATACGATGATTATATCGTTACGTTATTAGAAGATAGTGATCAATCTAAGACACTTGTGGAAGTTGCAACCGTTGGATTTGTGAGGGATAACTATCAACCAAGTTTTTTTGATGGCTTATTAGCTTATTATATTCTTGACGAAATTCTAGATGTTGATGATTGGGGAAAGAAACAGAAAGATCGTTGTAAAAATAGCAGTGGGAATTGCTATGGTGGTTATGTTACGACTGGTGGATCATACAAAGGACCATCGAAAGTTCCTTCCTTCCGTGGATCGAGTAGTCGAGGTGGAGGACCGGGAACAGGAAAATAATTGAAGGAGGATCATCATATGGGGCCATTTATATTAACATTTATCTATTTTGTAGCGGCCATTGTAGTGGTAGCTGTAGGGCTATTTATTTTTGAACTCATTACAACAAAATACAAAGACTGGGAACAGGTCGAGAATGGTAATACAGCAGTCGCTCTGTCGATAGGCGGGAAAATAATTGGGATTTGTTTAATATTAGCTTTTTCAATTTATCATAGTTCGGATGTCCTCGATACGATTATTTGGGGAGCTTATGGCGTCGTGCTACAACTTGTAGCCTATTACATTTTTGACTTTTTAACGAGGCGGTTTTCAGTTGAACAGAAACTTAATGAGGGTGTCGTATCAGTTGGTATCTTATCGATGTGCGTATCAATTGGACTTGGATTAGTAGTAGGGGCGTCAATTACGTAAATGAAATTGACAGCTGAGGGTGAAAGGCATGAGCAGTAAATTTAATAAAAGTAGTCAACTTTACTGGGCTTCGGGGATCGTATCCATCTGCGGTATTATTTTCGAAGTGCTTTTTGGCGCACTTGGTTCGTACATACTTGGGGATGGCGTAAAACAGTATACCTTAACGATTTCTCTTTTTCTAACTGGGATGGGAATCGGAGCATCTTTGAGTGAAAGGGTAGTAAAAAGACTCATTTCCCGTTTCATTGCAATTGAATTGCTAATTGGATTGATCGGTGGTTTTTCTAGCTTTACTATTTTTGGCATAACTGCCATCGCGGGTGAAGAAGCAACTGCTATAGTTCTTTATTCAATCATTCTAATAGTTGGTGGTTTAACTGGTCTTGAACTCCCTATTCTCATTCGGAAAGCGAATGAGATTGGAGTTGAAATGAACAAGAGTACAGCTCGCGTGTTATTTTCAGATTACGCGGGCGGTCTTGTTGGAGGGATGCTATTTGCGTTCTATTTAAGGCCGGAATTTGGACTTGTGAAATCAGCTTTTCTTGTGGCTCTTGTGAATATTTTTGTAGCTTTTTGGATGATCTATTCCTTTCGAAAGGAAATCATCCATCGCGTTTTCTACATTGGAATGGCAATCATTATTTTTTTCTTGATGGTTGCTGGAACAATTTTCGGAGAAGAAATTGCATTTTCTTTTGAACAGCGTCTCTATGAAGATCCAATTATCTACTCGGAAGAAACAGCGTACCAGAAAATCACGCTTACAAAAGAACAAGGCGATCTCCGTCTCTTTTTAAATGGGCAACTGCAATTCAGTTCGAGTGATGAACACAGGTATCATGAGACGCTTGTTCATATTCCGATGGCTGCTGTAAAAGACCCGACGAATATTCTTATACTAGGTGGAGGGGATGGGCTTGCCGTTAGAGAGCTATTGAAATATGATGATATCCAGTCGATTACAGTGGTTGATCTTGATCCAAGGATGGTGGAGCTAGCGACTGAAAATCATTTCTTAGTTGAATTGAATGAACATGCCTTCGAGGATAATCGTGTACACGTTATTCATCAGGATGCTTTTCAATATATAGAAAAAGCGGACGATGAATTTGACGTTATTATTGCTGATCTTCCTGATCCAAATAATGAATCGCTAAACAAGCTATATACATGGGAATTCTATTCAATGCTACGAAATCATCTTAAGGCCGATGGAGCTCTCATGGTACAGGCCACAAGTCCTGTATTTGCAAGGGAGGCTTATTGGACAATCTCGAGGACGATTGAAGAGACTGGATTAATCACTTCAAATTTCCATGTAGACATCCCTAGTTTTGGAAATTGGGGATTTGTTATGGGCACTAGAAATCCAATCAATCCGAACAAACTAGAGATAAAGGTTCAAACGGAATACTTAGCCCCTGGTATGCTTCCTTCTTTGACGGCTTTTGGCAAAGATGAAGATGAGCATATGATAAAAGAGGGAGTAGCTGTCGATTTTGAACCTAACACGTTAATTCGACCTCATTTAATTGAGAAGTATGAAAATGCCTGGTTGTATTATTAGTTTAGTTAATGAATCAAAGGGAACTAATGACATATAGAGAATGAAACCATCATAGGAGGCAACTGCCGATTAAAGATGGGAAACTCAAGCAGCTAAAGGAGAGATGGAAATGAACGTAACGTTTCATGGTCATTCTGTTGTAGAGGTTGTAACTGACAAGGCGAAAATTCTAATTGATCCATTCATTTCTGGTAATGGTCAATGTGATTTAAATGCAGACACCGTGACATGTGATGTTATTTTGCTTACTCATGGACACAACGACCATGTAGGTGATACGGTTGCTATTGCTAAACGGAATGATGCTTTGGTTGTAGCTCCGTTTGAGCTCGCTACATATCTCGAGTGGCAAGGTGTGAATGCTCATCCTATGGCAATTGGAGGGGCACATGAATTTGAGTTTGGTAAAGTCAAGCTTACCCAAGCGTTCCACGGTTCAAGCTATACAGAGGATGAAAGTAAACAGATCATTTATACGGGAATGCCTGCCGGTATCCTTTTAAGCGCGGAAGGAAAAACAATTTATCATGCGGGAGATACAGGGTTATTTTCTGACATGAAGCTCCTCTCGAATCATAAGATTGATCTTGCTTTCCTTCCAATCGGAGATAATTTCACAATGGGACCAGAGGACGCAGCTATTGCAGCGAAATGGATTCAAGCTGATGTCACTGTACCAGTCCATTACAATACGTTTCCACTAATTGAACAGAATGCAGGAGCTTTTGTAGAAAGCCTTGAAGGCACGAAAGGAAAAGTGCTTAATTCTGGTGAAACAATTGAACTTTAATGATAACCATTAAACCGATGCTTTGCATCGGTTTTTGTGTTGAAATAGCGTATTAAAACCGTTCTCTAGAACATACCTTTTATAAAGAGGACGAGGGGGAATTGGTGTGAAACAACGTTTATTTCTATCAGTTTTATGTATTTTATTTTTGATGTATGATGCGATGCCGCGTTTTCAAATTGACTTGACCATGGAAGGCGCTTTTTTTAGTCTTTGGCTTCTTTTTGCTATGATGGCATTAGGAGGAAATCTTGCTGGCTTATTTTTCGGAAAACGTGAGATACATTCCGAGTCAGACTACGAATCCTCTTCGGAAATGAGAAAAAAACAATACAGCCGTTGAAGTTATATGTCTGAGTTATGTATAATGAAGTCAATTCAAACACCACGAAAAGTGCTTGTTCAAAAAGGAAGATGAAATGGTCGAGAAGTTCAAAGAAACGCATTGGCATCGTAGCGTATTCTTTTAATACGTGTGGATCTAAAAAGCATGTTAACACATGAATTCGACGGCCATATTTATCGGACCTTTTGAACATTCTATATAACAGAGGTAGTATAGCTACTGATACAGATGTGCAAGTAGAAAGTATGGTGAATCACATTGACAACGAAACATGAACAGATACTGGCATATATCGAAACACTTGAGGTCGGTAGTAAGATTTCTGTCCGACAAATTGCAAGAGAGTTAAAGGTTAGTGAAGGTACAGCTTATAGAGCAATTAAGGATGCTGAAAACAAAGGAACCGTTAGTACGATTGAACGAGTAGGGACGATTCGTATTACGAAGAAAGAGAAAGAAAATATTGAGAAGCTCACATATGCAGAAGTTGTGAACATCGTTGATGGACAAGTGCTAGGAGGAAGAAACGGTTTACATAAAACTCTCCATAAATTTGTCATAGGGGCTATGAAACTCGAAGCGATGATGCGCTACGTTGATCCTGGTAGCTTACTCATTGTAGGAAACCGTGATAATGTTCATAAAATTGCTCTTGAAGCGGGAGCCGCTGTTCTTATTACAGGTGGATTTGACGCACAGGATGATGTGAAGAAAATGGCGGATGCCTACGACTTACCAATTATATCGACGTCTTATGATTCATTTACAGTAGCGACGATGATTAATCGTGCGATTTACGATCGACTGATTAAGAAAGAAATTGCACTTGTGAGTGATATTTTAACTCCTCTTACGAAAACGAGCTTTCTTGTGACCACAGAAAATGTAGAACGCTGGCATGAACTGAATGAGTCTACCCTCCATAGCCGTTATCCTGTCGTGGATCCAAATATGAAAGTTCAAGGAATTGTCACCTCGAAGGATATTCTTGGAGAACAACATGAAACCCCGATTTCGAAAGTAATGACAAAACATCCACTAACAGTAAACGAACAAACATCAGTTGCTTCAGCAGCTCATACGATGATTTGGGAAGGAATTGAAATGCTTCCCGTTTTGGATCAATACCAACGTTTGATCGGCATTATTAGTAGGCAGGATGTTCTAAAAGCATTGCAAATGATTCAACAGCAGCCTCAAATTGGAGAAACCTTTGACGATTTGATTACTACCCAGATTAAAGATATATCGACTCCATCCGAAAGTCGATACAGTTGCGAAGTAACTCCTCAGATGACGAGTCTCCTCGGAACACTATCTTATGGTGTAGTTACAACGCTCGTAACAGAAGCCGGGAGCAGAGTTCTTAAGAAATATAAGAAAGGTGATCTCGTTGTTGAGAACATCACTCTCTATTTCATTAAACCAGTTCAAATCGATCATACGATTGAGATTGTACCAAAAGTGCTAGAAGTTTCACGTAAGTTCGGAAAAGTTGATATTGAAATTTATCATGAAGGTTCTGTAGTTGGAAAAGCACTTATGATGGCCCAACTCATTGATCGATAGAGTGAACTTTCTAACAGAGTGTACTCATCTTTTGTTGGTTAGATGAACCAATAAGAGGTAGGATTATTCACTCTTTAAAGGAACGAATGAAAAAACCGCCATGAATGCTATGGCGGTTTCGATGCTTAATTATTCTATAAGTTTTTCATACTATTCGCTTCCTCAATTGCAAATGGATGGTAATGACGATACTTCTTATATCCTACAACAACGTTAACGATGCCGAGTAAGATAAAGACAGCACCGACTATGTAAGTGACTGTCGAAAGGTTTACAAAGATCGAATTGATAGCAAAGAAGACAAGGAATAATCCAAGTGCAATACTTGCTTTTGAATTAAGCCATTGTTTCGTCGCCACACCATTGGTACGGAACGATTTCACACGGTAGAATAAGTAGAAAACGATTGAAAAGACAATTAAAATAACAAAGATAGGCATGGCTGCTTTCCTCCAGATTAAAGATTCTTTTCCATTGTATAGAACTTGATGATAAAAATCTATGGCAGAAAGATAACAAAAGGTAAGCAGTCGAAAGGAGAAGTTTGATGAAAGAGCAATTATTAGATGCCATTGAACTATATGAAACGATTATTATTCATCGTCATGTTCGCCCAGACCCAGATGCATTAGGGTCACAGGGGGGGCTTGCAGAACTAATTCGAACTTCTTTTCCAGAGAAGAAAGTTTTTACGGTTGGTGAGGAAGAGCCGTCGCTCATGTTTTTAAATAAAATGAACGAGGTAAAGGATGACGTGTATCAGGATGCCCTTGTCATTGTTTGTGATACAGCGAATCAGCCTCGTATTAGCGACGATCGCTATCGAAACGGCAAGCTACTGATTAAAATTGATCATCATCCAAATGAGGATCCTTATGGTGATTTGCTTTGGGTAGATACAGAGTCAAGTTCTGTGAGTGAAATGATTGTGGATTTGTATCTTACTGCTACAGAACGGGGGTACAAGCTATCTGATAAAGGAGCATTTCTTCTCTATGCAGGAATTGTTGGAGACACTGGTCGATTCATGTTTCCGAATACGACTCAGCGTACGTTTTTGTATGCTGGAGAACTTCTGAAATTTGGCGTGGATACAGGTTCGTTGTATAACGAGTTATATAAAACTGAACAGTACATTGCCCGTTTAAACGGCTATGTATTACAAAACTTTGAATCATCAGAGAATGGCGCAGGTTGGATGAAGATTACTAAAGAAACAATCGAGGAGTATGGCGTAACTGCAAGTGAAGCTTCTCAATTAGTTAACTCATTTTCGAATGTAGCTGGTTTGAAAGCCTGGGTGTTTTTCATTGAGGAAGCGGACCAAATTCGAGTGCGCCTTCGTTCAAAAGGACCAGTTGTGAATTCTATAGCTGCAAAATATAATGGTGGCGGTCATCCTATGGCTGCAGGAGCTACCGTTTATAGTTGGGAAGAGGCAGATCGGGTTCTTATTGAATTAGAAGCTGCGTGCAAACAATAAGATTGGTATTATTAGCGATAATTAACTATAAGAGACCGGCTATCTTCGTTCAAAACGAGGTAGCCGGTCTCTTATAGTTAGATGTGATCCTGGGTTTTGGGAATAAACCATGAACCAAAGCTTGTCACGTCTTCGTGCACGTCGATGTTAAGTGATTGCAGTTCCTTTTTTATCAGGGCAGTCATTTCATGGGACTCTGCGTAAGCGGATCGCCCATTTTGCAAATCGGCTATCTTTGCTCTTGCGATTTGTTTGCGATCAATAACCATCGCGCCACCTCCAAAATATTTCTGTGCTTTTATCATATACTACCGAGGGCAAAATTGCGACTTGTCTGACAAAAGCTCGCAAAAAAATTGTTGATTCGCTATTGAATTAGCTCAATTGTTAGTACTACTTCGACAGTTGTCCACAAAACGAATTCTTTCACCTGAAAACCATATTTGATATTATCGACTGTTAATATTTTATTTTCGAGTGATTTAATGATAAAGCTTCTAGTTCTAGATACCGCTCCGAGATCTTTGTTCAGTAAGTCGTTCAATTCATTCTGGATTTCCTTCTTAAGTTCATGCTGCGTTAATGAGTTTAAGGGAAGATCTTTATCTTTCTCAAAGGACACCTGGATATTTTTGACGAGGAGTGTTTTCTCAATGTCGTTGTTATCGTAACTTTTCTTATCGTCAAGCAATGTTTGATTCTGTGTTTTAAGATCATAGATTTCAATTTTTTGCTCTTTAATTGTGGTGATTTGCTTTTCATACATGATTCCAAAAAGCATTAGAAAGAACAGCCACCCAAAGATAATTCCTACAGAAAGACCTGCGAGAAATCTTTGCCATCCTTTTCTTGAATAAATTGGAGGTACTCTCATATGGAAGAGCGTTCCTGAGTAAGCCAGTTTATGACTTCCATTCCTGCCTGAGCTCCACCAAGTGCACAAAATATCCAAAGGAATTGACGCATGATTTCGTCAGGAGAGCCGCTAAGAAAGCTCCTTTCCATATTATTTATCGTATCGAATGTTCCCCCAATAGCAGCAGCGATCGCCCAGATTTTCAACCGTTGAGCAACAATGAAAATCCAGTGCAATGGAGGTTCACCTGATAAGAAAGCGCCGATACCGCCAATAAGCGAACCGCCTACGATTACTCCAAAAGCAACAAAAAATGCGATGATCAGGGTGACGAGCGTTACTCGCTCCATAAGAATTCCTTCTTCCTAATTTTGGATTTAATGAAATTTCCATATTATTAAGGTTTAAAGCATAAGAACAACTATGGCATTTACTATTTTTGACTTGGGGAAATGTTTAGTTGTCTAACTCACTTTTAGTAAAGCCTATGCGAAAAGTAGAGTCTCTTATGCTTGATAATGTTTGTTTGAGACGCTCTAAGTATCTATAATAGAATGTAATAGCAAAGTGAGAGTGGGATTAGTTATGGAATTTGTGCATCTCCGTGTCTATAGTGAATATAGTCTCCTCGATAGTCCAAGTCGTATAAAGTCGCTTGTTGAATCGGCGAAGCGAATGGGATACAAGTCCTTAGCTCTAACTGATAAAGGGACGATGTATGGAACGATTCCTTTCTATAAAGCATGTAAAGAGAATGGAATAAAACCGATAATAGGCTTGGATGTTCGAGTTGGCAATGAAGCGGAAACAACTTTATATCATCAGGAGAGGCAGTTCGACAATCTCGTTCTGCTTGCAACGAATCTTGATGGGTACAAGAACTTATTGCAAATTAGTACACATATGCAACATTCAATAGGAAGTAAACCGTACATAGAAAAAACAAAATTATTAACGTTAACAGAAGGTCTAATTGCACTTTCAGGAACTCTTGAAAGTGCAATTGGTCAGGAGCTTCTTCATGGAGAGGAAACAACTGCTTTTCAACTAGCAATGGAATATCACCGATCCTTCTCTTCTGGATTCTATTTAGAAATGCAAGATCATGCCATTCGAGAAGAAAGGCAGCTTAATCACTTGATTTCTAAGTTTGCAAGCAAAGCTAATTTACCGCTCACCGTATCAAATGCCGTGCACTATATCGAACAGGTGGATGCCGAAGCGCATGACTGTTTGAGGTGTATTGATAAAGGAAAGCGATATGAAGATAAAGCTGAGGTAACTCTTCCTAATCATGAGTTCTATTTAACTTCTCCTCTAGAAATGATAGAGCGATTTAAAGCATATGAAGCAGCAGTGGCAACGACTTTGGAAATCGCAAAGAGGTGTTCTCTTGAGCTGTCGTTTGGAGAAACTCATTTACCTGTTTATCCTGTTCCTGATGGAGAACCTGCTTCGCATTATCTAGAAAAAATTTGTCGCAAAAATCTTTCAAACCGTTATGGTAATCCCAATGAGATTGTCCTTGAGCGATTAGATTATGAGCTTTCAATTATTAACAAAATGGGCTTCAACGATTACTTTTTAATTGTTTGGGATTTTATGAGGTACGCGCATGATTCTCATATGATTACAGGACCTGGAAGGGGATCTGCGGCTGGTTCGCTCGTTGCCTATTTACTTTATATCACTGACGTTGACCCGATTGAGCATAATCTTCTGTTTGAACGGTTTTTGAATCCAGAACGCGTGACCATGCCTGATATTGATATTGATTTTCCAGACGTTCGAAGGGATGAGGTAATCGACTACGTTCATCAGAAATACGGACATGATCGTGTTGCTCAAATCGTGACTTTTGGGACGCTTGCAGCGAAAGCCGCTATCCGTGATGTTGGAAGAGTACTAGAAGCGGATAACAAGCTTCTTGATGCCATGTCTAAAGCGATTCCTTCAAAGCCTGGAATGACCCTTAAACATGCCAAAGAAGAGTCTAAAGAGTTAGTGAAACTGTTATCAGCCTCCGAAGAAGGGAAGCAAGTTTTCAAAATTGCAAGCATGATTGAAGGCTTGCCACGTCACACTTCCACACATGCAGCTGGTGTGGTTATCTCAGCCGAACCTCTAACAGATTATGTCCCATTACTCGGTGGTCAGCATATTAGCTTAACTCAATTTCCAATGAATGACCTTGAAGAAATAGGTTTGTTGAAAATGGACTTCCTTGGGCTTAGAAATTTAACACTCATCGAAGGGATTTTAAACGACGTCGAAATACAAACGGGAAAACGTCCTATTTTGTCAGCCATTCCAATGGATGACAAAGCAACCTTTGAAATACTTAAACGTGCAGATACAACAGGTGTTTTTCAGCTCGAATCGGATGGCATGCGTCAAGTACTGAAACGATTAAAGCCTACAGAATTTGAAGATATTGTAGCAGTTAACGCGTTGTATAGACCCGGACCAATGGAAAATATCCCGCTTTTTATTTCAGGTAAACATGGTGATCGATCAGTGAGTTATCTTCACCCTGATCTTGAACCGATTTTAAAATCAACGTATGGTGTAATTGTCTATCAGGAACAAATCATGCAGATTGCTTCTAAATTAGCTGGTTTTTCGCTCGGGGAAGCTGACCTTCTAAGACGTGCTGTTTCAAAAAAGAAGCGCGATGTTCTTGAATCAGAAAGAGAGCATTTTGTAAATGGGTGTCTTTCTAAAGGCTATCCTGAGGAAACAGCTCTCCAAGTATATGAGTATATCGTTCGATTTGCAGATTACGGTTTTAACCGAAGTCATGCCGTGGCTTATAGTGTTATCGCTTATCAGCTAGCCTATTTAAAAGCAAACTATTCTCGTTATTTCTTTTCGAGTCTAGTCACATCTGCGATTGGTAATCATGATAAACTGGCTATCTATTTAACTGAAGCGAGACATAAAGGCATTTCAATTTTCCCGCCATCAATCAATAAAAGCTTTGAAACTTTTGTGGTGGAAGACAAGGGACTTCGTTTTGGATTGTTACCGATTAAAAACGTGGGGAAGAATGCGATAGAAGAAGTCATTTCTAAACGTAATGATTCTCCTTATCATAGTTTATTTGATTTATGTGCAAGAATTTCACTCAAAATCGTTAACAAACGTGCCCTGGAATCAATGATTTTTGCAGGAGCCCTTGATGAATTTAAAGTCAGTCGCTCCGTTATGCTTGCCTCTCTTGAAGGTGCGATGAATTATGGCTCAGAACAGAGTGAGCAAAGTTTTTTCCTTAACGGAGAAACAGAGCCATCTTATGAGAGCGTTCCGCCTTTTGAACAAAAGGAAATGCTCGCTTTTGAGAAAGAAGCGATTGGTTTCTACTTAACGGCTCATCCTCTTGATCCCTACCTGGAAAACTTGAAGGGCTATATTAGAAACACAGCGAAGGAAGGGGTAGCTGCATCTGATCGTGAGCCCCTGAGACTTGCAGTCGAAGTATTAAAGGTGCGAAGTGTTCGTACGAAAAAAGGACAGATGATGGCGTTCATAACGCTTGGAGATGAAACTGGAGAGATCGATGGTGTTGTTTTTCCAGACGTATGGGAACAAACGGAAACCATTTTATCAAAAGGCGAGTTTGTCTATATAGATGGAGTGGGTCAAAGACGGAATGATCAAACGAATATCATTATTTCAAGGGCAATGAAATTGAAAGATATTTCTCCAAAGAAAGTAAAAGAAACGTTATTTCTCAAAATTGAACCTCACCATCACGAAAAAGGTGTACTTGAAGATGTTAAAGAAGTTTTACGTAATCATAAAGGAAATACTCCTGTGGTCGTTTATTATAGCCAAATCGAAAAAACAGTTAAGCTTGGTCAGGACTGGCTGATAAACACTGATTCCGACTGCATTCTTACTTTAAAGAATTTACTTGGTGAGTCTAATGTGGTTAAAAAGACGCTATGAAATTGCTTTACAGCAATTGATGGTTTGTTATAATAGTGAAAATAGAGTGGTCAGACCACTGCACAAATGCACTAGAGAAAATACAAATACAGTCTAATGCTTCTGAAAAAAGGAGAGTGGGTTTATTGTCCATTACGAGAGAAGAAGCTCTACATATTCACCGAGTGAGGCAGGGTAAACTAGAATCGAAGTCAAAAGTACCTGTCCGAAATGCAACGGATTTAAGTCTTGCTTATTCACCAGGTGTAGCAGAGCCTTGTAAAGAAATTTACGATGACAAAAATAAAGTATATGAGTATACAATGAAAGGGAACATGGTTGCTGTCGTATCAGATGGTACAGCAGTGCTTGGATTGGGCAATATTGGCCCTGAAGCCGCTCTTCCAGTGATGGAAGGAAAAGCAGTTCTTTTTAAAAGCTTTGCAGGTGTAGATGCGTTTCCAATTTGTTTGAATACAACCGATGTTGATCAAATTGTTCAGACAGTTAAATTTATGGAGCCTACTTTCGGTGGGATAAATCTAGAAGATATCGCGGCACCAAATTGTTTTGTGATTGAAGAAAGACTTAAAAAGGAAACCAATATTCCAATCTTTCATGATGATCAACATGGAACAGCGATTGTCACTGTCGCGGGTCTTGTGAATGCACTGAAATTATCTGATAAAAAAATGAGCGAAATTAAGGTTGTGATTAACGGTGCTGGTGCCGCTGGAATTGCCATTATTAAACTCTTGAATCGTTTTGGCGTGAAGGATATTATAATGTGTGACTCAAAAGGCGCTATATATGAAGGTCGTTCGTATGGGATGAACGATGTGAAAGCGGAAGTAGCTAAATATACGAACCGTGATAAAGCAGAGGGTTCTTTGAAAGAAGTCATTGCAAATACGGATGTGTTTATTGGCGTTTCTGTTGAGGGAGCAATGACAAAAGAAATGGTTGAATCAATGAACGTAGATCCAACGATTTTTGCTATGGCCAATCCCAACCCTGAAATTATGCCAGATGATGCTAGAGATGCAGGTGCTAAGGTTATTGGAACGGGAAGATCCGATTTCCCAAATCAAATTAATAATGTTCTTGCTTTTCCAGGTATCTTCAGAGGTGCGCTTGATGTTAGAGCGACACATATTAACGAAGACATGAAGGTAGCTGCTGTTCATGCAATTGCTGAACTCGTTGCTGAAGATGAATTGAACGCGGACTATGTTATCCCGGCCCCATTCGATCCACGCGTAGCACCTGCTGTGGCAGCAAGCGTTGCAAAAGCTGCAATGGAAACTGGAGTAGCACGTATAACTGTTGACCCTGAAGCTGTGAAGGAAAAGACGCGTTCTCTTGCTATCATTGAAGAAGATAACGAATAAGTGGGGAAGAGTTTGACTTTCTCACTTTTTTCTTGCACTTTAAAAAAATTATCTTTCATAGTTTGTGTTAAGTCGAGATACAAACGCTATTTGCTTTCAGAACCTGGTAGTATAAATAGCGACTTCTACGTCAACAATCGGTTAATGCAAGGGAAGGGCGTTGATTTTCCATGACGACGCAAGGGAAAGTCTACCAGAATATCCTTCAGAAAATTAAAGCAATTATTTACAATGATGGTTTGCAAACCGGTGATAAGCTCCCTTCAGAAAGGGAGCTTTCTGAGCGCTTAAATGCTGGACGATCTTCCGTACGAGAAGCGTTACGATCTATGGAAATGCTTGGACTTATTGAAACGAGACGAGGAGAAGGGACGTTTATTGCGAATGCAAAAGACCACCGCCTCGTAGAAGTGATCGCTTCTTTTATTTTGAAAGATACAAAGTCGAAAGAAGATTTGCTAGAAACGAGAAAACTGATAGAAAAAGATATTCTAAGAGTAGCTTGTGAAAGGATATCTGATGAATATCTTTCTCGTTTAAGAACTATGATGGAACATAAGGACAATACTACAGAGAGAGAAATTTTCTCTACTGAGTTTGATACAGCCTTCTTTCGTATAATTGTTTCATCTACACATAATTATCTGCTGATAAGATTATGGAAAGAGCTAGCTGACTATCATCAGACGATATGGCATCATTTGACCTTTCGCCCATCGGTATACTACGAGGAGCTAATTGATGCTCTGGCTTCTAGAGATCAAATAAAGGCCATTCGTCTATTGGATAAGTATGAAATGAAAAAAACGGAAGAATAAACAACATGATCTAAAAGGTGAAAGGGATGGTCAACATTGTTAAAGGATTTATTCAACAAGAAGAAAAAATATGCGACGGTTCCCTCAGATAAAATAAAGCAAGATGTTCCTGAAGGTATTATGACGAAATGCCCGGGATGTAAAAGTATTATTTACACAAAGGAACTAGAAAAATCACATAAAGTATGTGTGAAATGTGGTTATCACCATCAAATGTCAGCTCCAGAACGGTTAAAGGATACCCTCGATCATGGATCATTCATAGAACTGGACGAGAATATGATTTCAGAGAATCCTCTTTCTTTTCCAGATTACGTTGAGAGACTTGAGAAAGACCAGAAGAAGTCTTCCTTGAATGAAGCAGTCGTTACAGGAGAAGGTACTATAGAAGGATATAGAACCGCCATTGCTGTGATGGACGCGCGGTTCCGAATGGGAAGTATGGGATCTGTTGTTGGAGAAAAGATAACCAGGGCCATTGAACATGCCGATAAAGAAAAAATTCCATTTATTATATTCACTGCATCAGGTGGTGCCAGAATGCAAGAAGGTGTGTTGAGTCTGATGCAGATGGCCAAGTCCAGTGTTGCACTAAAACGATTCAGTGATAATGGCGGTTTATTTATTTCGATCATGACACATCCTACGACTGGTGGAGTTTCTGCTAGTTTTGCTTCCGTAGGAGATTTCAATTTTGCAGAACCAAAAGCGATGATTGGATTTGCTGGGAGACGTATTATTGAGCAAACAATTCGAGAAGATCTTCCTGAAGATTTTCAAACAGCAGAATTTCTCTTGCATCATGGACAACTTGATCGTGTAATACACCGTTCTGAAATGAAGAAAACACTATGTAAAGTACTAATGATTCATGGAAACAGAGGTGAAAGATAATGGCGCACCGGCTTGATTTTGAGCGACCTCTTCAAGAACTAGAAGATAAAATCACAGAGCTTCATTCGTTTATGGAAGAAAAGAATGTGGATCTTACTGACGAAATTGCTCGCCTTGAGAAACGACTTTCCAAAATGGAAGAAGAAATCTACGGCAACATGACAGCATGGAACCGTGTTCAACTTGCTCGACATCCTGAACGTCCGACTACGTATGACTACATTGATCGTATTTTTTCGGATTTTCTAGAACTTCATGGTGATCGTCTTTTTGGGGACGATGAAGCGATTGTTGGAGGCATTGCGACATTCCAGGATAAACCTGTAACTGTTATCGGTCATCAGCGTGGAAAGGATACGAAGGAGAATTTGCGAAGGAATTTTGGTATGCCTCATCCAGAAGGTTATCGGAAAGCACTTCGTCTTATGAAACAAGCTGAGAAATTTAACCGTCCGGTTATTTTTCTATTAGATACTAAGGGCGCATTTCCAGGTAAAGCAGCAGAGGAAAGAGGGCAAAGCGAAGCCATTGCACGCAATTTAGTAGAAATGGCTGGGCTTACAGTTCCAATCATCTGCATCGTTATTGGTGAAGGTGCAAGTGGAGGCGCATTAGCGATCGGTGTAGGAAATCATGTCCACATGCTCGAGAACTCCTGGTATTCTGTTATATCACCAGAAGGCGCAGCGGCACTGCTTTGGAAAGATGCAGGACTGGCTCAACAAGCAGCGGATACAATGAAAATTACAGCTCCTGATTTGAAAGAGCTTAATGTTATTGATGAGATTATTCCAGAAGTAAAAGGTGGCGCCCATCGCGATGTAGCAAAGCAAGCGAAATCCATCGAGCAAGTACTCGAAAAATCACTTGAAGAATTAAAGCAACTCTCCAGTGAAGAGCTCGTCAACAATCGTTACGAAAAATACAGAAATATCGGACAATATACGTTTGTAACCGATACCATTGGCTTAAAATAAGGGAAGTGCTTTCTCGCTAGAGAGAAAGCACTTTTTTGCTTGAAAGCTTAGCTATTGTATTACACGGTTGGATTTGATATTTTAGTAACACAAAGAACTAATGAGGTGAACAGTTATGAAACGTATTGGTGTATTAACCAGCGGAGGAGACTCACCAGGAATGAACGCAGCCATTCGTGCCGTCGTTCGTAAAGCAATCTACCATGATATTGAAGTTTACGGAATTTACCACGGATACACCGGGTTGATTAATGGAAATATAGAAAAAATGGAAATTGGATCTGTTGCGGACATTATTCACCGTGGCGGTACGATGCTCTATTCTGCTCGCTGTCCTGAATTTAAGACATTAGAAGGGCAATTAAAAGGTGTTGAAAATCTAAAAAAACTTGGAATCGAAGGATTAGTTGTTATCGGAGGAGATGGATCCTACCGTGGAGCCCAGAAGTTAACTGGTCATGGTTTTCCAACGATCGGTATTCCGGGAACGATTGACAATGATATTCCGGGAACTGATTTTACTATAGGATTCGATACAGCTCTTAACACTGTAATTCAAGCAATTGATAAAATTCGAGATACCGCAACTTCACATGAACGTACATATGTGATTGAAGTAATGGGGCGTGACGCTGGAGATATTGCTCTTTGGTCGGGCCTTGCAGATGGAGCGGAATCCATCCTTATTCCAGAGGAAAAGTTCGAAATGTCAGATATTTTATCTCGTTTGAAACGTGGACATGATCGCGGAAAGCGCCATAGCATTATTGTTGTTGCGGAGGGTGTTGGAAGCGGTGTTGAAATTGGCAAGCAAATCCAACAAGAAATGAACATGGAGACTCGAGTTACTGTACTTGGACATGTTCAACGCGGTGGCTCCCCAACTGCATCTGACCGCGTCCTAGCAAGTCGTCTTGGAGCAAGAGCCGTTGAATTACTTCTTGAAGGAGCTGAAGGAAGAACAGTTGGTATACAAAGTAATCAAATTATTGATCTTGATATTAACGAAGCACTGGCTCTTCCTCACGAAGTAAATCAGAAGATGTGTCAGCTAGCGAAAGAACTATCTATTTAAAACACGATACTCGTTTCGCCCCTTCAAACTAAAGGGGTGTATCGTAGTGTCTAGAATTATGTAAGGCTTAAGTTTGAAAATCAAATGAAGAATAGCTTTTAGGAGGAGACAGACCCATGCGTAAAACTAAGATTGTCTGTACTATAGGACCAGCAAGTGAAAATGAACAAACACTAGAGAAATTGATGATGGCAGGAATGAACGTTGCTCGTCTAAACTTTTCACACGGTGATTTTGAAGAGCACGGTAGCCGTATCAAGTCGATTCGTTCTGTAGCCGAGAAACTCGGTAAGAATGTAGCCATTCTTCTTGATACAAAGGGTCCTGAAATTCGTACAAACAATATGGAAAATGGCGGGATTGACCTTGAAGCTGGTCAACAGCTAATCGTTTCTATGGAAGAAGTACTTGGAACAACTGAAAAAATCTCTGTAACATATCCTGATCTCGTTAACGATGTACACGTTGGTTCTAAAATCCTTCTTGATGATGGATTAATTGAACTTGAAGTGAAACAAATTGAGAAAAACGAACTGTATACTGAAGTACTGAATAATGGTACTTTGAAAAATAAAAAAGGTGTTAACGTGCCTAACGTGAGCGTTAACCTTCCGGGAATTACCGATAAAGATGCTGCTGATATTGAATTTGGTATCGAGCAAGGTATCGACTTTATCGCTGCATCATTCGTACGTCGAGTATCCGATGTACTAGATATCCGTAAGCTTTTAGAAAAACATAAAGCTACTGACATCCAGATCATTCCTAAGATTGAAAACCGTGAAGGTGTCGATAATATTGATTCCATCCTTGAGATTTCTGATGGTTTAATGGTTGCACGGGGTGACCTTGGTGTTGAAATTCCTGCTGAAGAAGTACCTCTAGTACAAAAGCAGCTTATTAAGAAATGTAATGCACTTGGTAAACCAGTTATTACAGCAACTCAAATGCTTGATTCCATGCAGCGCAATCCTCGTCCAACCCGTGCGGAAGCAAGTGACGTTGCGAATGCGATTCTTGATGGAACAGATGCTATTATGCTTTCGGGAGAAACTGCTGCAGGATCATATCCTGTAGAAGCAGTTCAAACGATGCACAATATCGCTTCTTACACTGAAAAGTCATTGAATTTCCGTGAGCTTCTTTCCGTAAGAAGTAAAGAGACTGAAACGAATACAACGAACGCAATCAGTGAATCTGTTGCGCATACAGCTTACAACTTGAATGTACCAGCAATTATTACGGCTACTGAGAGCGGTCATACAGCTCGTATGATTTCTAAATACCGTCCGAAGGCGCCGATTGTAGCTGTTACAAATACAGCTGGTGTATGCCGTAAGCTTGCTCTTGTATGGGGCGTACATGCTCAAGAAGGCCACAAAGTGAAAACAACGGATGAAATGCTTGAAGTCGCAGTAGATGCTTCCATTCAATCAGGAATTGTGAACCACGGTGATACCGTAGTAATTACTGCTGGTGTACCAGTTGGTGAATCAGGTACAACCAACCTGATGAAAGTGCACGTGATTGGCGATATTCTTGCAAAAGCACAGGGAATTGGAAAAACATCGACTTCTGGTAAAATTGCAATTGCAAAAACAGCAGAAGAAGCTATTCAGAAGGCAGATGAAAATACAATCCTCGTAACGATTGGCTCTGATAAAGATATGGTACCTGCTTTAGAAAAAGCAGCTGGACTTATTACAGAAGAAGGCGGTTTGACATGTCATGCTGCTGTAGTTGGTCTTAGCCTTGGTCTTCCAGTAGTTGTAGGTCTTGAAAATGCAACGACACTATTTGAAGAAGGTCAACAAGTTACGCTTGATGCAACAACTGGAATCATTTACAACGGTAAAGCGAGCATTCTGTAAGTAAGATAAAAGTTTTAGTAAGGCTGTCGAGTTAATCGGCAGTCTTTTTTACTTTAGCTTGATCGCGTATAATAGAAATAACGGGACAATATCCCGATTATGACTGAGGGAGCTTTGTAATGTTTCGTATACTATTACTTTTTATAATTATCGTTCCGGCTTTAGAGATTGCTCTGTTACTCCTGTCAGGTCGAACACTAGGTCTTATTCCAACGGTTTTATTAATCATTGGTACAGGCATCCTTGGAGCTTGGCTTGCACGTAGAGAAGGATCTGAAGCAATTCAAAAGGTTAACAGGCAAATGCAAACTGGACAGATGCCAGGGGATGCTATCCTAGATGGTCTTTGTATACTTGTTGGAGGTGTGGTGTTACTGACACCAGGATTTATTACAGATGCTTTAGGGTTTCTACTTCTGATTCCAGCAACGAGAAAACCCTTTAAGCGATGGATGAAGAAGTTTCTTGAACGTAGAATAAATAATGGACAGTTTATGTTTATTAGAAGATAAAGAACAACTTAATGAAATCACACAATGAAAAAATTCTAAGGAGCTTGAAGCAGTACTCAAGTTCCTTTTTTTGATGACCATTTATTTCGAGCCGCATAGAAATTAACAAAATAGGCTAGCATAGCCTTTTGATCTAAATTTTATTGCTTGGATGTTTCAGTGAATTGAGCTCATCTATTTGACTTACAAAAAGTCTTCTAGTATATTAGTTGACGAGTCAACGATTGACCCATCAAACGTATGGAGGAGTAGGTGCTTTGTCGAATTCTTGTACAGAAGAAGGTAAGATTCTCTATCAATTAAATGATATTTATAAGCAGATGAGTCCTAAATTCGAACGATGTACTGGGATCAGTCAGTCTCGCTTGGAGCTGCTGCATAAGTTGTTTGAAGTGAATGAAATTAGCCAGACAGCATTGCAGAAAGAAGTGAATATTGACAGTGCTGCTGTGACGAGACATTTAAAGCAGCTTGAGATGAAAAACATGGTAAATCGACGAAAGAAACCGGATGACAACCGCTTTACCTTTGTACGATTAACTGAAGAAGGTCGTGAGAAAATTGGCTCATTTCGGAAAGAGAAAGAGCAATTTATCACTAAAGTGTTAAAAGATTTCAGTGAAGAAGAACAAGCTTCACTATCGATTATGCTGACTCGTATTCAAAACAATGTAAAGGACATCCAATACTAACTAGAATTTACAGAAGGAGAATTTACAAATGAATGCAACAAAAATAAATGATTTTAATGAAATTATAACTGGACGGCGATCAATTCGTCATTACGATTCATCTGTGAAAATTAGTAAAGAAGAAATGACGGAGATATTAACAGAAGCGACGCTAGCCCCATCTTCAGTAAACCTTCAACCATGGCGTTTTGTGGTTATCGATAGCGAGGAAGGGAAAGCTACGTTAGCACCACTTGCTAAATTTAATCAGAATCAAGTTGAAACGTCTTCAGCAGTAATAGCAGTGTTTGTTGACATGAATAGTTTGGATTATGCAGAAGAGATCTACGATACTGCTGTACAAAAAGGATACATGCCTGCGGAAGTGAGAGATCAACAGCTCCCAGCTATTAAGGGTTTATTAGAAGCAATGCCAACTGAACAGTTTAGAGAAATGAATCTCATTGACGGTGGATTAGTTTCCATGCAGTTGATGCTAGCAGCACGTGCGCACGGATATGATACCAATCCAATTGGTGGATATGAGAAAGATCAAATTGCTGAAGCGTACGAGATGGACAAAAATCGTTACTATCCTGTGATGCTAATTTCAATTGGTAAAGCAGCTAATGAAGGTTATCAATCAGTGCGTTTACCTGTTGAATCTATTACAGAGTGGAAATAATTTGATAAGGTTGGTTTCGGGCGATGCAGCGGTTGATTTCCGCTCCAATCTTAGAAAAGAAACTTTTATAAAAAGAGGAGATTGAACGATGATTATTACTCATGCAAAACTACAAATTAACTCAGCAAAAGAACAAGAATTTCTTGAAGAGGTACGCACACTTATTGCAAAATCTCGAGAGGAAGAAGGCAACATTTCCTACACTCTAATGAAAGAAGTGGAAGAGGAGAATGTGTTCACTATGGTAGAAATTTGGAAGGATTTCTCCGCTGTAGAGAGTCATAATGCAAGTGAACACTTCCAAGCCTTCGTTGGGAAAGCACCTGAATATTTGGTTGCCCCATTAGAAGTGAAAAGCTATGAAGGTCATGAACTAAAAAGGTAACAACATGTAGAAGAGCACCTGATTGAAGTCAGGTGCTCTAAGCTTGTAGACCCAGTCTACAAGCTTTTTTATTTGTAGAATTGCAACATTTCCTAGCCTACAATGTAACGCCAAATGTCTTTAAAAACGTTGGCATGATAAAGGGTTTTAAGAACGACTAGAAGAACAGGACCGATAATCAGTCCAATAAACCCAAAAACTTGGAAGCCAACGAATAAAGCAATTAATGTTGCAAGGGGGTCAAGGCCAATATTAGATGAAAGAACTTTAGGCTCCATAACTTGTCGTTGTATTACCACAATGCCATAGAGAATGGAAAGGCCAATCGTCAATCCGTAATTCCCGGTTAGAAAAGAATAGATCATCCACGGTACAAAAATGGCCCCGGTTCCAAGATAAGGTAGAAGGTCGACGAGCCCAATAATAATTGCTATTGTTATTGCATAATCAACTCGTAAAATGAGAAGACCAACTAGAACGATAACAGCAGTCATCGAGATGAGCGTAAGTTGTGCTTTAAGAAAGCCAAACAATGCTCGTCTTAAATCAACATAAACCTTACCAATACTTTTTTGAACATCATTTCGCACTTTTTTCTTTAACCAGTTGATGAATTTATACCAGTCTTTACTGATGAAGAACGTTGCAAGCATGGAAAAGACAAGTACAGTTAAAATGGTAGGTAAGCTTACAATGATCGAACGAATACCTTCTACTAGTGCTTGAAGAATATTCGTTACAGCGGTTGTGATCGTCGTACCAATCGATTGTATATTATCGATTACAGTAGTTTGTTGATCTTTATTTAAATCTTTAAAAAGTTCTTCAAGTTGATTATAGAGTGGCATTATATGAGAGACGAATAGGTCTTCTACAAATAGAACAATCTCCTGAAAATTCCCCGGTAAAACATTTGCGATATAGACAACGCCTTGGACAATTTCATTTACTAGAAGAGCAATGAAGGCAGCAAGAACGCCTACAAGAAACAGGATGGAGAGCACAACAGAAAATGGCCTAGGTATCTTCAATTTACGTTCTAATAGATCAACCATTGGATTGATAAGAAATGCTAGAAGTAATGCAATTACGAACGGGTATGCAAGATGCCATATATAATAAAAGGAGATCAGGGAAAGAATAATAAGCGCAATAACAAGTAGAAATCGCAAAACCCTGTGAATATACTTCCAGTTCATTTGAACCCCACCTTATTTTATCCTATATTTTACACCTCTATCTTCTTCACAATCAATTGCGTTTTATCTGTTTCGTGCTTAATTCTCAAAAGTTTGTTATGCTAAAAGAGTTCTGCTAATGTGAAAGAGGGAGCTATATGACAATTATTTCGCAGTCTTCAGTCTTTCTGCTCATCCTGCTTGCGATAGCACTAATAGCTAAGAACAGCTCGCTAATTATTGCAGTAGCCGTTTTATTGATCCTGAAAGCGGTAGGTCTTGGAGATAAGGTGTTCCCAATTGTTCAATCAAAAGGGATATCCTGGGGTGTGACCATTATTACCATTGCAGTACTTATACCAATAGCTAACGGTGAAATAGGTTTTAAGCAGCTTGGAGAAGCAGTTAAATCTTCTTATGCCTGGATTGCAATGGGGTCAGGTGTTTTTGTTGCAATTCTTGCGTCAAAGGGAATTATATTGCTTCAGGATGATCCACATATTACTACTGCACTCGTGTTTGGAACAATACTTGCTGTGGCTGTCTTCCAGGGAATTGCTGTTGGGCCATTAATAGGAGCAGGAATAGCTTATATGGCTATGAAAATTGTCGAACTCTTTACCTGAACGTTCGTTCAGGGATGTGTGAATCCAGCATATTTCTTCGTATGTTAATGTCGTTTTTCGACATTTGAGAAAAAAAGGAATAGATGAAATCATGCATATTCGTTCACAAATATCAGAGAATTGTTTATAATGAGAACTGACGCACCATCTTTGTACATAGGTTCTTATTTTTTTGGAGCGTTTTAAAAGCGTTATCAATGCAGAATTTTTTGAAAATACTAGAGCCAATAATATGGAAAAGGAGAGGGAAACGTATGACGACTACACGCGGATTAGAAGGCGTAGTTGCAACAACATCATCGATTAGTTCAATTGTAAACGATGTCTTAACATACAGAGGATATAATATCGATGACCTCGCTGAGAATGCTAGTTTTGAAGAAGTAATTTATTTACTATGGAACGATAAACTTCCTAATAAGTCAGAACTCGAGGAATTTACAGCTGAATTAGCAGATAATGCCTCGATTCCTGAAGAAATTGTCGGTCAAATGAAAGCTTATCCAAGTGATAAAGTACACCCGATGGCAGCTCTTCGTACAGCTGTGTCTACACTTGCACTCTATGACGAAGAAGCAGATGATATGAGTGAAGAAGCAAACTACCGCAAGGCAATTCGTCTTCAAGCGAAAATCCCTACAGTAGTGACTGCTTTTTCACGTATTCGTGAAGGAAAAGCACCAGTTGAACCAAAGAAAGATTTAAGTTTCGCCGCGAATTTTCTTTATACACTTACAGGTGAGCTTCCTGAAGACGTCGCAGTTACTGCCATTAATAAGGCGCTTGTACTTCATGCCGATCATGAGCTTAATGCATCGACCTTTACAGCTCGCGTTTGTGTCGCAACACTTTCCGATATGTATTCAGGTGTAACAGCTGCAATCGGCGCTTTGAAAGGACCACTTCATGGTGGAGCAAACGAACGTGTAATGGCTATGCTTAGTGATATCGATAGCGTTGAAAATGTAGAACCTTACCTCCAAAACGCTTTTGAGAATAAAGAAAAAATCATGGGCTTTGGACATCGCGTCTACAAAACGGGCGATCCACGAGCAAAGCATTTAAGAGAAATGTCTCGAAAATTAACTGAGTTAACTGGCGAAACAAAATGGTACGAGATGTCGACGAAGATGGAAGAAATTGTGACGAATGAAAAGGGACTACCACCAAACGTAGATTTCTATTCAGCGTCCGTCTACCATAGTCTAGGCATTGACCACGACCTATTCACGCCACTTTTCGCAGTGAGTCGTGTATCAGGATGGATTGCACATATTCTTGAACAATATAGTAATAACCGTCTCATTCGTCCACGAGCAGAGTACATTGGGAAAACCGATCAGACTTATGTAAACGTAGAAGACAGATAGGTAAAGATGAGGGAAGAAGCTTTACTTCCCTCTTACCTATAAAGATTAACTCAATAGGAGGAATACAAAATGGCAAACGGAGAGAAGATTACCGTAAATAATGGGGTACTAAATGTTCCAGATCATGCAATTATTCCATATATTGAAGGTGACGGCACTGGTCCTGATATCTGGGCTGCAGCATCAAAGGTTCTTGAAGGAGCAGTCGATAAGGCTTACGGCGGAAAGAAAAAGATCGTTTGGAAGGAAGTATATGCTGGCCAGAAAGCATTTGATAAGACAGGTGAATGGCTACCAGCAGCTACCCTTGATGCGATTCGTGAATACATAATTGCGATTAAAGGACCTCTTACTACTCCTGTTGGAGGAGGAATACGTTCTCTTAACGTAGCCCTTCGTCAAGAACTAGATTTGTTCACATGTCTTCGTCCGGTGCGTTATTTCAAAGGCGTTCCGTCTCCAGTAAAGCGTCCGGAAGATACTGACATGGTTATTTTTCGTGAGAACACTGAAGATATTTATGCTGGAATTGAATTCCAAAAGGGGACTGATGAAGTTAAGAAAATTATCTCGTTCCTTCAAGATGAAATGGGCGCGAAAAACATCCGCTTCCCTGAAACATCTGGAATTGGAATCAAGCCAGTATCTGAAGAAGGTACGAAGCGTCTAGTCCGTGCTGCTATTCAATATGCACTTGATGAAGGACGTAAGAATGTAACGCTTGTTCATAAAGGTAATATCATGAAGTTCACAGAAGGCGCGTTCAAAAATTGGGGCTATGAAGTGGCTGAGCAAGAATTTGGTGATAAAGTCTTTACATGGTCAGAATACGACCGTATCGTTGAAGAAAAAGGGAAAGATGCTGCAAACGAAGCGCAGTCTAAAGCGGAAGGTGAAGGAAAGCTTATTGTTAAAGATGCAATTGCTGATATCTTCCTTCAACAGATTCTTACTCGACCGGCAGAATTTGACGTTGTAGCTACAATGAATCTAAATGGCGACTATGTGTCTGATGCTCTAGCAGCACAGGTCGGTGGAATTGGTATTGCTCCAGGAGCAAATATCAACTATGAAACTGGACATGCTATATTCGAAGCAACACATGGTACTGCTCCGAAATATGCAGGACTTGATAAAGTAAATCCTTCATCTGTCATTCTTTCAGGTGTTCTTATGCTTGAACATATTGGGTGGAATGAAGCTGCAAAGCTTGTTCTTGATTCAATGGAAAAAACAATCGCTAATAAAGTAGTAACATATGATTTTGCTCGTTTGATGGATGGAGCAACTGAAGTGAAAACTTCTGAGTTTGGTGACGAACTAATCAATAATATGGATTAATTAAAGAATACCATTACGAACCAGTTGAAAGGAGTTCCTTCAAATGACAATGAAACGTAAGAAAGTGTCCGTGATCGGCGCAGGATTTACAGGTGCTACAACTGCTTTTTTACTTGCTCAAAAAGAGCTTGCGGATGTTGTTCTTGTTGATATTCCAAATCAAGAAGGACCTACAAAAGGAAAAGCGCTTGATATGTTTGAGGCTAGCCCTGTTCAAGGGTTCGATTCTAAAATCACTGGCACTTCTAACTACGAAGACACAGCTGATTCAGATATCGTTGTCATTACAGCTGGTATTGCTAGAAAACCAGGAATGAGCCGTGATGACCTTGTTAATACTAACGCTAAGATTATGAAAAGCGTGACGCAAGAAATTGTGAAGTATTCCCCTGAAACGACAATCGTTGTATTAACGAATCCTGTTGATGCGATGACTTACACGGTCTTCAAAGAATCTGGTCTTCCTAAAAACCGTGTGATCGGTCAATCTGGGATTCTTGACTCTGCACGTTTCCGTTCGTTCATTGCTGAAGAATTAAACCTTTCTGTTAAAGATATTACTGGCTTCGTTCTAGGTGGTCACGGTGATGATATGGTGCCGCTTGTTCGCTATTCGTTTGCAGGTGGTATTCCACTCCAAACTTTAATTTCTGAGGAACGCCTAGCGGAAATTGTAGAACGTACGCGTAAAGGCGGAGGGGAGATCGTGAGTCTCCTTGGTAATGGTAGTGCTTATTATGCTCCTGCAGCATCTCTAGTAGAAATGGCAGAAGCAATTCTAAAAGACCAGCGCCGCGTGCTACCTACGATCGCTTATCTTGAGGGAGAATATGGGTATGAAGGACTGTACCTTGGAGTACCAACCATTCTTGGCGGCAATGGAATAGAAGACATCATCGAATTAGATCTAACAGCAGATGAGAAGAAAGAATTAGACAAGTCAGCAGACTCTGTTCGCAAAGTATTGACAGTATTAGGTTAAATAAGTAGATCCGGTGAAAGCCGGATCTCTTTTCAACAATACAAGAAAGCGCTTTCTTATAAGAAGGGGGAGTAGCTATGCTTTTAGGTAAAAAAAGAAAAATTGGTCGGATGATCGAGGAAATGACAGCTGGTGAAAAGCTTGAGGTGACTGAAAAAATTGAAGATCGAGATCTACTGTTATACCTTGGTCTTTCAAATGATAATAACCCTCTTTTCATTCAGCATGATTATGCATCGTTAACACCCTTTAAAAAACCGATTGTTCCACAGATCATGCTTCTAGCGATTGTTACTGGAGCAATTTCTAAATACCTGCCAGGACCAGGCAGCAGTATTAAAAAACATGAAGTGACTTATGTGAATCCCGTTCATCATTATGAAACACTGCATTTTCAGTTTGAAGTGATAAGTGTTTCGACAGAAGATCATGAAGTCATCATAAGCGTTAGTGGTGTAAATGAAGCAGGGGAATCAATATTGGATGGACAGTTTACAGTAAGTCCTCCCTACCCAGTTAAGCCGTTGACGAAGACAACTTCATTTGACAATTTTTAAGAGCCTACTTGGGCTCTTTTTTACGTGTTAGTCAGTTGACTCTTATAAGAAAGCGCTTCATAAACCGTTGTGGAACAAGTTCCTCTTTTGCCTTTACAAAAAAAATAGTATGATGAAGGTAATCAGGCGAAAAATAAAGAAAAGATGCCTGGCTTTCGGTATCGGCATTGATGAATGGGGAAATTCGTTAGGGGGATTTTACGATGGGTCAGAAAATACTAGTTGTTGATGATGAATTATCAATCTTAACATTGCTTCAATTTAATCTTGAACAGGCAGGTTATGACGTGGTAACAGCCGAAAATGGAGCCGACGCTCTAGAGGTTGTTGTAGCTGAGAAACCGAATTGCATTATTCTCGATCTTATGCTGCCTGAAATGGACGGTCTTGAAGTGTGTAAAGAACTAAGACAACGTCATATTCATACACCCGTTCTTATGCTAACAGCTAAGGATGATGAGTTTGATAAGGTACTTGGTCTTGAACTTGGGGCAGATGATTATATGACCAAGCCATTCAGTCCAAGAGAAGTGGTCGCTCGTGTGAAGGCTATTCTGAGACGAGTAAAGCAGCTGGAGGAATCAAACACCGTTTCACAGACAGAAGAAAGTGAAAAGATTCAAATTGGTGAATTGGAAGTATATCCCAATAATTATGAGTCTTTTTTCCAGGGTGAAATGATGGAAGTGACACCAAAGGAATTCGAGCTTCTCGTGTATCTTGTTCGTCATAAGGGACGCGTTCTTACAAGAGAGCAGCTTTTAAGCGCTGTGTGGAATTATGATTTTGTAGGTGACACTAGAATCGTTGATGTTCATGTTAGTCATTTACGTGAGAAAATTGAACAAAACACGCGAAAACCAGAATATATTAAAACAATTCGAGGGCTTGGTTACAAGTTAGAGGAGCCTCCAACTAAATGAGACGGTTTCGCTTTCGGTTTCTTAATGCACAGTTTGTGATCCTCTTTTTTGTTTTTTTGATTATGATTGTATTCCTAGGGAATTTATTTCAAGGAATTATATTCAAAGATGCTAAACCAGAGGCTTTATCAAACATGTGGCTTGTTTTGATTTTTTCATTTTCCACAGCTTTTATTATTATTATCTATTTTAGTCTTCGAATTTCCAATCAATTAACAAAGCCTCTTGATGGAGCACTTAAAGTTGCGAACGAACTTGCTTCTGGAAATTTCAAAGCTAGAACCTATGAGTATAAGCTTGATGAGACTGGACAGCTTAGCCATGCATTAAACATCCTTGCGCGGAATCTACAAAATATGACAACTTCATATGAAATGCAACAAAATCGGTTAATGACATTAATTGAGAACATGGACAGTGGATTGATCTTAATTGATACAAAAGGTTACATTAATCTCGTTAATCGTTTCTATAAAGAAACATTTCGAATTGATTCGAATGATTATTTAGATGTTCTTTATTATGAGGCGCTTCCTTATCGAGAAATTATTCGGATAGTCGAGGAAACGCTATTGCTAGAACAAACGGTTCGAAAACAGGTTGAATTGCCAGTGGGTATTGAAATTCGACACTTCGATGTTTCGGGTGCACCGATTATTGATCAGGATGATAAATTAAAAGGTGTCGTTCTTGTATTCCATGATATTACTGAACTCAAAAAGCTTGAACAAATGCGTAAGGATTTTGTTGCTAATGTTTCACATGAATTGAAAACACCAGTTACGTCGTTAAAAGGGTTTGCGGAAACGCTTTTAGATGGTGCTATGGAGAACAAAGCTTTCCGTACACGTTTTCTCACCATTATTTTAAATGAAAGTGATCGTCTCCAAAGTTTAATTCAGGATCTACTTGATTTATCTAAAATGGAACAGAAGCACTTTTCGTTAAACTGGCAGGATGCGAATTTAGAAGAAATCATTGATGATTGTCTTTTAATGACTCAGAGTAAAGCTAACAAAAAGAACATAGAAGTATCTGTTGATTATGTAGGTGATTTAAGAATCAAAGGTGATATTAACCGTCTGAAACAAGTTTTTCTTAACTTGATTGCCAATAGCCTCACTTATACACCAGAAAAAGGTAAAGTGAGTATACTGGTTAAAGAGACCATCGATTCTCTAGCTTTCATCATATCTGACAATGGAATCGGTATTAAAAAAGATGAGCTGCCACGGATATTTGAACGATTTTACCGTGTGGACAGAGCTAGAAGCAGAAATTCTGGAGGAACTGGACTCGGCTTAGCCATTGTGAAGCACCTTGTTGAAGCTCATAATGGAGAAATCGAAGTAGATAGTGAGCCTGGAAAAGGAACTACCTTTAAAATAACACTTCATAAAGAGAGGTCTTCTTAATCTTTACGTTTTCTTTACACTTCGTTTATACGTCCTTTAAACTGATTGTGTAAAGTAACAATTGACCCCTTCATCATGACGAGAGCATAGTTTTGAGACGAGTAAATCTCGTCTCTTTTTTTTGATTAATTTTTTTATTGAAATAGGCTATGTTAATGAACGGTGTTGATTTTTGGCTCATTTACGCCCTGTAGTGCCCAATCGTTTCGAGCAAATTCATTTGCTCAAAGCGATTGGGCACCACAGGACGACCTTTCAGCAAAGCTGAAAGGCGAGTGAAACGAAGGTTTCACTCGAATGAGCCAAAAATCTAGAATTCAACAATATAAGCTAACATAGCCTAGAAATAAAATACCCCTCGTATCTTCGCTTGTTTTTCTTTCTTTTTACCATCGTGGTAAAATGAATGAAGCAGGCGTTTTTTGCTTTTGTGCATGACGCTTATTGAATTGGAACGGGAGGACTTTTATTGAAGAATAAACTTGTATTGATTGATGGTAATAGTATTGCCTATCGTGCGTTTTTCGCGCTACCTCTGTTAAATAATGAAAAAGGTGTTTATACAAACGCGGTCTTAGGATTTACAACAATGCTTCTGAAAATTATTGAAAACGAATCCCCTACGCATATGCTAGTGGCGTTCGATGCTGGTAAAACTACTTTTCGACATGAAACTTATACAGAATATAAGGGTGGACGACAGAAAACCCCTTCTGAACTAAGCGAACAATTTCCTGTTATTCGGGAAGTTCTTGATGCTTTTAATATCAAGCGTTATGAAATAAAGAATTACGAAGCAGATGATATTATTGGCACGGTTTCAACCATCGCAAGTAAAGAAGATTGGGAAGTGAAAATTTTTTCAGGAGATAAGGATTTGCTTCAGCTAGTATCAGATAACGTCCATGTTGCATTAACCCGTAAAGGGATTACGGATATTGATACATACGATCCGGCGTTTCTGAACGAGAAATATGGACTTACTTCAGATCAAATTATCGATATGAAAGCATTGATGGGTGATAATTCCGATAATATTCCTGGCGTGCCAGGCGTTGGAGAAAAGACGGCGCTTAAACTATTAAAGCAGTTTGGTACAGTTGAAGCCGTTTATGAATCGCTTGACGAAGTATCCGGTAAGAAACTGAAAGAAAAGCTTGATGAAAATCAAGATAAAGCGATGATGAGCAAAGAACTTGTAACTATTTTTAAAGAAACTCCGCTGGATCTTGAAATCAAAGATTTAGTTTACAACGGATATGAGTATGATCCTGTTGCTTCACTATTTAAAGAACTAGGCTTTAAAACGCTTCTTAACCGCATCGGTGGTGAAGAAGTTGAAGAGGAAGAAATAGAGGACCTTCATTTTGATGCACTCGACCAAATTGAGGAACATCATTTAGCTAGTCCTTCAGCTATGATCGTTGAGGTAATGGATGAGAATTATCACAATGCGGAAATTCAGGGATTCTCGATTGTTAATAAGAATGGGAATTTCTATATTCCTACAAATCTCGCACTGTCGTCTGACGTTTTCAAAACTTTTCTAGAAGATTCTTCTCAAAAGAAATGGGTTTTTGATGCAAAACGTGCCGTTGTTGCGCTCGGATGGCAGGGAATCTCTCTAGCAGGAATTACATTTGATCTTGTTATTGCGTCTTATTTACTTAATCCATCTGAATCCACTCATGATTTATCTGCGATTTCACGACGCGAAGGATTTTCCGTCGTTTCGTCAGATGAAACTGTCTATGGAAAAGGAGCTAAGCGTAAACTACCTGAGGAAAATGACCTTGCAGATCATCTTGTACGAAAAGCTTATGCGGTCTATCAGTTGAAAGAGACGCTTGAAGACCAGTTAAGAAAAAATGAGCAGTACGAGCTGTTTCATGATCTTGAGATGCCGCTTACTCTCGTTCTTGGGGAGATGGAAACGAAGGGTGTTTCCGTAGATACGGAGTTTCTTGAGAAAATGGGTGAGGAATTAAATAAAAAGCTAAGCACCATTGAAGCAAGAGTTTTTGAACTAGCTGGAACGGAATTCAACATCAATTCTCCAAAACAATTAGGTGAAGTCTTATTTGAAAAACTTGAACTTCCAGTTTTGAAAAAAACAAAGACGGGTTATTCAACTTCAGCTGATGTATTGGAGAAGCTTGAGAGCAAGCATGAAGTGATTCCAGAGATTCTTCTATATCGTCAGCTTGGAAAGTTAAATTCAACTTATATTGAAGGACTTCTGAAAGTGATTTATTCTGATACAGGCAAAATTCATACGAGATTTAATCAAGCTCTTACGCAGACTGGACGTTTGAGCTCAACGGATCCCAACCTGCAGAACATTCCAATTCGACTAGAGGAAGGGCGTAAAATTCGAAAGGCATTTATTCCGTCTAGAAAAGGCTGGGTAATGTTTGCCGCTGATTATTCTCAGATTGAATTGCGTGTGCTAGCACATATTGCGAAAGATGAGAATTTAATTGAAGCCTTCCAACAGGGTGAGGATATTCATACGAAAACAGCGATGAATGTGTTTGATGTTGCGAAAGAAGATGTGACCTCAGATATGCGAAGGCACGCCAAAGCGGTCAACTTCGGAATTGTTTATGGAATAAGCGATTATGGCCTTTCGCAAAGTATCGGAATTTCCAGAAAGGAAGCTGGTGAGTTCATCGATCGCTATCTTGAAAGTTTCCCAGGTGTAAAAAGATATATGGAAGACGTCGTTTCACAGGCAAAAGAAGATGGATATGTTTCGACACTTCTACAAAGAAGAAGATATCTTCCTGAAATTAATTCAAGAAACTTCAATCAAAGAGGTTTTGCTGAACGAACAGCGATGAACACTCCAATTCAGGGAACGGCCGCTGATATTATCAAACTGGCCATGGTTCAAATGGAGACGCGAATAAAAGAAGAGAACCTTCAAACTCGCATGCTTTTACAAGTTCACGATGAACTTATTTTTGAAGCACCTGAAGAAGAAATAGAAACGTTAAAACGCATCGTACCCGAAGTAATGGAATCTGCGATCAAACTGAATGTACCTTTAAGAGTTGATTATGAGTATGGCTCCACCTGGTATGATGCGAAGTAGGCATCAAAGGAGAGGGAGAAATGCCTGAATTACCTGAAGTAGAAACGGTCAAACGTACACTAGAAGATTTAATTATAGGAAAGACGATTTCAGATGTTATTGTGAAATGGCCGAAGATTATCAAGAGGCCAGATGACATTGAAGAATTTAAAATGAAAGTCATCGGTCAGACCTTCAAAGGTGTGGAGCGAAGAGGAAAGTTCCTGAAGCTTCTACTTGAGGAAGATGTGATTGTTTCGCATCTACGAATGGAAGGCAAATATAGAGTGACTCAAGCTGAAGAAGATGCCGATCACCATACACATGTTTTCTTTGTCTTTGAGGATGGAATGGAACTTCGTTACCATGATGTTCGAAAGTTTGGGACGATGCATCTCTTTCCCATTGGAACTGAGGAGGCAGAATTGCCACTTGCACAACTGGGTCACGAGCCGTTTTCCTCTGAATTTACAGTAGATGTATTGAAAGAAGGATTCAGGAAAACAACACGTAAGGTGAAAACAGTTCTGCTTGATCAGACACTTGTAGTGGGACTCGGTAATATTTATGTAGATGAAGCCTTATTTAAAGCAGGCATACACCCAGAACGCATTGCTTCAACTCTCAATGATCAAGAAATAGAACGATTGCAAACCGAGATTGTAGACACGCTTATGGAAGCTGTAAATAAAGGTGGCAGTACGATTCGTTCATATGTGAACAGCCAGGGGAAAATTGGGACTTATCAAGACAATCTCTTTGTTTACGGACGATCTGGTCTCGAATGTAAATCCTGTCATCGCCTACTCGAAAAAATTGTTGTTGGGGGACGTGGGACCACATTTTGTCCAGTTTGTCAGGTGAATGAGTGATTCGTAGCGTTGGATGGGCTCCTTTCATATACTATTTAAGATTTTAGTATGGAAGGAGTTCGCCAATGTACTGGGTATCTCTTTTTTTCTTAGCATTTGCTGTAAGTGTTGATGGTTTCGGAGTTGGCTTAACGTATGGCTTACGAAGGATGAGAATTCCTTTTAAGTCGATTCTTATCATATCAATCTGCTCGGCGGTCTCCATGTTGATTGCCATGGGGCTGGGGTCTTTTCTGCAGCTTTGGATATCAGATAGTGTTGCACAGCGTATCGGAGGCTTTATCCTTATTGCACTCGGCGGATGGGTACTCTATCAGATGATTCGAAATAATAAAGATGAGGAAAAAACGATCTCGGAACGTATGCTTCTTCATTTTGAAATACGCTCGCTTGGAGTGGTGATCAGTATTCTTAGAAAACCCACGACAGCTGATTTCGATGATTCGGGTACCATTACCGGTATTGAAGCAATCATGCTCGGTGCGGCTCTTTCTTTAGATGCGTTTGGTGCGGGTGTAGGGGCATCGATGATCGGATATTCTCCAATTGAAACTTCTATTTTAATTGCTTGTATGAGTTCGTTCTTTGTGCTAGTTGGACTTAAGTTTGGAAACGCAGCTTCCAATGTTAAGTGGATGGATAAACTCTCTTATTTACCAGGATGCTTGTTAATTATTCTTGGCTTCATGAGGATGTAAGCCTTCAAGGAGGGATACGATGGATATAGGACTTACCGGTGGGATTGCTAGTGGCAAAAGTACTGTTGCCGATATGATCAGAACATACAATATTCCAATCGTTGATGCAGATGTAATCGCAAGAGAGGTAGTCGAACCTGGTGAGTCTGCTTTAGAGGATATTTTCCGGATATTTGGTTCTGAGATGAAAGCCGAAGATGGGGGACTTAACCGTAAGAAGCTTGGTTCTGTCATTTTCAACAACGAGGAAAAGCGGAAGACGTTAAATAGTATTCTCCACCCTGCAATACGAAAGCGTATGTTAGATCAGGCTGCTGCATTCAAAAAACAAGGAGAGCCTCACGTGGTATTTGACATTCCATTGTTATTTGAAAGCAGGCTGAATTATTTGGTTGAACGAACGTTACTTGTATATGTGGATTCTTCCACGCAGTTGGAGCGGTTGGTTGCTCGAGATGAGAGTTCAGAGGCCGAAGCTTCAGAGCGAATTCAATCTCAAATGCCGATAGAGAATAAAAAAGACCTTGCAGATGCCGTTATTGACAATACTGGAACAAGAGAAGAAACGGAAGCACAACTTAAAAGCATTCTGAAAAGTTGGGAATTGATATAGAAAAAACACGTCGTTTGACGTGTTTTTTTGTGCCATTTAATCAGATAAACAAACCATTTCTCTTCAAAAGTATCTTAATTTAAAAATGGTGTAAATAAATCTTTCCATTTGCATATTATATGTTATACTAATTTTGTGATAGGGGAAATAAGTATAACACATATATGGCAGGAGGAACGCTGGATGAAATCAAGAGTAGCGATTAATGGCTTTGGAAGAATTGGGCGTATGGTATTTAGAAAGGCAATGATGGAAGATGAGTTGGAAGTTGTAGCAATTAACGCTAGCTATCCGCCAGAAACACTCAGCCATTTAATTAAATATGATAGCATTCATGGTACGTTTGACGGAGAGGTTATTCCTTTTGAGAACGGTATCAAGATTAATAATAAAAAAGTAGTTGTTTTAAATAACCGTGATCCGAAAAACCTCCCATGGAAAGAGATGGGGATTGATATTGTTATTGAAGCAACGGGTAAATTTCGTTCAAGAGAAGAAGCGGCTTATCATCTCGATGCAGGAGCTAGAAAAGTCATCATTACAGCCCCAGGTAAAAATGAAGATTTAACAATTGTTATGGGGATAAATGAAAGCGAATACAATACAGAGAAACATCACGTACTTTCAAATGCCTCATGTACGACGAATTGTCTTGCCCCTGTTGTTCAGGTGCTTGATAAGTCATTCGGAATCATATCTGGCATGATGACAACAGTCCATGCATACACAAATGATCAGAAGAACATTGATAATCCGCATAAGGATTTGAGAAGGGCTCGCGCTTGTGGGCAGTCGATTATTCCTACATCTACAGGCGCAGCGAAAGCAATATCCAAAGTGCTTCCGCATCTTGAAGGGAAATTAAACGGAATGTCTCTCAGGGTTCCGACTCCCAATGTGTCCTTAGTGGATCTTGTCGTTGACCTCGAAAAAGATGTAACTGTGGAACAGGTAAATGATGCTCTAAAGGCTGCATCTGAAGGGCCACTCCGCGGAATTCTTGACTATTCAGATGAACCGCTCGTCTCGATTGATTACAACGGAAACGATCATTCTTCCATCATTGACGGACTATCGACAATGGTTGTTGAAAACAATAAAGTTAAAGTGCTAGCCTGGTATGATAATGAATGGGGTTACTCATGCCGAGTCGTGGATATGGCGAAGTACGTTGGTGAAAGGATTCCCGGGAAACTGAAAGTAAGCGTCTAAACGAATCAAAAAAGCGGGAGTTCAATACTTCCCGCTTTTTTTGTTTGTGAAATTGAATTTTTTCATCAAACTACATTTTGGCGAAACTATGCTGAATGACATTTTCTATTAACACAAAAGCTGCGAAGGTTTTTGCTTTATTAATCTAGGTATTAAGGATGAACACTTAATTTATAGTTGCAAATCCATTTTAAAAGCCTTATACTATTTTTCGTGAACTTCTTTTATAGCAATTTGGCATTGAAAACTACTTAAAGGGTTAGGACCTCATCGGACTAACTTTCCCCCGTGGTGGATTTTCAATACCGCATGCTGACTGATGCATGAGTAAATTTAAAGGGGGAATTTTGCTATGGATACAATGGGACGTCACGTCATTGCTGAATTATGGGGCTGTGACATCGAAAAGCTTAACAACATGAAATTTATTGAAGAAACGTTCGTAGAAGCTGCTCTAAAGTCTGGTGCAGAGGTTCGAGAAGTAGCATTTCATAAATTTGCGCCTCAAGGTGTAAGTGGTGTAGTGATTATATCCGAATCGCACTTAACAATTCACAGTTTTCCAGAACATGGTTATGCAAGCATTGATGTTTATACATGTGGTGATCTTGATCCGAACGTAGCAGCAAACTATATTGCAGATGCGCTTGGAGCAGATAGTCGCGAGAACATTGAACTTCCACGTGGTATGGGTCCAGTGAAACCAAAAGTTAGAGAAGAGCAATCAGCGTTTACTTCATAATAATACAGCGATTAAACGGGTGCCCTTGGCACCTTTTTTTATATCTTAAAACACGTATTGGAAATTGATATAGAAATGCATGGTCAATAACAACTTGTCGATTACAACTTAATTGATTTCTCATTCATTTATTGCTATTCTTAAAAAAAATAGAGGAGGACAAGGGTGGGAATTAAAGACGCTTTTAGCAATCGTTCTGAGACAGGGGAAAGGCATCCTAATGATGCTCTCAAAACCCATTATTTTAAAGCAACTAAAGAGCAAGCCTTTACAGAGGCAAAAGCTGTACTTCAAAAGCATTATAAAGGTGAAATAGTTACAAATTCGCCTGAACGAGGAGAGTTTGTATTTCAAGTTAAAGGACCTAAAAAAGCGCTTATTGTTGTTACCGTTGTAACGGTGCGAGCTTACAAAACGGCAGTGGATTTCTCCGTGTCTACTGATACGCTGCTTCCTGTTGATTTCGGTTATAGCAAAAAAGTAATTGAAACTGTATATAATGATTTGAAAAAGAAGTTAACGTTAATCGGCACGGGAATATCTGAGCAGTTTTAGATATGGATGTGTACCCGCGCATTATATGCTAAAATAGAAGATAGAAATCTTGTTCGTTTAGTGGAGATGATCTAATGCGTTGTCCCAACTGCAATCATAATGGTACAAGAGTGCTTGATTCCAGACCGGTTCATGAAGGTCGTTCGATCCGTAGACGCCGTGAATGTGAATCATGTACGTATCGTTTTACAACATTTGAAACAGTTGAAGAAATACCGCTAATTGTAGTAAAGAAAGAGGGAACTAGAGAAGAGTTTAGCAGAGATAAGATTCTTAGAGGTTTAATTAAAGCCTGTGAAAAAAGACCTGTACCTCTTGAAACCCTTGAAACAATCGTTAATGAAATCGAACGAGATCTTCGTAATCAAGGCGCATCTGAAATTAGTAGTGACGTCGTTGGTGAGCTTGTTATGGATCAATTGGCGAAAGTAGATGAAGTTGCCTATGTTCGATTTGCTTCTGTATATCGTCAATTCAAGGATATTAATGTTTTTATCAAGGAGTTAAAAGATTTAATTAACAGAGCAGAGTAACAAAGGGGGAGCTTCGTGTAAGCTCTTTTTTTGTACGGAAATAAATACAAGACATATATAAAACATTCAATTCGATATAAAAATTTATTAGAGAATACAAAGGTGAGGGCTATGCATTGGAAAGAACTTCTTCCTGTTGATACACTTCAAATTGAGTCATCCGGCCTTTTGCATGAATATGACCGTCGAGTGCTTACTCTCTTATATCAACCATTAATTGGTGCAGGAGCATACAGTCTTTATATGACTCTTTGGAGTGCACTTGAACAGCAGGATCGTATTGTGACAACGATGACCCATCATAACTTGTTGCTTATGGTAGGGTGGAATTTAAAGAAGGTGCTTGAAGAACGACGTAAGTTAGAAGGAATAGGGTTACTGAAAACATATTTAAAAGAAGAGGACGAACCAAGACACTTTACGTACGAGCTTCAAGCCCCACTTACCCCTGATCGCTTCTTTAACGACGGTGTACTTAACATTTATTTGTTTAATAGACTCGGACGTAACCGATACATTGACCTTAGAAAATACTTCACAGTTGAAAAGTCAGACCTTACTAATTACAGTGACATTACTGCATCTTTTAATGAGGTATATGATTCCCTTCACCCTTCTGAAATGGCTTCTGCTAGTCATGATGAAGAGGAGGAGAGTTCGATAGAGAAACGAAACGAAAATAAAGGGCTCGTTTTTACTTCTTCTCAATTTGACTTTGATGTGATGAAACAGCATATCTCTGATATGATTGTAACAGAACGAATGTTTACAGATACCGTAAAAAAAACCATTGAACGACTTGCATTTGTATACAAAATCGAGCCTTATGAAATGGGGAGAATTGTCGAGCAAGCTGCAATTCACCATGATGAATTATCTGAAGATTTATTACGAAAAGAAGTAAGTAACTGGTTTGCCCTTGAAAATCGGGGGAAAGTACCTGCTCTTCAATATAGGCGTCAACCTTCTTCACTTCAGGAATTTCATACAAAAGAGCCAGTCACTGAAGAAGAAAAAGCTGCTCAACGATACGAGCAGATGACACCGTATGATATTTTACAGCGCGCGGCAGAAGGTGGCAAACCGTCAGAAGCTGACATGAAGTTAGTAGAACGGATTATGGACGAACAAAAGCTCACTCCTGGAGTAATGAATGTCCTTCTTGACTTTATTATTGAGACACAGGACAAGAAACTGTCGAAAAACTATGTAGAAAAGTTTGCCAGCCACTGGGCTCGTGCAAGGGTGAAGACGGTAAGAGAAGCGATGAACCTAGCCATTAAAGAACTTCAACAGCCAGCTAAGAAAAAGTCATCCGCGGGGACTGGTAATCAGGCAAAGTTCTCTGCAAGAAAAGATAAAGTACCAGAGTGGATTTCTAATCCAAAAGAACCGGAAATGACTGAAGAAGAGCGCGCTGAAAAAAAGAAGAAGTTGAAGAACCTGCTCAGTAAATATAAAAACGAAGATAATTAGTATTAAGCTATTATGGAAGGGGTGAAAACAAGATGGAATCTATTCAAGAGTCTTTTGGCAAAATGCCTGGAAACAACAGATTTCAACAGCAGTACAAGCAAATGAAGGAAGCGATTTTGGCTGATCCTAATATACGTGCTTTTTTCACCGAGCACGAAGAAGTGGATAATAAAATGATCGATCGGAGTCTTGCGAGGCTTTATGAATACACAACCCAGACGAAAGGGTGTGAGGGTTGTCCTGGACTTTCGCAATGTGTAAACATGATGGACGGATATGAGCCTGAGCTATTCATTAATAGAACCGTGATTGACATTCGGTACAACCGTTGTCCTCAAAAAATCAAAGAAGAAGAGAATAAGAAACGGAATGAAATGGTGAAAAGTTATTATATTCCTAAAGAAATTCTACAGGCAACCTTTGCCGATTTAGATGATGAAGATCCAGTCCGTGTAGAAGCTATCGGTACAGCTATTCAGTATGTAGAAGAATTTGTCCCTGGCGAAACGACAAAAGGTCTTTATATCCATGGTGGATTTGGAGTAGGGAAAACCTTTCTTCTAGGAGCGGTTGCGAATCGACTTGCAAAAGAAAAGGGCGTACAATCGCAATTTATTTATACTCCTGACTTTTTTAGACAAATGAAGGGCGCGATTCAAGACCAAACTATTGATGAAAAACTGAATTTCTTAAAAGAAACGCCTCTTCTTATATTAGACGATATTGGCGCAGAAAATATATCGTCGTGGGTACGAGATGATATATTAGGTACGTTGCTTCAATACCGAATGACTGAGGGTCTACCTACACTTTATTCGTCTAACCTTGACTTCGACTTGCTTGAGGAGCACCTTGCCTACTCTAATAAAGCGGGGGTTGAATTAACGAAAGCTAAACGAATCATGGAAAGAATCAAGCATTTTACGACGCCAGTGTTTCTTGAAGGTAAAAATCGACGAGTATAAAGTCTTCCAAATTGGAAGGCTTTTTTGTGCATTCAAGAATAGTTACTTCTTTTAAAGGGATAAAGTATTAGAAAACCAATACTTCTACACATTATTTCCTAACCTTGACCATATAGATTCTAATAAGAAGGTGGGCAGGGGGGGAAGGCATTGGTTTCGATAACATTCAATTCTAGTGAAGACTTTCAATTTGTATATGCAGAACTGAATAAGATATTGGATGGCGAGAAACGTGTGTTTCGTGATGAAAAGGAAATGATGCTCTCAGTAGTGGTTGAACCATATGACATAAAAACGTGTTATCACATTTCCAAATGTATAGCCCACTGTGTGGATTCCACCTATGAAAAGAAGTGGATGGAGCATCAATTAAGATCAAAATATTTCTTTCAAGATCAAGATGAGATTGCAGAAATTTGTGAGGTTGCGCGTAGTATTGGTGATGGAGACAAAGTTGATGTGCCAGGTGCAGAACGTTATTCGGAGAGAAAGAAATTGTTGCTGGAAGCGGCCATCTCCTGTATCGAACATGGAGGGACGATCTCTTTCGATTCCTTTGTAAGGTTCCGTACGGGTCCATATCGTACCTTGCTTGCTGCATTAATAGGAGAAGCAATCGATGAGTACAAGCTAGAACAAGAATATCAAAATTTTGTTGAGGCATTAAGGGTTCTTCTGAAATCAAGAGCTACTCTTACTAAGCGTGTCGCTCTCGTTTTTGATGGAAGCTATCATTTATACGATATGACAGGAGAGGTTCTGACGGAAAATAAAGAAGTGGAACTCGAGAATCTTCCAAGTGGTCTTGTTATAGAGGAAATTGATCCTGATATTTTGTTGCCTCTTTTAGTACTGGCGCCAGAGGAGATCTACTTATATACGGATCATAATGATGAGGGGCTTGCACAAACGATTCAAAATGTTTTTGAAGAACGACTTTATTTTTTTCCTTATTCTATGTCTAAAATACTTTTTCCGGGCAATCATTAAAAATAGGCTTGATTTTCATAAGTACACTACTTATAATACCTACATACACGCATATACGTAATTGTTACGATAAGGACATGAGATGCTCTGTCAGCTATCAGAGAGGGAAGGTTTGGTGCGAACTTCCTAGCACGACAAGCAGTCTTACCACCTTTGAACTCTGCCCTGGAAATAGGGTAGCGTTTCTGCTACGTTACAGCAGTCTGAGCCGTATAGGAATTTCTCTATGCGGGAAGCAGGGTGGAACCACGAGATCAACACTCGTCCCTTTTTGGGATGAGTGTTTTTTATATGCAAAAAAAGGAGTGAAGAAGCATGGCTGAAATGGTAAACATTACGTTCCCTGATGGTTCTGTGAAGGAATTCGATAAGGGAACAACGACAGAACATATCGCTAGTTCAATTAGCCCAGGGTTAAAGAAAAAAGCTCTCGCGGGTAAAGTGAATGGTGTTCTATTTGATCTTCGACGTGAAATCGAAGAGGATGCTTCAATTGAAATCGTAACACCTGAAAGTGAGGATGGACTTGAGGTTCTTCGTCATAGTACAGCACACTTGATGGCACAGGCTATTAAGCGATTATATAGCGATGTAAAGCTTGGGGTAGGTCCTGTAATCGATAGTGGTTTCTATTATGATATCGATTGCCCTGTTTCAATTACACCTGAAGACCTTCCTAAGATTGAGAAGGAAATGAAGAAGATCGTGAATGAAAATCTTGAAGTGAAGCGTATAGTCGTCAGTCGTGAAGAAGCACAAAAGATGTTTGAGGAAATTGGAGACGAGCTTAAGTTAGAGCTGCTTGAAGCTATTCCTGCTGATGAGCAAGTGACCATTTATGAGCAAGGTGAATTTTTTGACCTTTGCCGTGGACCTCATATTCCGTCAACTAGTAAGATTAAAGCATTCAAGCTACTTTCCATAGCAGGCGCTTACTGGCGTGGTGATAGCGATAATCAAATGCTACAACGTATTTATGGTACTGCCTTTCCTAAGCAATCTCAGGTGGAAGAGTACTTGCATCTTCTTGAAGAAGCCAAGGAACGCGATCACCGTAAGCTTGGCAAGGAGCTAAAGCTGTTCACAATTTCTCAGGAAGTGGGGCAAGGGCTCCCAATCTGGTTACCTAGAGGGGCAACAATACGCCGTACAATTGAGCGATACATTGTGGATCTTGAAGAACGTCTTGGTTATAACCATGTGTATACGCCTCACCTTGCGAATGTAGAGCTATACAAAACAAGCGGTCACTGGGATCACTATCAAGATGACATGTATCCGCCGATGAAAATGGATGAGACGGAAGAATTGGTCCTTCGTCCAATGAACTGCCCTCATCACATGATGATTTATAAAAACGATTTAAAAAGCTATCGTAGCCTTCCATATCGCGTAGCAGAGCTTGGAACAATGCATCGCTATGAGATGTCAGGTGCACTAGCAGGACTTCAGCGTGTTCGTTCTATGACGCTAAATGATGCTCATATCTTCTGCCGTCCTGATCAAATCAAGCAAGAGTTCATTGAAGTTGTTGAACTGATTCAGGAAGTTTATAAGGACTTTAATATTAATGACTACTCTTTCCGTCTCTCTTATCGAGACCCTGAAGATAAGAAAAAATATATCGATAATGATGAAATGTGGGAAAAAGCGCAAAGAATGCTTAAGGAAGCGATGGATGATCTTAACGTCGAGTATGTTGAAGCAGAAGGAGAAGCGGCATTCTACGGCCCTAAGCTGGATGTTCAGGTGAAAACAGCACTTGGTAAGGAGGAAACACTCTCTACTGTACAACTTGATTTTCTTCTTCCAGAGCGTTTTGATCTTTCTTATATCGGTGAAGATGGCAATCATCATCGTCCGGTTGTAATCCACCGTGGAGTTGTATCCACAATGGAACGCTTTGTTGCCTTCTTAATTGAAGAATACAAAGGGGCATTCCCGACATGGCTTTCTCCAATTCAGGCGGAAATCATTCCAGTATCTGAAGTTCACATGGAATATGCGAAGAGCGTACAGAAAAAGCTTCAGCGCGCAGGAATTCGTGTTGAAGTAGACGAACGCAACGAAAAGATTGGTTATAAAATACGTGAAGCTCAAATGCAAAAAATACCTTACATGCTCGTAGTAGGTGATAAAGAGGTTGAAGCCGAAGCGGTAAATGTTCGCCGGTATAGCCAGCAGGATTCTGAGACTGTTTCTCTAAACGAATTTACTGCTAGAATTGAAGAAGAAATTAAAGACAAGAAGTAAGGAGAAGCCGGCGTAGATGCCGGCTTTTTTATATAATTATGAAACAAATTTACAAAAAACACTTGTCACATCGGGAAAGATTCGATATGATAATCAAGTGCACTTCGAACGAATCTTATCACCTTGACATAAATTTGGTCAGCATGGTATACTGTCTTAGGTAATTAAATATCGGAAACAAAGCAAGCAGAAGCGCCCGCTTCTCACCTGATTGACGCCTTAATTGGTAGTTTGCAGGTACACTGTTCTAGAATTGTGTAGTGTGGGTGTCGTATGCGCCGACGCTTTTTTTATGCTTTGAACCGGATATAAACCATTTAATGACATCATGTTAGATGATCATCATCGAACAATAACCATGGAGGTGGCTGATTATTAGTAGAGATATGAACGTCAATGAGGGCATTCGTGCTCGGGAAGTACGTCTTGTTGGTGCAGACGGAAACCAAATTGGTGTGAAATCCAAAACTGAGGCATTAGATATGGCTCGTAATGCAAATCTTGATCTTGTTATGGTTGCTCCAAACGCGAAACCTCCTGTTTGTCGCATTATGGACTACGGAAAGTTCCGCTATGAGCAACAGAAGAAAGAGAAAGAAGCGCGTAAGAAACAAAAGATTATTACCGTTAAAGAAGTTCGCTTGAGCCCGAATATTGAAGAACACGACTTCAACACGAAGCTTCGTAACGCACGTAAGTTTCTTGAAAAAGGGGACAAAGTGAAAGCATCGATCCGTTTCCGCGGTCGTATGATTACACACTCTGATATCGGTAAAAAGGTGCTTGAGCACCTAGCAGAAGATTGCAAAGATATTGCAACTGTTGAGTCCAAACCAAAAATGGAAGGACGCAGCATGTTCCTAATCTTGGCACCTATCGCAGAAAAGTAATTCTTGAAGGAGGAACTCACTCATGCCAAAAATGAAATCTCACCGTGGAGCTTCAAAACGGTTTAAGAAAACTGGATCAGGTAAACTTAAGCGCAGCCGTGCTTACACTAGCCATATGTTCGGTAACAAGTCTCAAAAGCAGAAGCGTAAGCTTCGTAAAGCTTCTCTTGTTTCCGCAGGTGACTTCAAGCGCATTAAGACTTTAATCTACAACAAAAAGTAATCGGTTATTATATTATTTAGACACAGAAATTAGGAGGGGTTTAGTATGCCAAGAGTAAAAGGTGGCTACGTAACACGTCGTAGACGTAAAAGAACGTTAAAACTCGCAAAAGGATATTACGGATCTAAGTCTTTGCTTTTCAAAGTTGCTAATCAGCAAGTTATGAAATCAAACATGTACGCTTACCGTGACCGTCGTCAGAAAAAACGCGACTTCCGTAAGCTTTGGATCACTCGTATCAACGCGGCAGCTCGTTTGAACGGACTTTCTTACAGCCGTTTGATGTTTGGTCTTAAAACAGCTGGTATCGACATCAACCGTAAAATGCTTGCTGAGCTAGCAATCAACGACGAAAAAGCGTTCGCTGAACTAGCATCAAAAGCAAAAGAAAACTTGAAATAAGTTTTGGAAAACCATTCTCATACGCTGAGGATGGTTTTTTTTCTTAGACTGTTTTCGCAGACATTGTTGCTATAAGAGTAGGGGGGATTTGTGCGTCAGGATGCTCATCTGTCCCGCTAATCTAGCGTGAGTCGAGCACATTACGCTCCAATCACCTTTGAAGTGTGGATTATTATACAAAATCCATTTCAAAAACAATACTCTTATAGAAAAGAGCCTTTTCTTAGGGTCATGTATTTACATATTGAAATTAGAAAAATTAGAGAGGAGGGGAACGATACAGTGGACGGTCTTATTCTGTTTTTAATCTATTTAGTTGTACTGAACTTATGGAGTTTTTTAACGATGGGGGTAGACAAACGAAGGGCCAAAAAAAGAAATCAGCGTATTTCAGAAAAGACGTTGTGGATTCTTTTTGTAGTAGGAGGAAGTTTAGGCGGCTATCTTGGAATGAAAAGCTTTAGACATAAAACCAAGCATTCTACATTTGTTTATGGAGTCCCAACCATACTTTTGGTGCATGTGTTACTTATTGCGGGGTTTGTGTATTACTTTAATTAAATGCCAAAAGAGCCTAGTTAGGCTCTTTTATTTATAGCTATACGGTACTCGTCGGAACTACCCGAGCTCTTTCGCTTTTATTGTCTAGCTCCAGAGCTCAGTTCCTCTAGGTCTTAAGTCAATCCTAATTGTGGCCAAGAGCGCCACATTTAGGCTCGTCTTAAGCTCGTCGGAACTACCCGAGCTCTTTCGCTTTTCACATCAACTTTGTTTTAAGTATCTTTTGTCTTTTAGGAATAACCGCCAGAAGTAGATGAAACCAGGGGTTAGGATGAAGAAGGCGACAATGTAAGTGACGATTAATGCTCTGAAAGTTGCTGGGTTTGTGAATCCGGTTTCAATCGTAACGTTGGGGTAGACAATGTATGGTAGATGTGCAGAACCGTAGGCATAGCTTGCTAGCAAATACTGAATGACAATGCTGATCATCGCAAGACGAGGTATACCGTACCCGTTCTTTCTTCGAATGAATAGTGCTGCATATCCGATGGCAAACGTGATAACGGATCCGATAAGCCATGGCATATAGTCCATAAGGTTTTCGTAAAGCCACAATGCTTCTGTACGCATGGTGAGGACGAGCATACCAGCCGTCGCTAGTGAAATCGGGCCGACTAGAATGGCATCTTTTCGATAAATCGCGTAAGCATCTTGATCTCCAGAAACGTTAGAATAGTCAGCAAGTAAAAGGGAAGAAAGAAAAAGAGTACTGGATATAGCGAAAGCCATGAAGGCATATACATTTGGACTTGAAAACAACGTACCAAGTAGAAGACGCTCTGCACCATCTGTTTTTTCAATGAAATTTCCTTGAGTAATAGGAAGAACACAAATCAACAGAGCAGGTATAAGAAATCCAGTGATCCCTGAAATGAGAGTTAGGATGTGCTTGTAATTCTCAGATGCAGAATGTGAAAAGACAAGAAAAGCACTTCTTACGGCGAGCAGGAGAATAATCAGGCTCCCAGGTATAAGAAGGACAGTACCAAGTGTAAAAGTTGCTCCTGGAAAAAAGCTGAAGAGAGCGACAACAATAGCTACGATGAAGACGTTTGTTACCTCCCATGATGGAGAGAGGTAGCGGTTAGCGATATTTGTTGCTTTCGTATTTTTTCGATTTAGATAGATCATCGACCAGAATCCTGCACCGAAATCGATTGTCGCCATTACCGCGTAAATGAAAACAAGTCCCCATATTAACGTGATGGCGTAAAATGCTTCTGCCATGGTATTCACCTCTTATTTTTTTTACCCATGTAGGAGACGTATCTCTCCTAAGTAGGGATTATTGCATAAGTTCTTCTGAGACAGGGTTACGGTTAAAATAATAGCGAAGAACGAGCACGGTCGAAATCATCAGAATAATATACACGATAAGGAATAGGAAGAAAAGAAGTCCGATGTTCCCTGAAGTCGTTACGGCTTCTTCTGTCTTCATCATGTGGTAGATAATCCATGGTTGTCTTCCGGTACAGGCAAAGATCCAACCGAATTCTATCGCTGTAATCGATAACGGGCCCGCTGCAATGAATCCCCACATCAGTAAGCGAGGAAAGCCTTTCTTTTTGAGAATTCTGTGCCACATAAATCCCGCTATGGATAAAAGAATTAGCAAAGAACCAATAGCGACCATAGAATTGAAAAGGGTGTGTACGAATAGTGGAGGCCATTCATCTTCAGGAAATTCTTCAAGACCGAGGACTTTTGTATCGAACGAGTCATCAGAAAGAAAGCTTAGCGCCCAGGGTACTTCGATAGCCCATTTCACTTCGCGTTCTTCCTTATCTGTATATCCTCCAATCGCGAGCGGAGCATGAGTTTGTGTCTCAAATAATCCCTCTGCAGCGGCAAGTTTTTCTGGTTGATATTGATAAAGTTGCTGGGCAGATTCATGACCGTTCAACGAGGTAAGAATCGAAAAAATTCCTCCGATGACAAGACCCATCATCAAGGCTTTTTGATGGAATTGATATTCTCTTGAATTACCTCGTTGGCGAATCATCTTGTATGCAGCAATTGATGCGATAACAAATGCTCCCGTCATTAAAGCAGAAACGGTAACGTGTCCAGCCGTTACGATGAAGGAAGGGTTAAAAAATGCTTTCCATGGATCAACGTTAACGAATTCATCACCCACGATTTCAAACCCAGCAGGGGTTCCTTCGAAAGCGTGTACGTTTGTAATTAAGATCGCAGACGCACTTGCCCCGACTGCAACAAGCGTTACGCTAACGATACGCATAATAGGAGTCAGACGGTCTGCTGCATAGACATAGATGGACATGAATAAAGCTTCAAGAAAAAAAGCATAGATTTCAATTTGAAAGGGGAGAGCAATTACTCTTCCTACAACCTCCATAAATCCTGGCCATAAAAGGGAGAGCTGTACCCCTGCGATTGTTCCTGTAGGAATAGCAACCCCTAGCAAGACGGCAAATCCTTTTGTCCAACGGTTTGCCATGACTGCATAATCTCGATCCTTCGTTTTCTGAAACATTAGCTCAGCGACGAGTACCATTAGAGGTAAACCTACGCCTAACGTTGCATAAATAATATGTACTCCCATAGTCATACCGAATAATGAGCGGGCAATCACGAGGTCATCCATAACTTAACTCCTCCATTTACCGTTCGATTCAAATCCCCCCTTATTGTCCACGTTTTACCAGAATATATTCTTATTGACCTCGCATATTTTGACATAACTGCTCGTCTACTGTCATAGAGGTTAAGGGAAGGGGGGAACATCATGAATGAGCTCGTCCTACCGTTTGTCGAGGTTGTGTCAAACAGTGGAATCTATGCCCCGTTCTACTTTATTATTTTTCATTTTATACGTCAGTTTGTTTTTGTACCGGTCAGTGTCGTTTGTATTGCAGGTGGGGTTATGTTCGGAGCGATTTACGGAACGATCTACTCAGTAATCGGAATTACGGTGGTAAGCACGGTTTTTTATTTATTTGTTAAGCGAACACCAGCATTATTTAAAAAAATAACCCGCATGAAGGAAAAGTGGACGCGAAAGCACATGCCGATGTCGGTCGGCCAAATTGCCATTCTAAGATTAGTTCCATTCGTTCATTTTCATTTTATTTCATTATGCTTGATTGAAGTTTCGAAAGACTTTCAAAGCTACTTACGTTCATCGCTAATCTCGAATTTACCACTCGCATTGTTATATTCTTTCTTTGGTACGGCTATAAGTGGTCTTGATCCTATATTAATCGTATTAATGATGTCAGGTCTTGCCATACTCTTCTATTTACTACGACGAAAAGAGTGGACCATGAAGTGGAATGAATTTTTCCAACCGGCAAGATAGGGAAAAATGTCAATTGTAGATTTTTCAAATAACTATAAACGAGCAACTCCCCCTTCTTCATAGGGGGAGTTGCTCGTTTATCCCAGTATAACGGAGATTAGTTGAGATGTTTTGGTGGGGATAGAGAGTTGAGTGGTCAATTAGCTATCTGTCCACATTATGAGTTTTCACGATGACGAAGAAATTCCTTTACTGGACTTTTCCATTCAATTTCTGCGCTTGGATATCGGACTCCCATTTCTTTCTCGAGAAAATAAAAATCTTCTTTCTCGAGCAAATACAGTTCTGAGGCATTCTTAACGCCTACTGAAAGTGTAATGATGTCAAAAGAATTCTCCGTCGTTCCAAGGTATTTCTCCCCTTCAAACAACGCACCTTTATACGTAACAAGGAAATTCTTTCTAACATTGGACGAGTCATCAAAGAAATAATAATCTTTATGGTCATAGGCTTTTTCAAGTTTGCGCTTCGGATCGATAAAGAAACGAATAACAGAGTATGCAATCAATACCATGGCAGCGAGAATGACAAGACGAAAAAGAATAATTATCATAAGTCAGCACCTCATTTTCACTATGCTTCTATTCTCTATACGTTTATGATAAAGAAAGGTTTCAAAAAAAGAAATTATTTAAGTTAGGATGATGACATTGAATTTTAACTACTTGTTCTCTCTTCAACGAGAGCTGGATAATCGAATTGTACAAGAACATGAACTTGAAGGACAAAATTTATTTAAAAAAAAGCTTCTTGCGCTTATGGTAGAGGTTGGAGAGCTTGCGAATGAAACTCGTTGTTTTAAATACTGGAGTAAGAAAGCTCCTTCTCCAAAAGAGACGATCCTTGAAGAATATGTAGATGGTATTCACTTCATTCTATCACTCGGACTCGAGCTAGGAGTAACTCACGGAGAGTTACCATTTGAAGTGGATGAACATCAAACAGCTGTTCAAGGTTTTCATGCAGTCTATCGATCAATCGAACGCGTTGCTGAAGAGGAAAGTAAAGAAGCTTATTTTCACTTAATGGAACAGTACCTCGTATTAGGTAGACTCATTGGGTTAAGATTCGATGAAATAGAATCCGCCTATTCGAAAAAAAATGAAGTGAATCACAATCGTCAGGACCAGGGATATTAAGGACATAAAGCGCTCTCAATTGTGAAATATTTCGGAAACCGTTATAATGAACATGAATACATACCAAGGAGGCAGTACATATGGCAAAGCTTGACGAAACATTGCAAATGCTTAAAGAACTAACGGATGCTAATGGTGTTCCGGGCAACGAACGTGAACCGCGCGAAGTAATGAAGAAGCACATCGAACCTCTTGCTGACGAATTGATGTATGACAACCTTGGCAGCTTAATTGCTGTTAAAAAGGGTAAAGCAGAAGGTCCAAAGATCATGGTCGCAGGTCACCTCGATGAGATTGGTTTTATGGTCACTCGCATCGATGATAAAGGATTTTTATATTTCCAAACCGTAGGCGGTTGGTGGGAGCAGGTTATGCTTGCACAGCGCGTTAATGTTATGACGCGTAACGGGAACATCATGGGAGTTATCGGTTCAAAACCACCACATATTCTCCCAGCCGAGCAGCGTAAGAAATCTGTCGACAAGAAAGATATGTTTATTGATATCGGTGCTTCTAGCAGAGAAGAAGCAATGGAATGGGGCGTTAAGCCGGGAGATTCAGTTGTTCCAGTTTGTGAATTTACCGTTATGAATAATGACAAAATGCTTATGGCTAAAGCATGGGATAACCGTATTGGCTGTGCGATTGCGATCGAAGTTCTACGCAAGCTGAAAGGTGAAGATCATCCTAACACTGTTTATGGTGTAGGAACTGTTCAAGAAGAAGTAGGTCTTCGCGGTGCTACAACGGCTACGAACATGATTAAGCCTGATATTGGCTTTGCGGTGGATGTTGGTATCGCTGGTGACACTCCTGGAGTGAGCGACAAAGATGCTCAATCGAAAATGGGGAAAGGTCCTCAAATCATTATGTACGATGCCTCAATGGTAGGTCACAAAGGCCTGCGTGATTTTGTAACAGATACAGCTGATGAGAAAAATATTCCTTATCAGTTCGATGCGATTGCAGGCGGTGGTACTGATTCCGGTAAAATCCACTTAACAGCAAATGGGGTACCTGCTCTCTCCATCACAATTGCAACGCGATATATTCATACACATGCAGCAATTCTTCATCGTGATGATTTCGAAAATGCAGTAAACTTAATTGTTGAAGTGATCAAAAAGCTTGATGCTGATAAAGTAAAAGAAATTACCTTCAATTAAACACAAAAACCGGTGGCCACTGCCACCGGTTTTTGCTTGTTAGTTTACGCCTTGCGCCATGTAAGAGAGCATTTGCTCACGCTCATTTTCCGGTGCTTCTTTCCACAGGATCTCAAAAAGAACGCCGAGTCCAGGGAGCATTTTTTCTTCACCGCTTTGCATAGCGTCGAGGATCGTAGCTTCAAGCTGCTCCTCATTGTTGCCATCAATGTTCGCGAGAATCGCTTTTCGTAAGTTAAGGTCCATGCTTTACACCTCACCTTTCTCATTCGCTTGTCTGAACAAGCATCATTAGTATGAGCGAATAAATTAAATTTCATGAGTTTTGTTGGAATCTTCCCGTGGGACCCTTTATAATGGAAACATTGAAAACTGAAGGAGAGCGCAATGATTATAGAATCCGTAAAGAATCAGAAAGTGAAAGACTGGAAAAAACTCCAGACTAGAAAAGGAAGAGAAAAGGCAGCAGCTTATTTAATCGAGGGTCCACATATTGTAGAGGAAGCTGTAAAAGCAGAAGCCCCGATTATTGAAGTTATTCTAACAGAAGGCACCGACTTGTCATATGTGTTTAAAGAAAAAACCATTGTCTATACTGTTACTGAGAAAGTGATGCAGGAATTAACAGATACGGAAACGCCACAGGGCATGATGGCTGTTTGCAAAATGAAAGAGCTTGAATTACCTCGTAAAGGCAAACTTTTATTACTTGACGCTATTCAGGACCCAGGTAATCTGGGAACGATTATTCGAACTGCAGATAGTGCAGGTTACGATGGCATTCTACTTGGTCACGGAACAGTTGATGCCTATAATAGTAAGGTGCTTCGTTCCACACAAGGCTCGATTTTTCATCTACCGGTAAAAAAAACGAATCTGATCGAGGAAGTTCAAGAATTAAAAGAAGCTGGTATGCCCATCTACGCAACAGAGGTGAGCGGAGGCACACCCTATCAAGATATTAAGAGGGATTCACAGTTTGCGGTCATTCTTGGCAATGAAGCAAATGGAGTATCAGAAGAGCTCCAAAATCTCGCTGATGTGAATGTATATATCCCTATATATGGGAAAGCAGAATCGTTGAATGTCGCCGTTGCTGCAGGTATTCTCATGTACGGATTATTACCTTCATAATTAGACTTGCAGATGCATCGTTTTTTTTCTATAATTAGAAGCAACTTATATATGATAAAAACAATGATAGAGAGTAGTAAGCTGCCACTGCCTTTGCAGGGAGGAAATGCCGTGACTGGAAGCATTTCTATAGGGATGCTGCTGAATTCACTCTGGAGTTGCCGTTTTTCTATAGAAAGCGGATCGGTTACAAACCGTTATTCTTTGCTTAAGGCTGATAGAATCTTTCTATCAGTGAATTAGGGTGGTACCGCGAAATCAAATCTTCGCCCCTTTACTGGGGAGCGAGGATTTTTTTATTGTAAGAAAATGTTTTAGTGACAAACAAGTTTGAAGTGGAGGTCGAAACGATGCAGGAACGTTTACAAACGTTGAAAGAGGAAGCGCTGGCACAAATTAAGCAAGCTTCTTCAATGAAAGAAGTGCAGGACATCCGAGTTGCTTACCTTGGTAAAAAAGGTCCTATTACAGAAATTTCTAAAGGAATGGGGAAATTGTCACCGGAAGAGCGTCCAAAGATGGGGCAGCTGGTCAATGAAATACGAACAGCTATTTCAACCGGGCTTGAGAAGAAAGAGAACGTATTAGAAAAAGCGGCCGTAGAAGAACGACTGAAGAAAGAAACAATCGATATTTCTCTTCCGGGTCGTCCAGTAAAAAGAGGAAATCATCATCCATTAACAAGAGTTATTGAAGAAATAGAAGATCTCTTTCTTGGGATGGGCTTTTCTATTGCTGAAGGACCTGAAGTCGAAACCGATTATTACAATTTCGAAGCTTTAAATCTTCCAAAGGACCATCCAGCTCGTGATATGCAGGATTCATTCTACATTTCAGAAGAAACGTTACTGCGGACACATACATCACCGATGCAAGCAAGAACGATGGAAAAATTAAACGGTGAAGGCCCAGTGAAAATCATTGTTCCTGGTAAGGTATATCGCCGAGATACAGATGATGCGACACACTCTCATCAATTTATGCAAATTGAAGGATTAATGGTCGGAGAAAATGTGCGGATGAGCGATTTGAAAGGTGTCCTGCAATCATTTGCTAAGAAAATGTTTGGTGAAGAGCGTGAAATTCGTCTGCGTCCAAGCTTTTTCCCTTTTACAGAGCCTTCAGTTGAAATGGATATTTCCTGCTTCAACTGTGGTGGTAACGGCTGTTCTGTATGTAAAGGAACTGGTTGGATTGAGATTCTTGGAGGCGGAATGGTCCATCCGAACGTGCTACGTATGTCTGGTTTCGATCCAGAGAAAGTAACAGGCTTTGCATTTGGTATGGGACCTGAACGAATTGCGATGCTGAAATACGGCATTGATGATATTCGTCATTTCTATACAAATGACAGCAGATTCATTAAACAGTTTAACTCACTATAAATGATCGGATTGTAAGGAGGAGAAAAGATGCTTGTATCAATGAACTGGCTTCGACAGTACGTCGATCTAGATAGTTATTCAGCTGATGAACTCGCAGACCTTATTACTAAGGGCGGAATTGAAGTTGAAACAGTTGAAGAGCTTAATAAAGGAATTAGCGGTGTGGTGATCGGCCATGTCCTCGAATGTCATCAACACCCTGATGCTGATAAACTTAACATTTGTAAAGTGGATATCGGTGATGAAGAGCCGGTCCAGATTATTTGTGGAGCACCGAATATTGCACAAGGTCAACATGTTCCTGTTGCGAAGGTAGGAGCTGTTCTTCCGGGCAACTTCAAAATTAAAAAAGCAAAACTTCGCGGTGAAGCATCTCATGGAATGATCTGCTCATTGCAAGAGCTTGGGATTGAAAGCAAGCTGGTTCAAAAGGAATTTTCAGATGGCATTTTTGTATTTAGTGATGATGTCAAACCAGGTGAAGATGCTCTTCACTACCTAAATCTTGATGACCAAATTCTTGAACTGGGGCTAACTCCCAACCGCGCAGATGCGATGAACATGATTGGGGTGGCTTATGAAGTTGGCGCTGTTTTAAATCGATCGATTGAACTTCCTTCACCTGAGCTTGTTCGCTCTAAGGAAAGCGCTGAAGAGTATGTGGCCGTTCGTGTTGAAGATGAAGATGATAATCCCTATTACGGAGCGCTCGTAATCAAGGACGTAACCATTCAATCTTCGCCACAGTGGCTCGTGAACAGGCTAGTGTCTGCAGGTATTCGTCCGATTAATAACGTCGTGGACATTACAAATTTTGTCCTGCTCGAATATGGCCAGCCGTTACATGCTTTTGATTATGATCGTTTTGGATCGAAAGAGGTTGTTGTTCGCCGTGCAGGTGATGGAGAGAAGATTGTTACGTTAGATGACACGGAACGAACGCTAACTAGTGACCACCTTGTTATTACGAATGGTTCTAAACCAGTTGCTGTTGCGGGTGTTATGGGTGGTGCTGATTCAGAAGTTCAGCAAGATACAACAACGATTCTTCTTGAGGCAGCCTATTTCAATGGTAAACTCGTTCGAAAAGCTTCGAAAGATTTAGGGTTGCGAAGTGATGCAAGTGCGCGTTTCGAAAAAGGAATTGATCGAAATCGTGTCGTTGGAGCTAGTGAACGTGCTGCACAGCTTATTCAGGAGATTGCTGGTGGAACGGTCCTCAAAGGGATGGCAGAGCAGGGAGACCGTACAGTAGAAGCAAAAGATGTGAGCATTGAAGTAACGAGAATTAACCAGGTTCTTGGTACGGAGATTTCCGAAACTGAAGTTGCAGCCATTTTTGAACGTCTTCAATTTTCTTATCAGAATTTTGGCGGTACGTTTACAGTTCAAGTTCCTCCACGTCGTCCTGATATTACAATTTCTGAAGATTTGATAGAAGAAGTAGGGCGCCTCTATGGCTATGACAATGTACCGGCAACCTTACCACTAACTGAAAGTACACCAGGGCAGCTATCCGATTATCAAGCGAAACGTCGTCGAGTTCGTCGTACGCTTGAAGGAGCTGGACTATATCAGACTGTCACGTATTCACTTACTTCTCCATCGAAGCGCGTGTTCTTTTCTGATGAGTCAACGAAAGCAGTTCGCCTTTCTATGCCGATGAGTGAAGAGCGAAGTGAACTCAGAACAAGTCTTTTACCACACCTTCTTGAAGTGGCGCAGTATAACAGAAACCGTCAGCTTGAGAACCTTGCTTTCTATGAAACGGCTTCTGTTTTCTTACCGAATGAGTCGGACCTTCCACAGGAGCAGGAACATCTTGCTGGTGTTGTATCCGGACTATGGCAGGAGCATCTCTGGCAAAAAGAAAAGAAAGTAACTGATTTCTTCGTTGTAAAAGGGATTCTTGAAGAACTTGCTGTAGAGTTAGGGGTAGAAGAACGTCTGACATTTACTCGCGCAGAGCAACCAAAGCTTCATCCAGGTCGAACAGCTGCGGTGCATCTTGATCAAGAATTAATTGGCTATATCGGTCAATTACATCCTGAAGTCGAGAAAGCATTGGATTTAAACGAAACCTATGTATTTGAAATCAATCTTGAGAAGCTGTTAACAGCCAATGTTGAACATCTCCAATACAAGAAGCTTCCTCGTTTCCCTTCTGTTACGCGTGATGTAGCACTCGTTGTGAATGAGTCTCTTGAAGCAGGAGAAGTCAAACGCGTCATTGAAGAAGCTGGTGGAAAGAAGCTTGTTGAAATCAATCTGTTTGATGTGTATCAAGGGGAGCATTTAGAAGAAGGTAAGAAATCACTTGCCTTCTCACTACGTTACTACAATCCCGAAGAGACACTTACTGAAGAAGAAGTGAAAAAGGCACATGATCGTGTGCTTACAGCAGTAGAAGAAGAGTTTGGTGCTACACTTCGAAGTTAATAACTCAAAAACACTCCCATATGGTCAACATATGGGAGTGTTTTTATATAGGCTATGGTAATGAATGTTGTTGATTTTTGCTCATTTATGCCCTGCTCAGGCGATTGGCCATCACAGGGCGACCTTTCATTCGAATGAGCCAAAAATCGAGAAATCAACATGATAAGCTATAGACATCTTCGTTAAGGCTACATGAACATCCCTACAAAAATAGCTGTGATGAAGGATGCGAGGGTGCCACCAATAATCGCTTTAAATCCTAATTTAGATACCTGTGATCGTTTGGAAGGTTCCAATGATCCAAGGCCAATAATTAATTGACCAATTGACGAGAAGTTGGCAAAGTTACAGAGAGCGACAGATAGAATAGCAACTGTTTTATCTGATAATTGAGCTGTAATTGCTGTTAGGTTTTGGTAAGCAACAAATTCATTAATCGACATTTTTGTTCCGATGATTGAAGCAGCTCGGAAGGCTTCATCGTTTGGAATACCTACTAATAATGCAAACGGGTAGAAGATATAGCCAAGAATGGAACTAAGATCAGTTCCTACTAAGCCTAGCAATCCGTTTACAGCGGCAAGAATACTAATAAATGCGATTAGAAGTCCGCCAATATTTAAAGCAAGTGTAACACCACTGACAGTTCCGTCGGCGATTGCTTCGAAAATATTAGCATGTTCCGATTTTTTCATTCGTACATTGTCATTCGTTTTAGAAGTTTCTGTCTCAGGTTCCATTACTTTTGAAATCACAAGAGAAACGAAAGGAACGCTGAATACTGAAATCAAAAGATATTTGAGTTCGATTCCCATAAGAGAGTAACCAACAAGAATCGCACCACTGGCTGACGCGGTACCACCTACCATAATCGCGAATATTTCAGACCTTGTAAGTAACTTTAAGTAAGGTTTAACGAGTAGTGGCGCTTCCGCAAGACCGAGAAATGAGTTGCCCACTGCGTTGAACGTTTCCACTTTTGTTGTGCCCATCAATTTACCGATTGTAACGCCGATGACCTGAACAACGAGCGGAATCACTCGTAAATAATAAAGGGCAGAAACAAGAGCAGATATGAAAATAATAACAGCCAGCACATTAATCGCAAAAACAAAAGTTAAATCTGTTTGCTCATAAAGCCCCCCAAATACAAATTGTATCCCCTCGTTACTATAATTTATGACATTTTGCACAGCTGCTGAAGCTTTTTCAAGCAACAATTTCCCTGCATTCACTTTGAGTACAAATAGAACAAAAACGCCTTCGATTATAAGGCCGATCCCAATCGTTCTCCATCTAACTGACTTCTTTTTGTTGCTAAGTAACCATGCAATCGCAAGAACACCTAATATCGACAAAAGACCTGTAAGAATATTCATGATGACTGACTCCCCCTGTTATGTTGTAGCTTCACATGTATAAGTTCTATAAAATTAAAAAAACCGGACTTTGTTTTGAAGTCCGGGTTTTAAGGAAGTATAGCTGCATGAAAAATAATAAATAAAACATTCGTGTTTATTTACGATGCATATCTTCCCTATAGTCCAGCAATTCTCGGTTGCCGGGTAGAAACTCTTTGGACCCTATTTCCAAAATTATATAGAGATAAATGTGAAGTTGTATTCATCAATCTAGCAGAAGAATTAGTGGGTAGCAAGACCTATTAAGAAAGTAGGAATCTTTAAAATATTCACATCGAAAATGTAAGCGATCGACATTATTATGCATATTGATTCAAACTCTGACCTCTTGTAGAATACGAAGTAATCGAAACTCATATAAGTCAGGAATTGGCCTGAACGTTTCTACCCTGTTACCTGAAATAACGGGACTATGAGTGAATGATATAGAATATGAACAAATATTATTCTATCCTTCTTTACATCATTCCTTTTCGTAGAGTTTGAACATTCACTTGTAGAATTAGAAGCGGACTAATATCAAAGAGCTTTTTTCAATACGAGGAGGATGTCAAATGAATAAAACAACCGTTTATTTCAATCACGATGGTGGAGTTGATGACTTAGCATCACTATTTCTGTTACTAAATATGGAAGAAGTCGAACTGGCGGGTGTATCAGTGATTCCGGCGGATTGTTATCTGGAACCAGCTGTTTCAGCAAGTCGAAAGATCATTGACCGATTTGGTAAGGGAGTTAACTTGGACGTAGCAGCTTCAAATTCACGTGGGATCAACCCATTCCCCAAAGAGTGGCGCATGCACGCATTCTATGTGGATGCTCTTCCAATTTTGAATGAAGCTGACAAAATTATCACTCCTATGGCCGAATTACCAGCCCATTTGCATTTAATTTCAGTACTTGAGAATAGTACGGTCCCGATTACTCTTCTTTTTACTGGGCCTTTAACGGATCTTGCTAGAGCGCTTGAAACATCACCAGAAATTGAAAAGAAAATTGAGAAATTAGTATGGATGGGTGGTACTTTTCTTGATGTGGGAAATGTAGAGGAACCTGAGCATGATGGTACGGCAGAATGGAATGCATTCTGGGATCCTGAAGCAGTAGCACTGGTGTTTGGTACTGATATCCACATTGAGATGGTTGCACTTGAAAGTACGAATCAAGTGCCATTAACAAACGATATTCGCAAGATGTGGGCATCGAATCGAAAGGAAATCGGAGTAGACTTTATTGGACAATGCTATGCGATGTGCCCACCACTTGTTCACGTAGAAACGAATTCGACTTATTATTTGTGGGACGTACTGACAACAGTTTCAGTTATTCCTCGATCTTTCATTCAATCAACGAAAGTAAAATGTCGGGTTGAAAAAAATGGAGTTAGCCAGGGACGAACAGTCCTTGATGAAACGGGGAGAGAGGTAACTGTTGTTAATGATGTTGAACGTGATACATTCTTTCATTACTTTACTTCCGTTATGTTACAAGCAGAAGACCAATATGAGGCACCGCAGTTATATTTATAACAATTAGGAACGAAAGAAAAGCCGGCTCATAGAGAGCCGGCTTTTCTTTCGTAATTCTTATGAACGCTTTGATTGTTCAGCTAATTTTTTTGCTTTTAAGCTGTTTGCGAAATGAAGCTTGGCTAAGTTTTCAAGGACTGCGTCTCCGTGTTTTTGAATAAGTTTCGCAGCAGCAACGTCCACTCCGGCTCCAGCTCCCTTAGGTAGCTTGACGTTATTTTCTTTACCGAGACGTTCGATTTCCATCACGAAAGAATACCTTGCAATAATAGAAGCTGCAGCAACTGCGAGGTGGATTTCCTCAGCCTTTGTTGCAAAGTAAACCTTTTCTCTTACAACAGTGGATTGATCCTTTAAGTAATTAAAGTAGATTTCTGGTTTAGCAAACTGATCGATGAGAATTGCGTCATAGAAATCTATTTTATTTTGAACATTTTGAATGGCCTTGTTATGTAGCAAGGCCTTCATTTTTCCTTGATTCATTCCTTTTTTCTGCATAGCGTTGTACTTTTCGTTTGGTAAAATTAGCAGACTATAGGGGATGGTCTTGATTAAGTTCCTGGCAATCTCAATAATTTCTGGATCCTTCATACCTTTGGAATCTCTAACTCCTAGCTCTTTCAAGAGTGGAATTTGTTTTTGGTCTACGTAAGCAGCTGCGACGGTAATTGGTCCAAAAAAATCACCTGTACCTACTTCATCACTGCCAATGGCTGACATGGTTGAGATGTTTACTGGAGGTGCATAAGTATGATCGCCAACCTTTTTTCTAGAAGGGCTTTTTTTAGAAGTAGGTGTGCTGCTTGATTGCCACTGTCCCGCTTCACTTTCTGCCCCAGATCCTTGGAACATTACTTTTCCAGATTTATATCCTGTAATAGTACAGTTGGATGTCTTTGCTACAAATACACTACCGGGTGGTTTCTTATCACTTAAGTAGCTGTTGTATTTCTTTTTAATTTCATTCATAATGGATGATGATACAGTTAGAACAACCTGTGACATAACAAAACTCCTTTTGTGAACTATGCTTACATCCTATTATATCAGACTGTACTGCTTAAGAAGAATGGTTCAGGAGCGCTGTATTTCAAATGACATATATTCGTGCTATGATATAAGTTAGGATTCTTTCTCATGATGGGAGGCTTATTTGGTGACAGATAGTCATGGAAAAATGCGAACAACCGTTGAGATTTATGGAGAACAATATACAATAGTCGGAGATAAAAGTCATCAGCATATTCGTGAAGTCTCGAATTTAGTCGATGAGAAGATGAATGAGATTAAAGGATTGAACCCCTATTTAGATACAAAACGCCTTGCGGTATTAACTGCTGTTAATATTGTGAATGAATATGTCATGATCAAAAAAGAACTTGAAGAAGTAAAGAAAAAACTGAGAGAAGAGGAATAGCGTAAGATGGTTGATCTAATTCTTTTCATCATACTGGTTGGAGGATTTCTTGTAGGACTTCGAAGAGGACTCATTCTGCAGGTTGTTCACTTAACCGGATTTATTGTTTCATTTATAGTAGCATATATGTATTTCAAAGACCTTGCTCCTCATCTAAAACTATGGATACCTTATCCGTCCTTTGGAAATGAGGCTGCTTCAACTTCTATGATATTTGACGCGATTAATCTGGAAGCGACCTATTATAGTGGAATTGCGTTTGCCCTACTATTCTTCGGTACAAAAATTATCATGCAAATTATCGGTTCAATGCTCGATTTCCTTGCCGATTTACCGATCTTGAGAACGGTGAATGGCTGGTTGGGAGGGGTACTTGGGTTTGTAGAAGTGTACATTGTTGTTTTTCTATTTCTATTTATCGCTGCACTCGTTCCCAATGAAACCGTACAGACCGCCATATCGAATTCGTTTCTTGCAGAGAGTATTGTGAAGCACACACCTGTGCTAACTGAACAAATAAAAGATCTCTGGAGTACGCATGTCGCATAACCCTTCGATAAGAAGGGTTATTTGTTTGTATAAGCAGACATTGTGTATACCTTAAGCTCCTGGATTTTAAAGACTATTACGCGTTTTTTATTATTGAGAGTAAATGATTGGATTTAGTAGCAATTATGGATACGATAGAGGTAATGATTTCTTGACGAAGGGTGAGAATGTAATGAACAAAAAAAACGTTATTCATTTCCTTGAAGAAATAGCGGTTTATATGGAGTTAAAAGGTGAGAACCCATTTAAAATATCGGCCTTTCGAAAGGCTGCAAGAGCTCTGGAAACAGATGATCGAAGCATGGATCAAATTAAAGACCCGGCTGAATTAACAGGAATCGGTAAGGGAACAGCTGCTGTGATCAATGAAATTCTTGAAAACGGAGAATCTGAAACGCTTGAATCTTTAAAGAAAGAAGTTCCTTCTGGCCTTGTCCCTTTGTTGAAATTGCCTGGCCTTGGAGGGAAGAAGCTTGCAAAGCTCTATCAAGAGTTAGAAGTGGTAGACATGACTACTCTGAAAAAAGCGTGTGAAGCAAATCAAATCCAAGAGCTTCCTGGTTTTGGTAAAAAGAGTGAAGAGAAGATTCTCGCAGCACTCGAAGAGGTTGGAAAAAGACCAGATCGCCTATCGATTGCTTACATGCTGCCACTTGCTGAAAAAATAGAGAATCAATTGAAGGACATTGGAAGTATTGATCAATTTGCAAGAGCGGGAAGTCTAAGAAGAGTTCGTGAAACAATTAAAGATCTTGATTTCATTATTGCCACTACATCTGCTGCGGATGTTTCAGAGGAACTATTAGAGCTTCAAGGCATTTCTAAGATTGTTGTTAAAGGTGATACAAAGATTACTCTTGAATTAGATGATGAATATGGTGTATCCGTTGATTTTCGCATAGTAAAACCAGAGGAATTCGCGACAACGCTCCATCATTTTACTGGTTCACAAGCGCATAATGTGAAAATGAGACAGATAGCCAAGAAAAATGGCGAGAAAATTAGCGAATATGGTGTAGAGTCTTTAGAAACTGGAGAAGTGATTACCTTTAAAAGTGAAGAAGAATTCTATCATCATTTCGGACTATCCTTTATCCCCCCTGAAATCCGTGAAGATAATGGAGAGATTGAGGAAGCTGAGAACAATGATATTAAATTAGTCGAATTAGAAGATATAAAAGGCGACTTGCACATGCACTCTACCTGGAGTGATGGGGCATATACGATAGAGGAAATGGCTGAACGTACAAGAGCAAAAGGATATTCGTATATTGCGATTACGGACCATTCACAATATTTGAAGGTAGCAAATGGGCTGACTGCAGAAAGGCTTCGGGAGCAAAGAGTTGAAATTAATAGATTAAATAAAAAGTGGTCTGATTTTCGGATTTTTGCAGGCGTGGAAATGGACATTCTCCCTGATGGTTCACTAGATTATGATGATGAACTACTGGGTGAAATGGATTTTGTCATTGCTTCAATTCATTCATCCTTCTCACAGGATGAAGATACGATCATGAAACGTCTTGAAACAGCGCTTCGCAGTCATCATGTCGACTTGATTGCCCATCCATCCGGTAGACTTCTCGGTAGAAGAAAAGGATATGCTCTTGATCATAATAAGCTGATTCAGCTTGCGAAAGAGACCAACACTGCGCTGGAATTAAATGCAAATCCAAACCGATTAGACCTTGCAGCTGAATGGCTTCGCAAAGCACAGGATGAGAATGTTAAAATAATGATAAATACGGATGCCCATCATATGGACATGCTTGAACATATGGAAATTGGAGTTGCGGCTGGTCGCAGAGGCTGGTTACAAAAAGATAGCGTACTAAACACGTATACGGTAAAAGATCTTGAAGCATTTTTTAACCGTCATCGCTAAATTTCGTCTTCTAGGAGGAACGACCATTGCAAAAAAGAGTGTTGCGGCTACTCGAATATGACAAAGTTAAAGAACGATTAGGAAAGCATGCGTCATCTTCATTAGGTAAACAAAAAGTGGAACAGCTAATTCCACTATCTTCACTTGAAGATGTGAAACATCAACTGAACGGAACAGAAGAAGGAAGAAAAGTGATTCGACTTCGTGGTCAAGCACCACTTGGAGGCATTCGGGATATTCGCCAAAGTGTAAAAAGAGCGGAAATTGGCGGTATGCTCAATCCATCTGAATTACTAGATATTTCAAGCACAATCTATGGCGGACGGCGATTTAAAACCTTCTTGGAAAATATGATTGAAGATGGAATCGAACTTCCACTACTTGGAGATCTTGTTAGCCAGATTATGAATGAGACCGAACTCGAACAGGAAATCAATGCATGTATAGATCAGGATGGAGATGTGCTCGACTCAGCTAGTGATACTCTCCGTCGTCTCAGAACGCAGTTAAGAAGCTTTGAGTCACGCGTTCGTGAAAAGCTAGAAAGCTTAATACGATCTTCTAGCACGAGAAAAATGCTCTCAGATGCCTTGATTACGATTCGAAATGAGCGATACGTTATTCCAGTTAAACAGGAATATAGAGGCTCGTTTGGAGGAATGGTTCATGACCAATCCTCCTCTGGTGCCACGCTATTTATCGAACCTCAATCAGTGGTATCGATTAACAATCAATTAAAAGAAGTAAAAGTAAAAGAAAAGCTTGAAATCGAACGTATTTTAACAGAATTGACTGGTCAAGTTGCAGAGTCATCTGAAACGTTGCGTCATAACGTTGATATTCTAGCTGATATTGATTTTATTTTTGCGCGTGCGCTTTATGCAAATGAATTGAAAGCAACTCACCCTTCAATGAATGATGAAGGAGAATTAGAAATCAAACAAGGGAGGCATCCTCTTCTTCCACAAGATGAAGTCGTGCCATCCACACTCTTTCTTGGACAGGACTATTCCTCACTTGTCATTACTGGTCCGAATACTGGAGGGAAGACAGTTACCTTAAAAACAGCAGGGCTTCTGACTCTTATGGCTCAATCAGGATTGCATATTCCAGCTGATGAAGGTTCTACTATGTCCGTATTTCAGGAAATATTCGCTGATATTGGAGACGAACAGTCTATTGAACAGAGCCTAAGTACGTTTTCCTCACATATGACAAATATTGTCCACATTTTACAGAACATTGATCATAACAGTCTCGTTCTGTTCGATGAGCTTGGCGCTGGAACGGATCCACAGGAAGGGGCAGCACTAGCTATTTCCATCCTTGATTTTGTTTACAAGCGTGGAGCAAGAGTCATTGCGACAACCCATTATAGTGAGCTGAAAGCTTATGCTTATAATCGAGAAGGCGTTATGAATGCTAGTGTAGAATTTGATGTTGAGACTCTTCGTCCCACCTATCGTCTGTTAATAGGAGTACCAGGGCGAAGCAATGCATTTGAGATTTCGAGACGTCTAGGTTTAATGGATGAAATTATTGAAGATGCGCGTTCCCAGATTTCAAGTGAAAGTAATAAAGTAGATCGGATGATTTCTTCTCTTGAAGATAGTCAAAAACAAGCGGAAGTGGATCGTCAAGGTGCCTTTGATCTTAGGAAAGAAGCCGAAGCTTTGAAAAAGGATCTGGAGACGCAGCTAGATAAATTTGAAAAACAGCGTGAGCGGCTGTTTGAAGAAGCTGAAAAGAAGGCTGCCGAAGAAGTTGAAAAAGCTCAGGAGCAGGCAAAGAAAATTATCCATGATCTCCGTACGTATCAAAGGGGCGATGTGAAAGAACATCAGCTTATTGATGCTCAAAAACAATTAGAGGACGCGAAGCCTGAACTACGATCTACTAAGACAGTGCAAAAGAAAACAAAAACACAAACGAAGTCCTATCAACCTGGTGATGAAGTGAAAGTGATTAGTTTTAACCAGAAGGGGCATATTGTCGACCAAGTTGGCAAGAACGAGTATCAGGTTCAACTCGGCATTATGAAAATGAATGTAAAAGCAAATGATCTTGAATCGATTAAGTCTAAACCAGTTGTAGAACGTAAACCTCTTGTATCGGTTAGAGGAAACGACAGCAATGTGAAGACAGAACTTGATTTAAGAGGAAAAAGATATGAAGATGCTCAAATGCAAGTAGAGCGTTACATTGATGATGCGCTTCTCGCGGGCTATAGTCAGGTATCCATCATTCATGGTAAAGGAACCGGTGCGCTTAGAAAAGGCGTACACGAATGGTTGAAGCGCCACTCTCGTGTAAAGAATCTTCGTATGGGTGGTATGAATGAAGGCGGCGGCGGTGTAACCGTTGTGGAACTGAAGTAGAGAAAGGAATTATCATAATGGATCAATTATGGGAGAGTGTAGCATTTCAAACTGCAGCAAACTATAGTGTTGTGATTGTCTGTATGATCGTATTTTTGGCAGTGTTTGAATTTGTCACATCCTATCGTAACTGGGAGGAAATCCAGAAAGGGAATCTTGCTGTAGCAATGGCTACAGGGGGGAAGATTTTTGGGATAGCTAATATCTTTCGTTTTTCTATAGAGCACAATGATTCTCTTGTAACGATGATGGGGTGGGGTGTGTTTGGGTTTGTTCTATTATTAATCGGTTACTTTACCTTCGAATTTTTAACGCCTAAATTCAGGATTGATAAAGAAATTACTGCAGACAATCGCGCGGTAGGTTTTATTTCAATGGTCATATCGATTGGTTTGTCTTTTGTAATCGGTGCAGGTATTTCATAAGGGGAGCAAAGTATGGAAACGTTATGGAAAGTTCTGATGGTCGTATCTGGAGTTTTTTTTATTGCTGGTATTGTCTATTTAATATATTTTGTATGATGAAAGAACAGGCGGATAGCCTGTTCTCTTTTTGTTTCGACTAATAATTGTATAAGAATTTCAATAATAATACTCCCTTAACTGAAACATAGAGATCTTATTCAAATTTTTCTCATTCTAAATGCTCCTCTTTCCCTCTCTAATGAGACAAGTTATGACGAAAAATGCCAATGTATTCAAAAAAATCAAAAAAAGATAGGATAATTGTATCGGTTTCATTATAATTATCTTATAGAGAGAAGTTTGGTTTGGAAGTAGTCGTGAAAAGGGAGGTTGATGAATAATGACGAATATCCTAGAAAAAGAGTGGTTTAACTATTATCAAGAAGGTGTACCTACCTCGATAGAATATGAGAATAAGCCACTTCATGCCTACCTGATTGATGCTGCTTCGAGGCATCCTAACAAGAAAGCTGTTCATTTCTTGGGGAAAGAGCTCACATTCCAAGAGCTTTTGAATCGAGCAAGGCGGCTTGCCAATTCATTACGGGAGCATGGTCTAGTTAAGGGTGGACGTGTGTCTATTATGCTACCCAATTGCCCTCAGGCTGTTATTAGTTATTATGCTGTTCTTATGGCTGGAGGAATTGTGGTTCAAACAAACCCCCTATATATGGAGAGGGAACTCGAACATCAGCTGACGGATTCTGAAACGACTATGATGATCTGTCTTGATCTCGTTTTACCAAAAGTACTGAAAGTAAAGGGGAAAACAGCTCTTCATCATATTGTGGTGACGAAAATTCAGGATTATTTACCATTCCCTAAAAACCTTCTCTATCCAATAGTTCAGAAACAGAAGAAGCAAGGTTTACTTGTAGAATTACCATCTACCGATGAAATTCATACGTTTCAAGACTGGGTATTAAATGGAAGTGAAGAAGATTTAGGAATCGATATGAATCCGAAAGAAGACCTTGCACTTTTACAATATACAGGAGGGACGACAGGACTTGCTAAAGGAGTCATGTTGACTCATTACAACCTCGTCGTGAATACCATGCAATGTAAAAGTTGGATTCGTGATGCAAAGTATGGTGAAGAGCGCGTACTTGGAATTCTTCCGTTTTTCCATGTTTATGGTATGACGTGTGTCATGAATCTTTCCATCATGTATGCTGCAAAAATGATTATCTTACCAAAGTTCGAACCTAAAGATACATTAAAAACGATTCAAAAACAAAAACCCACTCTTTTCCCAGGAGCACCTACGATTTATATTTCTTTATTAAACGATCCTGAAATTGACCGTTATGATTTATCATCCATTAAAGCCTGTATAAGTGGGTCAGCGCCACTTCCCATTGAAATACAGCAAAAGTTTCAAGAGAAGATTAGCGGTCGTCTTGTTGAAGGATATGGATTAACAGAGTCTTCACCTGTTACACATTCAAATCCTCTTTCAGATGGAACTGTAACTGGAAGCATTGGTCTTCCATGGCCAGATACAGATGCGAAAATTGTGACTCCTACGGATGAAGAAGCACCAATTAAAGAGATTGGAGAGCTTGTCGTAAAAGGTCCACAAGTAATGAAAGGTTATTGGAATAGACCTGATGAAACAGCTGCCGTCTTGAAAGATGGTTGGCTATATACAGGTGATATGGCTTATCGAGATGAAAAGGGTTACTTCTATGTGGTGGATCGTAAGAAAGATATGATTATTGCAGGTGGATACAATATATATCCAAGAGAAGTAGAGGAAGTTCTTTATGAACATCAAGCCATTCAAGAAGCCGTGGTAATAGGCATTCCAGATGCATATCGAGGAGAAACAGTGAAAGCATTTGTAGTACTGAAAAATAGCATGTCCACGACGGAAGAAGAGTTAAATCAGCACTGTAGGCGTTTCCTCGCTGCTTATAAAGTGCCGAGGTTATACGAATTCAGAGATGAGCTTCCGAAAACCACTGTTGGCAAAATTCTTCGTCGTGTACTTGTAGATGAAGAAAAGATAAAAAGAAACCAATCGCTGTAGCGATTGGTTTCTTTTTATCTACCCAATCATTTATAGGGGTAATACTTTAAATATCAGAAAAAATTTCCTGTTAATATTCTGGAAAGATTCGCACATTTCTGCTTATTATGGTATGATTAATTTGCGAAAAAGCTCCTGGTTCCTACCGAGCGCTCGTTCAGAAATCTTATGTTGACAGTAATACCTTTGTATCGCTACAATAAGATTATGAATGAATGCTCATTCATTTTGAGTGAGTGCCGGAAAAAGAATAAAGGAGAACTTCATATGGTTGAAAAGGGGAAAAAGAGGGGTCCGAAATACGATAAGATTATTGATGCCGCTGTTGTTGTTATTGCCGAGAATGGTTATCATCAAGCTCAGGTATCGAAGATTGCTCGCGAAGCCGGTGTCGCTGATGGTACGATCTATCTTTATTTCAAAAATAAAGAAGATCTTTTAATTTCGCTATTCCAGAAAAAAATGGGAAGTTTCATCGACAAAACAGAAGAGCAAATCGCCCTAAAAGATAACGCTATGGACAAGTTATTTACACTGATTGATATGCATTTTAAACATCTTGGTTCTGATTATGAACTAGCAATAGTAACTCAATTGGAATTAAGGCAAACCAACAAGGCGCTACGGGCGCAAATTGGAGAAGTATTAAAGAAATACCTCACTCTAGTCGATCACATTCTATATGAAGGGATTAAATCAGGTCTCTTTATAGAGGAGTTAGACATCCGACTTGCCAGGCAAATGATTTTTGGCACGTTAGATGAAACAGTCACAAACTGGGTGATGAAAGATCATAAGTTCGAACTAGAACCACTTGCAAAGCCGCTTCACAATTTGTTGATCAACGGCTTGAGCAAATAAATAGATGTCCCGGCTTTGACCGGGACAATGAAGAAGTGAGAGGAGTGGAGAAGTGGAATTCATTAAACTATCGAGCGAAAACAAAGTTGCGCATGTAACGTTGAATCGCCCGCCTGCTAATGCGGTTGCATCTGATGTATTGCGAGAGTTGTCAGAGGTTCTCAGTCAATTAGAGAATGATAAGGCGACGAAAGTTATTCTCATTTCAGGAGAGGGTAAATTCTTCTCCGCTGGAGCTGACATTAAAGAATTTACAACAGTAAGTAGTGAAGAAGGATTTGCAGATCTTGGTAGCTATGGTCAACAATTATTTGACAAAATGGAAGCGTTCCCAAAGCCGATTGTTGCGGCTATTCATGGGGCTGCGCTTGGTGGAGGTCTCGAGCTTGCAATGGCCTGCCATATTCGTCTTGTGACCGAAAACGCCAAACTTGGGCTTCCTGAGCTTCAACTCGGTCTTGTGCCTGGGTTTGCAGGTACGCAACGGCTACCAGCTCTTGTTGGAAAAGCAAAAGCAACTGAAATGCTTTTAACAAGCGAGCCTATTACAGGAAGTGAAGCAGTTGCTACAGGATTAGCTAATCATGCTTATAGTGAGGAAGAACTTCTTCCAAAAGCGAAAGAACTTGCTGAGAAGATTGCATTGAAGAGTGCTGTAGCTGTGAATTATGCTCTTAAGCTACTCACCTATTCTAAGTCAGAACGATTTGATGAAGGTGTTTTGAAAGAAAGAGAGTATTTTGGGAAAGCATTTGCTTCTGAAGATGGTCAGGAAGGTATTCGTGCATTCATCGAGAAGCGTAAGCCGAATTTCCAAGATAAATAAAGTGAACTAATTCAGGGAGGGATAAAGATATGAACATTTATGTAATCATGAAAAGAACTTTTGATACTGAGGAAAAAATCGTTATCGAAAATGGGAAAATTAGTGAAGAAGGCGTTGAATTTATTATCAACCCTTATGATGAATATGCGATCGAAGAAGCCATTCAACTTCGTGATGACCATGGTGGTGAAGTAACGGTAGTGAGTATTGGTGATGAAGACGTTGAGAAAGAACTTAGAACTGCTCTTGCAATGGGAGCTGACAAAGCTGTTTTAATTAATAATGAAGATCTTGACGATTCCGATCAATATACCACCACGGCTCTTCTTGCAGCATACTTTGAAGAGAAGGAATATGATATCATCCTTGGAGGAAATGTATCCAATGATAACAGTACTGGGCAGGTTGGGCCACGCCTTGCTGAAAAACTTGGAATCGCTTACGTCACTACAATTACAAAGCTTGAAGTCGATGGTACCACTGCTACGATAGAACGGGACGTTGAGGGCGACATGGAGATTGTGGAAGCTCAATTGCCATTACTCGTTACTGCTCAACAGGGTCTAAATGAACCCCGCTATCCATCGCTCCCAGGAATCATGAAGGCGAAGAAAAAACCATTAGAAGAAATTGATTATGATGATCTCGATGTAGATGAAGATGAAATCGAAGCAAAAACAGAAACAATTGAGCGCTACTTACCACCTAAGAAAGAAGCTGGTAAAGTTCTTGAGGGTGAAATTGGAGATCAAGTTGAAGAATTAGTGAAGCTGCTTCGCCAGGAAGCGAAAGTTATATAGGAGGGGATTAATTATGGCTAAAAAAGTACTCGTGTTTGCAGAAGCTCGTGATAGTGAATTACGTAACGTATCGTTTGAAGCGATCGGTGCAGGGAAAGAAATAGCTGCTGGCGGTGAAGTAATTGCTGCAATTGCAGGAGATAATGTTAGTTCGTTAACAGATCAGCTTTTCCACTATGGAGCTGACCGTGTGATTAAAGTAGAAAATGAACAGCTTAAAAACTATACAAGCGATGGATATGGACAGGCCTTTTTACAAGTTGTAGATTCCGTTGATCCTGATGCTATTTTGATGCCACATACATCAATGGGTAAAGACCTTGCACCACGTCTAGCAAGCAAGCTTGATGCTGGTCTTGTTTCAGATGCTACTGGGATTGAGCTTGAAGGTGAAGAAGTCGTCTTTACGCGTCCTATTTACTCTGGTAAAGCTTTTGAAAAGAAAAAAGTTAAAGAGGGCGTCATTATAGCAACGATTCGTCCGAATAACATCGCCGCCCTTGAAATCGATGAGTCTCGTTCAGGTGAAGTATTTGAAGAAAGTGTAGAAATTAAAGATCTACGTACAATTGTAAAAGAAGTTGTGCGTAAATCTACTTCTGGTGTTGACCTTTCAGAAGCAAAAGTGATTGTTGCGGGTGGTCGAGGCGTGAAGAGTGAAGATGGTTTCGAACCTCTTCAAGAACTAGCAGACCTTCTTGGGGCTGCAGTAGGTGCTTCACGTGGGGCTTGTGATGCTGACTACTGCGATTACTCCCTTCAGATTGGGCAAACAGGGAAAGTTGTAACGCCAGATCTATACATTGCATGTGGAATATCTGGTGCTATTCAGCATTTAGCTGGTATGTCTAACTCAAAAGTCATTGTAGCAATCAATAAAGATCCTGAAGCTAATATCTTTAACGTTGCAGATTACGGCATTGTTGGTGATCTTTTTGAAGTAGTGCCGTTGCTAACTCAAGAATTCAAGAAAGTTCTTCAAACAAATTAACCAAAAAGCGAGCTCACTCAGCTCGCTTTTTGGTTACTCGTTTTATTCCGAACAAGATGGGGAAGAATGATTATGAGTCAAAAAAATGGAATCAGTACTCGTATTAATGATATACTCATTTTGTGCCAGTTGATAACAAATCAAGATGGCAGAGCACACTGAGGCAACCGGCCTTAACCTGGTATTCTCAAGTGATAAATGTTTTAAGGAGGAAGATACAGTATGGCTATTGTACACGCAACAGATCAAAGTTTCTCACAAGAAACAAATGAAGGTCTTGTCCTTGCAGATTTTTGGGCACCATGGTGTGGCCCTTGTAAAATGATTGCACCAGTTCTTGAAGAGCTTGATGCTGAAATGGCTGACGTGAAAGTTGTTAAACTTGACGTTGATGAAAACCAAGAAACAGCAAGTAAGTTTGGTGTAATGAGTATTCCAACACTTCTAGTGTTTAAAAATGGTGAGGTTGTTGACCAAGTTGTTGGCTTCCAACCAAAAGAAGCACTTGCACAGACACTTTCTAAGCATCAGTAAAAGTGGCATAAAGGAACCCTGATCTGTACTCTGGATCAGGGTTCTTTTTTGTATCATCCATCTGTTATCATTCATATGTATATTGACAATGATAATCGTTCTCGATATAATCATCATGGCTATTCGGTTTGGAATAAGGTCCCTTATATGATGAAAAGGCCACAATTGTAATTAAAGATCTATAATCAGCATGAAGGTTGACGGAATTTTCATGCATTACGAAGATGAGAACAATGGAACCAATTTTGTTCACTTTAGAAAGTGTAGTAAAATAACTTATAGATTGAAATGGCCGCTAAATGCGGCCATTTCTCTTGTAAACAAAGGATAGAAGAATATTAAGATAGATTGGAAATATTGAGGTGCGCTATATGAATATATTAATTACAGGTGGAGCTGGTTTTATTGGAAGTAGCCTTGCAAAGTCGCTATTAAAAGCTGGCCATGAAGTATCAATTATTGATCATTTTTCAGAGTATTATGACGCGAAGAGAAAGACTGAGCAACTTGCTGAAGTGAAGAAATTTGGAGATATTAAGATCAATGTTTTTGATTTATTTGATGAAGAGAAAACATTAGCCCATTTTAAGAACAACTCATATGATAAAGTTGTTCATCTAGCTGCGCTTCCTGGCGTTCAACATTCATTATCAAATCCACATGACTACATAGATCAAGATATTAAGGTTGTGGTAAATGTGATGAGAGCTGCTGGAGAAGCTGGTGTAAAGCATGTCCTATTTGGGTCGTCATCATCGGTTTACGGAAGTCAAGATAGAGGACCAGTGTCTGAAAAGGATGCTAATGGAAAAGTTAAATCTCCTTACGCGGCTGCAAAAGCGGGAGCAGAGTCGTTTTGCCATGCTTATCAATCGCTATATGGTTTTAAGTTAACGATTCTACGGTTCTTTACAGTATATGGGCCATGGGGCAGACCAGATATGGCTATTCCTCTTTTTGTCGATAGGTTGATAAAAGGAGAAGAAATTATTGTATATGACCGCAATCAGTCAAGAGATTTCACATACATAGGAGATATTGTAAAAGGCATTACATTGGCATTTGAACAAAGAAATCAATCTGAAATTTATAACCTTGGTTCTGGGAAACCCGTCTCTCTTAGTGACCTGGTTCAATTGCTCTTTCGTTATTTTCCGGATGCAAAGGTGGTTGATCAGACGTTTCGTCCTGGAGATGTTAGACATACTTGGAGCGATATTAAAAAGGCCAGAAGAGAACTTGGGTATTCACCTGAAGTGGACTTCGAGGAAGGCTTAAGAAGGACTGTCGAATGGGCAAAACAATTTCACACTATATAAAGTGGCTGGTCGGTATCCTTCTTATTATTTTATTTGTATTGCTTCTACTAAATCAGTTCAATCTGTCTTCATTATCTAATCTTGCCTTTGCATTGCTTAACAAACCAGCCTGGTTAATTGCAATGGTTGCAGGTTACACGGTGTCTTTTTTATTGCGCGGATGGTGCTGGTGGTTACTTGTAGATTCTAAAATCTCTTTTAGAGTATATATGGCTGGGATATTTTACAGTTTGTTCGTTAATCACTTGTTACCTTTTAAAGGAGGTGAAGCAGTTCGAATGGGTGTGCTTGCACAAGAACAAAATGGAAGATGGGGAAGTGCCATTCAGTCAGTTGTATTGTTAAGGATAATCGACCTCTTCTGGTTAGGTGTCTTTGCGGTTATGGGTGCCTCACTCATCCGTATCGAAATCCATTTAACTTTCGTTGTAGGAAGTCTCACTATTCTGGGAGCTATTCTGCTCATTTCTCTCATCTTTCGAAGAAAATATCAGCTTCCTTCTTTTTTGAGTAAACAGCTGTTTATTATGAAGAAACTAGTAGGTTCACCTTATATTTTACTCATATTCTTTATCTCTGGTGTGAGCTGGGTGGTTGAGGGAATTGTAGTATTTGGAGTTGCTAGTATTGCCCGCACATTTACATATTGGGAGGCTATGTGGGTGACGGCGCTATCGGTCGGATCAGGCATATTTCAACTTGCTCCAGGAGGGTTTGCGACTTACGAAAGTGTGATGAGCTTCTCACTTAATCGAATTGGTTTCGGATTGGAGGATGCGCTCTCCATCGCTATCGTGACCCATGCATTTAAATATCTCTATTCTTTTGGGGCAGGGTTAACGGCGTTTTATCTTTACCCTCTTAACTTTAAGAAATTGAAATCTTTTATTAGAAAGAAAGGTGAAACATCATGAAACAAGCATCAGGATTTGAGAAAATTGCAGCGAGATGCTGGAACCTTCTAAATGAAGGAAAGCCATTTACGCCTATTTTTGTTACAGGAACGATTTTACTACTCTATATCACAAATTGGACATCAATAGAGTTCTGGGGGGCATTCTTAATTGGATTAATAATCGTTATGCCTCTTCTAGTTATCTATTACTTCTATGACTATCCATTGTTTTTAAGGAATTATTTATGGATTCCACTAATCGGCTATTTATTGATTTTTGATACTTTTTCACTCAACGCAGCAATGCTTGGAATCGGACTTTATTTCTTTTTTACCGTATTTTTCTGGGGAACGTTCTATTACCACCTTAGAATTGGGACAAGCTGGCTTAATTTCACTCGTTTCTGGAAATTAGTACTTAAAAATAGTGATTCTACTAGTGGAAATGCGCAGGAGCAAATGCCTAAATTCTTGCTGATTTTAGCAATATGGTCGATGGTAATCGATTCCTCCTCTAGTGGTGGTAATCCTTTTGCATGGAAGACTCTTCTCATCTTTTATGCAGGAGTCTGGTTATTTAGCTTTATTCTTCATCGGAACTTATTTGATTGGAAGCCTGAAGTGAAATCAGATTATACAAAAGCGGTTTCATCTGTTAGTAGAAATGAACGGGTTATTATGATCGTTATTGATGGTATGCGTAAAGAACGTTTTCAAGAAGCAAATACCCCGTTTCTCGATTCTTTAAAAAAGAATGGGACAGAATATAGTCAAATGGAAACTGTGTATCCTGCACGAACTGTAGTGTGTTTCTCATCGATGATGACAGGTACTTATCCACTTGAGCATGGGATCAAATCAAATATGGTCTGGAATCTGGGTGTCAAGGTAGAGACAATCTTTGATTCTTTGCGAAAAGTTGGTAAGACAGGAAGGTTACTAGGTATTGCACACCTTGTTGATGCCATGGGTGATGATGTTGATACGGTAACTGCTGTTATGAACAACGATGTGGCTGATACGAAGATTATGGAAGGTGCTCGCCAGATCATGCTAGATAAGAACCCTGATTTTTTCACCGTCCAACTCATCGGTACTGATCAAACGGGACATGCTCGAGGAGTACTATATGATGATTACATAGAAAAAATTGAAGAAGCAGATAAATTGGTAGAAGAATATGTTCGTTTCCTTGAAGAGAATGGATTTATGGAGAATACCACACTGATAGTATGTGCCGATCACGGTCAGGCAGACGGTATAGGGGGACATGGTCATCTTGATGAGGGAGAAAGGTTTGTTCCTTTCTTTTTGAACGGTCCATCAATTGAAAAAGGGAAAATTATTGAAGATAAACATAGTTTGACTTCGGTAGCGCCTACCGTTGCGCATCTACTTGGCGCACCGATTCCATCACACAGTAGGGGAGCAATTCTAGAGGGAGCGTTTCAAGATAGGAAGGAAGAAGATAGCAAATGACACAACATGTAATTGTATTTTTACCTGCTCATAATGAAGAAAATGCGATAGGAGAAGTCATCAAACAAATTCCTCGAGAATTTCATCCCGCTGTCAAAGTGAGTGTTCTCGTGATTGATGACGGATCAACTGATCGAACAGTCGCAGTGGCAAAAAATGCAGGTGCCGACTACATCTATTCATTCGATAAGAATCAAGGTCTTGGTGCTGCTGTTCGAAAAGGTCTTTCATACGCGGTAGAACTTGGAGCAGACATAGGTGTCATGCTTGATGCAGATAATGAATATCCTGGGTGGCAACTACCTGACCTCTTAGAACCACTTTTTAAGGGTGAAGCGGATTATGTTATGGGTTCACGATTCAAAGGAACCATTGAGGGGATGCGTCTCCATCGCCGACTGGGGAATTATTGCTTTACGTTTCTCCAATCGCTTCTTTTAAAAAAGTGGATCTATGATGGGCAGTCAGGAATGAGGGTATTTTCAAGAGAGGCAATGCAGCATGGAGAAATCATCCATGATTACAATTATGCTCAAGTATTAACGCTGAACCTGGTTCGCAAGGGTTTTAGGGTAACCGAAGTACCGATCACCTATCAGGTCCGTTCTACCGGTGAATCATATATTAAATTCAAAGCCTATTTAACGTCGGTCATACCCGCTATTCTAAAAGAGATTACTCGCCCAGTTAAGAAGATTTCGATCGATTATAGTGCTCATGAGCTGGAGTATAACAGTACTCCTCAATTCGTGGCAGAAAAGTCACACTAATTGCAGATCTGTTATTGACTTCACTGCTGATAATCATTATCATTATCAATGAGGAGGATTTTCAATGAAAAAACGCATTTTGTCATCTTTCTTTATTCTGACAATAATCTGTACGCTCGGGGTTCCTAATCTAGCGCACGCTTACTCCTATGGTGATCCGACGGAAGAAAAAGTGGCGGAAGCGTACACTGAAATGTCAGCGAAATTAAATGAGTCTCCTCCAAACTTCGATGAAGCGAATCAAATATTTGCTTCCGTTAAAGATGAAATTCAGTTACATATGGGTGATGATGCGGTCCAAGCCGTTCAACGAGAATTAGATAACGAGGATAAGGAAGCTGTTATTACAAATATGCAGCAAGTACTCGTCCTTAATATAGCTCGTCGCCTTGAAAATGTTGAAGATGACTTTGAAGAATATGATACAACTAGAAAATTGGTTGGAAAAGCGGATGCCACTTATAAAAAGCTATCCCCAATTGTAAAGGAAAATGATGCAGAACTTGATCAAACGATAAAAAGTGAGTTCGAAACGATTCTTGATTCTCTAGGTAACCCAGGACTTTTTGGTGTTGGTGAAAAGGAATCGAACGAAGAACAGTTCACTAAAAGTAAGAAGGTTATACTTAACGGATTACAACAATATTTTGACATGAAGTCAGTTGAAATAGGTCACTTTGGTGAGAGCGCTACAGAAGAAGAGGGAGCCAACGGAAATGAGAAAACAGATTGGACTGACTTAGGTCAGTTATCAAATTGGCTGCCAATTATTATTCTAGTCGGTGTGATTATAGCTGTCGTGATTTACGCAACAAGAAAGCGGCGCCGTTCATAAAGTCTTCGTTTGCAGAAAGGGGAAAGTTTAATGGAAATTCAGGCATTACTGATCATGTTCAGGGAAGTACTTGAAGCCCTTCTCATCATTGGAATTATAACCACCTATATGAAGAGAATGGGACAGTGCCAGTATAATAAATATGTCTGGCTGGGTGCTGGTCTTGCAATAGTTGCAAGTGTTGGCGTTGCCATGCTGTTCCAAGTTGTCTTCACAGGGTTCGCTGCTATGGGAAGCGAAATTTACTTGAAGATTTCCATTATGCTTATCTCTGCTGTTCTTTTGACGCAAATGGTATTCTGGATGGCTTCTCACAGTCGTAATCTTAAAGGTAAAACGGAAGGTAAAATGACCGAATTTATTACAACGGGTAATGTAATAGGCATGGTTATTCATTCATTCCTTGTTGTACTTCGTGAAGGTGTGGAGACAGTCTTTTTCTTTGCCGCTATTACTGGCGGGGATATTGGTAAAGGTTTTGAAGGATGGGGAGCTGTTACAGGGATCTTGATTGCTTCCGCTGTATCGTACTTTTTCTTTAAAGGAACAATGCGTATACCACTTAAATCATTCTTTAAAATTACAGGTATCTTTATCGTTCTTATTGCGGGCGGGTTACTCGTACAAGGAATCTCAATGATGCAGGATATTAAATTGATTGGCAGTGTGATGCCACATGTCTATGATTTAACATGGCTCATGCCTGAACATCCAATTGACTATGCTCATTATGTTCGAGATCACGGTGTTGCACCTTTACTTTCTGGAGATGTCGGTATTTTCTTTAAGGCATTGTTTGGTTATTCTTCTATGCCTTCAATCGAAGAGATCATTGCATATGTTGGCTACTTTGCCGTTATCTACTTGCTAGTTAACACGAAGAAAGAACCCGTGAAGGTAGAACAGAAAGAACCAAAAAAGACAGTCTTCAAAGCAACGAACGATATGAATGAATCTGCAGTAAAATAAGCTGTTTAAGTGCAAGGCGAACTCATCGTCTTGTACTTTTTTTCATCCTAATACAAACAGGTTTTTTAAAAGAATAGCCGATCGGAGTGTACGTTTCGTAATGGAGAGATTAAGAGAAAACTTAAAGCATTATAAAATCATACGAACTTTCCTTATACTCATCTCCATATGCAGTCTGTTAATGATCGTCTGGTGGAGAGTCATCTATGCCGCTGAGTTACCACGTTCCTGGGATCAAGTGGACTTCACCTTGGCTCTTGATAGATTTGATTTGTTTGCCATGCAGCCGCATTTTCCTGGCTATCCCTACTTTATTCTTGGCGGCATGTTAGTAAATAAATGGATTTTAAATCCTGTCCAAGCACTTGCGATATGGAATGGAATTTTGATGCTGCTGTCCATCTATCCAGTTTACATGATTAGCCGGTCTGTACTTTCAAGAACGCTCAGTATAGCAATAGTTGCTGTCATCCAATCGATGGTATTTATAAATGTGATGACGGTTCAACCTATGAGTGAAACAGCGGCAGTCGCTATTCTCTGGTGGTATATTTGGAGTCTACAAAAAGCATTCCTTAATAAGCAATCAAAAAACAGCGTGATCCTTTCATCTCTGCTGTTTAGCTTGGTGTTAGGTGTTCGCCTGTCCTATTTACCCTTTGGTGTTGGTTTACTCATTTTACTTATCCAGAGAAGGAAGCAATTCAAAACCACTAAGGCATATGGTTCTTTTCTAGCCATACAGGTAGGAATAGCCTCACTATTCCAGTTAGTATGGATAGCGGGTCTCGCCTCCTCTGAGGGCGGCGTAGCCGCATTTTTGCAGCTTGCATTTGGATTTTCAGAAGGACATTTTGAAGAATGGGGAGGAACGGCTGCGACGGCGACGGCACCAATTTTAGAACGGATTTCGAATCTAACGCTTGATAACATCATCTGGACAGGTATGGGGGGGCAGGAGATACTTGTATTAATACCAGTTATTATCCTCTTACTGTATATGACCGTACGTCGAATAATGAGTGATCGTAAATCACAAAGAACTAACTCATGGTTTAAATGGGCGTATGTAGCGATGATAATCAGCTATTTTCTATGGGCTCTTTTGGCGCAGAATATTGATAAACCAAGGCATATTCTCCCCCTTCCAGGTATGGTGGTTCTTGGAGTCATCTGTTCTGGAGTGACAAGTCAGTCTGAACACTCGAAAAGAATAATACTGGCATTAGCAATTTTGATAGGTGTACAGACATCTTTTTCGTATCACGTCTTGAAAGAGTCGAGGGCTCCGGCTTCTGTATATCAGCTTATTGATTATTTAGAAGAAATAAACGAACCGCTTATTGTGTATACATGGGAAGAAACAAGGGTAATGGAGTACAATGAAGTAACGTTTGATCATGAGCAAATCTATACGTATACGACATTTCTCTCTGACCTGCAATATTACGAAAAGAAACGTGTGTTTTTGACAGAGCAGGTAGTAAAGGGATTTGAAAAGCAGGGCGTTCCTATTTGGGATAACGTAAAGCGAATGACCGAATTTCATTCCTCTCCGCTTTATGATCCGGTATATGATGAGATAGTTTTATATGAGTTTGTCCGTTAAAAGAAGAAGCAGGTAATGTGTTACAATTATAGGGGAACATAGATACGCCTTGAAAGGGAGTAGTGAGGTGAGTCAGCATGGAACAACAACTTAAAAACAAACTGGCTATTCTTCCTGACCAGCCCGGGTGCTACTTAATGAAAGATCGCCAGGGAACGATAATTTACGTCGGGAAGGCAAAAGTGCTAAAAAACAGAGTGAGATCATATTTTAGTGGATCACATGATGGAAAAACGCAGCGTCTTGTCAGTGAAATACGTGACTTCGAATATATCGTAACATCAACTGATCTTGAAGCTTTAATTCTTGAACTGAACTTAATTAAAAAGCATGATCCTAAGTATAATGTGATGCTCAAGGACGATAAAAGCTATCCCTATATTAAAATTACGTCAGAGGAACAACCACGCTTAATTACAACGCGTAAAATAAAGAAAGATAAAGGGAAGTATTTTGGTCCTTACCCTAACGCCTATGCAGCAAGTGCGACGAAAAAGTTATTAGATCGCTTGTATCCACTTCGTAAATGCAGGAAAATGCCTGATCGTGTATGTCTCTACTATCATATCGGTCAGTGTTTAGCGCCTTGTGTGAAGGATATTTCGAAGGAACAGAATAAAGAAATGATAGATGGAATCACTCGATTCTTAAATGGCGGGCACCAGGAAGTGAAAGAAGACATCGAAAGAAAAATGGGACTTGCCTCTGAGAACATGGATTTTGAACGAGCAAAAGAATTCCGCGATCTGATGTTTCATATTGATAAAGTAATGGAAGTTCAGAAAATCCAATCGAATGATGGAATTGATCGCGATATTTTTGGTTACAGCTATGATAAAGGTTGGATGTGTGTACAAGTTTTCTTCGTTAGACAAGGGAAACTAATTGAAAGAGACGTATCTTTATTTCCTTTTTACAACGATGCGGAGGAAGACTTTTTAACTTATATCGGTCAGTTTTATCTCCAAAAAAATCATCCAAAACCTAAGGAATTGTTATTACCCCAACAAGTTAACGCTGAGATGGCAGAAGAGTTACTTCAAATTCCCGTTTTTCAACCAAAACGTGGTAAGAAGAAAGAACTAGTGGAACTGACAATGAAAAATGCTACCATTGCGCTTAACGAGAAATTTTCACTAATTGAGCGTGATGAAAAGAGGACGATCGATGCAGTTGAAAATCTGGGGGAACAACTTGGAATTAATGCTCCACTCCGAATTGAAGCATTTGATAATTCAAATATTCAGGGAACGAATCCGGTCTCTGCAATGGTTGTTTTCTTGGATGGAAAAGCAAGAAAGAATGAATACCGCAAATATAAAATTAAAACCGTTGATGGTCCGAATGACGTTGGATCAATGAGGGAAGTAGTTAGAAGAAGATATTCACGAATGCTTAAAGAAAGTGGGCCACTTCCTGATTTGATCATTATTGACGGAGGAATCGCTCAAATTCAGGCTGCCAAAGATGTTTTGGAGAATGAACTTGGCCTCGACATTCCGGTTTGTTCCCTTACAAAGGATGAAAAACATAAAACTTCTCATCTTCTTATAGGCGACCCACCTGAAGCTATTTATCTGCCACGGAATAGTCAGGAATTCTATCTTCTCCAGCGCATTCAGGATGAAGTTCACAGGTTTGCCATTACGTTTCACCGACAGCTTCGAGGTAAATCGATGTTGAAATCAAGTCTTGATGATATTCCTGGTATTGGGGAAAAGAGAAGGAAGATGCTTTTAAATCATTTTGGTTCTATAAAAAAAATGAAAGAAGCAAGCGTAGATGATTTACACGATGCCGGACTTCCAAGAAGCGTAGCAGAAGAATTAATAAAACGATTTGAAAACCAAGCAAATTAATTTGCGGTAACAGGTTGCGGGTTTTTATTAAGTCCGTTATAATGAGTGAAATTTAATAGTTCCACACTTCGTAAGTTGAAGTGATGGTAGAGGCGCAAAAACCAATAGTAGGCTCACCTAAGAGTGGTAAGACTCGGTGACGGGAGTTGAAAGGGGAATTTGCCGAAGTAGAAAGGCGTTTACCCGCCTGAAGCTGGATCTGTATTGAATAAATGCAGAGCTGTCATCCAATGCCTACCCGGGGATTGGATGGAGAACTATCTCACACAGGGACGTTTTCTTGGATTTGTTATGAAAACAACAGTGAGATACATCTCATTGTTGTTTTTTTATACTTTATGATTGTGTTTTAAAGTATAACAAAACGATGGCTATCGAAATTTAAGATTTGGCGATAAGCTTTTCTAATATCCAGTTCAACTCTTGGTTAGTGAGGCGTAGGTGCTAAAGTAACAGCACATTAAAAGAGTGAGAAACAAGTTGCATGAGAGAAAGGATGGAGAGAGTGGGACTACGAGTATTGAAATTCGGAGGAACATCTGTTGGCGATGTAGAGAAAATTAAAAATGTTTCCAGAAGGCTCATGGATGCTGTTAATGCAGGGGACGAGGTGGTTGCTGTTGTCTCGGCTATGGGGAAAACAACTGATGAACTGGTTGGTTTATCAAAAGGTATAACAGCTAATCCTTCAGCTCGTGAGCTAGATATGCTTCTAACGACGGGCGAACAAGTAACAACTGCATTGTTATCAATGGCATTGAATGAAGAAGGCTATGAGGCTGTATCACTCACTGGCTGGCAGGCTGGTATAAAGACGGAGACGCTTCATGGGAATGCTCGTATACTCGATATTGATGCTAAGCGAATGAATCAACACTTAGCAGAAGGGAAAATCGTTATCGTTGCCGGTTTTCAGGGGCTAACGGATACATCTGATATCGCCACACTTGGTCGAGGTGGCTCAGATACGACAGCAGTTGCAATTGCTGCAGCACTAAAAGCAGATCGCTGTGAAATTTATACGGATGTGGACGGCGTCTACACAACGGATCCACGTTATGTAAAGGCAGCAAGAAAGTTATCTACAATTTCTTATGATGAAATGCTAGAGCTTGCTAATCTTGGTGCTGGTGTGTTGCATCCGAGGGCGGTGGAGTTTGCTAAGAATTATAATATCTTACTTGAGGTTCGCTCAAGTTTCACAAATGAACCTGGAACGTTAATTGAGGAGGTTGCATCAATGGAACAAAATCTTGTCGTCAGAGGCCTGGCTTTTGAGAGTAATGTAACGAAAATCACTATTTCTGGATTACCAAATAAGCTTACGACACTTCCATCACTATTTTCATCCCTGGCAGATAATGGGATTAATGTTGATGTTATTATTCAAAGTACTGGTGAGAAGAATACCACAAGTATCTCCTTCTCAATTGAAACGGCATCTCTTGAATTAACTCTTGATGTTCTTCGACGTATCAAGGTTAAGTTACCTTATGATCATATCTTTCATGAATCTGACCTTGCTAAAGTGTCTATTGTTGGATCTGGAATGATCTCAAACCCAGGTGTTGCTGCACAAATGTTTGAAGTTCTTGCGGAGCATGGAATCGAAATGAAGATGGTGAGTACGTCAGAAATCAAAGTGTCTACGATCGTACCTGAAGAAAAGATGATCTATGCGATTGAATCGCTCCACGATAAATTCCAACTTGATGAAAGAACACCTGCTAAACAGATATAATGACCAAAAGGAGACCACGCCTGTGGTCTCCTTTCTATTCGATGCGGTCTTTTGGATCCCATTTGACAGTGAACTGTATTTCATTCTTTTTGTCAGTTTCATAGGCTTCCGTTATACACTGATGCATGTTTTGAAATTGTTCAGCCAGAAAACCAGCTTCTAACTGATAACAACTGATACGATTGGTTTTTTTTCGCTCAGTAATGAGCGACGAATGAAGTCCGAAAGTGATCTCGTTCTTTTTTTCTTGGAGAGTGGATAAGTTCCCCCATCCTGCGTTATGGAAAAACTGTTCCAACTCTTCTTTTGTAGAGAGAGGGAACTGCCTAGCCATTTCTTTCCCAGTCCAATACAGTACAGCAGACTGTTCGCTCCCAAGAAGTTCAGGAAGGAGAACTTCCCTGTAGAATTCATACCCAAAAGCAGTTGTTTCTATTTCATGACTGTAATCGATTTTGTTAGTACGCTTCTTAAACATAAATTCCTCCCAGCTTGTCTGCTTATTATTATAACGTTTCAAAGCGAAATCCTCTATAGCACGATGGATAGAATTTGAACCGTTCAAGAGATATTTAATTGTGAAAAATTCAAGTCAAACAAACCAATTTCAAAAACTCAAAATGTTTGCGTTTTCTTGACGGTCCTAAATGATGGGAGTACAATGGGTATGTCACAATTTAATCGACAGAAAGCGATGATTTCTGTGCATGCAAAGACTTCTATATTAGAAAATGCACTGACAGATGGTAGCTTAACAACTTAAAAGGGGGACACACAAAACATGGCCGCAAGTCGAGACTTTGTAAGCCGAAAATTGCATTCGCTTCTAGGAGTAATTCCACTCGGACTCTATGTTACGCAACATCTAACGGTAAACTATTTTGCAACAAGAGGGCCCGAGGCATTTAATGACGCAGCACATTTTATGGAGAGCCTTCCTTATCGGTATCTTCTTGAAATTTTCGTCATTTTCTTACCGCTCTTATTCCATGCGATTTACGGTGTGTATATCGCATTTCAATCCAAGAATAACGTAACTCGCTACGGCTATTTACGTAACTGGATGTTTTACTTACAGCGGATATCTGGCGTAATCGTATTGATCTTTGTAACGTGGCACGTTTGGCAGACTAGAATACAGGCTGCAAGGGGAGCTGAAGTTAACTTCCAAATGATGGCTGATATTCTTTCGAATCCTGGAATGCTGATCTTTTACATTATCGGTGTTGTAGGAACTGTCTTCCATTTTGCGAACGGATTATGGTCATTCTTCGTAAGCTGGGGCTTTACAGTTACACCAAAATCACAGCGTGCGATGACTTATGTGACAATGATCGTTTTCCTTGCACTTTCAGTCGTAGGAATTAGCGCGTTATTTTCATTTGTATAAGAAATCGAACAGTCTTCACCACCAAGTCTGGATACATAATTTTCAGACAGAGCCAGCATTTAAGGGGGAACCGTTCTTATGAGCAAAGGTAAATTAGTAATAGTTGGAGGCGGCCTAGCCGGATTGATGGCAACCATCAAAGCGGCAGAAGCGGGAATGAATGTGGATTTACTTTCCATCGTTCCAGTTAAGCGATCTCACTCTGTGTGTGCACAGGGCGGAATCAACGGCGCAGTTAATACAAAAGGAGAAGGCGACTCTCCGTGGGAACATTTTGATGATACGGTTTATGGAGGAGATTTCCTTGCGAATCAGCCACCGGTAAAAGCGATGTGTGATGCTGCACCGGGTATCATCCACTTAATGGATCGAATGGGTGTTATGTTTAACAGAACCCCAGAAGGTCTTCTTGATTTTAGACGCTTTGGTGGTACACAGCACCACCGTACTGCATTTGCGGGTGCAACTACCGGGCAACAGCTTCTTTATGCACTTGATGAGCAGGTTCGCCGTCATGAAGTAGCAGGGTTAGTTACAAAATATGAAGGATGGGAATTCCTATCTGCCATATTGGATGATGAAGGGACATGCCGTGGTGTTGTTGGTGAAAACCTGACGACTTCTGAAATTCGAAGTTTTGAAGCCGATGCTGTTATTATGGCAACTGGTGGTCCTGGTATTATCTTCGGTAAGAGCACAAACTCTGTTATTAACACTGGGTCTGCTGCTGGTGCACTTTATCAGCAAGGAGCGATTTATTCGAATGGGGAGTTCATCCAAATTCACCCAACAGCTATCCCAGGTGATGACAAACTACGCTTAATGAGTGAATCAGCACGTGGTGAAGGTGGACGTGTTTGGACATACAAAGACGGAAAGCCATGGTATTTCCTTGAAGAAAAATACCCAGCGTATGGAAATCTCGTTCCGCGTGATATTGCAACGCGTGAAATTTTCGACGTATGTGTTCGTCAAAAGCTTGGAATCAATGGTGAGAACATGGTCTATCTTGATCTATCCCATAAAGATTCTAAAGAGCTTGACGTAAAGCTTGGTGGTATTATTGAAATTTATGAGAAGTTTATGGGTGATGACCCTCGTAAAGTACCGATGAAAATCTTCCCAGCTGTTCACTACTCAATGGGTGGACTGTGGGTTGATTTCAATCAACAAACCAATATACCAGGATTATTTGCAGCGGGTGAGTGTGATTACTCACAGCATGGCGGAAACCGACTTGGCGCAAATTCTCTTCTCTCATCTATCTATGGTGGTATGGTTTCAGGTCCTAATGCAGTAGATTATATTAACGGTCTTGAAACAACGGTTGAAGATCTACCGTCAACATTATTTGAGAAGCACCAACAAGATGAGCAGTCTAAACAAGATGCGATTATGAAGATGAACGGTACTGAAAATGCGTACCAAATCCATAAAGAACTTGGAGAATGGATGACTGCTAACGTTACTGTTGTAAGAAACAATGAAAAGCTTCAAGAAACAGATAACAAAATTAAAGAGCTGATGGAGCGTTACGAGAACATCAATATTAATGATACGTCTAAATGGAGCAATCAAGGCGCATCATTTACACGACAGCTTTGGAATATGCTTCAGCTTGCACGAGTAATAACAATTGGTGCACTAAATCGTAATGAGAGTCGTGGAGCGCATTACAAACCTGATTTCCCGAAACGTAATGACGAAGAATGGCTTAAAACAACGATGGCCAAATACGATGCAGTTAACAACAAACCAGAATTCTATTACGAAGAAGTAGATACATCATTAATTACACCTCGTGAACGTGATTATTCCAAGAAGAAAGCGGGGAATAAATAATGAGTGAAGAACGTACGATTACCTTTAAGGTCAAAAGACAAGACGGACCAGAATCATCTTCCTATGAAGAAACGTTTACGATTCCTTATCGTCAAAATATGAACGTTATTTCTGCGCTCATGGAAATTCGAAGAAACCCAGTAAACGCAAAAGGTGAGAAAACAACACCTGTTATCTGGGAGATGGGTTGTCTCGAAGAAGTGTGTGGCGCATGTTCCATGGTCATTAACGGTAAGCCGCGTCAATCTTGTACAGCACTTGTTGACCAGCTTGAGCAACCAATTACACTTGCGCCGATGACAACATTTCCTGTCGTTCGAGATCTTGCAGTAGATCGAAGCAGAATGTTTGATGCGCTTAAGAAAGTGAAAGCTTGGATTCCAATCGATGGCACTTATGATTTAGGTCCTGGACCAAGAATGCCGGAGAATAAGCGCCAGTGGGCATATGAACTTTCGAAATGTATGACATGCGGTGTTTGTCTTGAAGCTTGTCCTAACGTGAACAGTCGCTCAGAATTCATTGGCCCAGCAGCTGTTTCACAAGTTCGTTTATTTAACGCTCATCCTACAGGTTCTATGAATAAAGAGGAGCGTCTCGAAGGTTTAATGGGTGATGGAGGGCTTGCTAACTGCGGTAATTCACAGAACTGCGTTCAGTCTTGTCCTAAGGGAATTCCATTGACAACATCGATTGCGGCAATGAATCGTGCAACTTCTCTGCAAACCTTTAAGAACTTCTTCGGAAGTGATCAATAAAAAAAGATCCCCCTTGGGGGATCTTTTTTTGATATAGGTTATGTTAGATTACATTGTTGATTTCTAGTTATATGTCTGTTTAAAAAGAGTCTCCTCATGATATTTCTCAGGAAATGATGAAGAAACACGAAGCATGTCAAGTTTGATAATAACCTGAGTATCATTCGTTTGTTTTTTTTGTAACAAGTAAGGCTGAAATTCATATATTGTATGGACTATATAATTTCAGCTGAAGTTGCTTTGTTGCCCTATCGAGGAGGGTGGAATGTTGAAAGGGAACCACTACCGACCAAAGCCACTATTAACAAAACGAGAAAGAGAAGTTTTTGAATTGCTTGTTCAAGACAAAACAACAAGAGAAATAGCTGAAGAACTGTTTATCAGCGAAAAAACAGTTCGTAACCACATATCGAATACGATGCAAAAGCTGGGGGTCAAGGGGCGTTCTCAGGCTGTTGTTGAATTGCTTCGTCTGGGAGAATTAGAAATATAGCAAAACCGGCTGGAAAACAGCCGGTTTTTTCTATCTTTAAATTTGACTATGCGCCTGTTTTATGATGAACAGAAACGCTACAAAGGATGTTTCACTTTATTATTCTTTGAGTTGATAGTAAACTTATGAATAATATCGTTGGTTTCTAAAGGAAATTATATAAAAGTGCACACTAGAAATCTGAACGAAATGGATGGTTTTATATTAGTATGGAACGTTTTCTCATTGACGAGGGGAACGTAATTTACTATCATTAACAAGTCCATAATTACAAATGAAACCGGTTTAATGAGGGGAACTTGAACATGAATGGTCCATTTGAAATAAAAAAAATTCTTAATAACAACGTTGTTATTGCTATTTCTGAGCAGGATAATGAAGTTGTGCTAACAGGGAAAGGCATTGGCTTCAATCAGAAACAGGGCGAGCAATTGGATGAATCAAAGGTAGATAAGTATTTTATTCTAATAGATAAAAACGAGCAGGAACAATACAAACTATTAGTTCCGCATGTCCCTGAATCCTTTATCGGTGTTATGAACGATGCTATTTCTCTAATTGAAGAAAAGCTGGATGCAGAGATGGATGAGCATATTCACATTTCATTGACTGACCATCTTTCGTTCGCAATTAAGAGACTTCGTCAGGGATTAGATGTGAAATATCCGTTTCTTATTGAAACTCAAACGATGTATCCGAAAGAGTACACGATTGCTGAAGAGGTTATTCAGATGTTGAATTATAAGCTTGATGTATCACTTCCTGATGGTGAGATTGGTTTTGTAGCCCTCCATATTCATAGTGCAATAACGAATCGAAGTGTAGGGAAACTCAACAAGTATTCAGCTACAATTAATCAACTTGTAAGGGTTATAGAAGAAGCACTAAGCATACAAATAAGTCGGACTGGAATTGATTATTTACGCTTAGTACGCCATCTTCGTCATGCGATTGAACGAAGTGAGCTGAATCAATCTGTAGAAGCACACGATCGATTAGAAAAAGTATTGAAAGAGGAGTATCCTCTGTGTTACAATTTATCATGGAAGTTGATTAAAATTATGCAGAAGGATCTTCAAACGAAGTTTCCAGATGCAGAAGCAGTCTACTTAACGATGCACTTGCAAAGGCTTTCTCCAAAATAATTTAATAATTAGCGGTAACGTGTTACTGATACGATCAGGCATGAGTGAAGCCGGAATGACAATCATTTATTGGGGTATAGTATATCCTGATTGACTTGTCATACCGTCCACTCATGCCTTTTTTATATGGAAATTATTTTTGGGGGAAACAAAAAAGGAGGAAAACAAATGTTTAAACAGGCTTTTGGGGTTTTACAACGGGTTGGTAAAGCACTTATGCTTCCAGTAGCAATTTTGCCTGCAGCTGGATTATTACTTGGATTTGGTAATGCTTTTCAAAATCCAACGCTACTAGAAAAATTACCGTTCATGTCAGTTGAATGGTTCCAGCTTCTTGCCACTGTAATGGAGGAATCTGGAGGGATTGTATTTTCTAACCTAGCATTGCTATTCGCAGTTGGGGTAGCAATTGGTTTGTCAGATGGAGACGGCGTTGCAGGACTTGCTGCTATTGTCGGGTTCCTGGTAATGAATATTACGATGGGTGTGCTGCAAGGCGTAACTCCTGATCAAGTCGCTGAAAGCGCATCATATGCGAGTGTACTCGGTATTCCGACACTTCAGACAGGGGTCTTCGGAGGAATTATCGTAGGTATTCTTGCCTCCTATATGTATAAACGGTATTATAATATTCAACTTCCTCAATACCTTGGTTTCTTTGCTGGGAAACGCTTTGTTCCAATCGCAACAGCGGTTTCTGCTTTGCTTCTTGGTGTAATTATGATTTTCGTGTGGCCGCCAATTCAATCTGGTCTAAATGCGTTCTCACATAACATGCTTGATGCAAATCCAGCACTTGCTGCCTTTGTATTTGGTGTCATTGAACGTTCTCTTATTCCATTCGGACTTCACCACATCTTCTATTCTCCATTCTGGTTTGAGTTTGGTCAATATACGAATGCTGCTGGTGAGATTATCCGTGGAGATCAGAAGATCTTTTTTGAACAGTTGAAAGATGGTGCAGAATTGACTGCAGGAACGTTCATGACTGGTAAGTTCCCGTTCATGATGTTTGGTCTACCAGCTGCGGCTCTTGCAATTTATCACGAAGCACGTCCTGAAAAGAAAGCAGTTGTAGCAGGTATCATGGGCTCGGCTGCACTAACATCATTCTTAACAGGTATTACTGAACCGATTGAATTTTCATTTCTCTTCGTAGCACCGGTATTGTTCGGGATTCATGCTATCTTTGCAGGTCTTTCCTTTATGACAATGGCATTGCTTAATGTTAAAATTGGTATGACTTTCTCAGGTGGTGTAATTGACTTTCTATTATTCGGTGTCCTTCAAGGAAGAACAGCCTGGTGGCTTGTTATCCCAGTTGGATTAGTGTTTGCATTAATTTACTACTTTGGGTTCCGTTTTGCGATCCGTAAATTTAATTTGAAAACACCAGGCCGTGAAGACGACGAAGAAGATGAAATTGCAGATGATGGACAAGAGAACACTGCTTTAGCTTATAACGTACTTCAAGCTCTTGGTGGCGAAAGTAACATCACAAACCTTGATGCGTGTATAACTCGACTTCGTGTTTCTGTTGCAGACAAAGGTGAAGTCGATAAGAAACGTTTGAAACGTCTTGGTGCTTCAGGTGTAATGGAAGTAGGTAACAACATCCAGGCTATTTTCGGCACACAGTCCGACGGTTTGAAAGGGCAGATTAGAGATATCATCAGTGGGAAAACACCAAAACCTCTTCAGGATCAAGAAAAAGAAGAAAAGCCTGCTAAACAGTCTGGGCCAAAAGGTGAAGATCACCTTATTGCTCCACTTGAGGGAAAAATTCTTCCGATTACTGAAGTGCCTGACCAGGTATTCTCTGGTAAGATGATGGGAGACGGTTTTGCAATTGAACCAACTGATGGCTTGATTGTCGCCCCTGTTGATGGCAAAATAATGAATGTGTTCCCAACAAAACACGCAATTGGTATCGAGTCGGTTAATGGTCGAGAAATCCTAATTCATGTTGGAATTGATACGGTCAATCTCAAAGGAGAAGGATTTGAGGTCTTTGTTAACGAAGGTGACGAGATTAAGCAAGGACAAAAGCTTATGAAAGTTGATTTGGCATTTATTAAAGAGAATGCAACATCAACGATTACACCTATTGTGTTCACAAACCTTGAAGAAGGTGAAACAATTGACCTTTCGAAAGAAGGGAACGTTTCTCGGGAAGACAAAGATATTATTACAATATCAAAATAAAAAATATAATTTTGAAAGAGGGAATTAAAAATGGCAGAGAAAAATTTCACAGTAACAAGCGAATCAGGTATCCACGCTCGTCCAGCAACAGCACTTGTAAATAAAGCTGGTCAATATAGCTCAGACGTAACACTTGACTATAATGGTAAGTCTGTAAACCTTAAATCAATCATGGGAGTTATGAGCCTGGGTATTCAACAAAACTCTGAAATCACAATCAAAGCAGAAGGATCAGATGCTGACGATGCGATTGCAGGACTAACTGAAGTTATGGAAAACGAAGGTCTTGGCAAGTAATGTCTAACAAATTGACTGGAATTGGCGCTTCTGCCGGAATTGCCATCGCTAAAGCATTCGTACTTGAAAATCCAGCACTTGAAATTGAACAAACGACAATTACAGATGCTGGTGCAGAAATCGAACGTTTTGAAGCGGCCGTTCACCGTGCAAAAGAAGAACTAGAAGTCATTAAGAATCACGCCAATGAACAGCTCGGAGAAGATAAGGCAGCGATTTTCGCTGCTCATCTTCTCGTTTTATCTGATCCAGAGTTGTTGAATGCGGTTAAAGATAAAGTAAACAACGAAAAAGTAAATGCTGAAAGTGCGATGAGTGACGTATCAAATATGTTTATCAGCATGTTTGAAAACATGGATAATGAGTACATGAAAGAACGTGCTGCTGATATCCGTGATGTATCAAAACGTGTGCTTGCTCACTTACTTGGCGTTACATTTACCTCTCCTGGAGCGATTACGGATGAAGTAATAGTTCTTGCTGAAGATTTAACTCCTTCCGACACTGCTCAGCTTAATAAGCAATTTGTTAAAGGGTTTGCAACGGATATTGGTGGTAGAACGTCTCACTCTGCAATTATGGCTCGTTCCATGGAAATTCCTGCAGTTGTAGGAACGAAAACCATTACTTCTGAAGATGTTGAAGGTAAACTAGTGATCATTGATGGTATCGATGGGAACGTCATTGTTGATCCTTCTGAAGAAGAAATCGCGCAATATACAAAGAAAATGGAACACTTCGAAGCCAAAAAGCAAGAATGGGCTAAGCTTGTGAATGAGCCAACAACAACAAAAGATGAAAAACATGTTGAGCTCGCTGCAAATATCGGAACGCCTGAAGATGTAAAGGGCGTACTTGAGAACGGTGGAGAAGGCGTTGGCCTTTACCGCACTGAATTCCTCTACATGGGTCGTAATGAGCTCCCTTCAGAAGAGGAGCAGTTCAACGCTTATAAAGAAGTTCTTGAGAAAATGGAAGGTAAGCCAGTTGTTATCCGGACCCTTGATATCGGTGGGGATAAAGAGCTACCTTACTTAAATCTTCCGAAAGAAATGAATCCATTCCTTGGATTCCGTGCGATTCGTCTTTGCCTGGAAGAAACAGATATTTTCCGTACCCAATTACGGGCACTTCTTCGTGCAAGTGTATTCGGTAACTTGAAAGTGATGTTCCCTATGATTGCAACTGTCGGTGAATTCCGTCAGGCGAAAGAAATGCTTCTTACTGTTAAAGAGGAGTTAAAAGGGGAAGGGATACAGGTTTCAGAAGACATCGAAATCGGTATGATGGTTGAAATTCCAGCTACTGCTGCTATGGCAGATGTATTTGCTAAAGAAGTGGACTTCTTTAGTGTTGGAACAAATGACCTGATTCAATATACGATGGCAGCTGACCGTATGAATCAAAAAGTATCCTATCTTTACCAACCTTATAACCCAGCTATACTTAGACTTGTTAAGATGGTCATCGATGCAGCGCATAAAGAAGGCAAATGGGCTGGTATGTGTGGTGAAATGGCTGGAGACCAGATTGCGATTCCGATCCTACTTGGTCTTGGACTCGATGAATTCAGCATGAGTGCAACTTCCATTCTGCCTGCAAGAAGTCAGATGACAAAGCTATCTAAAGAAGAAATTTCTTCTCATATCGATCATATTCTTTCGCTTGCTACTAATGAAGAAGTGATTGCATATGTACAAGAGCATTTCGCAACGGAAGAGCTATAGGAAACTATAGCTCTTCTTTTTTTGGATTTAGGTTAAGAGTGAGATGCTCTCTTCTTGCAATTCAAGTGACTTACTATCAAAATAGTAAGTAAGATCATATAAGGGGGAGACTAGATGCCTGAAGAATTAACGAGGGAACCAGCATCGATTGTAGATATCGAAAAATCACTTCGTATGGTTGCTGGTATTATTAAACAACACGGACGTGAACTTTTGAGTGAATTTTCCATTACCCCTCCTCAATTTCTTGCGCTCCAATGGCTTTCTGAATATGGTGATTTAACCATTGGGGAGCTTTCAAATAAAATGTACCTTGCATGTAGTACGACGACAGATTTAGTAGACCGTATGGAAAAAACAGATTTAGTAAAACGAGTAAAGGACCCATACGATCGACGTGTTGTTCGAATTCATATACTTGATAAGGGAAATGAAATCATAAAAAAGGTCATTCACAAAAGACAGGTCTATTTGGAAAACATCACACAAAAATTTTCTGGAGATCAGGTAAAAGCACTTGAAGAAAGTTTGCATTTACTTTATGACGAAATGAAAAAGAACTAATTGGACCAGTAACTAGAGAGGCGAAATGTTTTGAAGAAACCAATAGGGGTTATTGATTCAGGCGTAGGAGGCTTGACTGTTGCAAGGGAAATCATGCGTCAACTTCCAAAGGAAGAAATTGTTTATTTAGGTGATACAGCGAGGTGTCCTTATGGACCAAGGTCTGCGGACGAAGTGAAACAGTTTACATGGGAAATGACCAATTATCTCCTTGAGCAATATCAGATAAAAATGCTAATTATTGCTTGTAATACGGCTACCGCAGTCGTTTTAAAAGAGATTCAAGAGGAGTTAAACATTCCTGTTAGGGGAGTTATTCATCCTGGTGCGAGAAGCGCATTGAAAGAAACAACGAATAAGTATATCGGAGTAATCGGCACATCAGGGACGATAAAAAGTCGTGCTTATGAGCTTTCCCTCAAAGCGATTAACAACGACATTCAAGTGGAGAGTTTGGCATGCCCACCCTTTGTTCCGCTCGTTGAAACTGGTAATCTTAATAGTGAAGAAACATATCAAACCGTTAGAAACACCCTTGCTCCATTAATGAATAAAGGGATTGATACACTAATATTAGGGTGCACCCACTATCCTTTATTAGAACCTGTTATTCAGTCGGTAATGGGAAAAGAGACGGCTATTATTTGTTCCGGTGATGAAACAGCGTATGAGGTTAGTGGTATTTTAGAATACAGCTCGCTTTTATATACCGGGGTTGAACGACCATCTCATACTTTCCTTACGACAGGATCGATTGACAATTTCAGAAGAATTGCGAGTCACTGGCTTGATTATCCTGTCATAAATGTTGAGCGAATTAAACTCTAGTCCTATAAGGACTGGAGTTTTTTAGTCTAAGGCTATGTTAATGAACAGTGTTGATTTTTGGCTCATTTACGCCCTGTGATGACCATTCGCTTCGAGCAAATTCATTTGCTCAGACGAATGATCATCACAGGGCGACCTTTCAGCAGAGCTGAAAGGCGAGTGAAACTAAGGTTTCACTCGAATGAGCCATAAATCGAGAAATCAACAATATAAGCTAACATAGCCTAGTCTAAAGAAAAGAAAGATCCTTTTTAATCCCCGATAAGCCAAGTTATTCTATTTAGGCAGGTATAAATTAAAAAATAACTCGTATAAATGGTAGTACAAACCATCCGGGGAGGGATAGCTATGCGTTTACGCGGGATTGGATTCGTACTATTGTTGCTTTCATGCATACTGACAATATCAGGGTGTGGATTTGGTTTTGAGAAATCTCTGAAAGAAATTGATCCTCCAAAGGTCGATTATGTCGAAGAAGGAAAACAGCTTGATGATACTGAAAGCGGTGCAGTGAATGAGGAAAGTAGTGCAGAAGAAGCGAATGGAGAGGAACCAACAGAAGCGACAACGAGCATGACGACTCGACAGCTGTATCTTCTGGATGCTAATGGAATGGTGGTGCCTCAAAGTGTTCAATTACCTGCAGTGGAAGGGGCAGCAAAACAGGCATTGGAATATCTTGTTGTTGATGGACCTGTAACAGAGATGCTACCAAATGGCTTTAAAGCTGTATTGCCAGCAGGTACTGTAGTACAAGGAATTGATCAAGTAGATGATACGTTAGTAGTCGATTTCTCTAACGAATTTAAAGACTATGCAGCAGAGAATGAAAAGCAGATTTTAGAAGCGGTCACTTGGACGCTTACACAGTTTGACGGAGTTAAAAAAGTCAAGATTCAAATAAATGGGTACGATCAGACGGAAATGCCAGTAAATGGTACACCTATAGGTGAGAGCTTTAGCCGTGCTAATGGAATTAATCATGAGATGGGTAATGTTGTTGATGTTTCAAACAGTGAAGATATTACAGTTTATTTCATGGCTCAAAGTGATGATTATTCCTATTATGTGCCAGTGACGAAACGAATGGAAGGCGTATCAAATGACGTGAAAGGGGTTCTTAAAGGGATGATGGAGGGGCCGCCAGTTCATTCAGGTCTTTTTAGTCAACTTTCGAAGGACGTGAAATTACTGAATGCGAAGGAAGAGGAGGGTCTTTTAACCCTAGACTTTAATGAAGCTATTTTAACTGGATCTGAAGACCAGGTGTTGCAGCAGGAGCTGTTAAACAGTCTGGTTCTTTCCCTAACTGAACAGCCTGAAGTTAAAAAAGTTGCTATTACTGTAGATGGTCATCCTGAAGTTGTAGATGAGTCGGGAAAAACACTTTCAGAACCAGTATCGAGACCTGTTGATGTTAACAAAGTGGGTTTTTAAAATAGAATATGATAGGATGAAGAGGCAGATGCTCTGCCTCTTTTGTGCATTTTGCACATAAGTTCGAGAGTTGTTTTGAAGCGTAAATAATTGATCATAGTAAGAGAGAGATATGGTGAACAGGAGGAAGATTATGAGAGTTGACGGACGTAACGTTAATGAATTGCGTGCAATACATATTGAAAAAGACTATATTAAACATCCAGAAGGATCGGTATTAATTTCTGTGGGGGATACGAAGGTGATTTGTTCTGCTTCTATTGAAGATCGTGTCCCTCCCTTCATGAGAGGTCAGGGGAAAGGTTGGGTCGCTGCGGAATACGCTATGCTCCCTAGAGCGACTGAGCAGCGAAATATTCGTGAGTCTAGTAAAGGCAAAGTAGCTGGTCGGACAATGGAAATTCAACGCTTGATCGGCAGAGCTCTTCGAACAGTAGTTGACCTGGAGGCGCTTGGCGAACGGACGGTTTGGATTGATTGTGATGTTATCCAAGCTGATGGGGGTACGCGAACGGCTTCCATTACTGGCGCGTTTATAGCGCTTGCGTTAGCAGTTGAAAAAGGTCTCGCAAGAAAACAATTCAAAAAAATGCCTTTAACTGATTTCCTTGCTGCAACTTCAGTTGGAATCAATGATACTGGTACAGCTATTCTTGATCTGTGTTACAAAGAGGATTCATCCGCACAGGTTGATATGAATATTGTGATGACAGGAAACGGTGAATTTGTGGAACTTCAAGGGACTGGTGAAGAAGCAACGTTCAATATGAATCAGTTAAACGAGATGCTTGCTTTAGGAAAAGAAGGTATTGAAACATTGATTGAAAAGCAGATAGAAGCGATTGGTGAATTTGCTACAAAAATAAAGGGGGATTCAACGGAAAATGCGTAAACTCCTTATTGCAACAAAGAACGAAGGGAAGGCGAAGGAATTTAAGAGAAGATTCGAATCTGCTGATCTAAAGGTTATTTCTTTATTGGACCTCGACGAAGCGCCAGACGTAGCCGAAACAGGGAGTACTTTTGCTGAGAATGCTGTTTTAAAAGCTGAGGCTATTATGCGTTTAACGAATCAGCCTGTTATTGCAGATGACTCAGGACTTGTTATTGATGCTCTTGATGGTGAACCGGGTGTGTATTCTGCTAGATATGCGGGTCCAGATAAGGACGATGAAGCGAATATCGATAAAGTCCTTACTGAGATGAAAGAGGTCCCTGAAGAAGAAAGAACAGCTTCATTCCAATGTCTCTTAGCAGTAGCGATCCCGGATCAAAAAACGGAAGTATTTTCAGGGTCTTGTGATGGACGAATTGCTTTTGAGCGTTCCGGCAGTTACGGTTTCGGGTATGATCCAATATTCTACCTCCCATCTTATGGGAAAACGATGGCAGAATTATCTCCTGAAGAAAAGAACGCGATTTCACATCGTGGACAAGCAATTGATCGCCTGGAAGAGGAATTTAAAAATTTATTTTAAACGGAAGGGGTGGCATGAATTGAAAGTTTTAGTTGTCAGCGATAACCATAGCTCGAATGAAGAGCTGGTGGATTTAGTGGAGAGACACGGAAATGATGTTCAATGTATGATTCACTGCGGAGACTCTGAGTTTGATTATGATGCAGATGAAATGACGCCCTTCCAAGTAAGAGTTAGAGGAAATTGTGATTTTGATAGTCGCTATCCGACTGAGGCGGTTGAAACAGTTGGAAAGAAAACGATCTTCGCAACTCACGGTCATTTGTATAATGTAAAAATGACACTAATGAAACTCGCATACAAAGCGGAAGAAACAGAAGCGGATCTAGTTTGCTTTGGGCATTCCCATGAGGCGCTTGCTGTTTATGATGAGGGGACCCTATATCTTAATCCGGGTAGTGTGCGACTTCCTAGAAAACCAGCTATTCAAACTTATGCGATTGTAGAATGGTCAGAAACCGATGTAACGACAACTTTTTATGATCAAGATGGAAAAATTGTAGAAGAGATTTCTAAAAGCTTTTCTCTAGTCTAGTCAAAATAAAAAACACAGTCCGATTTTTCAAAGGGCTGTGTTTTTTATTTTACTGAAAAACAATTGACTTTGTTTTCACAGTTCGTTATATTATTATTTGTCGTTGAAAAGGTCAAAGTGTACTCAGATTAGATGTAGCTAATTCAAAACGATACTATACATAATATATTTATTGTCCCAGTAGCTCAGCAGGATAGAGCAACAGCCTTCTAAGCTGTGGGTCGGGAGTTCGAATCTCTCCTGGGACACCAATTTTTCACAAAAGGCATTTATCAATTCTGATAAGATGGCTTTTTTTGTTGTATGACGGTGATTTTAAGACTGATGAGTCATTCTCCTATTTCAAGTGAAGGTGATTTCGATGAAAATATAGATACACTCGGCGTGCTTCAACTTGAGTTTACATGTGGATACTGATAAACTGATAGCTAATCGTAGCTGCGCCTTTCCTGCTGTAAACTCTTTTAATAGAGAATATAAGAGAGTGGAGCGATTACGTCATGGATAAAGAAAAGCATGAAAGGAAAATAGTCTATTTTCCAAACGTGGCAGGCAAGCTTGTCGAAAAGGGAATGGCAGCACTTAAAGCAAAGGAAATAAAGGATGCACATGAACACTTCAGTCAACTTCTTGAAATTGAACCAGATCATCCTCAGGGACACTTTGGGATGGTGCTCAGTCTGGTTGAAATGGGAGAATTGAACGAAGCTTCAGAACGCTGTGAAACGATGATGCAGCAGGGTATCGGGGATTATTACGACATTTTTCAAGTATACATATCAATATTAGTTCAGCTTGGAAAGTATCAGAAAGTAGTTACGATGATTGAAGCGGTACTTCAAGAAAATCAACTTCCGTCAAACATTGCGGAATCGCTTTATCAGCTTCTACATTTTAGCAGACAAATGACGAGTTACGACCTTGATCCTCAGCATGAGGATGATGCTATAAATGAGGAAGATGCTGACAAGCTGATCGATTATCTTGAGAGTGATAAGACAGAAAAACAGTGGCTTGCGATTCAAAAACTAAGCACTGTAAACGAAGAAAAGGCGATTCCCGTATACCTTACATATTTAAATGCCACGGACAAGGATCCTCTACTTAAAAGTCTAGTTCTTCAAGTGCTAAGAGAAAAAGAATTGGATCAAGAAATAATTGTACATAAGTTTGGTAGAGAAATTACTGTTAATCCGTCACAGCTGAAGGATATCTTTTTACAGGACTTCTCTTTAAGCGTGAAATCAATGTTGTCTGACGTCGTTGAACAAGAGAACCCCGTTCTTTTTGATATGTGCATGCAAATTTGGTGGCATTACTTATTTGCTATTTCTCCATTTGAGGCTGAGCCTCCTAATAGTGCTATTTGGGCGGCAGCTGTTCATAAAGTAGCATCTGATTTAAATGGTGAAACGATATCGACTGATACGCTTCGCGAATATTATCATGTGAAGCCAGCAGAATTTGAAGTCGCAGCAAATCGAATCATGAACATAGAGAATCAGCCGTTTTATCGACCTTTTGAGTAGAAATACATGGAAATAGAACGATTTTCCTTGCGATTAGTAATGAACATCGGTAAGCTGTACTATGGCTGAACGGTTTGCAATGATACCGTATGTGTTGAAAACCGCACGTTCTATGTTATAATACAATAGTTGCAAACTCATATTTACTAGTAAAAGAGATCGTTTAAAAGACAGCAGACGCTTTTATACTCCAAAAGGCGTCATCTTTTTTAAACGCTCGATTAGTGGAAATATATTTATTGTTGGAGGTAATGTGTAAATGACTGCAAAATGGGAAAAACTTGAAGGTAATCAGGGTGTCCTTACAGTTGAAGTTGACGCTACTGAGGTAAATAGTGCGCTTGATGAAGCGTTCAAAAAAGTTGTTAAACAGGTAAATGTACCTGGCTTCCGTAAAGGTAAAATGCCTCGTTCACTTTTTGAAAAGCGTTTTGGCGTAGAATCTCTTTATCAAGATGCTCTTGATATCATTCTTCCTAAAGCATATTCCGAAGCTATTGACGAATCTGGAATTGAGCCAGTTGATCGTCCAGAAGTAGACGTTGAGCAAATGGAAAAAGGTCAAAACTTGATCTTCAAAGCAACTGTAACAGTTAAGCCTGAAGTGAAGCTTGGCGAATACAAAGGCCTTGAAGTTGAAGAACAAGATACGAACGTAACAGACGAAGAAGTTGAAGCTGAGCTCAAATCACTTCAAGAAAAGCAAGCTGAGCTTGTTGTTGTTGAAGATGGAGAGCTTCAAGAAGGCGATACAGCAGTAATCGACTTTGAAGGATTCCTTGGAGAAGAACCATTTGAAGGTGGAAAAGGCGATAACTATTCATTAGAAATCGGTTCAAACACGTTCATTCCAGGATTTGAAGAGCAATTGATCGGTGAGAAAGCTGGTGCTGAAAAGGAAGTAACGGTTACTTTCCCTGAAGAATACCATGCTGAAAATCTTGCTGGACAAGAAGCGACATTCAAAGTAAAAATTCACGACATTAAGCGTAAAGAGCTTCCTGAGCTTGACGATGAGTTCGCGAAAGATGTGAACGAAGAAGTGGAATCTCTTGATGAACTTAAGAAAACAACGAAAGAAAATCTTGAGAAACAAAAAGCAGAAGATGCTGATGTTCAAAAGAAAGACACGTTGATTGAGAAAGCTACTGAAAACAGCGAAATTGATCTCCCGTCTGCTATGGTTGATGCAGAAGTAGACCGCATGCTTCAAGAATTTGAGCAGCGTCTACAACAACAAGGTATGAACCTTGAAATGTATTACCAGTTCTCTGGTCAGGATGAAAAAGCACTTCGCGAACAAATGCAAGAAGATGGCGAGAAACGCGTTCGCACGAACTTGACTCTTGAAGCGATTGCTGATGCTGAGAAAGTGGAAGTTTCTGAAGAAGAAATAAATGAAGAACTTTCTAAAATGGCTGCCATGTACAACATGGAAGAAGAACAAATTCGTTCTATGCTTACAATGCAGGGCGGAACTGATGCACTTAAGGGTGACCTTCGCATTCGGAAAGCAATCGATGTTCTTGTTGATAACAGCAAAAAAGCTTAATAGTGCTAATAAATTAGCTTATCTGAAACAAGGCGCTTAACTGCGCCTTGTTTTTACACAAAGAAATAGTAATGAAATCACACAAATATGCTAAACATAGTAGTAGGGAAAATATTAACGTACATAATAAGTTATCAAAGAGTCGTTTTACTTCGTATCCTTTTGCGTTATATGATACAATTTCAATACATAAATAGGATGAGAAACCAGTGGTGAATGCCCGTGAAGATTGCTGATCAAGTAATCGCGGTTCATTTAATTGAACCAGCGGATTTCCTTTTGCAGATAGACCTACTCGGATTTCATCGAGATCAACGGTTAGGGGTGAATTCATGTTTAAATTTAACGACGAAAAAGGACAACTTAAATGTTCTTTCTGTGGTAAGACACAGGATCAGGTACGTAAGCTAGTTGCAGGTCCAGGTGTATACATCTGTGATGAGTGTATTGAGCTTTGCACAGAGATCGTAGAAGAAGAGCTTGGAACAGAAGAAGAGGTGGACTTCAAAGAAGTACCGAAGCCTCATGAGATTTGCCAGATTCTAGATGACTATGTCATTGGCCAGGAGAAAGCAAAAAAATCTCTATCTGTAGCGGTATATAACCACTACAAGCGAATTAACGCTTCTGCTAAAGCAGATGATGTTGAACTTGCTAAGAGTAACATCGCCTTAATCGGCCCAACGGGAAGCGGTAAAACCCTTCTTGCACAAACGCTTGCTAGAATTCTGAACGTACCTTTTGCAATTGCAGATGCTACGTCTTTAACTGAAGCAGGTTATGTAGGTGAAGATGTTGAGAATATTCTTCTTAAACTCATTCAAGCTGCAGATTATGATGTAGAGAAAGCTGAAAAAGGTATTATCTACATTGATGAAATTGACAAAGTAGCTCGTAAGTCCGAGAACCCTTCCATTACACGCGATGTGTCTGGTGAAGGCGTTCAGCAGGCATTACTCAAAATTCTTGAAGGAACAACGGCAAGTGTGCCTCCTCAAGGGGGACGTAAGCATCCTCATCAAGAATTTATTCAAATCGACACGACCAACATTCTATTCATTTGTGGCGGTGCGTTTGATGGGATCGAGCAAATTATCAAGCGTCGTCTTGGTAAGAAAATCATTGGATTCAGCGGTGAAGCGAAACAGGAAGATCTTAAGCCTGGCGAATATTTAGGTAAGGTTCTCCCTGAAGATCTACTTCGCTTTGGACTTATCCCTGAATTCATTGGTCGCCTTCCAGTAATCGGAAGCCTTGAGCCACTTGATGAAGAAGCACTAGTTGAAATTCTTACAAAACCTAAGAATGCGCTAGTAAAGCAATACCAAAAGCTTCTTGAACTTGACGATGTTGAGCTTGAGTTTGAAGATGATGCGCTTGTTGAAATTGCAAAGCAAGCAATTGAAAGAAAAACAGGTGCCCGTGGACTTCGTTCCATTATTGAAGGCATTATGCTTGATGTGATGTATGATCTACCGTCACGTGAAGAAATTAAGAAGTGTGTATTATCAGCTTCTACAGTAAGTGAGAAAACAACACCAAAATTAATTCTTGAAGATGGCTCTGTTATCGATGAAGATAAGAAGTCACCTAAAGAAAGTGCTTAATAACGAAACCAATCACCTCAAGGTGATTGGTTTTTTGTTGGTTGATTGATACTGTTAAATTAAGAATTACCGGTTTATGGAACAAGGCCTCAGGAGATACTAGTCCTATTGATAACTCTCCAGGAGGTACGAGTATGAATTGGACAGGCATTGCATTAGCAATACAATTGTTTTTTGGAATTGTGATAGGATTATATTTCTGGAATTTACTTCGTAATCAGCGAACCCAGAAAGTTTCAATAGATAAAGAGTCACGAAAAGAAATGGAACATCTACGAAAACTAAGAAGCATTTCCTTAAGCGAACCTCTCTCCGAAAGGATTAGACCGACTGGATTTTCTGAAATTGTTGGTCAGGAAGAGGGGATTCGGACTCTTAGAGCAGCGATTTGTGGACCAAATCCACAGCATGTTATTATTTATGGTCCTCCAGGCGTTGGTAAAACGGCTGCCGCTCGTCTTGTGTTAGAAGAAGCAAAGAGGAATAGAGGAACGCCTTTTAAACATTCTGCTGTTTTTATAGAATTGGATGCTACAACTGCTCGGTTTGACGAGAGAGGAATTGCAGATCCTTTAATCGGTTCTGTTCATGACCCTATTTACCAGGGCGCCGGTGCCATGGGGCAAGCAGGTATTCCTCAACCCAAACAAGGGGCTGTTACGAATGCTCACGGAGGCATTTTGTTTATTGATGAGATCGGTGAGCTCCATCCTATTCAAATGAATAAACTATTAAAGGTTCTTGAGGATCGAAAGGTTTTTCTAGAAAGTGCTTATTATAATGAAGAAAACGCCAATATACCGAACCATATTCATGATATTTTTCAAAATGGTTTACCAGCAGATTTTAGAATGATTGGTGCGACAACACGAACTCCTGATGATATCCCACCAGCGATCCGCTCAAGGTGTATGGAAGTATATTTTAGAGAACTGAGTCAGGATGAAATTGCACGGATCGCTACAAGGGCAGCTAAGAAGCTTAATCTAGTTCTTGTTGATGATGGGATTGAACGAGTGAGTCGTTATGCCAGAAATGGTCGAGAAGCCGTTAATTTGATGCAAATTGCGGCAGGACTCGCAATTACTGAAAATAGGGAGAGTATTACAGCGGGAGATATGGAGTGGGTGATCCATGCCAGCAGGCTCACTCCTAGACCGGAGCGGAATATCCCACTTCATCCAAGTATAGGAATTGTGAATGGCCTTGCTGTTTATGGACCAAATACAGGAGCGTTGTTAGAAATTGAAGTGACAGCTGTAAAAGCTGATAAACAAGGAACTGTTACAATCACAGGTATCGTAGAGGAAGAAAGCATCGGCAACCAATCAAAGTCTATTAGAAGAAAAAGTCTTGCAAAGTCATCAGTCGAAAATGTCATGACTGTTTTGAAATCAATGGGCCTTCCAGCAGATGCGTACCACCTTCATATTAATTTTCCTGGTGGTGTTCCCGTAGACGGTCCGTCTGCAGGAGTTGCGATTGCAACTGGAATTTATTCTGCAATTAAAGGCAGCGCCGTTAGCAATAAAGTTGCCATGACTGGTGAGATCAGTATTCATGGTTTTGTGAAACCAGTTGGTGGGGTGTTTGCGAAAGTGACTGCTGCAAGAGATGCAGGAGCTGAAATTGCTTTGATTCCTGAAGAAAATAATGAAGAAATGCTGAAAGTCATCAAAGGAATAAAAGTAGTGCCAGTTAAGCACTTATCTGAAGTCTTTGATCACGCTTTTGTTTCAGCAATACAGAAAGAGTTTCCGTCTATCGTGATAGGAAAATCCCAGCCCGGTAGTTAAAGGGGCTGGGATTATCTTTTTTACTTTCAGATTACTTAACACATGGATACCTTAAAATGTTAATTTCTCTATTTGTGGCGTAAATGAGCTAAAAACCTACACGATTCACTAATATAGCCAAACACATAAAAAATAAAGTAATACGAAGGCTTTTCCTATCACATACTCGGCGATTAACCGAGTATTTCTATTGTTGGTAAGTTTTTTTTGTGAATGAGCAGGGATGATTAGACAAGTACAAGAAAATTAGGATACAATGAAGTACAACTTATCAACACTAGTAGCTCGGGATTTAATCGAGTCAAAATAACGTTTTTATAGTTTGTTGTCTGGAGGTGCCATGATTGAAAAAAGAACATAGAACATTGCCATTACTACCCTTAAGAGGGTTGCTCGTCTATCCATCCATGGTTCTTCATCTTGATGTTGGACGTGATAAGTCCGTTCAAGCATTGGAAAAGGTGATGATGGATGATCAACAGATTTTCCTATCTACACAAAAAGAGGTAGAAATTGAAACACCAGAAGAAAAGGATATTTACGAAATTGGTACACTTGCAACAGTTAAGCAAATGCTTAAGCTTCCAAATGGAACGATTCGAGTACTCGTTGAAGGCCTTCAAAGAGGGAAAATCATTGATTTCAAGGATACTGAAGAGTTCTACGAAGTAGAAATTGAACAAATCGATGAGAACGCTGATTTGAACGTTGAAGAAGAAGCGTTAATGCGAACTGTTCTTGACCTATTTGAACAATACATTAAAGTTTCTAAAAAAGTAACCGCTGAAACATTTGCTTCTGTAAGTGACATTGAACAGCCTGGGCGTCTGGCTGATATTATTGCGTCACATCTTTCGTTGAAGATCCGTCAGAAGCAGGAAATCTTAGAGACGTATAGTTCTGAGGAACGACTAAATAAGCTGATTGAGATTCTTCAAAATGAGAAAGATGTTATCGATCTTGAGAAGAAAATTGGACAGCGTGTGAAGCGTTCTATGGAAAAAACGCAAAAAGAATACTATTTACGTGAACAGATGAAGGCGATTCAAAAAGAACTTGGTGAAAAAGAAGGCAAAACAGGTGAAATCTCAACGCTTAAGGAAAAAATTGAGGAAGCCAATATGCCTGAAAATGTTTTGGAAATGGCTTATAAGGAACTTGACCGTTACGAAAAGATTCCCCAAAGCTCAGCTGAAAGTTCTGTTATCCGTAATTATATCGACTGGTTAATTCAAGTTCCTTGGTCCAAAGAAACGACCGATAACCTGGATATTAATCATGCAGAAAAAATACTTGATGAAGATCATTATGGTCTTGAAAAAGTTAAAGAACGGGTACTTGAATATCTGGCTGTTCAGCAACTCACTAAATCCCTAAAAGGGCCAATTCTATGCCTGGTGGGACCTCCTGGTGTCGGCAAGACGTCGCTTGCAAGGTCTGTTGCACGCTCTATCGGGCGCGAATTTGTTCGGATTTCTCTCGGAGGTGTTCGTGACGAAGCTGAAATTCGCGGGCATAGACGAACTTATGTTGGTGCAATGCCAGGACGAATCATTAGAGGAATGAAAAAAGCAGGTACAGTAAATCCTGTATTTCTTCTAGATGAGATCGATAAAATGTCGAATGACTTCCGTGGTGATCCATCCTCCGCTTTATTAGAGGTTCTTGATCCACAACAAAATAACACTTTCAGTGATCATTACATTGAAGAACCGTATGATCTTTCGAAAGTCATGTTCGTGACAACGGCAAATAATCTTTCTACGATTCCAGAACCCCTTCTTGATCGGATGGAAGTGATCCAAATTGCTGGATATACCGAGATTGAGAAAGTTAACATTGCTAAGAATTACTTATTGCCTAGGCAGCTTGAAGAGCACGGATTAAAAAAAGGAAATCTTCAATTGAGAGAAGAAAGCCTTTATAAGTTAGTTCGTCATTATACGAGAGAAGCCGGTGTTCGTAATCTGGAACGACAAATCGCAACAGTTTGTCGAAAAGCAACGAAATTAATTGTTTCAGGTAAGAAGAAACGCGTCATTGTGACTGAATCAATGCTTGAAGAACTTTTGGGGCATCCAAAGTTTCGTTATGGTGAAGCAGAGAAAGAAGATCAAATTGGAACAGCTACCGGGCTTGCATATACAACTGCTGGCGGCGATACTCTTGCAATCGAAGTCTCGCTATCGCCTGGGAAAGGTAAACTGATCTTAACAGGTAAACTCGGCGATGTTATGAAAGAGTCTGCACAGGCAGCATTCAGCTATATTCGTTCAAGGTCAGAGGAGCTTTCTATTGATCCTACTTTTCACGAGACGAACGATATTCACATTCACGTACCTGAAGGTGCTACACCGAAAGATGGACCTTCTGCAGGTATAACGATTGCAACAGCTCTTGTATCCGCATTAACAGGGAAAGCCGTTCGAAGAGATGTAGGTATGACAGGCGAGATAACTCTTCGTGGACGTGTGCTCCCAATCGGAGGACTTAAAGAGAAATCACTAAGTGCTCACCGTGCCGGGTTAACGACAATTATCATGCCGAAAGAAAATGAGAAAGATCTGGACGATATTCCAGAAAGCATTCGCAAAGATTTAACATTTCTACCAGTATCACACCTGGATGAAGTGTTGAAAACCGCACTTGTGGGGGAGAATAAATGAAAGTAACAAAATCAGATTTTATTATTAGCGCTGTTAAACCGGAACAATATCCTGTTGATAGGCTTCCTGAGATTGGCTTAGCTGGTCGGTCTAATGTAGGGAAATCATCACTAATTAACACGCTGATCAATCGTAAGAATCTTGCAAGAACTTCTCAGAAACCTGGAAAGACACAAACGCTCAATTTTTATATGATTAATGAGATCCTTTATTTTGTCGATGTTCCAGGATACGGATTTGCAAAGGTTTCAAAGAAAGAAAGAGATGCATGGGGTCGTATGATTGAAACGTACTTAACAGACCGTGATCAATTGAAGGCTGTTATTCAAATTGTTGATCTTCGACATGCCCCATCCAACGATGATGTTGTAATGTATGATTGGTTAAAGCATTATGAGATTCCAGTCATTGTTGTTGCAACCAAGTCTGATAAAATTCCAAAGGGAAAATGGCCAAAACACTTAAAAGTTGTTAACCAAACGCTTAAAATTGAACCGACTGACAAACTGGTTACATTTTCTTCTCATACAGGTCAAGGGAAAGAAGATGTATGGAGCGCAATTAGGTCATATTTATAAGCACGGAGAGACCAGTCGATGAACTGGTCTCTTTTCTTTATGTTACTTTGTTCTGATAATTCAAAAAAAGGTAGTTTATTCAATAGTTGGAAAGGGAATGTAAAGAAAGACAAGCAAATCGAAGAATAAAAGAGCTGAGTCTTTCTCATGCTTATTTACGAAGAAATAGGAGGTGTAGTCACTCTCGTGGAGAATTGATTGAAATGTCTAAATATTGGTATTATAGGAGTATCGCAGTTTACATAATCCTAACTGCATGAAAGAAAAGTCGTTTAAGGGGGACATGTGATGTTGAAGAGAAAATGGAGTTTTCTAACCGCACTAATGTTAATGTTTGTGCTTGTTCTTACGGCATGTGGTGGGAACGAAGGTAATGAGTCATCAAGTTCTGAAGGAGATGACGGTCTTGAATTAACAGAAGACGGTAAATTCAGCTATGTTGTGTCTGGCGAATTCCCTCCTTTTAGTACGGTCGATAAGAATGGTGATCTTGATGGTTTTGATGTAGCAGTAGGTAAAGCAATTGCAGAGAAGTTGGACCTCGAGCCTGCAGTAGAGAAATTCAAGTTCAGTGGTATGGTTTCTGCTATCCAGTCCGGACGTTATGATGCGGCGGTAGCTAGTCATACAATTACAGATGAACGTAAAGAAGCCGTGAATTTCAGTGAGCCGTATTATTATTCCGGACCTGTTCTCTTTACTCAACCTGGTAGCGATATTAAGAGTGTAGAGGATTTAAGCGGCAAAGATGTAGCTGTATCGAAAGGTTCAACTTATGAAAAATCTGCACAGGAGTACACAGATAAAATTTCAAATTATGATAGTGATCAGACTGCATTAAGAGCGCTTAGTGAAGGTAAACACGATGCTGTTATTACGGACGATATCACGGGCAAACAGGCAATTGAAGAAGGTTTTAAGATTGAGAAAGTAGAGCAGCTTGGTACAAGTGAACAGGCTGTCGCTATTAAAAAAGAAAATTCTAATCTTCTTGAAGCTGTGAACAAAGCGTTAAAAGAATTAAAAGAGGACGGAACACTAACAAAACTTAGTAAGGACTACATCGGAGTAGACATCACCCAGAATCCTGAAAGCGAGTAAGGTAAAGGAATGTGTGCGGTGGCGCACATTCCTTTTTTAACCTGTTATGTTACTGAAATCTAAGGAGCTGATCGCACTTGCCAACTTTTGCTCATTTTTTTGAAGCGTTAATCGAAAGTTATCCGGTTTTCTTTGAAGGTCTATGGCTCACGATACGGGTTACCTTCGTATCTGTTTTGATAGCCGTATTTATTGGCCTGTTTTTTGCACTTTTTAAAATTTCAGAATCTAAGATTCTTAATTGGATTGCGAACGTATACATTGCCATTATTCGAGGGACACCACTTATTGTTCAAATCTTCATCTTCTATTTTGGTTTAACGGAGTTTAACATTCCTAAATTCTGGGCTGCTTCGATTGGACTTGCTCTTCATAATGGGGCGTACATAGCGGAGATTTTCCGTGGTTCGATTCAATCGATCGACAAAGGCCAGATGGAAGCTGGACGCTCTCTTGGGATGAGCCATACGCTTGCAATGAGACGTATTATCCTTCCACAAGCCTTTAGAAGGGCTCTTCCTCCTCTTGGAAACCAATTCATCATAGGCTTGAAAGATTCCTCTCTAGCAGCTTTCATTGCCCTTCCAGAATTGTTTAGTGTAGCTACTACACAAGGAGCAAGAACATTTGACGAGATGACGTATTTATTAATTGTAGCTGTTTACTATCTTGTCCTTGTCTTAATCTTTACTTTCCTTGTGAATCTGCTTGAAAAACGATTGTCTGCTAGCGACTAAGAAAGAAGAGAGGTGCTGAATATGGGAGAAAAAGCAGAAATGATACGGGTAGAAAAATTGAACAAATCGTTCGGTGATCTTCATGTGTTGAAAGATATTGATCTTGAAGTAAATGAAAGCGATGTTGTTGTACTGATTGGTGCCAGCGGATCAGGTAAGAGTACATTACTTCGCTGTATGAATTTCCTTGAAATTAAAAATAGCGGAAATGTCATTATTGAAGGCGAAACGATTGATCCAAAGAGTAATGACCTGAATAAGGTCAGACAGCGTGTCGGTATGGTGTTTCAGCATTTTAATTTATTTCCTCATAAATCCGTGTTAGAAAATGTAATCGAAGCACCATTGATGGTGAAGAAAATGAAACGGTCTGAAGCTGAGAAAGAAGGGAAAGAACTACTTGAGAAAGTAGGACTTGCAGACAAAGCTAACGTGTATCCCAATAATCTCTCGGGTGGACAAAAACAACGTGTAGCCATTGCGCGTTCCCTAGCAATGAAACCGGACATCATGTTATTTGACGAACCTACCTCAGCGCTTGATCCAGAATTAGTAGGGGAAGTCCTTTCTACGATGAAAGCATTAGCGAAGGAAGGGATGACGATGGTAGTTGTCACCCACGAAATGGGATTTGCACGTGAAGTAGGGGATTGGGTCGTTTATATGCACGATGGAAAGATTGTTGAGAAAGGTCATCCGAATGAACTGTTTAGCGAACCAAAGGAACAGAGGACGCAAGATTTTTTAAGTTCTATCCTATAAAAAAAGTAAGGAGCAAGAGCTCCTTACTTTTTTTTCGTTACGAGGTAGATGCCGATTGCGATTAATGCGAGCGGCCAGAACTTTCCGATGAAAGAAAAAGTCGAAGTTAACCATAGTTCTAATCCGCTATAAAGTAGTTCAATAATGGATATGGCAAGTAAAATTAATCCAGGAATGAGGCCGGTCTTTTTAGTTTTATAATATGTAACGAGATATGCAGCGCTTAAAATGAGGGTATACATTCCCCAGCTTGCAGGCCAGATAGCGAGTTTATTGACGAAATAGAAATGAACACCAAGGCCAAGTAACAGTACCCCAGGAAAAAGCATGTTCCCTTCTTTAGCAATAGAACCTTGAATGATCATTGCTAGACCTATTACGATTAATATAACTTGCCAGTTCATGAGCTGGTCTGAGAAGGGAAGACTTAATGTCTGAGCTAGGTAATAAATGCCGATCCCAATAAATAAAACTCCTGGAAATACACTTTGACGTTTCAATGAAAATCCTCCTAATGTCGGAAATACGCATTTTTTGCTATACAATTGATTTTCTGGTACATTAATAGTTGTATGACTACTAATAATATGCAGAGATAATACTTTCTTCATCATATCATAATTGCTTTCATAGTCTGTTCACATTTACTAACTCTGTGAGTTTTGTCACATGTTATACTAAATGAAGATGATATGATAGCAAAAGATTAGATTGGGTTAACAATTTTTTGGGGGTGGAACGATGCACATCCTGGTCGTAGGGTTGAACCACAAAACAGCCCCTGTTGAAATACGAGAGAAACTTTCCTTTCAGGAGAACGATTTACCTGAAGCATTAGATAAGTTGCGTCACTCTAAAAGTATTCTAGAAGCTGTTATTTTGTCGACTTGTAACCGTACAGAATTGTATGTTGTCGCGGATCAGCTTCATACAGGGAGATATTATTCAAAAGCTTTTTTATCTGATTGGTTTGGCATAGAGAAAGAAGAATTTTCACCATATCTAGTGATTCGAGAGAATGATGCTGCGACAGAACATCTTTATCGTGTTGCCTCAGGCCTTGATTCTCTAGTCATTGGGGAAACGCAAATCCTAGGACAGGTTCGTGATGCTTTCTTACTTGCTCAGGAGTCGCAAACGACCGGTACTATTTTCAACCAGCTATTTAAGCAGGCAATTACGCTCGCAAAACGCTCTCACAATGAAACGGAAATTGGGGAGAATGCAGTTTCTGTGAGTTATGCAGCAGTCGAGTTAGCAAAGAAGATCTTTGGCGGTCTTCAGAATAAGCATGTTGTTATTCTTGGAGCTGGTAAAATGGGCGAGCTAACTGCGAAAAATCTGCAAAGTAATGGTGTTGATCAAGTAACAGTAGTAAACCGAACTCTTGAGAAAGCTACAGAATTAGCTTCGCGTTTTAAAGGACAGGCTCGCTCAATGGACGAGGTTGAAACAGCCCTTACTGATGCAGATATTCTCATCAGTTCGACGGGTTCAACAAATTATGTTCTGACAGAGCAAAATGTAAAACCCCTTCTTAAAAAACGTAGAGGACGTCCGTTATTTATGGTTGATATTGCGGTTCCAAGAGATTTGGACCCATCGTTAAATAACATGGATTCTGTGTTTTTGTACGATATTGATGACTTGGAAGGGATTGTAGAATCAAACCTTGCAGAACGAAAGAAAGAAGCTGAGAAGATCGAGCTTATGATTGAAGAAGACCTTGTTCAGTTTAGAGAATGGCTAAACACGTTAGGTGTGGTCCCTATGATTACTGCTCTCCGCTCGAAGGCGCTTTCGATTCAAGCAGAGACAATGAAGAGCATTGAACGAAAGCTCCCGGATTTATCTGATAGGGAACGAAAAGTGTTGAGCAAACATACGAAAAGCATAGTGAACCAGCTGCTACGTGATCCTATTGTTCGTGTGAAGGAAATGGCTGCAGAGCCAAATGCGGAAGAGTCACTTGAGATCTTTACTAAGATCTTTGCGATTGAGGAAGAGATTGAAAGAGAACTCCATAAGCAGCGAGTGAAAGAAAACGAAGAAAGAAGACAGCATGAATCCGTTGAGTACTCCCCTTTATTACAGGCATCGCAGTTGCGCTCCTAGGAGAGGAGACATGATTTGTGACGAACGCCAGCTGGCTTTATGATATAACGATACTTCTCTATGCACTTAGCGTGCTAGGATATTTCATTGATTTCCTGCAAAACAACCGGAGGGCAAACCAATTTGCTTTCTGGTTGCTTTCTATTGTCTGGATCCTGCAGAGCGCGTTTCTTGTAACGCAGATTATTGAGATCGGTGGTTTCCCGATATTAACACCTTTTGAAGGGTTATTTTTTTATGCGTGGGTAATTGTTTCATTATCGCTATTAATTAATTGGTTTTTTCGGGTGGATTTCTTTGTGTTCTTTGCAAATGTACTCGGTTTCAGTATTATGGCAATCAATCTATTTGCTACAAGAGAACAAGCTTCAAGTCTGCTGACAGAGCAATTGATGTCAGAACTTTCCATCATCCACATTACGATGGCATTTCTATCCTATGGCGCTTTCTCCCTATCATTTATATTTTCTATTATGTATTTGACGCTTTATCAAATGTTAAAAGGGAAAAAGTGGAGTAAACGATTGAGAAGATTCGGAGATCTGTCTCAACTTGAAAAACTGTCTTATCTATGTAGTGTTCTGGGCGTTCCCCTTCTTTTGTTGAGTCTGATCCTCGGAATCGTCTGGGCTATTTTAAAAGTTGATCACTTCAGCTTGTTGGATTCAAAAGTTATTATTTCATTTTTTGTGCTCGGGGCTTATAGCACATACTTATATCAAAAGGTAGCCAGAGACATGGAGGGGAAATCTCTTGCGATGTGGAACGTTGCGGCGTTTCTAATCGTCTTAATTAACGTCTTTCTTTCAGGGACATTCTCTGAATTTCATTTCTGGTACGTATAAATGGCCACACCACAGTTTGGAGGAGTTATCATGCGTAAAATCATTGTTGGATCAAGAAGAAGTAAGCTCGCGATCACACAAACAAAATGGGTGATCAGTAAACTGAAAGAATTAAATCCGGGCGTGGAATTTGAAATTAAAGAAATCGTAACACGCGGTGATAAAATTCTTGACGTAACCCTTTCCAAAGTCGGAGGTAAGGGGCTTTTCGTAAAAGAAATTGAAGATGCTATGTTAAAGGGAGACATTGATATGGCCGTTCATAGTATGAAAGATATGCCATCAGTTCTTCCTGAGGGTTTAACAATTGGATGCATTCCAGAACGTGAGGATCATCGTGATGTCATTATTTCTGAATCCAGAAAAACGTTTCGTGAGTTACCAGAAGGAGCGGTTATCGGAACAAGCAGTCTTCGACGTGGAGCGCAGCTGAAAGCGATTCGGCCTGATGTTGAAATTAAATGGATTCGTGGGAACATTGACACACGAATTCGCAAACTTACAGATGAGGATTATGATGCCATTGTTCTTGCTGCGGCAGGGCTTCATCGCATGGGTTGGTCGAAAGAGATCGTAACAGAATATCTGGATCCAGATCTATGTGTTCCCGCGGTCGGACAAGGTGCTCTATCGATTGAGTGTCGCGAAAGTGATGAGGAACTGCTAGGCATTCTTGAGAAGTTGAATGATGAGTTAACATCAAAAACTGTATTAGCCGAGCGAGCATTCCTTCATACGCTTGAGGGCGGGTGCCAGGTACCGATTGCTGGACATGCCGTTCTTGAAGGAAATACTGTTTCTGTCACTGGCCTTGTAGGTGAACCTGATGGGTCTATTATTATCAAAGAAATGGAAACAGGTGTGGATCCAATTCAAGTTGGTCATTCTCTTGCACTTCGAATGAAAGAACAGGGTGCTAAAGACATCCTTGATCGCGTGAAAGAAGAACTAGATCAATGATCTCCCCGCTCTCAGGAAAGCGTGTATTGGTCACGAGAGCTCGGGAGCAGGCGGAAACCTTCACTAAATTAATAGAGGAACGGGGAGGGTTTTCGGTGGAAATCCCTCTTATTTCGTTCGATCCACGAAATGAACTTCTCAAAACGGTTCAATTGGAACAATATAGTTGGGTCCTTTTTACGAGTGCAAATGGTGTCAGGTTCTTTTTTCAGCAAACTGTTTTACCTGAGCATGTGAAAGTTGGTGCAGTAGGAAGTAAAACGGCAAAAGCGCTCCAAAAGCACGGTGTTCAAATTGACCTTTTACCTCAAGACTTCATCGCCGAAGGTCTTGTTGAATCAATGTCTCACTATGCAAATCCTGGTGAGAAAATATTGTTACCAAGGGGAAACCTTGGGCGTGAAGAATTACCAGGACAATTAAGTGAGTTAGGATTTGATGTGACGGACTTACCTATTTATGAAACGGTTATTCCTAAAGATTCAGGTGCTGCCTTAAAGAAATTAATCGAAGACCGTGCGGTTGATGTGATTACGTTCACTTCATCGTCTACTGTTCATCACTTTGCCCAACTACTTGAAGCGGAGAATTTGAAAGATAAGTTAAAAGGGATCACAATAGTAGTCATAGGACCAATCACAGGAAGAACGCTAACGTCTTACAAGATAGAGCCACAAGTGATTCCAAATCAGTACACGATCGAAGGCATGCTTGAAAGTCTGGAGCGATACTTTCAAAAACAGGGAGGAAATTAACAATGGCAACCGAAAATTTTCATCGTCATCGTCGTTTAAGACGATCTGAATCTATGAGATCGTTAGTAAGAGAAACCTACTTACATAAAGAAGATTTAATCTATCCTATTTTTGCAGTCGAAGAAGAGAATGTGAAACGTGAAATTGCTTCGATGCCCGGAGTCTATCACTATTCATTGGATTATTTGAATGAAGAGGTTAGAGAAGTTGTTGAACTTGGCATAAAATCGATCATGGTGTTTGGTGTGCCTAATCATAAAGATGCTGTTGGTTCTGAAGCGTATTGCGAGACAGGTATTGTACAAAAAGCGATCAAGCAAATTAAAGAAGAATTTCCTCAGTTAACGGTTATAGCTGATACTTGTCTCTGTCAGTATACCGATCATGGTCACTGTGGTGTGATTGAGAATGGGTATGTGCAGAATGATCAGTCTCTTGAACTGTTAACGCAAACGGCTATTTCACAAGCAAAAGCAGGGGCGGACATTATTGCGCCATCCAACATGATGGATGGATTTGTAGCAGCAATCCGTCATGGACTTGATGAAGCTGGATATGTAGATGTTCCAGTAATGAGCTATGCGGTTAAATTCTCTTCTGCCTTCTATGGTCCATTCCGTGATGCGGCTCACAGCACACCGCAATTTGGAGATCGAAAAACATATCAAATGGATCCAGCAAATCGCCTTGAAGCGATCCGAGAAGCGGAGAGTGACATTGAAGAAGGAGCAGACTTCCTAATGGTGAAGCCAGCGCTATCTTATCTAGATATTATTCGTGAACTGAAAGACCGTTTTCCTCTTCCGATGGTTGCTTATAACGTAAGTGGGGAATATTCAATGATAAAAGCAGCTAGTCAAAATGGCTGGCTTAATGAACAAGAGGTTGTACTTGAGAAGCTAACTAGCATGAAGCGTGCAGGCGCTGATTTAATTATTACGTATTTTGCAAAAGATGCAGCACGGTGGCTTGATCAATAGAATTTTGTGAGAGGGGCTGAACGAATGGGTAACTATGATCGTTCCAAAGAAGCTTTTAAAGAAGCATCTAAAGTAATGCCGGGCGGAGTAAACAGTCCAGTAAGGGCGTTTAAGTCTGTCGGAATGGATCCGATCTTCATGGAAAGAGGAAAAGGATCGAAAATATACGATATTGATCAAAATGAATACATTGATTATGTCCTTTCCTATGGACCGCTCATCCTTGGTCATGCAGACGATCAAGTGGTAGAGCGACTTAAGAGTGTAACCGAGCTTGGTACAAGCTTTGGTGCACCGAGCACGTATGAAACAAAACTCGCAGAACTTGTCATTGAACGAGTGCCATCGATTGAAATCGTTCGAATGGTCAACTCAGGAACAGAAGCAACCATGAGTGCTCTTCGTCTTGCGCGAGGTTACACAGGACGCAATAAAATCCTTAAATTTGAAGGGTGTTATCATGGGCATGGTGATTCACTATTAATCAAAGCGGGCTCAGGTGTCGCGACACTAGGTCTTCCTGATAGTCCGGGAGTACCTGAAGGAATCGCTAAGAATACGATTACGGTTCCTTACAATGACCTTGAAAGTCTTCGCTATGCGTTCAATGAATTCGGTGATGATATTGCCGGAGTGATTATAGAACCGGTTGCTGGTAACATGGGCGTTGTCCCTCCACAACCTGGGTACCTTGAGGAAATTAGAGCCATCACGGAAGAGAACGGAACGCTCCTTATCTTTGATGAAGTTATGACAGGATTCCGTGTTGGATATAACTGTGCACAAGGATATTATAACGTCACACCTGATTTAACTTGTCTTGGCAAAGTGATTGGCGGAGGGCTTCCAGTTGGTGCTTACGGTGGCAAGAAGGAAATTATGGAGCAAATTGCACCGAGCGGTCCGATTTATCAAGCCGGAACGTTGAGTGGAAATCCACTTGCTATGACGGCAGGGTATGAGACATTATCTCAACTAACACCTGAAAGTTATCAGGAATTTGAGCGAAAAGCAGAACGTCTTGGAGAAGGTCTTTCCAAAGCTGCTGCGAAATATAACATTCCTCATACGGTAAATCGTGCAGGATCGATGGTCGGGTTCTTCTTTACTGATGAAGATGTGATTAATTTCGAGACAGCTTCATCTTCTAATCTCGACCACTTTACACATTACTTTAAAGAAATGCTTGCTCAAGGAATTTCAATCCCGCCGTCCCAGTTTGAAGGACTATTCCTTTCAACAGCGCATACAGAACATGATATTGATGAAACAATTGCTGCTGCTGAAGCAGCCTTCTCTAAACTAGTCTAATCCAAAGCTGTCAGCCTTTTGCGCTGGCAGCTTTTTTGTGTTTTAAGGGCATGTTCTCATTCAAATTAGACATAATCCTGTGAATTGCTCATACATGTGTAATGTATGGATAATGTTTGAAAGGAGGAGAAAGCATGCCTGATGGCTCATATTTGCATTTCTCCGTGGAGGAGCAGGTCTGGTTGAAGAAAGGACAGGAAGTTGAAGAGGTGTTGTCGATCTCTCTCGATCCTGAAATTTCAATTGAAGAGTATGAAGATTATGTAGCTGTTAAAGGCTGTTTATACCTGTCAGGAGAATATCTTCAGCAAGAGCATGATGAAGTGAGCGAAGACAACGAGGCATCTGCTTATCGCTCCATCCATGAAGTAAATGTTAGAGAAGACGGAACTGCGTCTATCGGTCATCGTTTCCCTGTTGATATTACGATTCCTGCTAATCGTGTCAGAAGTCTCGAAGATATTTATGTCACAGTCGACACATTTGATTACACGTTAGTTGAAGCAAACTGTCTTCAATTAAAAGCGGATATTTCGATCAGTGGTATTCAAGGTGATCAGGACCGATCAGATGAAGAACCCTATAATGAAATGCCACACGATTATGAGGAAACTGTCGAAGAAACAAATGTTGATGATTCAGATGAACATGTGTGGGAAACTGATGTGAAATATGTGGATGAAAATGAAGAAGAATCTTCGGATCTCGTGTCTCATTTGAGGACACCGCAGGTTGATATGAGGGCTAAAGCGGAACGTTATTTAGAAACTCTCATGCAGCAAGACGCTTTAGAAGAGGGTCAGGAACCATCTTTTGATTTTCTAACACGGATGGCTCGAGAAATTGAGGGTTCCAATTACTTTAATTCGAGTAATTCAGCTGAAGAACAATCAAGATCAAGTTATGATAATAACGAATATGAAGAGGTTGAAGAACAGCCACAGGAAGACAGAAAACGAACGAGTAGAGAGGAGAATGCTCTTTATTTAACGAGTATGCTCACAAAAGAAGAAGAACAATTTTCAAGAATGAAAATGTGCATTATTCAACCTGGAGATTCATTAACTGAAATTGCAGAGCGCTATCGCGTGTTGCCAAGTCACTTAGCACGAGTTAACAGGCTTGAGGAAGATGAAGTGAAAGAAGGTCAGATCTTATACATTCCTATCAACCGCTAGCATTGATGGTTAGTTGCCCTCACCTAAAAGAATTCTTAAAGGTTTGCAACCACTTGAAGGTGGGGGAAAAGGAGTAATGGAAATGGATGTTTCTGATGTACTCACGAACACTTATGGCTTCGAAGTTTTTACCTGGCTTGATAAACCGAATACATTCATGACTAAAGTTGGTAAGAAAAAGCTATCATATTGGCGGGAGCGGGATTTGCTTGAGTATCACCTCAACTTCCGTGACCGCTTTTTTTCTGAATATGGTATTCTCTGTAACCGAATGATCCGTGCACTGGATGGCTCTCCTTACATTCAGTATGAGGATGGATATATTACCGTTCATGATTATATTGAAGAACGATTTTTAGCAGGCGATTATCCAGAGATGAAAGGGTATTTACTCGCATCATTACTAGGCACTGGAGATTTAACGGAATGTCCGAAGTCATACAAAATGCCATCTGCATTTCCGTTCAGGCAAACGATCAACGCCCTTACTGCAATAAAGCAAACCCATCCTGATCGTTACGCATTACTTGTCAGCTTGATTCCTGAAGTGAAGAAGCGTCTTTCAAATGTGGGACATGAAGGACTGCCTCCCTTACCGTATTTTGGTCATCAACTGAAGGATGTAATGGGACAAATTTTCTTTGAAATGAGTGACAAGCCACCACAACCGGCTTATGAAATCATACAGAAAGAATGTTTAAACTGGATCCATTCTATGAATCGAAAAGAAGTAGAATGCTGCTTTGAAGCGCTGGTAAATGGAGTGGGATTTGAAATGAATGCTCGTCTTTTTCAAGTACTAATTGAACCCTGGGAATGGCGGAATTGTATTCTATCTCTCCAACAAAATAGTCAAGTTGATCAAACGATGGAACGGTTTAGTGAAGAATGGGAAGCAATCAGGCATATCATAGGAACGCTACAGCTCTCCATTATGGACAGGAGGGTTTCAATCGAATGAGTGACCCGAAACTGTTGTTTCAGTATGATTTATATCCTGAACAAATCACAAGGTTTGGTAAAGTGACGAGGATCGAAACAAAAAGAGGCACATTTGCACTGAAAGAAACCCAGCTTCAAATCGAACAGATGGACAGGATGCTCCACTTTGAAGAAAAATTTAGACAACTCCAATTCGAAGGGTATGTTCCGTTCGTTCGCACAAAGTATGGGGATGCTTTTGTCATCATGAGAGATCGCGTAGCTTATTTAACACCTTGGGTGGACGGGGTTGATAATAATCCAATTCAGAAAGCAGAGCAGATGGTTCATAGCCTTGCAGAATTACACGGATATACAGCGAAGGAGCAGGCTTTCTCAGAAGAAGTCATTAAGCAATCTTATCAGAAGATGGTTCTGATGAGGGAAACGCGACAATTTGAGATGGAGAAGTATGTCAGTCAAATTGAAAAACGTATTTACCTTTCTCCATTTGAACTTTCATTCGTCACCCACTTTCACCAGTTGATGAAATATTGCGACCTTGCAAAGACAAGATTAGATGATTGGTATGATCAAGTTCTAGAAGCAAAGCGGTATCGGAGCGTCCTCTGTCATGGCAAATGCTCGCCATCTCACTATCTATCAGCTTCAGGGAGAGGTTACTTTATTAATTTTGAAAAATCTGTAATCGATACTCCTGTGAGAGATCTCGCATACTATGTGCGTTCCTCAGTCCATCCATTTCAATATAACCCGACAATTACGATGGGGAATATTGCTCGCTATGAAGATCAGTTCGCGCTTTATGATGAAGAGAAAGAGCTACTTGCAAGTTATTTATATTTCCCTGAGTCAGTTTTCAATAGTATTTCTTTGTTTCAAGAAAATCGTCAGGAGTGGCCACATATTAAGCATGTCCGCTTATTTACGAAAAAAATAGAAGTGATGACTGGTATAAATAGCGTGTTGCAATCGCTCTAGATCCACTCAAAGTAGAAGCACACTTCTAATGCTACAAGAATCATGAGAATTAATACGTCGACTGAAGTTGGAAATAGAATCGTTCGTATTGTCTGGAACACAATAAACGGCGGTACGAACTGTGCGCATATATCTCTAAATTTATAAACGGCTGGTGGGAGCTGATAACGGTTCATTCCTCCAAAGCGTTTTTTCATTGCCGGTCATTTCCCTTCCTTATGGACTATCGATACAAATAGACTATGTGAACAGGAGAAATTGGGTGATTAAGGATCAGGGAGACTGGCTAAGATAATAAAAAGGGCAGTTGGTATCTTGACGGTGATGAATCTAAAAGGTAAACTTATGTATACAAATAGTCGACAGGCAAAGATAGGGAGTAGTAGAATGTGACACCTTCAGAGAGAGAAATCATCTGCTGAAAGATTTCTTAGGATGAGAGCATTCGAAGTCGCCCTTGAGCTGTTTCTCTGAACGAGGAGTAGGAGAGACCGGTAAACCCGTTATTCGAATGAAGCGTACAGCTAACGTTTATTTAGCTGTAAATAAAGGTGGTACCGCGAAAATACTTCTTTCGTCCTTTTCTAAGGATGGGAGAAGTATTTTTTGTTGTCTAGAAAAGTCCAATCCTGTTTGAAAGAGAGACAGCAAAACGGTTTAATGCCTGCGACTTATTGAATGGAAAGGAAGAGTGGCAATGGTGAATAAAGAGCTAACAATGCCGACGAAGTATGATCCGAAGGCAACTGAGCAGAAATGGTACCCTTACTGGGTAGAAGGAAAGTTTTTTGAGGCAACAGGTGATAAAGACAAAGAGCCTTATACGATCGTAATTCCACCGCCTAACGTAACTGGTAAACTTCACCTTGGGCATGCCTGGGATACAACGCTTCAAGATATTCTGTCCCGCGTAAAGCGGATGCAAGGATACGACGTTCTCTGGCTTCCAGGGATGGACCACGCAGGTATTGCGACACAGGCGAAAGTAGAAGGAAAACTTCGCGAAGAAGGAACATCTCGCTATGACCTCGGTCGGGAGAAATTCCTTGAGAAGTCATGGGAGTGGAAAGAAGAGTACGCAGACTTCATCCGTAGCCAGTGGGCTAAGCTTGGCCTGTCGCTTGACTATTCGAGAGAACGTTTCACACTTGACGATGGACTTTCAGATGCTGTTCGTGAGGTTTTTGTTAAATTATATGAGAAAGGCTTAATTTATCGTGGTGAATATATTATCAACTGGGATCCACAAACGAAAACGGCTCTTTCTGATATCGAAGTTATTCACCAGGAAGTAACGGGGCATTTCTATCATATGCGCTATCCACTGGCTGATGGTTCAGGACATATTGAAATTGCGACAACGCGACCTGAAACAATGCTTGGTGACTCAGGAATTGCGGTTCATCCGAAAGATGAGCGGTATAAGCACCTTGTAGGAAAAAAAGCAATTTTACCGATTGTGGGTCGTGAGATTGAAATTGTTGCTGATGATTACGTTGATATGGAATTTGGATCAGGAGCTGTTAAAATAACGCCAGCGCATGACCCGAATGACTTCGAAATCGGTAATCGTCATAACCTTGAACGTATTCTTGTTATGAATGAAGATGGTTCAATGAATGAGAATGCAGGCGACTATCAAGGGATGGATCGATTCGAATGCCGTAAGAAGCTCGTGAAAGATTTACAGGAAGAGGGTATTCTTTTCAACATTGAAGAGCACGTTCACTCCGTTGGTCATTCTGAGCGAAGCGGAGCTGTTGTAGAACCATACCTTTCCACACAGTGGTTCGTAAAAATGGGACCTCTTGCTGAACAGGCGATCGAACTTCAGAAGTCAGATGACAAAGTTCATTTTGTTCCTGAGCGATTTGAGAAAACATACTTGAATTGGATTGAGAACATTCGTGACTGGTGTATTTCTAGGCAACTCTGGTGGGGACACCGTATTCCTGCTTGGCATCACAAAAAAACTGGAGAAATCTACGTTGGACTTGAAGACCCAGAAGATATTGAAAACTGGCAGCAGGATGAAGACGTTTTGGATACGTGGTTTAGCTCAGCGCTATGGCCTTTCTCTACGATGGGTTGGCCGGATGAAGAAGCGGCAGATTTTAATCGGTACTATCCTACAAACGTACTTGTAACTGGATACGATATTATTTATTTCTGGGTAGCACGTATGATCTTCCAGGGCATTGAATTTACGGAACAGCGTCCATTCAACGATGTATTGATACACGGTCTAGTTCGAGATGCCGACGGCCGTAAGATGAGTAAATCACTCGGAAACGGTGTCGATCCAATGGATGTTATCGATAAGTACGGAGCTGACTCTCTGCGTTACTTCCTATCGACTGGTTCTTCTCCAGGTCAGGATTTGCGTTTCTACTGGGAAAAGGTTGAATCAACATGGAACTTTGCTAACAAAATCTGGAATGCCTCCCGTTTTGCTCTTATGAATATGGATGGCATGACATATGAAGAACTTGATTTAACAGGAGAGAAATCCACTGCCGATAAATGGATATTAACGCGATTGAACGATACGGTTGAACGTGTCACTCGTCTCATTAATAATTATGAATTTGGTGAGGTTGGCCGATACCTTTATAACTTTATCTGGGATGACTTCTGTGACTGGTATATTGAAATGGCGAAGCTTCCGTTATATGGAGAAGATGAAGCAGCTAAGAAGACAACACGATCTGTTCTTGCTTATGTACTTGATCAAACGATGCGTCTGCTGCACCCATTCATGCCATACTTAACAGAAGAAATCTGGCAGCACCTTCCACATGAAGGAGAATCCATCACGGTTGCAAGCTGGCCAGTGAAGAAAGCTGATCTACACTTCCCTGAAGCTGCAGCAGATATGGCTCTTCTAACTGAAATTATTCGTTCAGTTCGTAATATTAGAGCTGAAATGAATGTGGCACCAAGCAAGCCGATCGAGCTTAGAATTAAGCCGAAATCACAAGAAGCACAAAAACAATTAGAGCAGAACAGTCAGTATATTGAACGTTTCTGTAATCCGGAAACACTAACTATTTCGGCTGATCTTCAAGCTCCAGAGAAATCAATGACCGCTGTTGTGTCTGGGGCAGAGCTATTTCTACCATTAGAAGGATTGATCAATATCGATGAAGAAATTGAACGCCTTCAAGGGGAAATGAAGAAGTTAGATTCTGAAGTGGATCGTGTTCAGAAGAAGCTCGCAAATGAAAGATTTATTAGTAAAGCGCCTGAAAAGGTAGTTGATGAAGAGCGGGCGAAAGAAAAGGATTATCTCGAAAGAAGAAGCAATGTTGAAGCTCGTATTAACGAACTTAAAAAATAAACAAGTGACGAATCTCGCTAAGAGATTCGTCTTCTTTTAAGAAAGGAGTTAGAACATGTTTCAATCTTATGATGAAGCTGTCGATTGGATTCACAGTTTACTAAACCACGGAATTAAGCCAGGACTTGAACGTATGGAGTGGATGCTTGCACAGCTCGGGAATCCAGAGCGTCGCTTGAAAACGGTCCATGTTGGAGGTACGAATGGAAAGGGTTCAACAGTAACTTATTTGCGCACAGTGCTCGAGGAATCTGGGTATGAAGTAGGAACGTTTACTTCTCCTTATATTGAGACATTTACAGAACGTATTGCACTCAATGGAGAACCCATTTCTGAAGATGATCTGATTACTCTTTGCAATCAAGTACAGCCAATCGTTGAAATAGCTGCAGCTTCTCCTCTTGGCTCACCAACTGAGTTTGAAGTGATTACGGTTATTGGATTATTGTATTTTGGGACAATCGCCTATCCAGATCTAGTGATAATGGAGGTAGGACTCGGTGGGCGACTAGATTCCACGAATGTTATTCATCCACTTGTCTCGGTGATTACGAATGTAGGGTATGATCATACTCATATTCTGGGAAGCGACATTAAACAGGTGGCATTTGAAAAGGCTGGTATTATTAAATCTGGTGTACCGCTCGTGACGACTGCCGAAAAAGAGGAAGTTCTAACACTATTAGAAGAAACGACGCGAACAAAAAAGACAAAAATCTATCGTATGAACGAAGAGTTTTCGATCATTCATCATTCGAGTTCTGTAGAAGGCGAGCAGTTTACGTTCCGCTCGCCTTATCGAACAGTTGATGATCTCAGGATTAGTATGAAGGGTGAACATCAGGTGAAGAATGCTGCAGCAGCGCTTATGACGCTCGAATTCTTACGGGTTTTCTATGGACTTCATATTGAGCCAGACATGATTCAACGTGGGCTTCTCAGGGCATCATGGCCAGGAAGGTTTGAAAAACTTCGAACAGAACCAGATGTAATTGTTGATGGAGCCCACAATCCTGAAGGGGTCATGAGTCTTGTGCGTACGCTTGAACAGCACTATTCAAACCATCGCATTCATGTTATCTTCAGTGCGCTTGGTGATAAGGATATTGAGTCGATGCTGCAACCAATTTACCCGCTTATTGAGTCAATCACTTTTACCACTTTTGACTTTCCGAGAGCGATCGAAGCAAGGGCGCTATTTAACCGAGCAACGGCAAAGGTAAAAGACTATGACGAGGACTGGCACTCGGCGATCGAGTCCGTTCTTGATAAATCGGAACAGCATGATCTCGTTTTGATTACAGGCTCGTTGTATTTTGTAGCGAAAGTACGGAATTATCTAAAAAATTAGAACAAAAAACAAAAAAATAGGACTTTTTCGCTAATTTTTGCTAAAATGAGAGGTAACCAGTTGGAAATGGAAAAATATTCTTCCAAATGACGGGAGACGGAGGGGGAAACAAGTGACTGCATTAATGAAACGTAAAGTTTGGATCGTGTGGCTCGTATTGTGGCCACTACTCATTTTTGCAACGTTCTATTTCTTTCCCCCTTCCTTAAGAGGAAATTGGTCTGATGTAATTGCATTGTTTGCGCTTCTTGCCGTCGTGGCGATGATGCCAATCAATGTGAAAGGAACCGATCTCTTTTTTATCCAGGGAATTTCTCTTGCGGTCTTTTTAAGATATGGATTATTCGTCGAGATGATTTTAACGCAGCTTGCTGTTATCGTTTTTCTGATAAATCTCCGTGTTACAAAGAAAGATAGTCATCGTTATGCAGTCAATATGCTGATGTTCATGCTTATCTCCCTCATTTCGGGAGCACTATTCTATGTAATGGGTGGCTCTACAGGCGAATTTTCTGGGAATGCGGTTACGCAGCTAGTACCATCTTTAGCATATATTTTCTCACTGATTTTCGTGAATCAAATCCTTTTGCATTTCTTGAGAGTATATGTTTTTAATGAAAAGAATATGAAGTTCTTTGGAAAAGACATGCTGTGGGAAGCGATCACGACAGGTGTTACTCTTCCTGTAGGTTTTCTGCTCTATATGTTACATACCTATCTTGGAACTGTCGCCATTTTCTTTGTCGGGGTGCCTTTTATATTAGCTTCATTGATGCTCAGGTTGTACTATTCCAGTCGGAAAGTGAATGACCTTCTTCAACAAACGAGTGAAATAGGTCAGCAGATTACACAGTCTCTTGATACAGATGAGATTCTGACGTTATTTCTTAATGAAGTGACGGAAATGTTTGTTGTGGACGATGCTTATATTATGGATGCAGGACAAGTTCAAAAGCTCACGATTATTAAAAGCTATGAAAAAGAAAGAGGGATCATCAAGGAATCAGAAAATAGTCCTTTTCAGGAAGGAATCAGCTCGAGGGTGTGGCGAAGTGGAAGAAGTCGATTATATACAAAACGCGCTCAGTGGAAAAACCTTACAATAGGTGTGTTATCTGATACAGCAAATTCCGTTATATCTGTTCCGATGAATCGAAATAAAAATGTTGTTGGGATCATCACATTAGCTACTAATCGAGTAGGCTCCTTTGAAAAGCATCATATCCTTGTACTGCAAATTCTAGCCAATTATTTAGCTGTTGCGATTGAGAACGCTAAGAACTACGAAGAGACGAAAAGGCGAAGTGAACGATGTCCATTAACAAACTTGTACAACTTTCGGTTTTTCGGTGAATTGTTAGATGAGAAATACAAGCGATTCGATGAATCGCCTGATCCTTTCTCCATTATTCTTCTAGATCTCGATCATTTCAAAAAAGTAAACGATACGTTCGGTCATCACAGTGGGAATGAAGTACTTTGCGGGGTGGCTAATCGACTTGAGGAGGAAATTGGAAACAGGGGAACCGTTGCTCGATTTGGGGGAGAGGAATTCGTTGTTTTACTTGAAAGTCAGAGCCATGAAGAAAGCTTACGTACTGCAGAGGATCTACGCTGTGCCATCGCGGATCGTCCTTTCCAGATCTTTAATGATCTCCATAACGGGAAACAACAGGTCATTTATGTTACGGCGAGTATAGGCGTAGCTACCGCTCCTCATCAAGGCGAAGATTCCCAAACGTTGATACGGAATGCAGATCGTGCGATGTATACGGGCGCGAAACAGCAGGGACGTAATCGCGTCGCAAGTTATGTAGGATAAAGAAATCCCGCTTTTCACAATTAGTGAAAAGCGGGATTTTTTGAATTCAGTTTAATTTTTGGATTGCTCGATCGGAACAGGCTCAGCAATATTCACTGCTCATCATTTTGGCGGTTGTGTAAAAAAATGGTTTTATTTTCTATAATTATACAAAAATATAGTAAGTATTATTTCGACTATGCTATACTAAAATTGTTGATTTTTCAGGAAAATTTTACAAGTGAGACGCTATCGCTCATGACCCGTAGGTTAAGCTCACTTTTCTCGAGTTCCGACCTTTGATAGGAAACAAGTTTATTAGACGGGAAGCTCGCTGATTTCTATGAAGAATTAAGGAGTATTACTATTCCAGTGATTGAGATTTTAGTAATTCAGAAGACAAATCTGCTGCTGTGAAAGCTTAGATAAAATAATTCCAAATAACGCTCTCTCTTGAGGGTTTTATTTCCTACTACATAACAAATTACGTAATCTACTAAAAAATATTTCGAAGAAGGATGGAGCATATGGGGGTCATATTACATGGTTATTTATTTCTGGTTGGCCTTGCTCTAGGGTCTTTTTATAATGTTGTAGGACTTCGGGTTCCGATCAACCAATCGATTGTAGCCCCTCGCTCATCCTGTCCAAAGTGTGAACGTAAGCTGTCGGTGCTTGAACTGATTCCGGTTTTCTCTTATTTATTTCAGCGGGGAAAATGCAAAGGATGTTCTTCTCGTATTTCTCCTATTTACGCAAGCGTTGAAATTGTCACTGCCCTTTTATTTACGATCTCGCCTTTTTTGGTGGGATGGTCAACAGAATTGCTCATTGCTTACGGTTTGATTTCGCTTCTTGTCATTATCTTTGTTTCAGATCTCAATATATGCTTATTCCAGATCGAGTTCTTCTGTTTTTCGCAGCGTATTTTATTGCGGCGAGAATCATTGTACCGATGGAACCCTGGTATAGCCCTGTCATCGGAGGAGCTGGGGGCTTCCTGTTGTTATTACTAATTGCAATGCTTAGTAAAGGTGGAATGGGTGGAGGTGATATTAAACTGTTTGCGATACTTGGACTGGTATTTGGGTATCAAGAATTGTTACTAGTTTTTTTCTTCTCTACCTTATTTGGGACAATCTTTGGAGTGACCGCACTACTGACAGGAAAAGTGAAGCGAAAGCAGCATATTCCGTTTGGACCATCCATTGCAATAGGAGCAATCGTGACATATTTTTATGGCGAGAAACTCTTACATTGGTACTTTGGCTTTCTTTCGTGATGGAGGGAGCATGATACGTATGTTGTGCTTCGGAATGAGAAGATACCACACTCCAATTCTAACAACTACATCATTATAGCTCGATCTTGTGGACGAGGTTCTAAATCCTGAGCAATTTGCAGAAAAAGCAGCAAAGATGATGTGGGGTAAACTGGAAATGAAAGTGATGTGGCAGAAGATGGGCCCGAAGAAACTCCTACTGAAGCGGCAGAGTAACGTTCATGTAATCGAATCATTATTATGAGAAGCCCATCCTGATGTAGACAGGTGGGCTTCTTTTTAATTAGGAGTAACATACTGGTAGCGCAAATCTAGTAATTTCAGTTCTAGCATTTCTACTCATTCCATAGACTATAGTACAAGCTAGTACCGAGGAGGATGGTTATGGACAATGAGAGACGAACGATTTCGATTCGGTTAAATGGAGAGGATAAGGCAGCGTCTCCCGAAACACATAAAGAGAGTGCGGCAGCTGAAGAAAAAGAGTTTGAGTGGATTTTGCCAGAACGTCGTGATGCAAAAAAAATCGTGGAACTACGTAAGCGCCACCTTCAGAAGAAGCCTCGCCCAGTCTATGATCTTCCGAAAAAAAGCCCGAGGCTTCCAGTAGGTCGAAAGAAGAATAAACAACCGAAAATGAATAAGCCTACGTTAACGCTCCAGAAGAAGGTGGTTGCATCTGCTGCTTTCGCTACGATCCTCGGCGTTTTGTTTGGGTTTAGTCTATTGATGGTTTTTGCCGGCGACCACGTAGCGACTCCAACAGAAACCGATGAGAAAGCTCAGTCTGTAGTTAAGGCAGGAACGGATTTATCGCTTAACCTCCATGTTGTTCAGTCAGGCGCCTATGAAACAGAGGATTCAGCAAAGGAATTTCAACAGAAATTAAAGGAAGAAGGGTTCCCAGCTGCTATTTTTAAAGGAGAAAAATACTTTCTTCTCATAGGTGTATCATCCTCGGTTGAAGGGCAGGATGCGCTAGGGAATTATTTTGAAAGTAAAGGACAGGATGTATATAAAAAAGTGTGGACGATCGATGGTGAAGTTACTGAGGTTAACGAAGATGTCGCGAAGCATATGAAAGAAGGCGCCGTACTTCTGGAAGAACTGACTGCGCTTGATTTAACGGCCTTATCGGATAACGAGCTAACAAATAAAGAGGTCGAGAAAAGCGAAAAAGCGGTACAGTCCTGGAGCGATAAAGGAGCAGGATTGGATGAGTGGAGTAAGAGTGGGGGGAAAGAGCTTACAGAAGACTTAAATGGTGCAGTGAAAGAAATTCAAACCTACTCTTCTGACGAATCCGTTCCATCACTCTGGATCGCTCAGCAGCATCTTCTTGATGGCATGGCGTCATACCAGGAACTCGTTGAAAGTATGAAATAATCAGTTATTTGCGGAGACGCTTAAATAAAGGTAGGATAAGAGAGTAGGGAGCTACCCTCCTGAACTGATTTTTTCTAACGAATTAAAAAATGGTGAAACAAATTTATTCTGTATGCACATACAGGGATGAATTAAGACGAAAAATGTAGAGAAACGTCAAAAAATTAAATTGTGGAAAGAAAAGGGATTTGATAAGCTGTTATCAAGCCCTTTTCCCACTTTGAATCATTTACAAAAAAGGGTGGTATAATGAAGCGCCTCGTCTTAGCCTCAGGGTCTCCGCGAAGAAAAGAACTTCTAAAGCAAATGAACCTCAATTTTGATATTATTGTTAGCCGCTTTGAAGAACATCTCTCTTTATCTGTTCCCCCTTCAGAACTCGTAAAACAGCTTGCCACAGGGAAAGCGAACGAAGTCTTCATGAGCGTACCGGACGCTGTGGTGATCGGTGCTGATACAGTCGTTACACTCGATCACGATGTACTAGGAAAGCCAGAGAGTCGCGAGCATGCGAGGCAGATGCTCAATGCTCTTTCAGGCCGTACTCACATCGTTTATTCGGGTGTGGCTATTCTTTCGCATGAAGAGAAAATAACGTTTTATGAAGCTACTGAAGTGAGCTTTTGGGAATTAACAGATCAAGACATCGAGAACTATCTCGACACAGGAGAACCGTATGACAAAGCGGGAGGTTATGGTATACAGGGCTTTGGTGCCACCTTTGTGAAACGTATTCATGGTGATTATTATAGTGTGGTAGGGCTTCCGATTTCCAGAACGCTGCGAGAACTTGCGGCATTTGGAATCGTTCCAGAGATTCAGCGTTAGTCAGACATGAAGATGAATCCAGGGAGGAAGCGTGTTGCTGAAAACACCACTAATGATTCGTGATTATCCTGAAGAGGAGCGCCCGAGAGAGCGCCTTGTGAAGGAGGGTCCTGAGACGTTGTCCAACCAAGAATTGCTGGCGATCATACTCAGGACGGGGACAAAGCAGGAGTCTGTGCTGCAACTTTCCTATCGTATTATTCAGTATTTTGAAGGGCTTCGTCTTCTAAAAGATGCCAGTATTGAAGAGTTAACCTCTCTTAACGGGGTTGGCCCTGCTAAAGCTGTGCAATTGATCGCTGCGATGGAGCTTGGCAGAAGAGTGAGCCGTCTTCAACAGGAAGAACGTTATACGATCCGTTCACCAGAGGACGGGGCAAATTATGTGATGGAAGATATGCGTTTTCTTTCACAAGAGCACTTTGTTTGCTTATACTTAAATACGAAGAATCAGGTGTTGCACCGTCAAACCGTTTTTGTCGGAAGCTTGAATGCTTCGATTGTCCATCCACGTGAAGTGTTTCGTGAAGCTTTCAGGCGGTCAGCTGCATCGTTAATTTGTTTTCATAATCATCCTAGTGGAGACCCTACACCGAGCAGAGAAGATATTGAAGTCACGAAGCGTTTGAGCGAATGTGGCAAAATGCTTGGGATCGATATGCTCGATCATATCATTATCGGAGATCAGAAGTTTGTTAGTTTAAAAGAAAAAGGGTATGTATAAATCGGACAGGGGATAACACGTTTTCCCACTACCGTTTTCAATACTGATGCAGTATAATCATATTTATGAGTTTTGCTTGAATTGAAGGGAGATTTAACATAAATGTTTGGTGGATTTTCAAGAGATATGGGAATAGATTTAGGTACAGCTAATACGCTGGCATATGTAAAAGGTAAGGGAGTCGTCGTTCGTGAGCCTTCAGTCGTAGCACTTCGCACGGATACAGGGTCAATCGAAGCAGTCGGTAATGACGCGAAGAATATGATCGGACGTACGCCAGGAAATATCGTAGCACTTCGTCCGATGAAAGATGGAGTTATAGCTGATTTCGAAACAACAGCTACAATGCTGAAATATTTCATTCAACAAGCACAGAAAAATCGTTCCGTATTTGCGCGCAAACCAAATGTAATGGTTTGTGTACCTTCAGGAATTACAGCAGTAGAGAAAAGAGCGGTAGAAGATGCAACTCGCCAGGCAGGTGCTCGTGAACCTTACACGATTGAAGAACCATTTGCAGCAGCTATTGGTGCGGATCTACCAGTTTGGGAACCAACAGGTAGCATGGTTGTTGATATTGGTGGAGGTACAACAGAAGTAGCCATCATATCTCTAGGTGGAATTGTAACGAGTGAGTCGATTCGTATTGCTGGTGATGAGATGGACGAGTCTATCATTCAGTATGTGAAGAAAACATATAATTTAATGATTGGGGAACGAACAGCTGAGCAGCTGAAGCTTGAAATCGGTTCGGCTGGAACAACTGAAGGCATTGAAGCGATGGATATTCGTGGACGTGACTTAGTAACTGGTCTTCCTAAGACGATCAGTGTGTCGGCGGATGAAGTCTCAGGAGCCCTACGAGATACTGTGAATAGTATTATTGAAGCTGTTAAAGTAACACTTGAGAAAACACCACCTGAACTTGCGGCGGACATTATGGATCGTGGTATCGTTCTAACAGGAGGCGGTGCATTGCTTCGTAATCTTGATCACGTGATTAGTGATGAAACGAAAATGCCTGTCATTGTTGCTGAAAATCCGCTTGAGTGCGTTGCGATTGGTACAGGTCGTGCACTAGAAAATATTCATCTATTCAAATCCAGAGCTGGTATAACTTCCCGCTCAAAACAGAAGTAGTTGGAAGGTGTAAGGCATGCCTCAATTTTTTTCGAATAAACGACTAATTGTACTACTTGTAAGCATCATTATTCTAGTTGCTCTAATCGGAACGTCGATGAAAGAGCGTGATGCTCTTACGATGCCCGAGCAATTTTTCAAAGATTCAGTTGGCTGGCTTCAATCAATCTTCTATAAACCCGCTCATTCTGTAGCGGGTTTATTTGAGAGTATCGGCGATATGAAAGATATGTACAAAGAGAATGAGCTCTTGAAATCAAGGCTCAATGAGTTTGTTGCCGTATCTGAAGAGTTGAAAACTGTTAAGAATGAGAACGAAGAACTGAAAAGCGAATTGAATATTGATTCATCAACAGGACTTTCAAATTATCAGACGTATCATGCGAATATGATTGCAAGGTCTCCGGATCGCTGGAATGATTTACTAACAATCGATAAAGGAAAGCAGGACGGTGTCGAAGCGAATATGGCAGTTGCCACGCCTAATGGACTAATCGGCAAAGTGAAAAATGTTCAGCCATTTTCTTCTACTGTACAGCTCGTGAGTGATGTAGATCGAACAAACCGTATTGCTGCTATGACACAGGAAGATAATAATGTCTTCGGAACGATCGAAGGGTATGATACAGAGAAAGAAGTATTGCTCTTCTCCAAAATTCCAGTTGATATTAAAGTGAAAAAGGGTCAAACGGTTATTACGGCAGGTAATGGAGGGATTTTCCCTAGAGGGATCGTGATTGGTGAAATCGTTGATGTCGAAACGGATAATGTTGGAACAACACAAACGGCTTATGTGAAACCCGCTGCGGATTTATATGATATTAACAACGTGATGGTGATTGACCGTGGGGCGCAGGATGTAGCACCTGATACCGGGGATGGTGAAGGGGAATGAGGCGCTTTCTACTAATCGGAACGCTCTTTGTTCTTTTTCTCATTGAAGGAACTGTATTTCAGGTGTTTGCACCTGAACAATATGGTTTTGATTTTCAGCTAATCCCGCGCTTTGTAACTGTGATCGTAGTGATGATTGGTATGTTTTTAACCCCGGCCTATGGAGTGATCTATGGGGTTATATTTGGGCTTTTACATGATTTAATTTATACCGATCTCGTTGGCGTTTACATGTTTGGCATATCAGTTGCAGCTTACATAATCGGTTATTTTTCAAAAGTTTTTCACTTGAATTGGTTTACAACACTCATACTTGGTTTACTCGGTGTGTCATTGGTGGAATTCTATGTATATGAGTTATTCTCATTAATCAATGTAACGGATCTTTCTTTCCATTCCTTTTTCTACAAGCGTTATCTTCCTTCATTAATACTTAATGGTGTCTTTTTACTTATTGTTTACTATCCAGTTAAGCGTTTGCTGGAAGATTTATCAGAAAGCCGTAGACAAGAAAATCAGGCCAAAAGAAGGAGTTTCCTTTAGCAACGTTGAAATATTCTTATGTTGAGGTGAATGAAATTGTCTATGGCACAAAAGCAAACACAGCATTTTGTCACGATTAAAGGAACGAAGGATGGCTTGAATCTCATTTTAGATGATTCATGTGCATTTCGTGATGTTATAAATGAGCTTGATGAGAAACTTTCCGCTCGTCATATCCAGCAGACGGAAGGTCAGGTCATTACCGTAACACTTAAACTTGGTAATCGTTATTTAACGAAGGAACAGGAGCAAGAGCTTCGCGCGATGATCCATTCAAAGCAAAACCTTCAGGTTGATCGCATTGATTCAAATGTGATGTCGCGCGCCGAAGCAGAAGAAGAACGGAAACGAACTACGGTTACTTCAGTAACTAGAACGGTTCGGTCTGGACAGGTCCTTGAAGTTAAAGGTGATCTTCTGTTAATAGGAGATGTGAATCCTGGTGGGACCGTGAAAGCGGCAGGGAACATTTTTGTAATGGGATCACTTCGCGGCATAGCGCATGCGGGAGCAGATGGGGATATAAACGCTGTGATTACAGCGGCGGTCATGAAACCTTCCCAGCTTAAAATCTCAGAACTCATTAGTAGACCACCAGATCAAGCAGGGGCAACTATTCATGAAGCAGAATGTGCATTTGTCAGAGAAGGTCAATCCGAAATTAGCGTTGATCGTGTTCAAATACTGACTAAAGTTAGACCGAATTTGACAAGGTTGTAGACAGAAAGGGGAATGTTGTGTGGGAGACGCTATCGTCATTACTTCCGGAAAAGGTGGTGTGGGTAAAACCACAACGACAGCAAACATCGGAACAGCTCTTGCACTATCGGGGAAAAAGGTATGTCTGGTTGATACGGATATCGGTCTTCGTAATCTCGATGTGGTCATGGGACTTGAGAATCGTATCATTTATGACCTCGTCGATGTGGCTGAAGAAAGATGCCGACTTCACCAGGCTTTAATTAAAGATAAGCGCTTTGAAGCACTCTATATGCTTCCAGCCGCTCAGACGAAAGATAAGTCTGCTGTTCAGCCCGAGCAAATGAAGAAAATTATAGATGAATTAAAGCAGGACTACGATTATGTTCTAATCGATTGTCCAGCAGGAATTGAGCAGGGATTCAAGAATGCCATTGCTGGAGCTGACAAATCAGTGGTCGTTACGACTCCAGAAACGTCAGCTGTTCGTGATGCAGATCGCATTATTGGTCTTTTAGAGAAAGAAGAGAACATCGAAGCTCCGAAACTAGTTGTTAATCGAATTCGTAACCACATGATGGAGAGTGGAGAAATGCTGGATGTCGATGAAATCGTCTCTATTCTGGCTATTGATTTACTTGGTATCGTTGGGGATGATGATACGGTTATTACAGCTTCAAACAAGGGAGAACCAATTGCTCTTGATCCAAGTTCAAAAGCCTCAATTGCGTATCGAAACATCGCAAGACGGATTCTTGGTGAATCTGTTCCGCTTCTTTCTTTACAAGAAGAGAAAGGCATGTTTAGTAAGGTGAAAAAGTTTTTCGGAATGCGTTCTTAAAACTCGGCCAACTGGCCGAGTTTTTTTGGTTGGTGAAAAGGTCTCGACATTAAGTATTTGCAAGAGTTTTCATTCAATGGATAGTATGAGTTTCTGCTTTTCATTAGTGAACTTACGCCAATTAGAGACCTACTTCCACCTGATTATCTCTTGCTTTCACCTTTTCAAGAGACATATCCCTTCCGGACAAGTCATAAAATGAATACTACTTATAGGAAGGAAGGGTGAGCAATGGGGAAGGACCTGGACGATTTTAGAAAAAGACTTAACTCGAGAAAGAAACAGCGCCAACCAAGTCGATCACTCGTGCGTACGGAACGCAGCCATGATAATCATTCATATTCTTCATTTCAACATACGGAAGTCAAAATCCATCCTCTCTTCAACAAGCAAAGCTTTTTAATTCGTTCGATGATTGCTGCATGCTTATTTCTCAGTGCTGGCATTCTATTTAAAGCGGAAAGTGAGCAAGTGGCACCTGTTCAAGGTTATGTATCAAACATGATGGAAGAGGAATTCGAGTTTGCGATGGTGAAAGATTGGTATGAAGGGAAGTTTGGAAATCCCGTTGCCCTGTTTCCCACAGAGCCTACGTCAGACACTGCAAGTGAAGCACCAGCGTACGCGCTACCCGCGAGTGGAAAGGTCCTTGAGAGTTTTGAGACTACAGGGAAAGGGATTATGGTTGAGACGGTTTTAAGTTCTGAAGTAGAAGCCATTGATGCCGGTGTTGTCACATATGCTGCTGATAAAGAAGGGATAGGTCAAACTGTCGTCATTCAACATACAGACGGAAGCGAATCGTGGTATGGTATGCTCGAATCCATTGATGTGTCCGTATATGATTTCGTACAAACGAAAGACAAACTTGGAAGCGTGACAAATTCTGAAGATGGGAAAACTGGAACGTTCTACTTTGCTATTAAGAAGAACGAAACGTTTATTGACCCACTTCAAGTTGTTCCGATTGAATAATGCTAAGAATCGTATCCATTCACCCGCTGTTTTGGATGACTATTGGCCTTTCTTTTCTCACTGGGAGGTTTAGAGAGATGCTGCTGTTGTTTGCAGTCGTACTTATTCATGAGGTGGGGCACGCCACAGCGGCGCGTTTTCTTGGGTGGCGAGTGACTGAAATTGTCCTTCTACCATTTGGTGGTGTGGCCGTGGTCGATGAACATGGGAATCGTCCTTTGAAAGAAGAGCTAATTGTTATACTTGCAGGGCCGGTTCAACACGTTTGGATGATGGGAGGCGGGCTGCTTCTTCACGAAATGGGTTTATGGAATGAGATGTATGATCTGTTCATGCTCCATAACATGATGGTATTGCTATTTAACTTGCTACCAATCTGGCCGCTTGATGGGGGAAAGCTCCTGTTTCTCTTTTATACAATGATTTATCCCTTTAAAGCTGCTCATCGTATGATGCTTCAGTCATCACTCGTTTTCCTATTTATATTGATTCTTTTGACGGCTTATTTTTTTCCTTTTCATTTAAATTTATGGATGGTGATCGTGTTTCTTTGCGCTGCCCATTTTAAAGAATGGAAACATCATCCTTATATATATGTCAGGTTTTTGCTCGAAAGGTACACGAAGTCGTATGATGGAAGAAAACAGGTTCTCCCTGTGATGGCTGAAACAAGGCTTAGCGATGTGCTGGCGATGTTCTCGCGTGGAAAATACTATCAAATTAACGTACAAGATATGAATAGAGAAGTAGATGAACAATTCCTGTTGGAGGCGTATTTCAAGAAAAATCAAATAGGATGTGCAGTTGGAGCGCTATTTCGGTAAAATAAAGAAAACGGGCAGAAGGTGAACGTATATGCAGTTGATAGTCCTAGAACAAAAGGAGTGGCGTACTGCCGCGATTGAAATAGATAATGAGATTACAGATATATGGGCAGAACCATTAAGGGGTGTGAAACCAGCTCAAGGAGATGTCATCCTTGGAAGAGTATCAGCTGTGTTGGACGGAAAAAGCGCTGCCTTCGTCTCTCTTGGGAGTGGGAAACCCGGATTGTTAAATGACGACGAATTAGTTCTTGCCCAGCTTCGTAAAACAGCCGGTGGTGCAAAACCGGCTGTTTCTGAATGTATCGAAGAAGGACAGGCTATTCTTGTACAGGTGAAGCATCCAGGTGTCAATCGTAAAGGACCTATCGTAACAGAGCTTGTCCGGCTGACTGGACAAAGGCTTGTTTATATGCCATATGCGGGTTATTCAGCGGTTTCGAAACAGCTTTCATCAAGACGAGATGAGTTATTAGCATTTGCACAACACCATTGTGTTGAACAAGAAGGCCTCATTTTCAGAACAGGGGCGGGTTATGCTAGGGAGACTCAGCTGCGAGAAGAACTTGAGAACCATCGGGAAGAATGGCACCAAATTCAAGCGAAGGGGGCTCAAAGGCGAGCTCCGAGCATCCTCAAAAAAGCAGGTGGATTAAGTGAGCAAATCAGTAGCCTTTTTCCTCTTCTTCGCGTTACGCGATTCGTGACAAATTCATCTTCAGCAGCCGAGGAATTTTTGCCATACCTTTCAACGGATGTGGATGTTTCGATCGTTCCAGAACAGCACAAAGTGATCAGGAAGCTTGAAGAAACGCTAGAAAACTTAACAAAAACAGTGAAGATCGGAAAAGCAAACCTTCATATACAAGAAACACATGCCTTAACGGCTATTGATGTGGATACGGGTGGTGCAAATTTCGGATCGAAGAGTGACACACATTTTGAAGTAAATGTAATGGCGATAGAAGAACTTGCAAAGCAACTTAGACTTCGTAACATTGGTGGCATCATTGTCGTCGATTTTCTTCGAGTCCCCGAAGAAGATCAGAAGCGAATGATGACGTTACTTAAAAATAAAGAGAAAACAGACCCTCGTCTTCAAATAGGGGGATTCACGAAACTCGGTCTATTTGAATTACAGAGAAAAAAAGCGGGTTTACCATTAAGCGAACTCATTTTTAAAAGAGAAGAATAGCTGATGAAATCTCTCACCGCGAGACGAAGATTAATCAAGAAGTAGGGGTGACGGTTTAACTGCTTCTAAAGGTCCGATTGGCTCAACTAACTTTCAGAGAGGAAAAAATTCTCTCTGAAAGAAGTTTCGCTTTATCACATTGACACCGCAATTTTGACTGTGGTATGATTTAGTGGTTAGTTCGTTTGGAAGCACCCAAAGAGCTACAACCGCTCAAAAACAGGTTTTTAAGCTAGTTCCTAGCACCTGCAATGGCGAGTCTTAGTATTAGAGGAGGTGCACATATGTACGCAATTATTGAAACTGGTGGTAAACAAATCAAGGTTACTGAAGGTCAAGAAATCTACATCGAGCTTCTTAACACTGAAGCAGGTGAAACGGTTACTTTTGACCGTGTGCTAATGGTAGGTGGAGATGACATTAAAGTTGGTTCTCCTATGCTAGATGGCGCTACTGTAACTGGTAAAGTTGACAAGCACGGTAAAGGTAAGAAAATCACGGTTTATAAATATAAGCCAAAGAAAAACTACCGTCGTAAGCAAGGACACCGTCAACCTTACACTAAAGTAGTTATCGACAAAATTAACGCTTAAGGATATTTGACATGATACGTTTCAAGCTAAAGCGAGATTCGAACAACCGCATTCTTTCATTTTCTCTTTCTGGACACGCTGAGGCTGGCCCTTATGGCTATGACTTAGTTTGCGCAGGTGTTTCTGCCGTGTCGATCGGGACGGTGAATGCGATTGAATCCCTTTGCGATGTAACTCTCATAGTTGATATGGAGGACGAAGGCGGCTATCTTAGCTGTACTGTTCCAGATCATCTCGAACAACGGACAGCTGAAAATGTTCAACTTCTCCTTCAGGGAATGGAAGTATCCATTTCCGCTATTGCCGAGGAATATGGCAAGCACATTCAAATTACTCACACATAGGAGGTGGGACAATATGTTGAAAATGAATCTACAGTTTTTCGCATCGAAAAAGGGTGTAGGTAGTACAAAAAACGGCCGTGATTCAATCTCCAAGCGTCTTGGCGCGAAGAGCGCAGACGGCGAGTTCGTATCCGGCGGTTCAATTCTTTTCCGTCAACGCGGAACTAAGATCTACCCTGGTACAAACGTTGGCCGCGGTGGAGACGACACTCTATATGCGAAAATCGACGGAGTCGTGAAATTCGAGCGTCTTGGACGTGACCGTAAGCAAGTAAGTGTATATCCAGTTGCCAAAGAAGCATAAGCAGCTTAAGAAAAACTCTAACCGAACGGTTAGAGTTTTTTGATATAATGGACCATATAGATAAATGGCGATGCACAAAGAATTCGCATAAGATTGTTTTCTTTTTAGGGGAAGTAACATTCAGAAATTATATATTGTTATAATGAAGGAAATGGTTAAAGCATTGGGAGTGCAATTATGTCTAAAAAGTGGAATACCTTTGATGTACTGCGCCATTCTCGTCATGATTGGTTAAACCGTTTGCAGTTGATCAAAGGCAACCTTGCACTGGATCACGTAGACAGGGCAAAGGAAATTATCGAAGAAATCATTATCCAGTCGAGACAGGAAGCAAAGTTATCGAATTTAAATGCTCCGAAACTTGCAGAATATATATTAACGTTTAACTGGTGTAACCATTTATTTCAGTTGGACTTTGAAGTGATCGGGGACGAGTATGATATTTGCGCTTACGAAGCGGATCTCATCGAGTTAATTTCTCGATGTACAACAGTGCTTGATTCGCATGTTTTAGTACCATCGGATCATCATTTGTTATTAACGCTTCAGTTGTACCACGAAGAAATTCATCTTGTTTTTGATTTTCAAGGTGAAGTTTCCGATCAAAACAAGCTCACGCTGGCGTTTCAAAATCCTGATGTAAAATGCGCTAAATTGATCGAATTAGAGCAAACGGATCAGGAGCTAGTTAGCACGTTTTTGATTAAATGAGGTGAAAGAATGTTTGTAGATCAGGTCAAAGTATTTGTAAAAGCAGGCGATGGCGGAAATGGTATGGTAGCATTCCGTCGTGAAAAGTATGTACCGGATGGTGGTCCGGCAGGAGGAGACGGAGGAAAGGGCGCAAGCGTCATTTTCGAAGTAGAAGAAGGCCTTCGTACGTTGATGGACTTCCGTTACAATCGTCATTTTAAAGCTAAAACAGGTGAGCATGGTCGTTCAAAGAACCAGCATGGTCGAAATGCGGAAGATATGGTTGTTAAGGTTCCACCAGGTACAATCATCTCCAATGCAGAAAGCGGCGAAGTCATTGCTGACTTAACCGAGCATGGTCAGCGGGCAACAGTTGCACGTGGTGGGCGTGGAGGACGAGGAAATTCTCGTTTTGCGTCACCTTCAAACCCGGCACCAGAACTTTCTGAAAATGGTGAGCCAGGAGAAGAAAAAGATGTAACGCTGGAACTTAAAGTGCTTGCGGATGTCGGACTTGTTGGATTCCCAAGCGTTGGGAAGTCAACGCTTCTATCCGTTGTATCTGCAGCAAAACCTAAAATCGCAGCGTACCATTTTACAACCATTGCGCCCAATCTTGGAGTAGTTGATACGAAAGATGGCCGCAGCTTTGTCATGGCAGACCTTCCAGGATTGATTGAGGGCGCACATGAAGGTGTTGGACTTGGTCACCAGTTCCTTCGTCATATTGAACGCACGCGCGTTATCGTGCACGTGATCGATATGTCCGGTATGGAAGGCCGCGACCCTTACGAAGATTACTTGAAAATCAATGATGAATTGAAGCAGTATAAAATGCGTCTGATGGAACGTCCACAAATTATTGTAGCCAACAAAATGGACCTTCCAGATTCTGAAGAGAATCTGGAAATCTTCAAGGAAAAACTAGAAGAAGATTTCCCAATCTATCCAATTTCTGCTGTCACACGTCAGGGTGTACAGGAAGTTTTGTTTGAAATTGCAGACAAGCTTGAAACAACCCCTGAATTCCCTCTTGATGAGGAAAAAGAAGAAGAAACTCGCGTGATGTATCGTCATGAAAAAGGTGCACCAGAATTCTTTGTGACACGAGATAGTGACGGAACATTCGTTGTGAATGGTCCTCGAATTGAAAAGCTATTCAAGATGACAGACTTTAACAGAGAAGACAACGTCCGCAGGTTCGCGCAACAAATGCGTAGCATGGGAATTGATGAAGCGCTTCGTGAGCGTGGAGCTGAAGACGGAGACGCGGTTCGGATTCTGGAATTCGAATTTGAGTTCGTAGACTGATGAACGGAGAAGACTGTCCTTGTGGAAGGACGGTCTTTTTTGTACTTTGAGTATGGTTAACCTATTTATGAGTTAATCCATGTACGACGATTACTAGCCATTTGCCCATCAAAAGCTGGCAAGGCTAATCGTTGAACCTACATATTCCTTATTGGCAGGACAAGGAAATGATTCGATTATGGCCCGTAGCTGGCCACAATAGAGGTGAGGGGAAAAATGAGCAAAGAAGATAAGAATTTCTATCTTGTTCGTGAAGATGTATTATCTGACTCGATGTTGAAAACACTGGAGGCCAAGCTTTTGCTTGAAAGTGGGACAGTAGAATCTGTTCGTGAAGCAATTGATAAAGTTGGCGTAAGTCGAAGTGCATTTTATAAATACCGGGATACGATCCTACCATTCCATACGATGATCATTGAACAAATTGTTACACTTTCCGTTCATTTGGAGGATCGTTCAGGAGCGCTTTCAAGGGTACTCAGTACAGTGGCTTCGCTTGGTTGTAATTTATTAACGATCAACCAGACAATTCCCCTACAGGGCTATGCTACGGTCATTCTAACAATGGAAATTGGCGAAGCAAACCTTCGTTTGAGTAGTCTACTGGAGAAAATAAAAGAAATTGAAGCAGTAAGTAATGCTGAAATTATCGGCTCAGGAGCATAGGGGGAAAAGATGGATATTCAAAAAAAGATAGGGTTTCTTGGACCAGAAGGAACGTTCACAGAGATTGCAGCTAAAACGCTCTTTCAAGAAGAAGAGCGCATGCCATTTTCCACGATTAGAGCTTGTCTCGAAGCAGTGGAAGATGGAACAATTGACTATGGTGTTGTCCCACTTGAGAATACAATTGAAGGGTCCGTTAACATGACGCTTGACCTCTTGTCACAGCAGGTTTCACTCCCAATTGTTGGGGAGCTAGTCTTACCTATTCGTCAGCATTTGCTTATCCATCCAGATCAGGGTGATTGGAGAGGGATTAAACGCGTGTTGTCTCATCCGCATGCAATCGCGCAATGCCACAATTTTCTTCAAAATGAGCTTCCTGAGGCTGAACTTACCAATGCAGCATCAACTAGTGCAGCAGCTGAGTACGTTCAGAATATTGGAACACGAGAAGAAGCGGCAATTGGAAATGAACTTGCTGCTGAGAAGTACGGTTTGGTGATCGCGCAATCTGATATTCATGATACAGAGGATAACGATACCCGTTTCCTAGTGCTACATAAAACACCTGAAGCACTTCCGCGCAATCCTCTCTTTCGTGAAGATCGCGTCACGTACAAAATTATTCTTCCTTCTGACTACCCAGGAGCGCTTCATCAAGTGCTTGCAGCATTCGCTTGGCGCAATCTCAACTTAACGAAAATTGAATCGCGTCCAATGAAAACCGGCCTCGGTAATTACTTTTTTATCATTGATGTAGAACGACCTAATCGCGATGTTCTTCTAAAAGGTGTGATGGAAGAAATTCAGGCGCTAGGTATTGGTATTTCGGTTCTAGGAGAGTATCCATGTTTTGTAGTGAAAGATTAATAAAATTCACCTCGGGTTTTGGGGGATTTATGCATTAAAAAGAACGGCTGCAGACCAGCCGTTCTTTTTAATCTTATTCTAATAGAAAGCCTTGTTCTCGTAATGCGTCGCAGACCGCTTTTAGCTGTACCTTTGAGCTCGCTTCAATGGTATGAAGGTGTATACCAGAAGTGAGCTCAGACAGAAGAGAGGCATTTGTGACGGACAGCTTTGCGAGAAATTGATCTGCTTCTAGTCGGTTACTTACGAACAAGGAGGCCGTCAGATCCCCATAGATTGGATGTTCAACAGTCACATCTTTAATCGTGCCACCATTATCTACAATCGTATAGAGCTCATTTTTCGTGTCATCTGGAGAGTGCTGACATGCGATGACCTGCTTCATTTTCGTTTTGTTTTCGTCTTTATCAAACATGATATATCCTTGAGAAGTGGCGATAATTGGTTCGTTTCTTGCTTTTAATAATGAAATATCCTGAACGATCACCTGGCGACTGACATTTGTACGTTTTGATAGGTCACTTCCAGTTAAAGGTTTTTCGCTTTCTTTCAGCCACTGTAAAAGAAGTAGTCTCCTGTTCTCCCCAAGTATTTTTTCTCCTTCTTGTCCCATTTCGAGAACCCCTTTCCAACCTCACGGTGTGTCTCCTATTATATCTTTGTTACCGAATAGCGTGTAAGGATTTCAAGAAAAACCCCCACAGTTTTTTGTAGCTCTTGCTTAGTGGTTTCTCTCCCCATGCTAATTCGAACAAGCTCTCTTGCTTCATCATGTGAGCGTCCCATTGCTAGCAAAGTTTTGGAAGGTTGCTGCTGTCCAACGGAGCATGCTGAACCTGTTGAAACAGCTACCCCTTTCCGGTTGAGTTCGAGCATGACATGTTGTCCTTCTAACCCTTTGATTCTGAGACCGATAATATGAGCTAATCCTTGTTGACCTTCGATCACAACATTCGGATGTGACAACTCGTTAATGAGGTAGGAGCGCAAATTCTGTGTCCTTTTTTGCTCTGATTCCATTAATTCTATCGTTTCTTCAGCTGCAGCAATAAAGGCGCATATGCCTGGAACGTTCACTGTTCCGGGGCGAAAACCTTTCTCGTGAACTGTTCCAGGAATGACAGGTTGCCATGCTACAGCCGGGTTAATATAGCATACACCAACGCCTTTTGGTCCATGTAGCTTATGAGAAGAAATAGATAAAGCAGATACGTTCAAATCTTGAATATCAATGGGTAGTTTGCCAAAGGCTTGCACTGCATCGGTATGAAAAAGAATATTGCGTTCTGCAAGTTCCTTTCCAATTTCCGCAATAGGCTGTGTCGTTCCTGTTTCGCTATTTGCGTAAGAAATGGAAACTAATATCGTATCCTCACAAATCGCATCTTGAAGCTGTTCACGACTAATTTGACCTTCGTGATCATAAGGCAGATAGGTCACGCGATACCCTTCTTGTTCAAGCTTAGCGAATGTATGAAGTACCGATGAATGCTCTGCGAGTCCTGTAATCAGGTGTCCAGTTGGATAGCGTTTGATGAGACTTGTTAACGCTAGAACGTTTGCTTCAGTCCCCCCAGAAGTGAAGTATATACCGGAAGAAAAACCGTTCAAGTGTTTCGCTATAGATGTGCGCGCAGCTTCAAGTAACTGAGCCGCATTCGTACCTCCATCATGTGAACTTTGTGTGTTTGCGTAGAAGTCTCTTGCGGCTTTCGTATACGCAAGTAGGGATCGATCAGACATTGGGGTCGAAGCGGCATAATCTAAATAAATCATTTGAATCTCCTCGCTCATATTCAGTCTTGTTATTTATTTAAATATATGTAAACATAGGTGTCAAGACACATGTTAAGTATCGAAGTTTTATTCTCAACATTGTTCAATGAGAGAAGGGGTTTCATGGAGCATTTAAATACGGAAGTGCTGGTAATCGGGAGTGGTGTAGCGGGACTTATGACAGCAGAACTTCTTTCGTCGCAAAAGAATGTGACTATTATCACAAAGTCTACACTCGGACAAAGTAATTCCATTCTTGCACAGGGTGGAATTGCCGCTGTTACTACAGATGATGATAGCTGGACAAATCATTTTTTTGACACTGTTCAGGCAGGATGTTTTCACAATAATGAAGAGCTTACAGAGCTTCTTGTGCGAAGTGGATCTAAGCGAATTCAGCAGCTAATCAGGATGGGAGTTAATTTTGATAGAGGGCAAGATGGTCGGTATTTAAAGTGCAGGGAAGGTGCGCATAGCGCTTCTAGAATTCTTCACTCCGGTGGAGATGCAACAGGGAAAGAGATTGTAAATACACTGATCGATCGTGTGAGGAATCGTTGCACGATTCTTGAGCACCACATTGCTATTGATCTATTGGTTGATGAAGGTACTTGTCGCGGTGCCGTTGTAATGAATAGCGAAGGTAACAACATGGCGATAAAGGCATCACACACCATTCTTGCAACGGGTGGGGCAGGCCAACTATACCCTGTCACCTCAAATGATACCTCTGTCACAGGAGATGGTATTGCCATCGCCTATCGAGCAGGGGCAACTCTCTCAGATCTTGAGTTTATGCAATTCCATCCGACCATGTTTGCAGGTCAAACTAATCAGTCATTTCTAGTTTCAGAAGCTGTCAGGGGAGAAGGTGCCATTCTTTTGACAGCAGAAGGAAGACGCTTGATGGAGGGTAAACATGATCAATTAGAACTTGCGCCAAGAGATGTTGTAGCTCGCGAGATTCACATGGAGCAATCACCCGTTTATCTGGATATTTCAAGCATATCTCAATTTGAAGAGCGATTTCCTACAATTGCTGAGCGATGCCAACAACATGGAGTCATTCTAAATGAAGGCAAGATTCCTGTTAAACCAGGAGCTCATTTTCTTATGGGTGGTGTGATGACCGATCGTTACGGAAGAACCTCTATCGATGGATTGTTCGCTCTTGGGGAAGTAGCGAATACGGGAGTACATGGGGCCAATAGACTTGCTAGCAACTCTCTTCTAGAAGGAATTGTTTTCGCGAATCAATCAGCAACGTATATCCTTCGGGATTCTTATAAGGATCTATCGCAATACGAATATGAGCGTGAGGTTACTGTACCGAAAAATTTGCTGGAAACCGATCGATTAAAAGAAGTCATGCATACTCAATTAGGGATTACGCGAAATGGTCCAGGTATTCAGGCGGCTATACAGGAACTCGATTACACTGAATCAGAGCATGAGCAATCACCGACAATGGCAGATGTGATTCGGTTTAACATGCAGCAAACGAGCTGGTTGATGGCTACTTCTGCCTGGATGCGAAGGGAAAGTAGGGGAAGTCATTATCGATTAGATTATCCTTATCCAAAACAAGAATTCAAGCAAAAACGTATAACCAGGGGGATCTATAAAGATGAATGGATTAAAACTCAGAAAAGATCTAGAGCAGTTTTTTATTGAGGATATTGGAAGTGCAGACTTATCGAGTGAGTTATTATTCAAAGGGGAAGATTGGTCAGAGGCAGTATTTCTTGTAAAAGACGATGGAGTTTTCTGTGGTAAAGAAGTGATTGAAACAGCTTTTCATCTAATGAATAATGAAATTCATGTGGAGGTTTACGTCGAGGATGGGGATTGTGTGAAGCATGGAGATGTACTTGCAACTGTTAAAGGGAGCGTTCGCACGATCCTTACCGCTGAGCGTGTCATTTTAAATTTGATTCAACGAATGAGCGGAATCGCTACCATGACAGCTCGAGCTATTGAAATACTCAACAGTTCGCATACGAGGATTTGCGATACAAGAAAAACAACACCTGGTCTTCGGATGTATGAGAAATACGCGGTAAGGTGTGGGGGAGGATACAATCATCGCATCACTCTTGATGGGGGTGTGATGTTAAAAGATAATCACATTGCTCAGTTCGGAAGTATTGAACGAGCGGTTGCGCATGTAAGGGAACGGCTAGGGCATATGACCAGAATAGAAGTGGAGACGTCTTCTGAAGATGAGGTTCATGATGCAATAAGAGCTTGTGCAGATATTATTATGTTTGACAATTGTACACCAGTTGAAGCAGCTTTATATTCTTCGTTAGTCCCAGACGAAATTATTACGGAAGCATCTGGTGGCATAACGCTGGAAAATTTAGCGTCTTATCAGCAAACCGGTGTGGATTATATTTCACTCGGTTGTTTAACCCATTCTGTTAAAAGTCTTGACATAAGTCTTCAAATGAAGGGAGAAAAAGAATGAGTATTTTAGATGCCCTAATCACACCTAATGGTCTACCTGATAAGTATAAGGACCTTCCAGAAGAAGAAATGGTTGCACGAGTCACTGCAATTAAGAAAGAAATGGGAGATCGACTTTATCTTCCAGCTCACCATTATCAAAAAGATGAAGTAGTACAGTTTGCCGATGACACAGGGGATTCACTTCAGCTAGCCCAATTAGCAGCAACGAATAAACAAGCAGAGGCAATCGTGTTTTGCGGTGTTCATTTCATGGCGGAAACAGCTGACATTCTAACAGAAGGCAATCAGACGGTTATCCTCCCTGACATGCGCGCGGGCTGCTCAATGGCCGATATGGCTGATATACATCAAACCGAACGAGCTTGGACGCACCTTCACAGCTTTTTTGGTGACACAATTCTTCCGCTCACTTACGTTAATTCAACAGCTGCTATTAAAGCATTTGTTGGTAAGAACGGAGGAGCAACGGTCACGTCTTCAAATGCGGTGGCGATGGTAGAATGGGCATTTACTCAGAAAGAACGAATCCTCTTCTTGCCTGATCAGCATTTGGGACGTAATACTGCCTACAATCTTGGTATTCCTCTTAAAGCGATGGCTGTATGGGATCCGATATCAGATAATCTTGAATATGATGGTGAATATGAGGATGTGAAGGTGATCCTGTGGAAAGGCCATTGCTCGGTACACGAAAAATTCACACTTCACAACATTGCGCAAGTTCGTAAGGATCATCCGGATATGAATGTGATCGTTCACCCTGAATGTAGTTTTGAAGTTGTCCAAGGTGCTGATTACTCAGGTTCAACAAAAATGATCATTGAAACAATTGATAAGGCAGAACCAGGTACGAAATGGGCAATCGGGACTGAAATGAATCTCGTTAATCGTATTATTCAACAACATCCTGATAAAAAAATTGTTTCATTGAATCCGAATATGTGTCCATGTTTGACGATGAACAGAATTGATCTTCCTCACCTGCTATGGGCGCTTGAAGAGGTGAAGGATGGGAGACAGACAAATCAAATCAAGGTAGATCCAGAGACAACTATTTTCGCTGTCAAAGCGTTAAATCGGATGCTGGAGAGGGTATGATCAAAAAAGAATCAGACTAGTTGTCTGATTCTTTTTTATTTGTTCTTAAGAGGACTTCACTCATAGCTCCCGTACTTCGCGCATATTAATGTGTTGATATTTGCCTTTAAAAAAGGTAGCAATCTGCCCAGTCATGCATACACTGTACTGAATTTCAATGTACTGATATTGTACAGGAGGGAGTTTTTTAGCTTGAAAATACATGTCGTTCAAAAAGGCGATACATTATGGAAGATCGCTAAAAAATATGGTGTTGACTTTGAGCAACTTAAAGCTGTGAATACTCAGCTTAAAAACCCTGATATGATTATGCCGGGAATGAAAGTTAAGGTACCATCAGGCGGAGTACCTGTTAAAAAGAAAGAAATGCCGATCAAAGAGATGAAAAAGGAAATGCCTAAGAAAAAAGAAGCACCAATGATGAAGCCGAAAGAAAAGCCTTCGATCAATATGCCGATAAACAATGAATTGAACATGGGTTTAAATATGAATATGAACATGAAGCCGGCTGAAGAAAAGCCGAAGAAGGTTAAGCCAAAAGAAACGAAGCCAGTAGAAAAAGCAAAGCCAGTTGAAAAGAAAGTAGAAGCGAAGAAGCAAGCCCAAAAACCAGCCCAAAAGAAGGCAGCGGAAAAAGAAAAAGGCAAGTCTGAGAACTTATTTTATCCGATGAATGATGAAGAAGTGCTAAGTGAGTATGAATCGTCTTCTATGGAAATGCCTCCACCTCCGCCAATGAATCAAGGTTATCCTAATTCTGTGGCCGGGGTTCAGAGCAATGCTAACAAGGAATACAATGGTGGTTACCCTGGCTATCCGGGTTCTGTTGCAGGAGCTCATATGGGGTTTCCAAATAATCAAAATGTTGCAGGAGCCTATGATGGCTATGGAAATCAAGGACATAATGGAGGCTATCCAGGAAATGTAGCGGGAGCCCATGATTATGGAAACGGAGGCTACCCTAACCAGAACGTAGCGGGAGCTTACCAGGGTTATGGGAACAAAGGCTATAACGGAGGCTATCCAGGAGAAGTAGCCGGAGCAGAGATGAATGATTATGGTCAAAAAGGAGAAGAAAGCTCTGATGTAGCTGGAGCAAGTTATGGTAATAAGGGATATGGCGGAATGCCAGGCTATCCGGGTACTGTAGCGGGAGCCCATGATTACGGAAACGGAGGCTACCCGAACCAGAACGTAGCGGGAGCCTACCAGGGTTATGGGAACAAAGGGTATAACGGAGGCTATCCAGGAGAAGTAGCCGGAGCAGAGATGAATAATTATGGTCAAAAAGGAGAAGAAAGCTCTGATGTAGCTGGAGCAAGTTATGGTAATAAGGGATATGGCGGAATGCCAGGCTATCCGGGTACTGTAGCGGGAGCCCATGATTACGGAAACGGCGGCTACCCGAACCAGAACGTAGCGGGAGCTTACCAGGGTTATGGGAACAAAGGGTATAACGGAGGCTATCCAGGAGAAGTAGCCGGAGCAGAGATGAATAATTATGGCCAAAAAGGAGAAGAAAGCTCTGATGTAGCGGGAGCCCATGATTACGGAAACGGAGGCTATCCGAACCAGAACGTAGCCGGAGCCTACCAGGGTTATGGAGACAATGGCGGTTATCCAGGATCGGTTGCAGGTGCTTCAACAGGTTATCCGCACCAAATGAACATGGGGTATCCTGGAAACGTAGCCGGAGCATCGATGAATGGATATGGAAGTCCAGGAATGCAGTCGCCATACGGTCAAAAAGGAAATGAAGAATACCCTGAAGCAGTTATGGGCGCTTATGGAGGCAATCCGAACCAGAATGTAGGAGGAATGATGATGCCTCCTGGCTATCCGAACCAACCAATGGTCTCACCTTACCAGCATGACTGCGGCTGTGGAAGGCATAACCAGATGATCTCACCATATCAACAAATGCCTCAATATGCTAATCCAGGCTATGTACATGGTGCAAATAAAGCTCCAATGATGGATTATATGGGTATGGAAAGCAGCTATGCAGAATCACGTTAGAGAAGAGAAGGGCGACATCCTGAAAGGGATACGTCCTTTTTTTCATCGCGTTTCTTATATTAAACCTCTTGTGTGGAAAGCGGAATACGCAGATGGCACTTCGGTTATTCTAAAAGGCGCAATGAAAATGGAGCATCTCTGGAAACAAATTCAATTAGCTCACTACTGTTCATCCTCTTTCGTATCATTTGTCCCTTTTTTTGATCATAAATGGATCAAGGAAAGTAATGGAATCTTCTGGGCGTGTATGAAGTTTGTAAAAGGTAGAGCACTTGATTATTCTTTGAAAGAAGATCGGCAGCTAGCAATGGAAAAAATTGCTCATTTTCATCAGGAAACAGTCGGTTTTAAAAGCGATAACCTCCCTTTTTTATCACTTAAACGAAAGTGGACGAACAGATGGATTAGATTTACACGGGATATCCAACAAACCGTATTTTCTTCGGATCAGCATGAGCTTATTCAGCGTTATGTCGACGTGGGGGAACGTGTTATAACAGAAATGACAGACATAGATAATCTTGAAAAAAAAGCTTTTCAAAATAAAACCATTGTGCATGGAGATCCGGCAAACCATAACTTTATCTTTCATATGGATGGGCTATTGTTAATCGATGGAGATCTTGTAGCCTACGCACCACATGAATATGATTATTTACAATCGATCACCAGGATGCTGCCCTATTGCTCATGGTCGCTTGATGAATGGTCAGGTTATCAGATTCCAGCCCTTGCCAATTGCATAAAAAATTCTTCAATGCGCAGACTTCTCGCATACCCTGCTGATTTCTATCGTGACTGGCTCATGGAACCTGCTGGGAGAGACCAGCTCATACTCAGAACGGAACGGCAAGATCATCTCAGATACGGTTTTATGTGTGAGGTACTTAAATAGGTACCAGTGTTACCTAGATATAACAGATTAAAACATCGAACCTCCTGACATTCTAAAGGTGAAAGGAGGTTTTCTAATATGAAAAAAACAGTCTTAATGCTTTCGACAATGATGCTTGCAGGTGGTCTAATCGGATGTACGGCTAATAATGATGCCATGGATTCACGTTACAATGACACAACTCGTCCGATTGGCTATTACACGAGTGAAGATAACAATGGTGACTACCGTGAGGGCGCAGTTACTGATATGATTGATCGTGACTATGCGAACGGTGTAAAAGCACCGGATAAGAAGCAAATCGATAAGCGGAATGGTATGAATGGTCCAGGCTATATGCGGACAGATAACAATTATTCAGGTTACGACAATGAGCTTTCAACCCGTCTTGCTAAGCGGATCAACAAGCTTAAAAATGTTGATGATGCTCGTGTCATCGTATACGGAGATCAAATTATGATCGGCGTGGATACGAATGATAAAAACAATGCAGATGTAAAAGACAAAGTCCGCAGTGAAGTTGCAAAAGTAACGAAACAAAAGAATGTATCCATATCGACGGATGAGGATGTTTTTGGACGTATGGGCGATGTGAATAACCGTCTTGAAAATGGGAACGGATTTGAAGAAGTCCAGTCAGATGTCAACGCGATACTAAACGACATCGGAAATGCTGCAAAGCGTCCATTTGAAAATAATAAATAACAAATAGAGAGCAGGCTATTGCCTGCTTTCTTACATATGCATCATCCTTTTCTGTGTCTCATTCACTATGCTATAGTGAAGAAATGAGCTCATTTGAAAGGAGAATTTTGTGATGGCAGGACATTCAAAGTGGAAAAATATTCAGCGCAGGAAAAACGCACAGGATGCGAAACGTGGAAAAGTATTTATGAAGCTTGCGAAAGAAATTTTTGTTGCAGCGAAGAGTGGAGGAGGCGATCCGGAAACAAATCCTTCCTTAAGACTTGCTATTGATAAAGCTAAATCATCTAACATGCCTAATGACAACATTGACCGTGCCGTTAAGAAAGCAACCGGTGACCTTGATGGTATTCAGTATGAAAATGTGACATATGAGGGTTATGGACCAGGTGGCGCGGCTGTTCTGGTTCACTTACTAACTGATAACAAGAATCGAGCGGCAGCCGATGTTCGACATGCATTTAGTAAAAACAAAGGAAACATGGGTGAAAATGGGTGTGTTTCCTTTTTATTTGATCGCAAAGGACTGCTAGTCATTGATCGATCTGAATATGACCAGGATATTGATGAATTAATGCTTCAGGTCATTGAAGCTGGAGCAGAGGAAATGGAAACGAACGAAGAAGCTTTTGAAATTTATACTGACCCACAGGAGTTTCAGCATGTAAAACAATCCCTTGAGGACACCGGAATTTCTTTTTCTTCCGCTGAGGTGACCATGATACCTGAAACATATGTGTCACTTAATGATGAAAATGGCTTAGACATGCTTAAACTGATCGACATGCTTGAGGATAATGATGATGTTCAAGACGTTTACCACAATGCCGAAGTGAATGATGAGGTTTATGACCAGGTATAAGCTATAGGATGAAGCTATAGATTTTTAGTTGCATATTATTAAATTAAATGGAGACGCTAACGAATGAACTTCTTGAATATGGAAGAAAGGTGGGTAAACGAAATGAAACATCTTTACCCGATCATATTGTTAGTGTTTCTTATTACAGTTGGGGGAACATCAGGGTTAGCCTCTGAAGGGAAAGTCGGCGGGCTTGACATACAGGAAGTTAAGCAAAGTGAAGAGCGTGGTCCGCTTGAAGTAGAAGTGATTCTAAAAACGAATTATGCGGATGGAATTTCTACGCAGCAAACGGTTTATGAAACCATCTGGGCCATGGAAGATTTCTGGAGTGAGTACGCAGATTGGCAGCTTGTAGATCAAGAAGAAGGCCGCATGGTATTTGAAAGAAATATTGAAGATATTTCTCCAGTCAGTAAGAAAAATGGACACTTTGGGTTAACGGAAGAAGGCGTTCTCACTATTTTTGATGGCAGTCCTTCAGATGAAAAAGTTATTCAAACATTTTTTCAAATTGATGTCGGCAAGCTTGAAAGCTCGAGGAAACAGCAGCTGAAGAGTGGGATTCCTATCGAATCCTGGTATCAATTCGAAGATGTCATTCAGTCGTTCTATAAAATGAAAACAACAGAGCCGGTCCAATAGGACGGGCTTTTTGTATGAAATGTTATATCCTTTCGGGTCTACCGGGCACTACCGCTTTTCTTGATCCAGCTCTAGTGCCCAGCCCCTCGATCACTTCACCTTTCCATCTCGAACACAAAAAGCGTGTTCAATTGAAAAGCTCCAGTGCCTTTCGGGTCTACCGGGCACTACCGCTTTTCTTGATCCAGCTATAGTGCCCAGCCCCTCGGTCACTTCACTTTCCAACTCGAACACAAAAGGCGTGTTCGTATTGTAAAGCTCCAGTGCCTTTCGGGTCTACCAGGCACTACCGCTTTTCTTGATCATTGTGGTAGAATGGAGAGATAGAAATACACGTTCGTATATACAGGGGAGAGAGAAGTATTGATTGAGTATATTAAGGGTACGGTTGAGTACATTGGCACAGAATATATTGTTATTGAATCCAATTCAATGGGGTATAAAATTTATTGCGGAAATCCGTTTGAATTTCAAAAATATCGGAATCAATCGATTCAAATTTTTACACATCATTATGTTCGTGAAGATTTGATTGCGCTTTACGGTTTTCCAACGCGAGAGGAACGACTTTTGTTTGAGAAGTTATTGAATGTATCTGGGATAGGACCCAAGGGAGCTGTTGCGATTCTTGCTACAGGAGAGCCCGATAAAGTAGTGAATGCGATTGAGATGGAAGATGAGAAGTTCCTAACGAAGTTTCCTGGTGTAGGGAAGAAAACCGCGAGACAAATCATTCTTGATTTGAAAGGGAAGCTCAAAGGCTTTGGCGCTCCAGTAGAGGGTTTGTTTGCCGTTGAGGAAAGTCCCGAAGAAGGTGCTCACGAACTGGATGAAGCGATTGAAGCGCTTAAAGCGCTAGGCTATGCCGAACGTGAAATTAAGAAGATTAAACCAAGCCTACATGACGAAGTCCTTAGTACGGATCAGTATATTAAAAAGGCTCTTCAGCTTATGCTGAAGCAGTAGGGAGGGAGTAGAGTGGAAGATCGAATTCTATCAGGAGAACAGGTCGGTGATGACTCTTCCGTAGAATATAGCCTGCGTCCTCAGCGTTTAAGTCAATATATTGGACAGGAAAAGGTCAAACGAAACCTCGAAGTTTTCATTGAAGCTGCGAAAATGAGAAATGAACCATTGGATCATGTTCTTTTATATGGACCACCGGGACTAGGTAAAACAACACTCTCTGCTATTATTGCAAACGAGATGGAAGTGAATTTAAGAACGACATCTGGCCCTGCAATTGAACGACCTGGTGACCTGGCGGCAATTCTTACAGCGCTTGAACCAGGAGATGTTCTTTTTATTGATGAAATTCATCGACTGCCGAGAAGTGTTGAAGAAGTACTCTATCCAGCAATGGAAGATTACTGTCTGGATATCGTTATCGGAAAAGGGGAGACAGCACGTTCGGTACGACTTGATCTCCCTCCTTTCACACTTGTAGGCGCCACAACAAGGGCAGGTCTGTTAACTGCTCCGTTAAGAGATCGTTTTGGAGTATTGAGTAGGCTTGAGTATTATCTTGAGAATGAACTTCAAACAATCTTGATGAGAACAGCTGACATTTTTGAAGTGGAGATGGAACACTCAGCTGCTGTTGAGCTTGCGCGAAGGTCTAGAGGAACACCGCGTATTGCTAATCGGTTGCTTAAGCGTGTAAGAGATTTTGCTCAGGTCAAGGGTGATGGTGTCATATCTCATACTCTTGCCTCCCAGGCGCTTGAAATGATGCAGGTAGACCCGCTTGGCCTTGATCATATTGATCATAAACTTTTGTTAGCCATCATTGAGAAGTTCCGTGGAGGGCCTGTAGGGGTAGACACAATTGCTGCTACGATTGGTGAAGAAAGTCATACGATCGAAGATGTCTATGAGCCATATCTGCTTCAAATCGGTTTCTTACAACGTACACCTCGTGGAAGAATGGTAACTCACCAAGTTTATGATCACTTTGGTATGGAGGTTCCAGAATAACGATGGGTATTTCAAGGCTTTTTATTATACTGGGGATTACATTTCTTATCATTGGGTTTATATGGTCATTTATTGGCAAGTTACCCGGTGATATCATAATCAAGAAAGGTAATACTACTTTTTTCTTTCCGGTTGTAACGTCGATTGTCGTGAGCATTCTTCTTAGCTTGATCTTTTTCATCATCGGTAAATTTAGATAATCAGCCTTACATCCATCATCCTGCTCTCTTGAGGGTGGGATAATGAAGAAAGCTGTGTTAAAATTTTAAAGTTGAACTATTCGAAGAACAGTGGTGAATAATAATGAACGTAAATGATTTTGATTTTGAACTTCCGGAGCGATTGATTGCACAAACGCCGCTAAAGGAGCGTACCAAATCTCGTTTGATGGTGCTCGATCCAGAAATACAAGACATCGAACATCGTGAATTCTCTAATCTAGACGATTACATAGAGGCTGGAGACTGCCTTGTTCTTAACGATACCAGAGTCATGCCAGCAAGACTTTATGGTACAAAAGATGAAACAGGCGCGAAGATTGAAGTTCTCCTTCTTAAACAATTGGAAGAAGATCGATGGGAAACACTTGTTAAGCCTGCTAAACGCGTCAAACCAGGGACGGTTATCACGTTTGGAGATGGGAGGCTTACTGCTGTATGTAAAGATTCACTCGATCACGGAGGACGTGTGCTGGAATTCCGTTATGATGGCGTTTTTTACGAAGTACTTGATCAACTTGGCGAAATGCCGTTACCTCCATATATTACGGAAACGCTGGATGACCAAGAACGCTACCAGACTGTTTTTGCGAAGCATCGTGGATCAGCTGCCGCTCCAACGGCAGGGCTCCATTTTACTGAAGAGATGCTTCAACGTCTTGAGGACAAAGGTGTGCATGTCGCATTTATTACCCTTCACGTTGGTCTCGGTACATTCCGTCCGGTTTCGGTTGATAATATTCTTGAACACGAAATGCATGGTGAATTTTATCATTTAACAAAAGGTACAGCCGAACTGTTGAATAAGGTGAAAGAAGAGGGTGGACGCATTATTTCTGTCGGTACAACTTCTACTAGAACGCTTGAAACGGTTGCTTCTGCTCAAAATGGTCGATTTGAAGAAGCTTCTGGATGGACTGATATATTCATCTATCCGGGGTACACGTTTAAAGCAATCGATGGACTGATCACGAACTTCCACCTTCCACAGTCAACATTGATCATGCTCGTTAGCGCTCTTGCAGGGAGAGAGTTTATCCTTTCTGCATATCGCACCGCAGTAGAAGAAGAATATCGCTTCTTTAGTTTTGGTGATGCGATGTTGATATTGAAAGGGAGTATGAAAGAATGACAGAACCAATTCGCTATGAATTAATCAAAACGTGTAAACAAAGTGGTGCACGTCTTGGTAAGCTACACACACCACACGGAACGTTTGAGACGCCGATGTTTATGCCAGTTGGAACGCTTGCCACGGTTAAGACGATGAGTCCTGAAGAGTTAAAAGAAATGGGTGCAGGTGTCATTCTTAGTAATACCTATCATCTCTGGCTACGTCCTGGTCACGATATTGTAAGAGAAGCAGGTGGACTTCATAAATTTATGAACTGGGATCAGCCGATTCTCACCGATTCTGGTGGTTTTCAGGTGTTTAGCTTAAGTGATCTCAGACAGATCGAAGAAAAAGGAGTTCATTTCCGTAATCACCTTAGTGGAGAAAAGCTATTTCTGTCTCCCGAAGGCGCAATGGAGATACAAAATGCGCTCGGTTCTGATATTATGATGGCGTTTGATGAGTGTCCTCCTTACCCTGCAGAGTTTGAATACATGAAGAGTTCAGTAGAACGGACAAGTCGTTGGGCAGAACGTTGTCTCACTGCTCATGAGCGGAAAGATATTCAAGGCTTGTTTGGAATTGTTCAGGGTGGTGAATACGAAGAGCTAAGAAAACAAAGTGCTCAGGATCTTGTGTCGCTTGATTTTCCAGGATATGCGATCGGTGGCCTTTCGGTAGGAGAACCAAAGGATGTCATGAATCGTGTGCTTGAGTTCACCACACCGCATCTTCCTAGCCAGAAGGCACGCTATTTGATGGGCGTCGGATCGCCAGACTCATTAATTGATGGCGCAATACGTGGCGTCGATATGTTTGACTGTGTTCTTCCAACCCGTATTGCACGGAATGGAACGCTGATGACAAGTAATGGTCGCTTGGTTGTTCGAAATGCGAAATATGCCCGTGATTTTAGTCCACTTGATGAAAATTGTGATTGTCACGTGTGTCGCAATTATTCAAGAGCATACATTCGTCATCTAGTAAAATCGAACGAGACATTCGGCTTCAGATTAACGACTTACCATAATCTCTATTTTCTGTTAAACTTGATGAAGCAAGTTAGGCAGGCGATTATGGATGACCGTCTCCTAGACTTTAAGGATGAGTTTTTTGAACAGTATGGGTTTAATAAACCAAATGCTAAAAACTTTTAATCCATAGATTGTGTAAGTGCTCAGAAAGGGGTGAAAAGAATATGGGTTCTACGTTAATGAATATAATTCCGCTTCTACTAATGTTTGCGATTTTCTATTTCCTTTTGATCCGCCCGCAACAAAAGCGTCAAAAGAAAACGAAAGAAATGCAGGCAAGCCTTGAAAAAGGGAATAAAGTTGTTACCATCGGTGGTATGCACGGTATAATTGATGCAATGGATGAAGGTACAATTACAATCCGTACTACTGACGGTACAAAGATGGTGTTTGACCGAGCGGCAATCCGCGAATCGATCACGGAATATAGCAAGTAAAGAAGCAAAAGAGCGTCCTCATTTGAGGGCGCTCTTTGTTTGATCAAGCTTCTCGATGATTTCCGCCTTTCACGTTCACACCTATGATTCCACCGAGAATACAAACCAGTGCATACCCTCCATGATAGAGAAGTTGTTCTAAATTCATGTTTGTTCGGTAACCGAGGTACTGGATCAGGAAGAGAAGAATGACATACATACAAGCAGTTCCCCCACCAAGGAGCCAGCCTTTTTCACCACCCTTTCCTCCCGAAATAAATCCACCTATAAAGAAGGCAATAATAGAGCCAACAATAATGAAGGGACTGATTCCCTGTTGTGATACTGAGGTGAAACGAAGAATAAGTGAAAATAATACGCTTGTGGCAAGCACGATTACGACGATTGTCAATAATCCTGAGCTCATACTCGACAGTGCATGTTTGGACCTCATCGTACTCCTCCTTAATATGAATGGTTTGTACATTCTATTCGTCCTGCTCTGAATTAGAAGTCGAATCATGATTTCGAACAGCTCGTCATACGATGTTAGAAACAGGACAGGGAAGGGGCAGCATGGATTGGAAATGATCATAGCGCTCACGATATTCTTTCTTGCATATGTTGGCATTATCACCGAAAAGATAAATCGAGCTCTTGTTGCCTGCGGTGGCGGGTTGCTCATGCTCCTCACAGGAATTACGACAACTGATTCAGCTTTTATGAATCATATAGATTGGAATACAATTGCTCTTTTATTTTCAATGATGATTCTCGTTTCAATCACAAGTCAAAACGGACTCTTTGAATATATTGCAATTACACTTGCACAAAAGGTAAAAGGGAGACCTCTTCCCCTTCTAGCTGTTATCGCAACGCTAACGGCAGTTGGATCAGCGCTTCTCGATAATGTCACGACAGTTCTTCTTCTTGTACCAATCACGTTAACACTTACGAAAGTATTAAAAGTGACGAGCACTCCCTTTCTTGTAACGGTTATTTTATCTTCTAATATTGGTGGGACAGCTACATTAATTGGAGATCCTCCAAACATCATGATTGGGCAGGCTGTTGATCATCTGGATTTTAATGATTTTCTTTATAATCTTGCGCCAGTCGTATGTGTTATCTATGTAATCATCATCGCAGGTCTATTGGTTTTCTATCGGAATCGTCTTAAAGTCGATGGTCGAAACCGTGAATCATTATTACACCTGAATGCAGCTGACTATTTAAAGAAAGGGCCATTGTTATATAAGTCTGTGATTGTCTTAATAATGACGATCGCAGGGTTTCTATTGCATCCCATATTACATACAGAGCTGACTAATATCGCAATGGCTGGTGCAGTTCTTTTAATGTTAATTACGCAAAAAGAACATAAAATTGAGGAAATATTTGAATCGATTGAATGGGTGACATTGTTTTTCTTTATTGGCTTATTTATTCTAATAGGTGGATTAGAAGAAGTGGGCATCATTGACGAAGTTGCAAGAACGATCCTATTGTATACTGATGGTGATTTACCTAAAACGTCACTTGTTATCCTTTGGGGATCTGGATTCCTTTCGGCTTTTCTCGATAATATCCCATTTGTAGCCGCTATGATCCCTGTCATTACTGAATTCTCAGGCTATGGCATGACAAATCTTGATCCTCTATGGTGGTCACTTGCATTAGGATCCTGCCTTGGAGGGAATGGAACATTAATCGGAGCATCAGCAAACGTCGTTGTGGCTGGCCTCGCATTAAAAGATAGGCAGGAAGTTCGCTTCATCGAATTTCTTAAGATTGGCATTCCGGTTGTTTGTCTATCGTTGGTCATCAGCACCATTTATATTTTTTTCCGTTATTTGCTTCCCTATTATTAGAGGGAGGCATTTTTGTTTTTGGTTCCTTTACAGCCCTTAAAAATCGAAGCACCAATATGATTAACTAACAGAGACTTTTTATCGCTTCTGTATAATTTCCAATACCTTCCCTGTTGTACAAGGGTGCACCTGGTTAGACTAATCAAAAGAAGAATGGAAGGAGGGCTCAAGAATGGAATATATGACGATCATATCAAGAACGCTGGTGCTGTATTTTATTATCATCTTTATTTTTCGCATAATGGGGAAGCGAGAAATTGGACAGTTAAGTATCCTTGATTTCGTTGTGTCGATCATGATAGCGGAGCTTGCTGTCATGTCGATTGAAGATCCTAAGTCACCCATGATTCAAACGATTGTTCCGATGGGGATCCTTGTACTGATTCAGATTGTAATGGCTTATGTTTCTCTAAAAAGTGAAAAGATAAGAGAAATCGTCGATGGAAAACCTTCAGTATTAATCGATCGTGGGAAGATTGATGAAACGGAAATGAAGAAACAGCGATATAACTTTGATGATCTTCTTATTCAACTCAGAGAAAATAATATAGCATCTGTTTCAGACGTTGAGTTCGCCATTCTTGAGCCATCTGGAAAACTTTCTGTTATTAAGAAGGAAGAAGACAATAAGGATGAGAAGCCTGAAACGATGCTCCCCCTCCCTCTTATTCTTGATGGTAAGGTTCAGGAGGAACATCTTGAAAAAATCGGTAAGACGGCGCTCTGGCTACGGCAGGAGCTAAGAAAAGTTGGCCATAAAGATATTAAGCGAATTTCGTTTTGTTCCCTTCATAAAAATGGCAGCTTTTTTATCGACTTAAAAAACGAAAAAAAGTAACCGAGGTGGTTACTTTTTCTAATGGACATATTTTCCTATGAATGGAATCCTCCTCAGGTCATTGCGGTTGATGAGCCCGAGAAGTAACAAAATCAAGGTATATACGATTGATGTACTTCCGATTGCTGTTATCGTACCAGTTATATCTGAGGAAGAGGTGGTTAATAACTGGTAGAAGAAATGTCCAGAAAACGCAGCGAGAATCGTTGCAGTCAACCCCTTCAATAAATCACTAACGACGATGGAAAAGCCAATTGCCTTCACTAGGGTTGCAAAATGTAGAAGCGTTACGAGAAGGATACCGATCACGATGGCAAGAGCTGCTCCCATAATTCCAAGCTCTGGTCTTGAAGCAAGAAAGAAAATAGCCGCTAGTTTGACAGCTGCGCCTATGAAGCTGTTGATCATGGCAGCTTTGGCTAAATCGAGTGCTTGAAGTGCTGCTGCAAGAGGACCTTGAAAATAGTAAAAGAAGAAGAAAGGAGCCATTACTTGTACGTAAATCGCTACTTGTGGTGCGTTATACATAATATCCATTAATGGCACAGCAAAAATATATGTGACAACGACTGAGAGCCCTCCTGCAACCATTGATAAACGTATGGCCTGACTTAATCGATGCTGGATTTGCTTGTATTGCTTTTGGGCATGTGCTTCACTGATTGCTGGAACGAGGGAAACTTGTAATGAATAAGTGATGAACGTTGGAAGAAACAACAGCGGAATCGCAAGTCCTGACAAGTGTCCATACTGTTTGGTTGCAAGATTCGTCGCTACCCCTGCAATGGCAAGGCTTCGTGCCACCATAATCGGTTCAAAGAAATAAGAAATGGATCCGATTAGCTGACTACCCGTTGTGGGAAGAGAAATTCTCATTAAATCATGAAATGTTCGTTTCCCATCTTTTAAATATCGAAAGAATCCTTTTCGAATTTTGATACGCTTCTTCATTTTGAACATTGAAAACATGAAAAGAAGAGAAGCAAGTTCACCGAGAACGACTGAAATCATTGCACCTGCAGCTGCATATTCGACGCCGTAAGGTAGGAAAGCTCCTGTAAGGACAGCGACCAAACAAATTCGCACAATTTGTTCAATAACCTGAGAATAAGCTGATGGCCTCATGTTTTGAAGACCCTGGAAGTAACCACGTAAGACAGAAGAAAGCGCTACGATCGAGACAACAGGGGCAATGGCAATGAGAGGATAAAATGTCCGATGATCAGTGAAAACTTTTGTTGATAGCACTGGTGCAGCTAGTACCATAATGGATGTGAAGATAATACTTAGAATAGTTGTGACTGAAAGCGAAACAATGAGAATCTGTTTTATTTTCTGGCGATTTCCCTCGGCATCCGCCTCTGCGACCATTTTGGAGATGGCAACCGGGAGTCCCATTCGTGTTAACGTAATTGTTAGAATTAACGTTGGTACGGCCATCATGTATAGACCGACACCTTCTTCTCCCATGACTCGAACCATCACAATACGGTTAATAAAACCGAGAATCTTGGTTATTAAACCTGCTAGAATGAGAAAAAGTGTCCCTCTCAAAAAGGTTTGCTTGGACATAGTCACCCTACTTTCCATTCAGAATACACCTGAAAAATTGTAGAAAAGTCTAGATATTTTTTATCACTATGTATATGCTTATTAGGGGACAAAGCATGACAGGCATATAGGAGTGTTTCAATGAAAGAAGAAATTAAACAGTTTGTTGTAGACAATCTTGGTTTTCTACCACAGGAAGTGATTGTAGTGATTGTTTCTGCACTTCCAATATTGGAACTGCGTGGTGGATTGCCGCTAGCGTATACTTTTGATTTTCCTTTTCTTGAGGCTTTCTTTCTAAGTCTTCTAGGAAATGCGTTACCGATTATTCCTTTGCTACTGCTATTTCAGCCGCTTAGTAATTGGTTGATGCGATTCGGTTGGTATAAACGATTTTATGACTGGCTTTACCACCGTACACTTAGTAAAAGTAAAAACGTTGATAAATATGGAGCGATCGGTTTAATTCTATTTACCGCTGTTCCGCTTCCTACAACGGGTGCATACAGCGCATGTGTAGCTGCTGCGCTTTTTGCTATTCGCTTTAAATATGCCTTTCTCTCCATCCTTACTGGAGTGGTCATCGCAGGACTTGGTGTTGGAGCGGCTATCTATTCCATTTTCTAAATGAGAGGAGACTAAAATGATGGAAGAGTGGAAGAAAGAAGTATATCCTGCCCTTGAGAGCAAGCAGGACGAATTTCATTTCCTTGGATATAACGGTGCAACTATGGATGAGATCTGGGATTGTCTCCTTGAACGTCTTAAGAGAAATAAGGACCTAGAAGATATTCAATTGCATCGCTTGGTCAATGAAATTATGAGGCTCTCAGCGAATGAATACATGAACTGGTTAACGATACACGCTTATAAAGGGACAGATATGTTTAGGAAGCAAGAAGGATAACCATACTTAAATTGACAGAAAAATTCATATTTCGGTATAATAACTAGTATTGTGGTAATTGATCTACATAAGAATTAATGCTGGGGGTTTAGAGAGGAGTTTTTATTCCATGGTTAAAAAAGGCCGGATCGTAGCGTTCTTTTTGATCGTCCTTTTGCTAGGTGGATTGATCGGAACTACAGTCATGGGTGTAACAAAGGATATCAAGTTAGGCCTTGACTTACAGGGTGGTTTTGAAGTTTTGTATGAAGTTCAACCGGCTGAAGAGGGTCAGGAACTGAGTCAGGACTTGTTAAACAGTACAGTCAGCGCATTGTACAAACGGATTAACGTCCTCGGGGTTTCAGAACCTCGAATTACTATTGAAGGTGACGATCGTATCCGCGTGCAGCTTGCTGGGGTAAAGGATCAGAATCAGGCTCGAGAGCTTCTTTCCACTCAGGCGGAGCTGACGTTCCGAACAACTGATGACGAAGAGAAAATGAGCGGTGCTGATCTGAAAGAAGGCGCAGCAAAGGTTGTTTTCGATAACAACCAGCCTGTTGTTCAGGTAACACTGAAGAATCCTGAGCAATTTGCCAATATTACGCGCGAAATTAGTCAATTGCCACCACCAGATAATCGTCTTGTCATTTGGCTTGATTACGAGGAAGGCGATTCCTATAAAGAAGAAGCGACAAAACCAGCTGACGAACAGAAATTCATTTCAGATCCAGCTGTGAGACAGGTTCTTTCCCAAAATACTGTCGTCATTTCAGGACCTCCATTCCAGCTTGAAGAAGCTGAAAATTTGAAGGAGCTGTTAAACGCAGGGTCACTCCCGGTGAAACTTGATGAAATCTATTCAACGTCAGTTGGAGCACAATTTGGAGAACAATCACTAAATAAAACAGTACTTGCTGGGTTTATTGGGATCGGTTTGATATTCTTATTCATGCTGTTCTATTATCGTCTACCTGGAGCAATTGCTGTTGTGACACTAAGTGTCTATATCTACCTTATTCTCGTTGTGTTTAACTGGATGAACGCTGTCTTAACACTACCTGGGATTGCAGCATTGATTCTCGGGGTAGGTATGGCTGTTGATGCAAACATTATTACTTATGAACGAATTAAAGAAGAAATTCGCTCAGGTAAATCAATCATGTCTGCTTTCAAAGCTGGTGGTAGACGTTCCTTTACAACAATCTTTGATGCAAATATTACAACTTTGATTGCAGCAGGTGTATTATTTGCTTATGGAACAAGCTCTGTTAAAGGATTTGCGGTTATGCTAATCACAAGTATCGTTGTTAGCTTTTTGACTGCCGTTTGGGGTTCTCGAATTCTTCTCGGCCTATGGGTCAAGAGCAGGGCATTAAATAAGAAGCCCCGACTTTTTGGCGTGAAGGAGAGTGAAATCGATGAGCTCTAAAGTAAGAGATATTAAGTTTGATTTTGTTAAACATCGGAATAAGTTCTTTGCGGTTTCACTTGCTTTGATCGTACTGGGGGGTCTTGCGATTGCGATTTTTGGTTTGAACCTTGGTATTGATTTTTCAAGTGGATCCCGAGTTGATATTCAATCTGACAGCAAGTTAACCACCGAAGAAGTAAGCGATGAGTACGATGGGCTTGGGTATAATCCTGAAACTGTAACGCTTGCTGGTGGTGGAGAAATAGCTGTCGCTGCATTCAAGGATGAGCTAAGTAAGGATGAAGTGGCGGAAATTAAAAATCACTTTACTGACTTATATGGTGCAGAGCCAAGTATCAGCACCGTATCACCAGACGTTGCGGTGGACCTTGCGAAGAATGCTTTCATCGCTGTTGCGATTGCATCGGTTGGAATTATCTTATATGTAGCCCTTCGTTTCGAATGGCTGCAGGGATTTGCTGCAATCGTTGCTCTTTTCCACGATGCCTTTTTCATTATTGCAGTGTTTAGTATCTTGCAGATAGAGGTTAATATCACCTTCATTGCAGCGGTTCTGACGATCGTTGGTTATTCGATTAACGATACGATCGTAACGTTTGATCGTATACGAGAGAATATGAAATTTGAGAAGAAAGTTAAGACATTTGAAGACGTTGCAAGAGTTGTAAATAAAAGTCTTGTTCAAACACTTGCTCGTTCGATTAACACAGTGCTAACCGTCGTATTTGCAGCAGCTGCCTTAACGATTTTCGGCGGAGAAGCGATTCGTCCATTTGCGATTGCATTATTGATTGGACTTGTTGCAGGAACGTACTCCTCTCTCTTTATTGCCTCCCAGCTTTGGGCAGTATGGAAAGGGAAACAACTCAAAAAGAAAAAGTTTGCTCCTGTTGAAAGTGAAGTATAGGAGTAAGTAAAAGCCATGGCCTAGCCATGGCTTTTACATGTCCATATAGACTGGAGTTAGAAATTGTAATAAGGGAAAAGCTATCACGAACGGAATTGGTAAGAGGTGAAAAAATGAATAAAGAAGAACGATTTCGCAAAGCTGAGGTCGCAGCAATAGCTGGTATCTTAGTAAATATTGCGCTTGCGGTATTAAAAGGCGTCATTGGATCACTTGCAAATAGTCGAGCCCTCATTGCTGATGCTGCTCATTCGGCTTCTGATGTTGCTGGTTCATTTGCGGTTTTCATTGGTTTAAGAGCGGCTAAATTACCCCCTGATAAAGATCATCCATACGGCCATGGGAAAGCTGAATCCATTGCAGCGATTATCGTTGCCGTTTTGCTTCTTCTCGTTGGTGTTGAAATTGGAATTAGTTCAGGAAAGGCTATATTTGAACCTATCGAAGCACCGGGGACACTTGCGCTTTTCGGTGCCCTCATTTCGATTGTCGTAAAAGAAGTGATGTTTCGATATAAGTACAGATTGGGTAAAAGAATTAAAAGTGATGCATTAATTGTAAACGCATATGAGCATCGATCTGATGTGTATTCCTCACTTGCTGTTTTAATCGGCATCGCTGGTGCAATTCTAGGAAGCCAGTTTGAATTACCCTGGCTTGTATATGCAGATCCAATTGCAGGTATATTTGTCTCTATTCTTATAGGGAAAATGGCCATTAAACTTGGTTTTGAATCGATTCATACTACGCTAGATCACGTGTTGCACGAAGAAGATACAACTTCATACAAGGACTTGATTAAAGGTATGCCTGGCGTTGTGAATCTGGATGAGTTCTTTGCAAGAGAACACGGGCACTATGTGATTATTGATATCAAGCTTGGAGTAGATCCTGATATTACAGTTAAAGAAGGTCATGATATTGGGAAAGCAGTGAAAGAGCGCTTACTTGAGGAAGAAGAAGTACATGATGTACTTGTCCATATTAATCCTTATGAACCAATGGAAAAAAAGAGCAAGTAATTGAATAGGTATAGAAGTAGTAGAGGAGGTAGTTATGGATGAAAGGACAATGGGGATTAGTCGTTGCACTTATATTTGCTTTAATAATCGCAGTGTTTTCAGTGGTGAACGTAGATCCAGTTCAAGTGAATTATGTATTCGGTACATCGGATTGGCCACTTGTACTTGTGATTCTTGGCTCAGTTTTGATGGGAGCTATTCTTGTTTTAGGTTTTGGTATGGTTAAGTATTACCGACTTAAAAGAGAACTTAAAAACTTGAAAAAGGAAAATGAAAGATTACAAACTGTTCAAACTGAGAGCAAACCTGTTCAAACTCCGCTAGATGGTGAATCGACGAATGATGAAGGAACAGGAACTGACGGCGAGTAGTATAAACAACTGGAACCTCGAGAAATCGAGGTTTTTTTTATGAGAAGACTTTGTTAATGAATGGTGTTGATTTTTGGTTATTTACGTCCTGTGATGCCCGATCGCTTCGAAAAAAATCGAGAGTTCAATAATATAAGCAAACAAAGCCTTTGAGAAAATGATTTTGGACTTCTGAATTATTGATTTGACTAAATTGTAATGATAATGAATTCCTACTCTCAAACTATGGTCAAATCAGTTCAGACTATATATAATGAACAGGTTAAGAGGTGATTCGATGTTAAGATCTAAAACACGCTGGAAACTAGCTGAAACTGATGAAACAAGCATTGATCGGCTCCAGAGTGAACTCGGAATTTCTAGACTCGCTACCTCGCTCTTAGTGAACAGAGGTATCGAAGGAGAAGAAGAAGCTAGAAGATTTTTATATAAAGAAAATTTATCATACCATGATCCTTATTTGATGGATGGCATGAAAGAAGCAGTCGAACGGATTCAACTTGCGATTGCATCGAATGAGAGTATCTTAATTTACGGAGATTACGATGCTGATGGCGTCAGCAGTACGAGCGTTCTCGTCTATACATTGCGTGAGCTTGGAGCTACGTTTGACTATTATATACCGAATCGATTTACAGAAGGATACGGTCCAAATGAAGCTGCTTTTCGACAGGCAAAGGATGACGGCTATCAGCTGATCGTGACAGTCGACACAGGTATTTCTGGTGTTCATGAAGCTGAGGTTGCGAAGGAAATTGGCATTGACCTTATCATTACCGATCACCATGAGCCACCGCCAGTTTTACCGAATGCTTTTGCGACGATTAATCCCAAAAAGCCAGGCTGTGGTTATCCGTTCAAAGGGTTGGCCGGAGTCGGAGTTGCGTTTAAACTTTCCCAGGCATTGCTTGACCGAATACCCGGTCATTTACTTGAAATTGCTGCAATGGGTACAATTGCTGATCTTGTGCCTCTTCAGGATGAAAATCGGTTGATAGCAAGTGAAGGTATCAAGGCGCTTCAAAATTCAAGTAAACCAGGTGTGAAAGCTCTACTCGATGTATGTGGATTGAAGGGTCAGGAGTTGAACGAAGAACATCTCGGTTTCGGAATCGGTCCACGTCTTAATGCAGTTGGACGTCTCGATAGCGCAGATCCAGCTGTTGAACTTCTCACGACGGATGATCCAGAGCTTGCAGAGCAACTTGCTGCGGATATTGATGCGCTCAATAAAACAAGACAAGAGCTTGTGAATACAATGACACAAGAAGCGTTTGAAGAGGTAGAGGCAAATTATCCGCCTGATGAGAAAAACCGTGTTCTTATTATTGCAAAAGAAGGATGGAATGCTGGAGTTATCGGGATTGTGGCTTCACGACTCGTTGAAAAATATTATCGTCCAACCATCGTGATGAGTATTGATCGTGAAAAAGGCGTTGCAAAAGGCTCGGCACGAAGTATTGAAGCCTTCGATATGTTTGCAAATCTTTCTGAATGCAGAGACATCCTTCCTCATTTTGGCGGCCATCCAATGGCGGCCGGCATGACGATTGATCTGGACTGCCTCGAAAGTTTACGATCTAGATTGAATGAGCAGGCTCGAGAGAAGCTTTCACAAGAGGATCTTACCCCGCTCACGAAAGTTGATTTGCACTGTCGAGTGGAGGACGTAACGCTTGAAACCATTGAGGAGATGAATTTGCTAGCTCCATTTGGTGTCAGCAATCCGAAGCCGGTAGTCATGCTAAAAGATGTTAACTTATCTCAAATAAGAAGGATTGGCAGCCAAGATAATCATTTGAAGGTGGCGCTTGAGGAGAATGGGGCGACGCTTGATGGAGTAGGTTTCCATTTTGGCTATGCTTTTGAAGAAATTGCTTCGAGGGCAGCTGTAAGCGTGATTGGTCAGCTCTCTGTTAACGAATGGAATGGACTGCGTAAGCCACAAATTTTTGTGAAGGATATTGCAGTAAATGAGTGGCAGCTGTTTGATTATAGGGGAATTCGTAATCTCAAGAAGAGACTTGAAACGCTACCGTTAGAGAAGCTGATTATGATTTCATTTCAGGAAAACACGGTAACGAAGCTGGGTCTACAAGATTGGAAAGAGCACGTTGTTGCCCCAACTGATCAACTAAATCTTTCCTTTGATAACATGTATGTGATGCTTCTAGACCTTCCTGATCTAGAAGAAGACCTTATCGAACTGTTTCGAATCGGTGGCTTACCGGAGCGAACATACGCAGTTTTTGAGCATGAAGAAGATCATTTTTTCTCTACCTTGCCTTCACGTGAGGACTTTAAATGGTATTATGCCTTTTTGATGAAGAGAGGAAGCTTCCATCTCCGAGACGCTGAAAAGCTTGCTAAACATAAGAAATGGTCAAAAGAAACGGTTCACTTCATGTCAAAGGTGTTTTTTGAGCTGGATTTTGTTACAATGGATGATGGACTGATTTCTTTAAATCCACAATCTGTCAAAAGTGAATTAACTTCATCAAAAACGTATAGGAGTAAGTTAGAAAAAGCTAAGCTTGAAAATGACTTTTGTTATTCCTCCTATCATGCTTTGAAAAGTTGGTTCGATCAATCAGTTAATTGTTTCAATAGCACTGAGGAGGCCATAAAGTAAATGAATTACAAAGATTATATCGCAGTGGTTGAAGATTATCCGAAAGAGGGAATTCGCTTTAAAGATATTACACCATTGATGCAAAACGGCGATGCTTATCGAGGAGTCGTTAATGATATTGCGGACTTTGCTAAGGATAAAGACGTTGATGTTATTGTAGGACCTGAAGCACGAGGGTTTATTGTAGGTTGCCCGGTTTCATATATTCTTGGCGTCGGATTTGTACCCGTACGAAAAGAAGGAAAGCTACCACGTGAAGTAGCAAAAGTAGACTACGGTCTTGAATATGGCAAAGACGTTCTTACGATTCATAAAGACGCTATTAAGCCTGGCCAAAGAGTACTAATTACTGATGATTTGCTTGCAACAGGAGGAACGATCAATGCAACGATCGAGCTAGTTGAAATGCTTGGCGGAGTTGTTGTAGGTCTTGCTTTCATGATTGAACTTTCATATCTAGAAGGGCGTAAAAATCTTGACCGCCATGATATATTTACTTTAATGACATACTAAAGATTGGAGTGTCCGGAATGCCGGACGCTCTTTCTCTTTTAAGCCATATTGGACTAAATGAGCGCCATGTATTCAATCAGTCCAACGCTTTCCAGCAAGGAAAAACGACATTTTTTTCTTAATCTCTTTACATGCTGACTTTTTTTAACGATAATAGAAGCAATATACCAACAGTAATCAAGGTGATTTGATGACGATAGAAGAAGTGATGGAAAGAGCGGAGCAGTATTTGTCTGAAGACGATCTCTCCTATCTTAATAGAGCATATGAATACGCGCGCAATGCACATGATGGCCAGTACCGTAAATCGGGTGAACCCTATATTATTCATCCTATTGAGGTTGCTGGCATTCTTGTTAATCTTGAAGTGGACCCCGTCACAGTTGCAGGGGGCTTTCTTCATGATGTCGTTGAAGACACCGACGTAACGCTTGAACAAATCTCTGATGAATTCAGTCCGGAACTTGCGATGCTCGTTGATGGCGTAACGAAACTGAAAAAAATCAAATACAAGTCTAAGCGTGAACAGCAAGCTGAAAATCACCGGAAGATGATGATTGCCATGGCGCAGGACATTAGGTGCATTCTCATTAAGCTGGCTGACCGTCTTCATAACATGCGTACGCTCAAACATATGCCAAAAGAAAAGCAGATGCAGAAGGCAAATGAAACGCTTGAAATATTTGCCCCCCTTGCTCATCGTCTCGGTATTTCAACGATTAAATGGGAACTAGAGGACACAGCACTTCGGTATTTAAATCCGCAGCAATATTACCGAATCGTAAATTTGATGCAAAAGAAACGAGCGGAACGTGAAGGATTCGTACATGAAGTAGTGGACGAGATCCAAGAGCGAGTGAAGGATGTTTCAATTGACGCTGAGATCTCAGGTCGTCCCAAGCACATCTATAGCATTTATCGGAAGATGGCCAAGCAGCATAAGCAATTTAACGAAATCTATGACTTGCTTGCCGTTCGTATTGTCGTAAATAGCATAAAAGACTGCTATGCTGTTCTCGGAATTATTCATACGTGTTGGAAGCCCATGCCTGGTCGTTTCAAAGACTATATTGCGATGCCAAAAGCAAATATGTATCAGTCCCTTCATACGACAGTTATTGGACCAAAAGGTGATCCACTCGAAGTACAAATTAGAACGTCTGATATGCATAAAGTAGCTGAGTATGGAATCGCCGCTCATTGGGCCTATAAAGAAGGCGACGAGAATAGAGTAAATAGTTCCTTTGAGAAGAAGCTTTCCTGGTTCAGACAAATTCTGGAATGGCAGAACGATGTATCGAATGCGGAAGAGTTTATGGAATCTCTTAAGATCGACTTATTCAGTGATATGGTTTTTGTTTTCACTCCAAAAGGTGATGTGTTTGAATTGCCTACTGGCTCTGTTCCGCTGGACTTCGCTTATCGAATCCACACAGAGATCGGCAATCACTGTATTGGGGCAAAAGTGAATGGCAAAATGGTACCACTTGACCATCGATTGAAAACTGGTGACATCGTGGAAGTGCTCACTTCAAAGCATTCCTATGGTCCGAGTAAAGACTGGTTAAAAATCAGTCAAAGTTCACACGCCAAGAACAAGATCAAGCAATGGTTCAAGAAAGAAAAGCGTGAAGAGAACGTAGACAAAGGTAGAGAACTCGTTGAAAAAGAAATTAAAAATCATGGATTTGAACTAAAGGCTGTCCTTACCGCAGATAACATCGCAAATGTATCAAAGAAATTTAACTTCACTAGTGAAGAAGATATGTATGCAGCTGTTGGTTATGGTGGAATTACTGCCGCCCAGATCGCAACTAGACTGACAGACAAAGCACGTAAAGAACGAACAAAGGAACAGGAAGAAGATCTAGCCAAGTCAATCATTGAAGGAAAGACACATACGCCTTCTCCAGCGCCTAAGCGAGCAGAATCAGGCGTGCGCGTGAAAGGGATCGATAACCTGTTGATTCGACTCTCCAGGTGCTGTAATCCTGTCCCAGGTGATGACATTGTTGGATACATTACAAAAGGGAGAGGCGTCTCCATTCACAGAAAAGACTGTCCGAATGTGAATGAGGAGAACGCTCAGGAACGTCTACTTGAGGTGGAATGGGAAAGCGATTCTCCTAAGAATTATAACGTTGATATCGAAATCAGTGGGTTTGACCGCAGAGGTTTGTTAAATGAAGTATTACAGGCTGTTGCTGAAACCAAAACCGATATGACTTCGGTATCAGGTCGTTCAGATAATAATAAGATGGCTACCATTAGCATGACTGTGTCTATTCGTAATACAGCTCATCTTCAAAAAGTTGTCGAGCGTGTGAAGCGAATTCCAGACATTTATGCTGTTCGTAGAATCATGCAGTAGTTAAGAAAGGGAGTTCTTCATGAAAGCCGTTATACAGCGTTCTAGACAGGCGTCTGTTCTTGTTGATGGAAACATTACAGGCAGTATTGAATCTGGTCTCGTCGTGCTCCTCGGCGTGACGCATGATGATACAGAGGATGACGCTGCGTATCTTGCAAGCAAAATTGCGAACCTGCGTATATTTGAAGATGAAAGTGATAAGATGAATTTGTCTGTGAAAGATGCAGGGGGGTCTATTCTTTCAATTTCGCAATTCACCCTGTATGGAGACTGTCGCAAAGGAAGACGCCCAAACTTCATGAAGGCAGCAAAGCCAACTGAAGCAAACGTTTTATATGAAAAATTTAATTCGTTATTGAGTGATGAGCATGTAGACGTCCAAACTGGTGTCTTTGGCGCAATGATGGATGTCCAGCTTATAAATGACGGACCCGTTACGCTTGTAATCGATAGCAAAGAATAGAAGAAACCGCGGATCCATACATGGACCGCGGTTTTTTGGTATTGGCTTTGTTAGCTCAGATCGTTGATTTCTCGATTTTTGACTCATTCGAGTGAAACCTTAGTTTCACTAGCCTCGGTATTATGAATGTTGGGTATGAAAAATTAATGTAAAAAAGAAAGAATACCATCTGAAATTTCAGTTGTTATGTCATTCTGATAATCCGTCCTGTTCACCAATTGCTCTTCCCATGGGTTAGATAGAAAACCGAGTTCCAGAAGGACGGATGGTTGTCTGTTATTTCTAAGAACATAGTAATTACCAAAGCGTATCCCTCGATCCCTCAAGGAGGTATCATCTTCAATTTCACGATGGATCGCTTTAGCAAGAGACATATCACTATCTTCGTAATAATAAGTGGTTGTCCCGTTTGCTGTCGGATCAACTGTACTGTCGAAATGAATACTAACAAATGCATCAGCTTGATACCGTTCTGAAAGAGCTGTTCGATCAGCCAAGGAAATAAATGTATCGCTGTCTCTTGTTAAAATCACCTGCACGCCGGCGTTTTTGAGTTTCTCGGCGATGGCTGTCGTTGTTTTAAGTGTGAGTATTTTTTCTAAAGTGGTGATACCAAGTGCACCGCTATCATACCCTCCGTGGCCAGCATCAAGAATAACGGTTTTACCAGACGATGGTTCTGGCGTGATAGAAAGTGGAGAGGCAGTGGTTACGACCCAATCGGCTACATACGCAGGTGTTCCGTCAGAAAGTACGATCCGATACCATTTTCCTTTTTTATCTGCAATTTTGTATCTTTCATGGATGGACGCCTGCTTTATGATGTTGTACTCCATACCAGGCCCACTCCGTAAGTTTGTCGCTTGATACAGAATTGATAAATAATTAGATATCCTTGGTTTGGTCGTATCTTGTAAATAAGTTCGATCTACCCATCCAGATTGCCCATCGTTAAAACGTATGAGACTCCAGTCGCCATCCCTTCTAATTTCTTCTACAACAGAACCTGCAGGCAGTTGAGAAACAATGCCATGATCCATTCCAGGAGATTCACGAACGTTTAATAGACGTGCCATGACTTTCTTTAATGATGTGGCATTTTGTGATGATTGTTTGTTTACTGGTTCCACCAGCCACGAAGCAATCCAACCTTTCTCACCTTTAAAATCAATCGCGATCCAATCATTTTCTTTTTCTTTCACCTTCCACTGTGTACCTTGATCGATGCTTCCTAGAACATCGTATTCTTTACCTGGCCCAGAGCGAACTTGAAGATTTGAAACTGTTGCCTCAATCGTTTCTAAACTGTCATGATCGGAAAAGGGGGAAGCAAGCCTGCTTGCCACCCATCCGGTTTTATTATTTTTTATTTGTACCTTAATCCACTCATCACCTTCCTCGATCACTGGAAGTGTATCGCCACGATGTACTTGGGTTAAGACGGAGGAAGATAGTGATGGAGAAGATCTCACGTTAACGGTTTGATCGAATTGAACTGTTTTTTCAGCGAAGACATTTTCAGGAAGAGCTGTTATGAAGAAAAATAATAATATCAGGCTCGTTATCTTTTTCAAGTGAAGGCTCCTTTCAGTTACTCATGATGCTATGTTTGCACAGGTTAATTTCTTTATCGGATCAAAAGATTCCTTCGTTAAGTAGTAAATCGCATCCTTTTTGGTGAAACTAGTAAAACACTACAATATAAAAGGATGAGTTCTGTTGAGATCAACAAATAAAGAAATGATGAGTTACAATCTTTCCCAACCGGAATTTGGTGTGGACTTTCATGATTTTCTACAAAAAGAACAGTGTTTGTCAAATATGGAATTAGCGGAAGAATTTGGTCTATCTTTAAAAAGCGTTAAAGTTATGAAAGAAAAAATGAAGCGATAGAGTGATACTTCCATCAGAAGGAGGTCTTACTGTTCAAAGATAGAGATAAAACTTTTGTAAAGGAAGCAGAATGCACTTGACAAAAAAAACGCTGACTCGTATGATAGAAAACAATTCAGTAAATTGATACGAAGCTCCGATGAGGAAGAAAAGTAAAAAAATTACGGGTTGATCAGAGAGGAAATGCCGTTAGGCTGAGAGCATTTCTCGATACCGCTTTTTTGAAAGACACTTCCAAGGATCGTCTCCGAACAGGTAACTCAGTAGGGGGCGACGTAGACAGGCGTTAACTGTTTTAAGCGGAAGGACTCGTCCTTCCATTAGGGTGGCACCGCGGGTAACTCTCGTCCCTGAATTTCGATTCAGGGATGGGAGTTTTTTTGTATCCAAAAAAGGATTCAGCCCATTATGGTGAGCTGTTTAGAAGAGCTTCTTGCTAGTGATTAAAGGAGGATAAAGACATGAGTTTTCAAATTCCTAGAGGTACTCAGGATATTGTTCCTGGTACATCGGAGTTATGGCAATACATTGAAAGTAAGGCAAGAGATATTTGCCGTAGATACAATTATCATGAGCTTCGGACGCCAATTTTTGAACATACTGAGCTATTTCAGCGTGGTGTAGGAGATACAACAGATATTGTGCAAAAAGAAATGTACACATTCCAAGATCGTGGTGATCGAAGCTTAACCCTTCGACCTGAAGGGACAGCTTCAGCAGTTCGCGCTTATGTTAATAATAAAATGTATGGATTACCTGAACAGCCGGTTAAATTGTATTACATTGGACCGATGTTCCGATATGAACGACCTCAGTCAGGAAGAATGAGACAATTCGTTCAGTTTGGAATCGAAGCTCTCGGAAGTAATGATCCATCTATAGATGCGGAAGTCATTGCACTTGCAATGGGATTATATCAAGAGCTTGGTCTTAAGAAGCTTAAACTATACTTGAATAGCCTTGGTGATAAAGAAAGCCGAGAGGCACACCGCCAAGCATTAATTAATCATTTTGAGCCAAGAATTGGGGAGTTTTGTAGCGATTGTCAAAGTCGTTTAGAGAAAAACCCCCTTCGCATTCTAGATTGTAAAAAGGATCGTGACCATGAATTAATGGGAACCGCGCCTTCGATCATTGATTATTTAAATGAAGCATCTACTACTTATTTTGCAAAAGTAAAAGAAGCGCTAGATCAAATGGGTATCGAGTATGTTCTCGACGATCGTCTAGTACGTGGCCTAGATTATTACAATCACACGGCTTTTGAAATTATGAGTGATGCAGATGGCTTTGGAGCTATCACGACGCTAAGTGGTGGAGGTCGTTACAATGGCCTTGTTGAAGAAATGGGAGGTCCATCCACACCTGGAATTGGATTTGCAATGAGTATTGAGCGTTTGTTAATGGCTCTGGAGGCAGAAGGCGTTGAGTTACCCATTGAAAAGACAATCGATTGTTATGTCGTCACAATGGGTGAGGAAGCACAAAAAGTTTCTAACGGTCTTGTTCAAAAGCTTAGAGCATCAGGGATCTCAACAGAGCGTGACTATCTAGATAAGAAGATGAAGGGTCAGTTTAAGGCTGCGAATCGTCTCAATTCAAAGTACGTTGCTATTCTAGGTGACGAAGAAATCGAAAAGAATGAAATTAACATAAAAGATATGAATACTGGGGAGCAAGAAGCGATAGACCTGACAAATGTTGATTCTTATCTAAAAGGGAAATTAAAGGAGGAAGTTGGAGAATGATCGGAAGAAGCCATGCATGCGGTAAGATTAATGAAAACGAGATTGGGCAAACAGTAGAATTGAAAGGTTGGGTTCAAAAGCGACGTGATCTTGGTGGGTTAATCTTCATTGATTTTAGAGACCGCTCAGGGATTGTACAGGTTGTTTTCAATCCAGATCTTTCTAAAGAAGCGCTAGAACTTGCGGAAAATGTTAGAAGTGAATACGTTCTAGGGATTACTGGGAAAGTAGTCGCTCGTGCGGAAGGGACTGTTAATCCAAATCTTCCAACAGGATCGATTGAGGTACATGCTGAATCACTTGAAATCCTTAATGCCGCTAAGAACCCTCCTATTAGCATTGCGAACGATGTAGAGGTTGGAGAAGATATTCGCTTGAAATATCGTTATCTAGATCTACGACGTCCGGTCATGCAAGAGACGTTCAAACTTCGTCATCGCACAACAAAAGTTATTCGCGATTTCCTAGATCAGAATGAATTTCTTGAAATTGAAACACCGATGCTAACGAAGAGTACGCCTGAAGGTGCTCGTGATTATCTAGTACCAAGCCGTGTACACGAAGGAGAATTTTACGCACTACCACAGTCACCTCAACTGTTTAAACAGCTATTAATGGTTTCTGGATTTGAGCGCTATTATCAGATCGTTCGTTGTTTCCGTGACGAAGACCTTAGAGCGGACCGTCAACCAGAATTTACTCAGGTCGACATTGAAACATCTTTCCTTCCTAAAGAAGATTTGATTGCGATGATGGAAGAAATGATGAGCGCAATATTAAAGGAAACGAAGGGCTTAGAAATTGAAAAGCCGTTCCAGCGCATGACTCATGCTGAAGCGATGAACCGCTATGGATCAGACAAACCTGATACACGTTTTGAAATGGAATTTGTTGATGTGTCTGAGCTTGTAAAGGACTCTGACTTTAAAGTCTTCTCTGGTGCCGTTTCTTCTGGTGGTGCTGTAAAAGGTATCAACGCCAAAGGTGCAGCAAGTCAGTACTCACGTAAAGACATTGATGGCCTGACAGAGTTTGTGAAAACATACAAAGCAAAGGGACTTGCTTGGTTAAAAGTAGAAGAAGATGGCTTGAAAGGACCTATTTCTAAATTCTTTGATGAAGCACTGGCTGCTCAACTGAAAGAAGCTTTCAATGCAGAAGCGGGTGACCTTCTTCTTTTCGTAGCTGACAGTAAATCTGTTGTGGCAGATAGTCTTGGTGCTCTTCGTACAAAACTTGGAAAAGACCTAAATCTGATCGACTATTCTAAATTTAATTTCCTATGGATTATGGACTTCCCACTTATGAGCTACGATGAGGAAGCAGATCGTTATTTTGCTGAGCATCATCCGTTCACGATGCCATTGAAAGAAGACCTTCATCTTCTTGAAGAAGAGCCAGGTAAGGTCCGGGCAGATGCCTATGACCTTGTTCTTAATGGTTATGAGTTAGGTGGGGGCTCACAGCGTATCTTCAAGCGTGACATTCAGGAAAAAATGTTTAAAGCACTAGGCTTTACAAAAGAAGAAGCAGAGGATGAATTTGGTTTCCTTCTTGAAGCATTCGAATATGGTACACCTCCACATGGTGGAATTGCATTTGGTCTTGACCGTCTAGTGATGTTGCTTGCAGGAAGAACGAACCTTCGCGACACGATTGCATTCCCTAAAACGGCGAGCGCGAGCTGCTTGTTAACAGAAGCGCCGTCTCCTGTTAGTGAGGATCAGCTTAAAGAGCTTAATCTTGAGCTAGCTAAGAAGCCAGTTGCAGCTGAGAAAGAGTAAAAAATAATAAAAAGGACCTAAAACACGATGATTGAAATCGGTATGCAGGTCTGCTATAATTCAATTACAAGTTAACGAAGAGTCCTGAAGTGTTCGTTTACTTCCATAATAATTTGAGCCAACACTTTTACAACGGGAGCCTGATTCTTTCCGTTCAAAGTACATGCCTCGGTAGCTGAGGACTTACAGAGAACGGAATAGGGCACCCACCTGCCAATGCAGGTTCAACAATTATGGAAAGGACGGCACAGTTGGGGCTCTTCTATTTTTATGACAATTAACAAAGCATCAGTTCAATGAACTGATGCTTTTTCTTTATGTGGATTTATCAGGGATTGATGACATCATGAGTTCTCAAATGGCAGAAGAAAAAGCGTGTTCTAGTTCAAGAGTTGCAATATCTCCGTTTCTAAACGGTCGTCTTCGCTTTTCGTGATCCAGCTGCAGTGGCCAGACCCTCGAGTCGCTTCAGAATTTCATCCGAACACAAAAGGCGTGTTCAAATGAAATTCTTCCAGCGCTTGTCGGACCTAACCGGCCACTTCCGCTTTTCGTGAGATCCAGCTGCAGTGGCAGACTCCGATATTCACCTTTCACAGAACACAAAAGGCGTGTTCTGAGATTCCAATTCTCCGTTTCTAACGCCCTTCGCTTTTCGTGATCCAGCTGCAGTGGCCAGACTCTCGATCGCTTCACCAAAAATGAACACAAAGGGCGTGTTCTTTTTGTTTGGCTCCAGCGCTTGTCGAGTCTAAACGGCCACTTCCGCTTTTCGTGTCCAGCTGCGACTCGCAGAAACTGCGATATTTCACTCTTTCACGAGAACACAAAGAGCGTGTTCTAGTTCAAGAGTTCCAATATCTCCGTTTCTAACCGCTCGTCTTCGCTTTTCGTGAGATCCAGCTGCAGTGGCCAGACTCTCGATCGCTTCACCCCACAAAATGAACACAAAAGGCGTGTTCTTTTTGTGAGGCTCCAGCGCTTGTCTGAGATCCAGCTGCGACTCGCAGAAACTGCGATATTTCACTCTTTCACCAGAACACAAAGAGGCGTGTTCTAGTTCAAGAGTTCCAATATCTCCGTTTCTAAACGCCCGTCTTCGCTTTTCGGTTTACCTCGCCATTTTTTCTAGGTTTCCGTTTTTGTCCATTTTGAAGGTTGGGACGTTTTGGTCTTCGTTGTCGTTTAGGACGACCATTCTTCGGGCTCTGTCCATGATTTGGATGAGGGATTGGTAATCTTCTTTCATGACTTGTTGTTCGTTTTCGAGATTTTTGATTCTTTGGTGGAGAAGGGTGTTTTCTTCTTTGAGATGTTGATTCTCCAATTCTAGTTTCTCAAGATTTGTTTTGAGTCTGCTTGTTGATGAAGCAGATTGTTCTAGATTTGATAAAAACGAAATGACTTCTCTCATTGTTATTTGTTCTTTATGTTGGATTGTCACCTGACTATTTTGAGGAATTTGTGTATCAAGGGCAGGTTTTGACATTGGTCGTTCTTCTTTGATGATAGGTTTGTAATTTTCTTTTTCGGCATAGTCTGGTTGTCTTCGTTCTGCTCGTTTCATTTCTTTCCTCTGTTTTTTGGCTAGCTTTAAGGCCTGTTCGTAACGGTCACGAACGATTGCGTTCCAGCGAAAACCAACTGCTGCAGAGGTGCGACTGAGTCGATCACCAACTTCATCAAAAGCTTTTAACTGCGTACTACCTTCTCTTACATGCCGCAGCACTGTTTCGGCTAGCATTAAATCATCTTCATGAGACCATGCATCTTGTCTGACTTTCATATTCATTCAGCTCCTTTATTTTCATAACGTTAGTTTGTTTTGAAAGTAATCATAGCTTTGCCAGTATGGAAGAATTTATACAGAAGTCTTGTAAAAATGAGATAGATTGAAAGAATAGATAAAAAAACAGCAGTGCGGATGCACTGCTGTTATGCTTTCTTATTATCAGATTTAATCCGTTCAGCGAAATAGTCGAGTCGTTTTTGTACTGTTCGTTCGTGACCACGCTCAGTAGGTTTATAGAACGACTTTCGAATCATATGATCGGGGAGGTATTGTTGGGGAACGTAACCCCCAGGGTAATCGTGCGGATATTTATAATCAATGCCGTGTCCAAGTTCGGATGCTCCTTTGTAATGAGAGTCCCGTAAATGAACAGGAACCGTTCCGCTCTTTTCTTTCTTTACAGCAGCAAGTGCTGAATCAATCCCTTTGATAACGGCGTTGCTTTTTGGTGCTGTCGCAAGATAAAGCGCTGCTTCGGCCAATGGTATCCTTGCTTCTGGCATGCCAATAAATTCGACAGCATAACTCGCGGCTTGAGCGATGAGCAGAGCGTTTGGATCAGCTAGTCCGACATCTTCAGCAGCATGTACATATAATCTTCTTGCAATGAAGCGAGGGTCTTCACCAGCATAAATCATTTTTGCTAACCAGTATAGAGTAGCGTCGGCATCAGATCCTCGTATACTTTTAATAAAGGCAGAAACGGTATCATAGTGATTGTCACTATCTTTATCGTATTGTAGAACGCGCTGTTGAATAGATTCTTCAGCAATAGCCAGCGTAATCACGAGCTTACCGTCTTTATCTGGAGTTGTGGTTAATACGGCAAGTTCTAGCGCGTTAAGTGCTGTTCTTGCGTCTCCATTAGAGACATCTATTAAGTGATCGATGGCTGTATCATGTATTTCGATATCATATTTACCGAAGCCACGGTCACTGTCATTAATGGCCTGATGAAGGATATCTTTAATCGTAGTTTCATTGAGATGTTCGAACCGGAATAATCTTGAACGGGAAAGAAGAGCAGCATTTATTTCAAACATTGGACTCTCGGTTGTTGCTCCGATTAAGACGACTGTTCCATCTTCAACAAATGGCAGAAGCGCATCTTGCTGAGACTTATTGAAACGATGAATTTCATCAATAAAAAGCACTGTTCTTTTGTCATCGAGTTTTAGTCTTTCTTTTGCTTCTGAAGTGAATTTTCTTATATCTGCGATACCTGATGTAACAGCATTTAATTGTTCAAAGTGTGCAGATGTCGTATTAGCTATAATGCGTGCGAGTGTTGTTTTACCTGTCCCAGGAGGACCGAAAAAAATCATTGGTGTTAGTTGGTCCGCTTGAATCGCTCTTCTAAGAAGCTTACCATCACCAATAATATGATCTTGTCCGATGAATTCTTCAATGGATCTCGGACGCATTCTGCTTGCGAGTGGTCCGGATGAAGTGTTGCTTTTGTCAGGAGAATAATCAAATAAATCCATAAAACATCCGTCCTTTCATAGATAGTTGAAACATACTATAGGGCTTTTGGAAATGCAAGAAAAACCGGTTCATGCTATAATAGCGAAGGTTTACTTACAGAAGTAATTGTTATATAGATGAGTTAAGTTTGAGTTGAGAGGGATAAGATGAAACCAGAGAATAGGAAGATGTCAAGTTTCTGGATGAACTGGGGGATTTTCACAGTTGGTCTTCTAGTTATGGCGTTTGGGATAGCACTTATGATACGTGCAGAGGCCGGAAGTGCTCCTTGGGATGTTTTCCATATTGGTCTTTATCAACAATTTGGATTAACGATCGGTACTTGGTCCATCATCGTAGGATTAGTGATAATTGGTTCTACATCATTATTGGATCGCACATGGCCAAAACCCGGTGCATTTCTAAATATGCTGCTGGTCGGAGTGTTTATTGATTTCTATTTATGGCTTCCTGTTCTTAAGACTCCTGATCCTTTCATTGGAAAACTAGTGATGTTGATCAGTGGTATTCTCATAATGGGATATGGTATTGGGTTGTATATTGCGGCAAATAGAGGGGCCGGGCCGAGGGATAGCCTCATGCTTGTTCTAACTGAGCGAACAGGTTGGAAAGTTCAGCATATTCGACTTTCAATGGAAATGGTCGTTCTTTCACTCGGTTGGTTGTTGGATGGGCCAGTAAACATTGGTACACTATTGTTTTGCGTTACCATAGGTCCTATTGTTGGCTATTCGTTACCTCAATGCAAGAAGCTTGTGGATCGATTGATAGAAAGAGGTGGAAGAAATGAAAATATCAACAAAAGGAAGATACGGATTAACCATTATGATGGAGTTAGCAAAAAAGCACGGTGATGGTCCGATTTCGCTTAAATCCATCGCAAGGAGTAAGGACTTATCAGAACACTACCTGGAGCAGCTCGTTGCTCCGCTGAGAAATGCCGGTCTTGTAAAAAGCGTCCGTGGCGCATATGGCGGTTATATATTGGCACAGGATGCTAGCACCATCACAGCAGGCGATATCATTCGTGTTCTTGAGGGTCCGATTAGCCCAGTCGAAGTAATGGATGATGAAGAACCGGCGAAGCGTGACTTATGGTTGAAAATTACAGACGCTGTTAAAGATGTATTGGATTCAACAACCCTTGAAGATCTTGCAACCTACGAAGGTGAAGGTGAACAAGACAGCTACATGTTTTATATTTAGTTATCCGGCGAATTGCTGGTGTTAAGAGGTGAGAAAGTATGAAAGCAATTTATATGGATCACGCTGCAACGTCACCGGTTCATCCTCAAGTGATTGAAGCAATGATGGATTCGCTGCGCAGTGATTTTGGAAACCCTTCAAGCATTCATCAATTCGGTCGCAAAACGCGCCATGCTCTAGATGAGGCAAGAAGCAGCATAGCAAAAAGCATCAATGCTCATCCCAATGAAATTATTTTCACAAGTGGTGGAACAGAAGCAGATAACCTGGCTATTATTGGTACAGCGAGAGCCAATCGACATAAAGGTAACCATATTATCACTACAGTGATTGAGCACCATGCAGCCCTGAATGCGTGTAAAGATCTTGAAAATGAAGGTTTTGATGTAACATACTTGCCTGTTGATGAGAGCGGAAGAATATCGATTGACTCCCTTGAAAAAACCATTCGTCCGGAAACGATCTTACTTACAGTCATGTTTGGAAATAACGAAGTAGGGACAACCCAGCCGATTGAAAAAATCGCTCAAATTGCAAAAGATCATCAAATTCCTTTTCATACGGATGCTGTACAGGCCTATGGCTTGGTTGAGCTAGATGTGAGCAGACTAGGTGTTGATATGCTATCGGTTTCTGCCCACAAAATTAACGGTCCAAAAGGCGTTGGTTTTCTATATGTGAAAGATGGGACAAAGCTCGTTCCCTATTCTCACGGAGGGGAACAGGAACGGAAGCGCCGTGCTGGGACTGAAAACGTTGCAGGAATTGTAGGCTTGCAGAAGGCAGCAGAGGTGTTTCATGTTGATCGTGAAGATAAGATCGAACTCTATCAAAAGATGAAAGCCACAATGACTACTATTTTTGATGGGGCAAATGTCGACTATCACGTGAACGGAGACCAGAGCAACATGCTTCCACATGTGTTCAATGTAAGCTTCAAAGGTGCCGGTGTGGAACCTATGTTAATGAATTTAGATCTAGCAGGAATTGCCGTATCGAGCGGATCGGCTTGCACAGCAGGATCACATGAGCCATCACACGTTTTGACAGCGATGTTCGGCGATAATGAGCGCACGCAAACGGCGATTCGCTTCAGCTTCGGATACGGAAATTCCATAGATGATGCGGAAACGGCGGCGCAGGAAGTCGTTAAGATTGTCAATCGTTTAAAGAAGTTATAAAATAGTCAGGACACAAAGTGTGTTAATGAGAAGGAGGTGCAACCATGACAGCACAGCAAAATGCAGATACACGCGTCGTGGTTGGAATGTCCGGAGGTGTTGACTCATCGGTTGCAGCCCTAATGTTGAAAGAACAGGGCTATGATGTGATCGGTATCTTCATGAAAAACTGGGACGACACCGACGAGAACGGCGTATGCACAGCGACGGAAGATTATAATGATGTCATTCGTGTATGCAACCAGATCGGCATTCCGTACTACGCAGTTAATTTCGAGAAACAATATTGGGATAAGGTATTCACTTATTTCCTTGATGAATATAAAGGTGGTCGTACACCGAATCCAGATGTGATGTGCAACAAAGAAATTAAATTCAAGGCTTTTCTTGAACATGCGTTAACACTTGGAGCAGATTACCTTGCAACAGGGCATTATGCTCAAGTTGTGGAACGTGATGGAGAAGTGAAAATGCTTCGGGGTGTTGATGACAACAAAGATCAAACCTACTTTTTGAATCAACTCAATCAAGACCAACTTTCTAAAGTAATGTTTCCTCTCGGTGGGATTGAAAAGAAGAAAGTTCGTGAGATTGCTGAAGAAGCTGGACTTGCGACGGCTAAGAAAAAAGATAGCACAGGAATTTGTTTTATCGGTGAACGGAATTTCAAAGAATTTCTTGGTCAATATCTTCCTGCTCAACCGGGTAAGATGATGACTCTTGACGGAGAAGAGAAAGGTTCCCATGATGGGCTCATGTACTATACGATTGGTCAACGCCATGGACTTGGGATTGGTGGAGATGGTGAACCATGGTTTGTTGTCGGGAAAAACCTTGAAGATAACGTGCTTTATGTTGATCAGGGCTTTCATAATGACCTTCTTTATTCGGATTCACTTATTGCCGTGAATTCGAGCTGGGTTTCGAATCTTCCTATTCAGGAGGAAATGTCATGTACAGCAAAATTCCGATACCGTCAAAAGGATTCAGGCGTGACCGTGAAGAAATTGGACGAAGATCGTTTGCATGTTACATTTGATGAGCCGGTTCGTGCGATTACTCCGGGACAGGCTGTCGTATTTTATGATGGCGATGAATGCCTTGGCGGTGCAACGATTGATCAAGTTTTCAAAAATTCAAGTGAACTCACATACGTTTAACATGAAGCCTCATTTCACCACGAAATGAGGCTGTTTTATGAGGTGAAGAAACCGTCGCTAAGTTATGCTACACTAGAGGTTAAGCAAAAGAAATAAGGAGTTTTTAAGATGAGTAATAAAAATGAATTAGCGATAGAGGCAATGAATAATGGCGAATTAGAAAAAGCAGTTACGCTTCTTTATGAGGCGATTGAAGAGAACCCTGAAGATCCGATTGCTTATACAAATATCGGGAATTTACTTGCGCAGGCTGGAGAAGTCAAACAGGCGATCGTGTATTTTGAGAAAGCCATTGAACTTGATGAGTCTCAAGGAACAGCTTACTACGGTGCTGGTAATGCCTTTTTTGAACTTGAACAATATAAAGATGCAGCAGATATGTACCAGAGTGCGATTCAGAATGGTCTTGATCAAAGTGATGTGCATTTCATGATTGGACAATGTTTTGTGATGCAGGACGCCCTGCGTCTAGCCCTTCCGTTTTTTCAGCGTGCTGTTGAACTTAACGAGGAAGATACGGAAGCTCGCTTTCAGTATGCCCTTTGCCTTGCGCAAGAAGGGGCAGTTGATGTAGCGCTCCCTCAATTCGAACGTGTTGTGCAGGAAGACCCTGATCATGCTGATGCCTGGTTTAATCTTGGTGTGGGCTATGCCTATCAGGATGATTTAACAAAAGCGCTAAGTTGCTTTAACAGTGCACTTGCTATTCAACCAGATCATCTCCTAGCAGGAAACGGCAAGAAGCAGATGGAACAAGCGATGAACAATAACGATTAAATTTTAAGTTATTGGAGAGAAGATCTTATGGTTGAGCCGCAAAAAGGTTACATCAAAGGAAGACCGATCCAAATGATTTTCTTTAATGAAGAGAGTTTGTATGGGGTGGCAAGGTTACGTATTGCCAAAACAAATGAAGCATATGATGAGCGTGAAGTTGTCGTAAATGGAATGATTCCAAGACTTCTTGAAGATGAGACATATATTTTCTATGGCCGATTTACTGACCATCCACGTTATGGAAAGCAGTATGCTGTTGAGTCATTCGAGAGAGAGCTTCCTGAATCAAAGCCGGGTCTGGTCCAGTATTTATCAAGTGACTTATTTCACGGTATCGGAGAAAAAACGGCTGAAGGGATCGTTAATACTTTAGGAGAGCGGGCCATTGCTAAAATCATGCGTGATCCTTCTGTTCTCAGTAAAGTCCCTAAACTTTCTGAAGAAAAGGCGAAAGGGCTTTATGACTCTCTTATGGAGCATCAAGGTCTTGATCAGATCATGATTCGCTTGACAGAGCTTGGTTTTGGTCCAAAACTATCGATGAAGATTTTTAAGGCATACAAACAGGGAACGCTCGAAGTAGTTGAATCGAATCCATATCAGCTCATACAGGATGTAGAGGGAATTGGTTTCAGACGAGCTGATGAACTGGGAAGATCGATCGGAATTGAAGGAAAGCATCCTGATCGGATTAGAGCGGCATGTCTTCATACGCTAAATGAGCAAACATTGCAGGAAGGCCATGTGTATCTTGAGTATGATGCACTTGTTCAGTCGGTTAATGAATTGCTTGGGGACGTTCTAGATGAGGCAGATATTTCTCGTGAGCTTATTGCGCTTTATGAAGATGATAAACTGATTCTTGATCGAGAGCGAATTTATTTGCACTCCCTCTATTATGCTGAGAAGGGTCTCGTAACAGGGTTAAATAAAATTATGTCACAAACCGAGTATGCAGATTCCTTTCCAGAGTCTGAATTTTATCGAGCGCTCGGGGAACTTGAAGAACGTCTCGAAATTCAATATGCTCCTTCACAAAGAGAAGCGGTGCAAAAAGCGCTTGCTTCCCCGTTCATGATTCTGACAGGGGGGCCGGGTACAGGGAAAACGACAGTGATCAAAGGAATCGTTGAGCTGTATGCTGAGTTGAATGGTCTCTCACTTGAGCTAAAAGACTACTCAAAGGACAACCCTTTTCCGGTACTGCTTGTAGCACCGACGGGTAGAGCAGCAAAACGAATGAGCGAAGCGACAGGTCTTCCTGCTTTTACAATACATAGATTACTTGGTTGGAAAGGGGAAGCAGGTTTCGAACACGATGAGGAAAATCCGATTGAAGGTCGCCTTCTGATCGTAGATGAGGTGTCGATGGTAGATGTATGGCTTGCTAACCAACTCTTTAAATCTCTTCCAACTCAGATCCAAGTGATTGTTGTTGGAGATGAAGATCAGCTACCTTCAGTTGGTCCAGGTCAAGTACTTAAAGATATGATTGATTCTGAAGCTGTTCCGGTTAGCCAATTGACAGATATCTATCGACAGGCAGAAGGTTCCTCAATTATTGATCTCGCTCATTCCATTAAGGAGGGCAAATTGCCGGAAGAGTTTCGAAAGCCCACACCTGACCGAAGATTTTTCCCCTGTTCACAACAACAAATTGTTGAGGTTGTGTCTCAAGTGTGTGGCAATGCTTTGAGGAAAGGGTATTCTCCAAGAGATATACAGGTTCTAGCACCGATGTATAGGGGTTCTGCCGGCGTCGATCGCTTGAATCAGGAACTTCAAAAGCTTTTTAATCCACCTACAGAGCAGCGAAGAGAGCTTCCGCACGGTGATTTAGTTTATCGGGTAGGAGATAAAGTTCTACAGCTTGTCAACAATCCTGAGAATCATGTCTATAACGGTGATATGGGAGAAGTGGTTTCTGTTTTCTTCGCAAAAGAAAATGTTGAGAAACAGGATCAGCTTGTTGTGTCATTCGAAGGACAAGAGGTGGTCTATGATCGTCCTGATTTTAATCAATTAACACATGCTTATTGTTGTTCGATACACAAATCACAGGGAAGTGAGTTTCCGATCGTTGTTCTTCCAATCGTAAGAGGCTATTATCGGATGTTGCGTAAAAATCTTCTCTATACCGCTGTTACGAGAAGTAAAGATTACTTAATTCTTTGTGGTGAGGAAGATGCCATTAAGCATGCGATTCAAACAGAAGATGATCAAGTTCGAAATACGCGATTAACAGAAAAATTGCAGGAAATGATCGGAGACCAAACGACAATTGGGGACTCCATTTAAAAGCCAGAGGCATACTCTGGCTTTTTTATTATGAAGGCTAAGTTAATGAATAGTATTGATTTTTGGCTCATTTGCTCAGGCGATTGGCTATCACGGGTCGCCCTTTCAGAATGAGTCAAAAATCGAGATATCAAAAATATAAGCTAACATAGCCTATATGAAAAAATGTTTGTTACGAAAGAGTAAGAACGGATGTCTCGTACGTTCGATCAGTATAGATTAAATTCAATTTGGGCAGGCTTGAGAATATCTTCTTAAATAGCTGCGTTAGGAGGCATATGGAGATGCTATGTCCAAATTGTAAAAGTAAAAATATAGGAAAAATCGGAGCGAATCAGTACTATTGCTGGAACTGCTTTGTGGAGATGTCGGTCGTGAATGGATCACTTTCCCTTCATCAGGTAGAAGAGGATGGTTCTCTCACGTCACTAGATGATTTATTTGAAGATTATGATATGCGAGTTGAATTGTAGATTACCTGTTTACAGCGGGAGGGATGAAATTTGAAGCGAGAGTGGAATCTTAACTGGCTCATTTATTTAACGACCCTTCTGCTTGTGTTTCTATGCATCTATTTACTATTGAAACTTTCGCCAATATGGAAGCCTCTATTAGAAATATTGACGGTATTAATCGTTCCGTTTCTCATCGCTTCCCTCATAACCTATTTACTTCATCCGATTATTGAAAAAATACATGAGGAAGGACTTCCAAGAGCGATCGCTGTTCTTCTAATCTATTTTCTGTTTTTTGGTGGGACAGGGTACGCTATTTTTAAAGGTGTTCCTCATATTGTGAAACAGTCTCAAGAGTTGATGGAGAATGTACCGATGTTTATGGATATGTATCGTGACGCAGTTCATCATACGTACGACTATACATCTAATTTACCGCCAGCACTTCAAGAGAAGATCGATCAGGTTTTTCAAGATGTGGAAACCGGTGTGAATCATACCCTGACACTTGCTGTGCTATTTGCAAAGAAACTGTTAAGTTCATTTTTTGTCATCATGATTATTCCATTCATCGTTTTCTATCTTCTCAAAGATTTTGAAACCTTAAAGAAAACAACCTGGAAGATCACACCTCCAAAATGGAGAGAGCCTGGTAAAGAACTTCTCGTTCGTATTGATGAATCACTCGGAAACTATATTAGAGGGCAGTTTTTTGTCATTACGGTACTGGGTGTGCTCGCAGCTCTTGGTTTCTGGCTGATTAAGCTACCTTATGCTATTCTACTCGGAGTCATCGTGGGTGTAACGGATATCATTCCTTATTTTGGTCCATTCCTTGGAGCGGCACCGGCGTTATTAATTGCATCGACTGTTTCGGTTAAGATGGCCATCATTACAGTAGTCGTTATTGTTGTGCTACAATTTATTGAAAGTAACATTCTTTCCCCTTATATCGTTGGTAAAAGCCTTCATATTCACCCTGTAATCATCATTTTTGGACTTTTAGCAGGTGGTGAAATTGCGGGTGTCATTGGTCTGATTCTTGCTGTGCCTGTTCTTGCTGTCCTAAAGGCGCTGATTCTTTATCGAAATGAGCGAGAGGGAAGCGATTGACAAACGATCGCTGCTCTGACTATAATAATCGCAGAGATTAAGAAATGAACACATTGACGGATCGAGTATGCTGAAACCTATTCCTGAATACAGACGTATTTAGTAGAGAGAAGCTCCATGGCTGAAAGAGCTTTAGGAACATGGCCAGCAGAACGCTAATCCTGAGTGCGGATTAATCCCCGCCGTCTCGACCTCGTTACGGTCGCTTGAGGTGATAGGCGATCTTTGCCTATAACCAGGGTGGTACCGCGTGAGCATATGAACCAAACTCTCGTCCCTGATTTATTCAGGGGTGGGAGTTTTTTGTATGGGAAAATTTCTTGCCACCTACAAGTGTAACTACCATTCTAAGGAGGATTTTCTAATGAAAAAGCTGACTTCAGCTGACGTGAGACAAATGTTTATTGATTTCTTCAAAGAAAAAAATCATTCTGTTGAACCAAGTGCTTCCCTTGTACCACATGAGGATCCTACATTGCTCTGGATCAACAGCGGAGTTGCAACGCTTAAAAAGTACTTCGATGGCCGAGTGACTCCTGACAATCCAAGAATTGTAAATGCGCAAAAGTCGATACGTACGAACGACATCGAAAATGTTGGTAAAACTGCGCGCCATCATACATTTTTTGAAATGCTAGGCAATTTCTCGATTGGCGATTATTTCAAAGAAGAAGCGATTGTATGGGGATGGGAATTCCTAACAAGTAAAGATTGGATTGGGTTTGAAGCTGAAAAATTATCAGTAACGATTCATCCTGAGGACGAAGAAGCTTATTCAATCTGGAAGGAAAAGATTGGGCTTCCTGAAGAGCGAATCATCCGTCTTGAAGGAAACTTCTGGGATATCGGAGAGGGACCAAGCGGACCAAATACGGAGATTTTCTATGATCGTGGCGAAGATTACGGCCTTGAAGATCCAGAGGAAGAGCTTTACCCTGGCGGTGAGAATGAGCGTTATCTTGAAATCTGGAACCTTGTTTTCTCGCAGTTTAATCATAATCCGGATGGCACTTATACACCTCTACCTAAGAAAAACATTGATACTGGAATGGGACTAGAACGTATGGTTTCTGTTATCCAGGATGCTAGAACAAATTATGATACGGATCTCTTTATGCCAACGATTCGTGAGACAGAACGTATGGCTGAAACTAAATACGGTGAATCAAAAGAAGGCGATACAGCATTTAAGGTCGTTGCTGATCATATTCGTACTGTAACGTTTGCAATAGGTGATGGTGCTCTTCCATCAAACGAAGGGCGTGGATACGTATTAAGAAGACTTCTTCGCAGAGCTGTTCGATTTGCTAAGCAAATTGGAATCAACCGTCCCTTCATGTATGAGCTTGTCCCTGTAGTTGGAGATATTATGGTGGAATTCTATCCTGAAGTGAATGAGAAGAAAGAATTCATTCAGAAGGTTATCAAAAATGAAGAAGAGCGTTTTTATGAAACCTTAAACGAAGGTCTTTCTATTCTTTCTGAAATCATTAGAAAAGAGAAAGCAGCAGGTAATAAAGTCATTTCAGGTAGTGATGTATTCCGTCTCTACGACACGTATGGTTTCCCTGTTGAATTAACGGAAGAATATGCTGAAGAAGAAGGTATGGAGATCGATCGTACCGGATTTGAACAAGAGATGGGTATGCAACGTAAACGTGCTCGTGAAGCTCGTCAGGACGTGGGATCGATGCAGATTCAAGGCGGAGCTCTCGGTGACATATCGGTCGCAAGTGATTTTGTCGGTTACGAAGAACGGTCAGTTGATACCGAAGTCGTAGCAATCGTGAAAGACAAAGAGCTAACGGAAGAAGCTACGCAAAGTGATGAAATTCAGATTATTTTACAGAGTACGCCATTCTATGCTGAAAGTGGCGGACAAGTTGCCGATCCTGGTGTGATTTTTGGAGAAGGTGTTCAGCTTCGCGTAACGGATGTACAGAAAGCACCGAATGGTCAGCATGTTCATACGGCTGTTGTTGAATCAGGTTCTATTAAAACGGGTGCGAAAGTAACGGCTGAAATAAACCGCACGAATCGTTCTGCGATTGTGAAGAATCATACAGCAACGCACTTGCTTCATCAGGCATTAAAAGATGTGCTGGGTGATCATGTTAACCAGGCTGGTTCTCTTGTTGGTTCTGAACGTCTACGATTTGACTTCTCTCACTTCGGGCAAATTTCCACGGATGAACTTGAGGAAATTGAGAAGAGAGTAAATGATCAGATCTGGGCGAATATCCCCGTGAATACGATGGTTAAACCAATCGATGAAGCGAAAGCAATGGGAGCCATGGCACTGTTTGGTGAGAAGTATGGTGATACAGTGCGCGTTGTACGTGTCGGCGATTATAGCCTTGAGCTATGCGGTGGTACACATGTTCAAAATACGGCTGAAATTGGTCTTTTCAAAATTGTTTCAGAGTCAGGGATCGGTGCAGGTACTCGTCGGATCGAAGCTGTAACAAGTGAAGGTGCTTATCAGGTTCTGAATCAGCAAGTATCGATTTTGAAAAACACCGCTGACTTGTTAAAATCAAATGTGAAGGATGTTCCGTCTAGGACAGAAGCTTTACTCGGCCAGGTTCGTGATTTGCAGAGACAGAATGACTCACTAACTTCGAAGCTTGCGAACGTGGAAGCGAAACAAATGTCGAGTGATGTTCAAGAAGTGGATGGTGTCAAAGTTGTAGCAAAACGTATTGACACAGACATGAACAATCTACGTAGCATTGTAGATGACTTGAAAGCACAACTTGGTAGCGTTATTGTTGTCCTTGGTAGTGGATCAGATGGAAAAGTTCAGCTGGCGGCAGGAATCACAGATGACCTTGTAAAAGAAGGGTATCATGCAGGAAAATTGATTAAGGAACTTGCTTCACGTTGTGGAGGAGGAGGTGGTGGACGCCCAGACATGGCACAAGCCGGTGGCAAAAATCCTGAGAAGTTGGATGAGGCACTTGCCTATACGACTGATTGGGTGAAATCCATTTCCTAATTTGGTTTCAGTAGTGTACAATAAGAATTAGTTGACTAGTAACGATTCTAGATGGGGTCGGAGAAAGAGGTGTAAGGAATGAGTTCAATGGACAAGACAATGAAATTTAATTTTCCAGACGACGCATACAATCATGATGTCCAGGAAGTGTTGCTCACTGTTTATAGTGCTCTTCAAGAAAAGGGCTATAATCCGATCAACCAGATCGTGGGTTACCTCCTTTCTGGAGATCCGGCTTACATTCCGAGACACAATGATGCGAGAAGTTTAATTCGGAAGCTTGAACGTGACGAATTGATTGAAGAGCTTGTGAAATCGTATCTTACTCATCATCAAGGATAAGGAGACAGCATGAAAACACTTGGTTTGGATGTCGGTACGAAAACAATCGGCGTCGCTTTAAGCGATGCCATGGGGTGGACCGCACAAGGGTTAGAAACGGTGAAACGGAATCCCGAAAAGCAGGATGTTATTCCTGATCGTTTGATGGAAATCATTAATGGGAATGATGTCAGCATGATTGTTGTTGGACTTCCTAAGAATATGAATGGTTCAATTGGTCCAAGTGGAGAAGCCTGTATGGCTTTTGCTGATTTACTTGGGACAACGACCAATTTGCCTGTTGACATGTGGGACGAACGACTAACAACTGTTGCAGCGGAACGCATGTTGATCAGTGCTGATGTGAGCCGTAAGAAGCGTAAGAAAGTGATCGATAAAATGGCTGCTGTTATGATTCTGCAAGGATACTTAGACAGCAAGCAAAATTAATGAGGTGAAAACATGGAGGAAAAAGAACGTATTATTATTCCAGATGAGAACGGCGACGAACATTTATTTGAAGTTCTCTTTACATTTGATGTAGCGGAGAATGGACATTCTTATATGACGGTTGTTCCAGCAGATCAAGCTGACAGTGAAGAAGAAGTTGAGGTTTACGCTTTCCGTTATGAAGAAGAAGATAATGAAGAGCGCGACTACAAACTATTCCCGATCGAGTCAGATAAGGAATGGGAAATGGTTGAAGAAATGCTTAACACTTTCTCTGAAGAGGAAGAAGAAGACGAATAATCTTATTATGAAGCTACCGATGAAGTTATCGGTAGCTTTTTTCAATACATATGAGATTTCGATTACTGATTTTAGGAAATGACTACAAAGCTTACCAGTTACCTTGTATAATACATAATGGAGAAAAAGTGGCGAAGGTTGGCATTCCAGCTGACAATATGTCGACTTATAGTATAATAGGTAAAGAGCGAAAGGGGGAAACGGCGTTGTCAGATTTTAAAGACAAGTACAAAGAGAAGCTGGTGAAGCGCCAGAATGAAAATCAAACAGTAAGAAAAATTGTAATTATTATTTTACTGCTTTTAACGATAACGGTGGCTGCCGTTATTACAGGTGGTTATTTTTACATAAAAAATATCCTGGAGCCAGTTGATCCTGACAGTGATCAGAAAACAGCCATTGCGATACCGATTGGATCTTCTACTTCTTCAATTGGAAAAACACTTGAAGATGAAGGCATCATTAAAGATGGTACTGCTTTTCGTTATTATGTTAAATATAAGAATGAAAGTGGTTTTCAAGCAGGTGACTATGAGCTTTCTCCTTCGATGACGATGGATGAGATTATTGCCATCATGAAAAGTGGTAAAGTCTTGAAAGATGCCGTAGCCAAGATTTCTGTTCCGGAAGGTATTTGGCTTGAAGATATCTCAGCTCGAATTGCAAAAGAATTAGATATGAAGCAAGAAGAGGTTTTGAAGAAAATAGATGATGAGAAATATGTCAAATCATTAATTGATCAATACTGGTTCTTAACAGATGATATTTTACAAGAAGAGATAAGACACCCCCTTGAAGGATATCTCTTCCCGGCGACTTATGATTTTGAAGAAGAACCGACTGTTGAATTAGTTGTGAAAGATATGTTAGATAAAACAGATAGTGTTCTTAAGAAATATCGTTCAGAAATAGAAGAACGCGACTATTCTATTCATGAAATGATGACATTAGCTTCCATCATTGAGGAAGAGGCATCTGCAAAAGCAGATCGAACCAAAATTTCTCAGGTGTTCTACAATCGACTTGAAGAGGATATGATCTTACAAACTGATCCAACAGTTGTGTATGCGAGAGGAGAGCAATCAGGAGAGATTACGCAGGCAGATCTTGACGCAAAGTCTCCTTATAACACATATAAACAAAAAGGACTTCCGGTAGGACCAATTGCTAATCCGGGTGAATCATCCATTGTAGCTGCGATCGAACCTGCTGATACGGATGACTTATACTTCTATGCCCGTCCAAACGGAGAAACATTGTTTTCAAAGACAAATGAAGAGCATAATAAAAAAGTTGCTAAATACAAAGACGAATGGAAAGAATACTATAAGAAGAAAGAAGAAAAAGCCAAAGAAGAATAAGAAATTTTGGGGAATGGGAGAGTTACACTACCATTCCCCTTTCGATTATGATAAAATAATTCGGGTTACATGAAGGAGGACCGATCATGATATCCGATCATGTGGAACAATATCTTGAATCTTTGCGTCCAAAACGAGAAGGTTTAATAAAAGAGATGGAAATATATGCGAGTGAGCACCATGTTCCAATAATGGAACAAACAAGCCTTGATATCATGCTCCAGCTTCTTTCCTTTTTGAAACCGGAGCGTATTTTAGAAATTGGAACAGCTATTGGTTACTCAGCCATTCGTATGGCAGATCAGTTACCAGATACTGAAATTATGACGGTTGAACGTGATGAAGCACGTTATAGAGAAGCATTATCAAATATTGAAAAATCAGGATATTCAAATCGTATTACAGTTTTTTTTGGAGATGCGTTTGAGGTTGCGGAAGAACTCAAGCAGCACGGACCATACCAAGCGCTTTTTATCGATGCAGCAAAAGGCCAATATCAGAAATTTTTTAATGAATTTTATAGCGTAGTAAAAGAACAAGGCGTCATTTTTTCTGATAACATATTGTTTAGAGGCATGGTTGCGGAAGATGAGATTGAAGAAAAGAGATTTCGATCGATGGTGAAGAAACTCCGTGTTTATAATGAATTTTTAATCTCACATCCTGAGCTAGTAACAACAATTTATCCTGTCGGCGATGGACTAGCTGTTAGTCAGCGTAAAAACTCATGATGAAGGAAAACCGACGTACTGTTGTACGAGCGGTTTTTCTATAAATAGAAGGGGAAGACTTATGATTAATAGACCCGTAGTAATTGGTGTTGCCGGGGGATCTGGATCAGGCAAAACCACGGTAACAAGAGAGATATTTAAACAATTTGCTGATCAGTCTGTATTAGTCATTGAACAGGACTCTTATTACAAAGATCAAAGTGAGAAATCGATGCCAGAACGTTTGGGCACAAACTATGACCATCCACTTGCATTTGATAATGACCTGCTAATTGAACATGTAAAGGAGTTAATGTTATATAACTCTATTCAAAAACCTGTCTATGACTATACAGTTCACACAAGATCTGATAAAATTATCCCTGTCGAACCAAAAGATGTCATTATTTTGGAAGGTATCCTAATTCTTGAAGATGAGCGACTTCGTGATTTAATGGATATTAAATTGTTCGTTGATACCGATGCTGATTTGCGAATTTTGAGAAGAATGGTCCGGGACATACGAGACAGAGGAAGAACGCTAGATTCTGTCGTAGAGCAATATACGTCAGTTGTTCGTCCGATGCATTTGCAATTTATTGAGCCTACAAAACGCTATGCGGACATTATTGTGCCAGAAGGTGGCCAGAATAGAGTGGCCATAGATCTTATGGTTACTAAGATTCATACGATATTAGAAGAAAAAGCAATGCTATAACGATAAAACGAGGTATAATTACCTCTTTTTTTCATACAGTTTATTACGATTGATGCCCTTAATTGATGAAGGAGTGAAAGAAATGGCAGAGGATAAAAAGTATTACATGACCCAGGAAGGAAAAGAGAAGCTAGAGAAAGAACTTGACCTTCTTAAAACAGAAAAAAGAAAAGAAGTAGTAGAACGTATAAAGATCGCTCGTAGTTTTGGTGATCTTTCCGAGAACTCTGAATATGATGCAGCGAAAGATGAGCAAGCGTTCGTTGAAGCAAGAATTCAAACCGTCGAGAATATGGTTCGTAACGCTGAAATTATCGAAGAAGATCATAGTGCATCGAACGTTGTGTCAATCGGTAAACGCGTTAAATTTGTTGAAATTCCTGATGGTGATGAAGAAGAATATATTATTGTTGGTAGTGCAGAAGCAGATCCATTTGAAGGAAAGATTTCAAATGATTCTCCGATGGCAAAAAGTCTTTTAGGCCGCCAGATTGGTGAAAAAGTCAATGTGCAAACACCTGGTGGAGAAATTCGTGTTGAAATTATAGAAGTTAAATAAATATAAGCAGTTAAAAGGGACAGCCACTTGTGGTTGTCCCTTTTTTGAGCTTTCGTTATGAAGCACTTGGACCTTCAAATGAGTTTGAAAAAAGTAATATCGGTCGAAACTCATACAGAGGTGAACGGTGTGAGAAGGAAACGGGTATTTGGATTCGGTATGCTTTTTTTGTGTGTGTTTCTCCTGCTTATCGGTCGACTAGTCCAGCTTCAATTAATTGAAACAGAATCCTATTCCAAACATGATATTAACCTTATTGAAGCGAGCATCAGTCAGCGAACACAGTCTTATGTACTTGATGAAGGTAGAGGAAGTTTACTTGATAAAAATGGTGTTACATTGAGTAATACGATTCCTTCTCTCATTCTCTTTCCGTTTCTAAAAGAAAGAGAATGGCCGATCGAGGCATTGGCGAAGGTTATAAACAAATCCCCAGTGGAAATTGAACGAGCATTTGAAGGCAAGAAGCAACCTTTTACTTTTAAAAAGAATTTATCGATAGAAGAGATGAAGAAAATCAATCAATTAAGTATTCCGGGGGTATATGCTGTTTTTAAAGATGAGAAAAACGACCAGCTTGCTGAACATTTGATCGGAAGTGTACGAACGAATCCTGATCTCCTTAAGTCCAAATATCCTGAGAAGTGGGCAGAAGGACTAATAGATGAGAAAACAAAAATGGGGATTTCTGGACTTCAGTTAGCCTTTGATCCATTTCTTCTATCAGAAGGAGATACAACACTTCTTTATCATGCTGATCGTCAGGGTAATCCACTTCTAGGACTTGATGTGAAAATGTTCTCTCCTTCGGATTCTTTTTACCCGCTCCAAATTAAGACAACCGTCGATTTGGAAATACAAAAGGATCTTGAGAAAGCGATTGATGAGTCGGGCATTACAAATGGAGGAGCAGTTTTACTTGATATCGAATCCAGTAATCTTATTGGAATGGTCAGTCGTCCATTATTTAAGAAGGATGATCCACTTGGCGATGGTGCAGAAAACCAGATGATAACCGGACATTTTCCGGGGTCTGTCTTCAAAACCGTTATTCTAGCTGCCGCTTATGAAGAAGGGATAAAGAATAATCGAACATTTGATTGTGATCAAAACGTATACCGGGATGGACCTGGTAATCGGAAGCTTGGTACGTTAGATCTGAAGCAGAGCTTTGCTGTTAGTTGTAATGCGGCATTCACAGAGCTTGGCGAAGAATTAATTAAAAAAGATCCAAATTTCATTGAAAAAACAACTGCGAAGCTAGGTATTAGTTCGACCGTAGGATGGAGCGATTTACTTTATCATTATGAGGATTTTAAACAGTTTCCTGAAGAGTCAGAGCCAGTTTTCTTCATAGATGATAAAGACAAAGGAGTTAAGAAAGCGATCGATCAAACCGCGATTGGTCAATTGAATGTTAAGTTAAGTCCGCTTGCTATAGCCAATATGATGGCTACGATTGCAAGGAATGGTGAATCTAAGCAAGTGAGAGTTGTGAGTGATATTCTCTATCAAAATCAGACGACATTTTTGAGCTTTAAGGAAAAAAGTGCAGGGAAAAGTCAGTTATCAGATCAAGTTATGAAGTCATTACAAGGATCACTGCGAGAAGTGGTTGTGAGTGGAACAGGACGAACGTATTTAAGTGACCTCCCTGTAGCGGTTGCTGGTAAATCTGGTACTGCAGAGCTCGGTAATGAATCCTCTTTTGATCATCAGTGGTTTGCGGGTTATTTCCCTTATGAAGCACCGAAATATGCACTAGTAGTCGTAGACTTTGAGAAAGGAGAAAAAGAATATAAAGCGTATGAATCTTTTGCAAAAATCGTAAAGAATTTATACGAAACAAAGAGGTAATAACGAAATAAAAGTCAAGGCTTCTACGAATCCTCTAGAGATGATAGAATATAACCAACAGTTAAATAGAGGAGTGGATCGGCGTGAGATCGCGATTTGGGGATCGTCATTCAAAGAGAAAACAAAATATCGTATTAAATAGTTTAATTGGGCTTGTTCTTGCAGTCATTCTTGTCCTTGTGGTGAATATTGTCTTTTCAGGAGATGAACCACAGCAAACGGCAGGTGAAGAACAGCAAACTGCACAATCGAATACGAATGAGAACGCGAATAGCAACAGCGACGATGCCGTAACGTCTGATGAAGCTGATTCCAAAGATTCAGAGTCTACAGATGCGGATAAAGAAAACGCTGATGAAGATAGTTCGAATAAAGATGCAACAGACGATGAAAAGAGTAAGAAAGAAGACAAAGATAAAGATAAAGACAAAGAAGATCAAAAGAAAGAAGAAAAGTCTGATCAGGAAATTCCAGGAGAGCAGAACCTTGATGGACCCTGGGAGCCTGTTGGAACAGTACAAACGGGTAATCACGTTTCGTCATACGATAAGGGCTCAGATGATTGGAATGAGAAAATCAAAGCAGCTGAATCGGTGATGGGCTTATCTGAAGATGAAATGACGATTTGGAGAATCGGTGGTAATGGCGGACCACAACAGTCATTTGCAAGAGTAAGTAAAGCGGGACCAGGAAACCCGAAATATTTCATCGAACTCAAGTGGATTGATGGAAAAGGGTGGAAGCCTGTTAGCGTAACAAAAGAATAGAAAAACAGACAAAAAGGAAGCCTTCCATATGGAAGGCTTCCTTTTTGTCTGTTTTTATTTATTTTGCCTTAAAATGAACTACAGCAGAATAATAAGGTCTTCCTGTTTTCTCGTGTGTTAATGCATGATGTTGAACAGAGTGAACCTGCAAAAGCAAAGCTCGGTTATTATCAATTTGTGTTTGGATCTTGTTTTCTATTTCTTCAAGTGAGAATCCTTCAAAAAATTCCACTTTATCATCGATCCGTTCGAGTGAAAAACTCATATCTATTTCCTCCTTATTTAGTGCCCAGGTAATAGTGTACACATAATTATTTAATCAGACAAATTGATATTAAAAAAAGAATGTGATAAATTAGAACCACAATGCATATTATTCATACCTTAATAGTATGAATTAAAAATACGAAAGCGATGTGACAGTAATGGGAAGAGAGTTTATTGATTTATTTGAGCGCTGGGCTGACTCATACGATACGACAGTATCAGGTCAGGACGAAGAATATAGGGATGTATTTAAAGGCTATGATGGCATTCTATCAGCAGTGGCTCATGCTTCCTCGGGACACGTTCTTGAATTTGGTGTTGGAACAGGGAACCTGACTTCAGTTTTACTTAAGAGAGGACTCACTGTAACAGGAGTTGAGCCATCAAAGGCAATGAGGGAGAAAGCTAGTGAACGATTACCTTCGTTAACCATTCATGATGGTGATTTTATGAACTTTCCAAACCTTGCTCAACCTGTACAAACGATCGTGAGTACGTATGCATTTCACCATCTTACAGATTCTGAGAAAGAGATGGCCATTCACAATTATAGCCAACTACTGACTCAAAATGATAAAATTGTATTTGCGGACACGGCATTTAAAGATGAGAATGCCAAATTACAAATGCATGAAAAAGTGAAAGCAAAAGGATTTTTGAATTTGCTTCAGGATTTACAAACAGAATATTACACAACGATTCCGGTGTTAGAAGAATTGTTTCAAAAGCACGGGTTTCAAGTTGCTTTTACTCAGCTGAATGAATTTGTTTGGTTGATGGAAGCTATCAAAAATTGACCAAGTAAAGGAGTACATCATGAAGATCGGTATTATTGGAGCTATGGAAGAAGAGGTTAGAATATTGCGGGATCGCCTGGATCATCGTGAAGAGCAGGTGATTGCAGGATCAGAATTCACTACAGGTTCCATCGATGGACAGGAAATTGTTCTCTTGAAATCGGGAATTGGGAAAGTGAACGCTGCCATCGGGACGACGTTGATGAATCAGATCTTTAAACCAGATTATGTTCTTAACACGGGCTCTGCTGGTGGGTTTAACCCTGAACTAAAAGTTGGTGATATCGTCATTTCTGCTGAAGTTCGTTACCACGACGTTGATGCAACAGTCTTTGGTTACGAATACGGCCAGGTTCCACAAATGCCGGCTCTTTATGAACCGGACAGTATGCTTGTAGAAGCTGCAGAAAGAAGTGCAGAGAAAGTAACAGAACATCAGGTAATCAAAGGGATGATCGCTACAGGGGATTCATTTATGAACGATCCTGAAAGAGTTGAATATGTGAGGTCCAAACTTGCAAATCTTGATGCTGCGGAGATGGAAGCGGGGGCGATCGCTCAAGTTTGCTATCAATTTAGTACACCATTTGTGATAATCCGGTCATTATCAGACATCGCAGGGAAAGAATCGAATATATCTTTTGATGAGTTTCTAGAAACCGCTTCGATCAATTCGGCAAATCTTATTTTAAATCTAGTGGAGGAGTTGAGAAAGAATGGCTAAAAAAATGAACGTAGAAAGCTTTAATCTTGATCATACGAAAGTTGCTGCACCATATGTGCGTCTTGTAGGTGTAACAAAAGGGCCTAACGGTGATGAAATTTACAAATATGATATTCGCTTTAAGCAACCAAACAAAGAACATATGGAAATGGCCGGGCTGCACTCCATTGAACATTTAATGGCTGAAAATATTCGTAATCACATGGAAAACGTTGTGGATATTGGACCGATGGGATGCCAGACTGGCTTCTACTTGGCAGTATTAAATCATTCTAATTACGATGAAATCCTAGAAGTGCTTGAGAAAACACTTCAAGACGTTCTGAATGCGGATGAAGTCCCAGCTTGTAACGAAGTACAATGTGGTTGGGCTGCGAACCATAGTTTAGAAGGAGCAAAAGAAATCGCTGACGAAATGCTTACGCATCGTGATGAATGGCATATCGTTTTCGCTGAATAGAAAGGGTTCCACGATATGGAAATCTATAATAATGTGCATGAGCTCGTCGGCCGAACTCCGGTCATCGAGCTCAATCATTTTGAATTACCTGATGGGGTTCGTTTGTTTGCAAAACTCGAGTTCTATAACCCTGGTGGCAGTATTAAAGACCGCTTAGGACAGGAATTACTTCAAGAAGCAATTGATCACAATCGAGTAACTCCGGGTGGAACTTTTATTGAACCAACTGCAGGTAATACGGGTATTGGCCTTGCTCTTGCAGCGGTAAACCGTGGTTATACGGTTATGTTTGTCGTGCCCGAAAAATTCAGTATGGAGAAACAGGATTTAATGAGAGCTCTCGGTGCTAAAATCGTGAATACTCCAACTGAACTCGGAATGAAAGGCGCGATTGCAAGAGCAGAAGAACTTCATAAAGAGATTCCTAACTCTTATATCCCCCGGCAATTTGGAAATCCAGCGAATCCACTGACGTATTACAAAACTCTCGGTCCAGAGCTTTGGAAGCAGCTAGATGGCGAGATTGATGTTTTTGTAGCGGGTGCTGGAACCGGTGGGACTTTTATGGGTACGTCCCGGTATTTGAAGGAGCAAAATCCCGATGTGAAAACGGTCATTGTTGAACCTGAAGGCTCTATTCTTAATGGAGGAGAATCAGGACCTCATAAGACAGAAGGTATAGGAATGGAATTTCTACCTGATTATATGGATAAGTCTTACTTTAATAGCATCCATACAGTAACTGACGAAGTCGCCTTCAGGCGTGTAAAAGAACTTGCTGAAAAGGAGGGGCTTTTGGTTGGAAGCTCTTCAGGTGCAGCACTTGAGGCTGCGCTCATAGAAGCAAAAATAGCTAGACCAGGAACAAATATCGCCACTATTTTTCCAGATAGTAGTGAACGGTACTTAAGTAAGAAGATCTATCAGGGAGGCATATAAACAATGAAGCCAAAAACAAAACTTATTCACGGAGGCATTACAGGCGATCCACAAACTGGAGCGGTATCTGTGCCAATTTATCAGGTTAGTACGTACAAGCAAGAAGCGGTTGGTAAGTTTAATGGCTATGAGTATTCTCGTACAGGGAATCCAACTCGTCATGCGCTTGAGGAACTTATTAAAGATCTTGAAAACGGTGTGGCAGGATTTGCATTCGGTTCGGGTATGGCTGCAATTTCTTCTGTAATGATGATGTTTAACTCTGGTGACCATGTCGTTATGACGGATGATGTATATGGTGGAACTTATCGTGTGATGACGAAGGTGCTAAATCGTCTTGGCATTGAGTCAACATTTGTTGATACAACAAACCTTGAATTAGTCAAAGATGCGATCCAAGAAAACACGAAGGCGATTTATGTAGAAACACCAACTAATCCCTTGTTGAAGGTAACAGATATCCAAGCGATTTCGAAGCTTGCAAAAGAGCATAAGCTCCTATCAATCGTCGATAATACGTTTAACACACCATACTGGCAGAATCCAATTGATCATGGTGCTGACATTGTCCTTCACTCAGCCACTAAGTATCTAGGTGGACACAGTGATGTTGTGGCGGGTCTTGTTGTTGTAAATTCCAAAGAGCTTGCAGAAGAAGTACATTTTGTTCAGAATTCCGCAGGTGCTATACTGGGACCACAGGATTCTTGGCTACTGATTCGCGGATTGAAAACTCTAGGTGTTCGTATGGAAGAGCATGAGAAAAATACCGCCAAAATCGTTCAATTCCTAAGTGACCACGATGCTGTCGAGAAAATCTATTATCCTGGGTTGAGCACTCATCCAGGAAATGATATTGCAGTAAATCAGTCTAGAGGGTTTGGTGGCATGATTTCCTTTGATATTGGGAGTGCTGAGAAGGCCGATGAGCTATTAAGCAAAGTGAAATACTTTACCCTTGCTGAGAGTTTAGGTGCTGTTGAAAGTTTAATATCAGTACCTGCCCGCATGACGCATGCTTCTATTCCAAAAGATCGCCGAGGTGAGCTAGGTATCACAGAGGGGCTTGTACGCATCTCTGTAGGACTTGAAGATGCTGATGACCTTATTGAAGACCTAGCAAACGCATTAGGATAATGTTTAACCCCTCTTCTTTCATGAAGAGGGGTTTACAATTTACTGGGAATAGTTACATCTCTCAGAGGCACCTCTTGTATGCTAGAATAAGAGACAGGAGAGGTGAGCGCGTTATGAAGCAACTTCAAGATAAAATGACAGATTACAAACGTTTCGCGTTTGTTTTGCTTAGCCTTAGTGTATTCCTATATATTGGCTCTTTTCTTCCTGTTGAAGGAAAGTCTGATGGTGGGACATTGATCTTGACAGGTGGAGGCTTTCTTCTTGTTGGGATAGCCCTATTTTTCTATTCCCGGGCGATTGCCATTCAGAAAAAATTAAATGAGCATGAAGATATAAGTAAATAAAGCATAGATTGATAACAATTTTTACCTTATCACGTTATCAGAATGAAATAACGAGCGAACGTCGAAAAGCCATTTCCATTAGGAAATGGCTTTTCGTCTAGTTGTTCAACTATCAAATATGTTGAGAGTAGATATGTTTGAAAGTGTGATAATTCCTTAATAGGTCATGATCTCTTTTAAGCGACCTTGCCACTTCTCATCATCTAGAATAATTTGAAAAGAAATGCGTCTGTTTTTCTTGTAAGCCTCCGCTGAATCTTCATCAACTACCGGCTTGTATTCTGAATAACCGGTAGCAGCAAGGTACTTTGCATAATCAGGAGTTGCGAGCTTAGGGTTCGCCTTCATTAATTCTTTTACCACCGCAACTGAACGATCGGTTGAAAGTTTCCAGTTATCATATGGGACTTTGTCAGTATGACCTTCAATCAGAATGATATAGAGATACTGACTAATATCTTTTTCATCGATCAAGTTAGCAAACACATCTGCTAAATCATTCAGTACTTTTTTCCCTTCTGGACTAATTTCAGCACTCCCCGTATCGAAAAGAATATCCCCTTCAACTGAGATTGTATTATTAGGTCCACGAACGACTTTGTCTTTTCCCACGTTTTCTTCCAGCTGCTTTTCAATTAGATCACTAATGTGTTTTTTTACATCCGCTACTTTTGCAAGTTCCTGTTTCATGACGGTTTGATCATATGCGTCATAGATCATTTGAACAAACGCAATAATTGCGATAAATAGCATTACGAGAACGATCATTGCCATCATATCAGCGAAACTGGGCCAGTAATGCTCTTCATCGTTCTCGATTTGAAATCGTCGTTTTCGACTTTTCATCGATTATCACCAATCATCCTGGATTGGACGTGCTGCTGAGCTATCGATTGCCTCCGCATTTGCTCTTCATACAGACGTAATTGAATCTGATGAGATTCTGCTAATTGATGTTGTATATCCTTCAGTTCCCTGGCAAGACCTTGATATAAAGAATCGAGGCTGTGTGCTATGGTTCTCATTTCATGTTGAAGTGGCTGATCCCGCTGATCCCGTTCCATTTTGTGAATGATAGGTTCCAGGGCCTCCCGTTTGATTTTATCAAGAGTTGAATACCATGCTTTCTCAAGTTGTGAAACAGATTCTGCAAAATCTTGTGAGGCCCTTCCATACTGATTTTGCTTATCTTGATACCGGTAATACCATTCATCTTGCATTTGATGGACGCGCCGTTCCAGTTCTTCCTGTGAGCCCTGGTACCGTTGCATCTGTTCATCAAGGCCTCTCAAGTAATGCTGACCTGTTTCCTCTGCTTTTTTCTGTGTTTCCTTGATTAGCTGATCAGATCGCTGCACAAGTTGCTCGAATTTACGCTGCCCCGTTTCATGATGTCTTGATAGTGCTTGAAGCTGACTTTCAAGTGTCTTTAATTTGTTTCCAAGCTCTATTATGCCATTCGTTGCTTTTTCTTGAACGCCATCAAGTTGTGTAAATGACTCTTGAAGCTTTACACCGAAAGATTCTAACATTGAAGTGCTATTTGAAAATTGTTCTGTATATTGACGTTGTGAAGAGAGGATTCCCTGAACCTCTTTCATCGCTTCATTAAGTCCCGCCGTGAAATGAATCATATTATTGGAAAAATCTCCTAGTGTTTCTTGGAAACTATCTTGAATTCTTCCCGCAAGCCGATCCAATATTCGCTCCATCTCATCGTGCGGTTTCTCCTGTGTTAGACTAGCATTCAAGTTGTGATCGAGTAGTGACTCACAATCTGAGATGATTTTCTCCAAATAATAAGCGGTTGTACGTCCACCTGTTAAAACACCATTTTGGATGAGCGTGAGAAATAAGGCGTTACCAATTCCGGCAATACTCGTTATGAAGGCAACGCTCATTCCCTGAAATGGGCTAGAGATCGCTTCTATAACTGAAGCAAGGTTTAAATTTGCGTCCTCTGGTTTTTGAGAAAGGAACATAAGCGTTTCCTGCATAGATGAAATCGCCATAGTAAGCCCAATGAACGTTCCTAGAATGCCGATAATGATAGATGTTGGAGGAAGCTGCTGCATAAATCGCATCATTCCGCCAGCAGGTACCCGTGCAAAACCGAATAGCGGAACAGATTCTTTGAAAAAGTGCTTTTCGATTAAAGCCTGTGTATTAACCTGAGAAACTCCCGCAAGATGATAGGTCTTGTATTCATTCATGACATTTTGAATCCACGGAGCAGTATGTGCCGTAGAATCGTTCTGAATTTCAGCATTCTCAATATCCCTTAACCACTTTTTCATTTGAAGACTGATCTGTATGGTAGCTGTGATACCAAAAATAGCTAGAAATGCGATGAGAAAGAGGACAATTGTTGTGACATTCAGCATGTGATCACCTCCGCTTTGTATATATGTATGTCCTTTTGAACAGAACTTTCTTCCTTTCTAGGATCGTGGTGAATGAGAAGCGAGAATTGTAGTTAATTGTCGGAAAAAATGTTTTATATAAAATATTTAGGAAATTTAGTAAAAAAGGTTTACAAAATAGAAGGTGATGGATATACTTACCTTTGAAAACACTATTGAAAAAAGGAGGTCGAACAGAATGATGAAGAATTCAGCGAAATCTACTGCTACAATTGCAACTGAATATGAACAGTCTGTTCGACCAGCGCCTCGTTAAGAGGGATCCTTTTTTTACAAACGGATTGAAAAGCCGCAGGTCGATGCCTGCGGTATTTCTATGCTTTTTTCGCCGCAGGAACACGTCCTGCGGCTTTTTGTGTCCAATTTTTGAAAGGAGGAAAGAATATGGAAAAAGTCAGCACATTGAAAGAAAAGCAGTTTCAAAGGAGAAAATGGGTCCCCTGAAATGATTCAAAGGAAAGGAGGTCGTTAACATGTTGCCATTCCATTTAGTGATCATAACCAGAGTGAAGAGAGTCTTCAATAGAAGCTTATCTTCCGAACTGCATCAGCGCTCTATTCATCATCGTATGGCTGAAGTTGAAGTCAAGCGAAACCGAGCTTCGATGTGGCTATCCTAATACAAATCAATAAGGAGAGATGATCATGTTAACGATTCATTTAGTATTTGTAACGATTAGTATCCGGGTTCATGAAAGAACATTGGAAAAAGAAGAACATTATTTGAAAGTAAAAAGTGAAATGAATCACCGTTCTGAGCGCATATGCGAACGTCAGCCCTGGCTGACTTAAATCATAGATAAGAAATGAAAGGATGATGAAGATGATGAAAGCACCAAACCAATTAGCGATTCAAAGATGGATGACAGTAGAGAAAGGTTTGACCTGAAGGGAATTTACGAGAAAGGAGTGGATTGGAATGACTTTAAACTTATTATTTGCCACAATCACGGTTTCAATCAAGCGTAATCGGAAGTCGCTTGGTCAGGAATTGGACGTTATGAGAAGGAAAGACCTAATTGAAACTAATCAATACAAACAAAGTTTCTATATCCATCATTAATCAAAAGACAGGGTTCTACCCTGTCTTTTGCTATTTGGCTGTATTCGTAGACATTGTTGCTATAATAGTGGTGGTTGTTTTCAGCTCCATTCAACTATGAAGTGATAAACAAAAATCTTTTAGAAATCTCTTAATACAGCAGTATACTTCCTGAGAAAAAAATGCTTGTTTACTGTTTTTAAAATAAAGTGAATGGGTATTGATAACTAGAGCAGAATGTATAAAAATAAGAGAAGTGGTATAAAAAAGGAGTGACAGATTTGAGAGAAATACAAAAGGAAATTATTGATGAGCTTGGTGTTCAACCTACGATCGAAGTAGAAGAGGAAATTAATAAACGGGTTGGGTTTCTAAAAGCGTACCTTAAGAAAAGTGGAACTACTGGTTTTGTGCTTGGCATCTCAGGTGGACAGGACTCTTCTCTAGCTGGCCGTTTGGCTCAGTTAGCCGTCGAGGAGCTTCGTCAAGAAGGAACGAATGCTTCCTTTATTGCAGTTCGACTTCCATATGGTGAGCAAAAAGATGAGGACGATGCGCAGGCAGCCTTGAAATTTATTAAGCCAGATCAAACGGTCACGATAAATATTAAACCAGCAGTAGACGCTTCTGTGGCTACATACCTTGAAGCAACTGGGAATGACTTAACTGACTTTACGAAAGGAAACAACAAAGCAAGGGAGCGCATGATTGCACAATATAACATTGCTGGAGATGAGAAGAAGCTAGTCATTGGAACCGATCATGCTGCAGAAGCCGTGACAGGTTTTTATACTAAGCATGGAGATGGAGCATGTGACATTACCCCATTATTTGGTTTAAACAAACGCCAGGGACGGACCATTCTTGAACATATTGGGATGCCTGAGCATCTTGTTGAAAAGGTTCCAACGGCAGATTTGGAAGATGATCGTCCTGCACTTCCTGACGAAGAAGCACTGGGAGTTAGCTATAAACATATAGATGACTTTCTTGAAGGAAAAGAAGTTCCTGAAGATGCTGCGAGAACAATTGAAAACCACTTCATCAAGACGAGGCATAAACGTAATATGGCAGCCACGATTTTTGATAATTGGTGGAAATAAGTTATGAAGAGACCTGAATAAGGTCTCTTTTTTTTGCGTATGAATGGGGATAGAAGACTATTTTCATTCCGGTATAATGAAGGGGAAATGAAATGTGAGGGACCATGAATTTCGTTTTCAAGCGATCATTCATAAGCTGCGGGAATTATCAGAATTGGATGTGCCGATTGTCTTAGAGGATCATTTTCCAGAAAAACGAATGGTAGGGGGAAAGTATTCACTTGAACGGCATACTATAACAATCTATTTAGAAGAAGTGAGAATGCAATGCTTGCTTCTCTTTGGGTCTGATGAATATATGTTGGATTATTTCACAGTCATACTTGCTCATGAGCTTGGCCATGTTGCTGATCAGAATCTTAGAGAATTAGCTCGTCTCAGGTCAGCAACGTCTGATGTACAAATGAGGAATAAACTCTCGATAGAAATTGAAGAAAATGCCTGGAATTATGCCAGTAGACTTATTCCAGAACTTCATTCCGTATTAAGGATTGTAAAAGAGCGTTCTCTCAATATATACAAATTATTCGAGGGTGAAAAGAAGCCATTTTCAAAAAATATATACAAAGTTCAATGACCTTGTTAAAATAAATAAAAACCTGATTCATAGTCATTTCACCACATCTCTCAATGTAGGTGAAACCAGATGTTTTGATGCAGATTCAGCTCTAACCATCTATACTTGGAGGTTCACTATTAGTAAAGGTGTGAGATCATGAAGGTAATCAAAACGTATTACCCGAAAGTGAAAGCAATCGAACTGTTCATGATTCTGGTGTATGGTATTGTTGTTTCTTTTGGCACCCTGTTACTATGGTCGAATGGTGAATTGACGATTGATAGGTGGCGGACCTTCATGTTAATCGGGTTGATCTATGTGTTGTTTTGTATGCTTTTAAGCTTCTGTATTAGAACTCAGCGGATCGAATTGACAGAGTACAGAATCGAACATAAGTTATTTGGAATGAGGTGGCGAAGTATGGCCTTTTCCTCTGTTAAGAAAGTGACGTTTGGAAAAATAAATGGATCACCCGTTATAGCGATCGAAAATAAAAATAACAAAAAACCCATCTTTGTACCCTACATTCCTTTTGAGAAAGACTGGGATGAAATTAGTTCTTATATTAAGGAACGTAATCAAACAGTCGTCATAGCCATATAAAAAAGCACCTTAAAGGTGCTTTTTTAAATCGCGTATTATGCTTTTATCGGCAGGTACTGATAAATTTACTTCATAGCTGGCTCAAGGGCTACAGCAGGTCCAAAGAATTCAAAATGCATCTGTTCTTCCTTGACATTCAATTTTTCTAGCTCCTCTTTAATAGCTTTCATAAAAGGAAGTGGGCCACAGAAATAATAATGCGTTTCAGGGTTTAGAGAAAGGATTTCTTGTAGCCACTCTTTATTAACATAGCCTACTTTATCATACTCCCCTCGGTTACGATCATCTTGAGTTGGAGATTCATAGCATACATGATAATTAAGAGAAGGATGATTTATTGCAGTCACTTCATCATGAAAGGCGTGTACACTTCCATTAATGGCAGCATGAATAAAAGTTGTTTCTCTATTCTGATCTACACTACTTTTCAGCATACTGAGTAGTGGAGTAATTCCAACACCACCGCTTAACAAAACAATCGGATTTAAATCATCTTCCAAATAGAAATCTCCTGCTGGTGCTGTAATGCTTAATGTATCGCTCTCTTTTACATGATCATGTAAGTAATTAGAAACTATACCATCAGGTTTTGAAGGGCTATCTTCCTTTTTTACCGAGATTCTATAATATGGCTTACCTGGTATATCAGAAAGACTGTATTGGCGAATGTGGGTGAATTCGTCTCCTGGAATCTCTACCTTTACACTGATGTACTGTCCAGATTTAAATGAAGCGATCGGTTTACCGTCAATAGGGACTAAGTAGAAAGAAGTAATAACGTCACTTTCTTTTACTTTCCTTTTGACAACAAAAGTCCGTTCATTTTCCCAACCACCTGTCTGTTGAACCGCTTCAGCATACATTTCCTCTTCGACATCGATGAATACGTCTGCAATTACTCCATAAGCTTCTCCCCATGCAGTAAGAATTTCTTCAGTAGCAGCATCTCCAAGAACTTCTTTAATCGCTAGCAATAAATGCTCTCCAACAATCGGGTAATGTTCCGGCTTAACACCAAGACTACGATGCTTATGTGCCACTTGCTTCACAACAGGGAGAATGGCTTCTAACTGATCAATATTTTTTGCTGCGGCATAAACAGCGTTAGCAAGGGCTTGCTGTTGACGTCCCTGTTTTTGATTGGCATGATTAAAAATATTTAATAGTTCCGGATGGTTGGTGAACAGCCTTTCGTAGAAACGTTTTGTAATTTCAGTGCCATGAATTTCTAGAACTGGCACAGTGGATTTAATTGTAGCAATTGTTTTTGGTGAAAGCATAGGAAAAACCTCCATTTTTAATAAAGATGTATTTTTAATATATCTTTATAGTATAGGTGGTGATAAATAAAAGCAATATAATAAATACATCTTTAAAGAAATGTTCACATCTTTGGTAAAGCATCCTAGAACGATTGCTGAGGTAAGATGTGATAGAATAGACCTATGAAATTCGGATTGAAATGAGGATGAATCCAGTGCGCTTAACAAACTATACAGATTACTCATTACGAATGTTAATCTACCTCGGGAGTATGAAAGAAAATAAATTAGCTAGTATACAGGAAATTGCGGATGCCTATCAAATTTCAAAAAACCACCTGATGAAAGTGACTCATGAACTGGGTAAAAAGGGCTATATTGAAACGGTTAGAGGAAGGAATGGAGGTCTACGACTTGCGGTGCTTCCTGAAGAGATTAACATAGGGAAAGTCGTAAGAAGTACCGAAGAAGACTTTAACCTTGTTGAATGCTTTGATAAAGAGAATAACACTTGTATCATTAGTCCAGCTTGCCGATTAAAGCATGTTCTTCACGATGCACTTTCCGCCTATTTTGAAGTACTAGATGGGTATACGCTTGCTGATTTAATTATAAATGATCAAACCTTACGTCATTTACTCACTTCTAGATAACGTACCACTCCTCCCATTTTTGAATACACTGCTACTGAAGGAGTGTGACAGAAATGGAATGGTTTGAACTAACTGGGATTAGCGGAATCATTGTGACCCTTGCTTTTATTAGATTAAAGTATGGTCGGAATTCTGCTCACCATCGCTATTTGAGAGAAGAAGTCATGTCAGAAAAGTGGCAAAGAGAAAAGAATAGGGATCATGAAATATAAACGAACGCTCGGATTCTTCCGCAGCGTTTTTTCTATTTTGAATAAGAAATGCTGAAGGACAGACACAACGGAGTAGGCATATACATAAACTTAAGATATAGTAACAGCCCATAATTGGGAGGTGAGTATGTGTCGTTACTGGCAGCGCTTGCTTACGTGTGTAAGGAAGTTCTTTTCTTTGTCTCGTTCGTAAAAAACAATGCCTTCCCTCAGCCTCTTTCTCGAAAAGATGAAAGAAAGTATTTAGAACTGATGGCGGAAGGAGATGAAGATGCAAGAAATCGCCTCATAGAACATAATCTCCGTCTCGTAGCCCACATTGTCAAGAAGTTTGAGAATACAGGAGAAGATCCCGAAGATCTTATTTCAATTGGTACAATTGGATTAATCAAAGCGATTGAAAGCTATTCAACCGACAAAGGAACAAAGCTAGCAACATACGCGGCAAGGTGTATTGAGAATGAAATATTGATGCATCTGCGTGCTTTAAAGAAAACAAAAAAAGATGTCTCTCTTCATGATCCAATCGGGCAGGATAAAGAAGGGAATGAGATTTCACTTATTGATGTATTAAAGGCAGAAACTGAGGATATTGTGGAATTGATCCAGCTGAATATGGAGAAAAAGAAGATCTATGAATACATTCATATTCTTGACGACAGAGAAAAGGAAGTGATCGTTGGACGATTTGGACTGAACCTTGAAAAAGAACTGACTCAACGAGAAATCGCAAGACAGCTTGGAATTTCTAGAAGCTATGTGTCAAGGATTGAAAAAAGAGCATTAATGAAGCTATTTCATGAATTTTACCGTAATCGGAAAGAAAAAGAGAATGGCATATGAACCTGCCTAAAGGCAGGTTTTTCTGTTAGTCCCTGTTTAAAATCAGCAATGATTTGTGCAAAACAGTCATTCTGTATGAGTAATGACGAATACCAAATCTTACATAGTTTTTTAAGTGGTAAAGAACATTTGTTCGTAATATAATAGGAACAAATGATCGTGTGAGGAGAGATGTCCGATGGTGAGAATGATGCACAATAGTCTGCTTAATAAAGAGTCGATTGAAATGATTTACTTATCTAAAGACAATACAATTTCACAAAGGAAAGTTACGTTATTCGATATAAAAGAAGATGAGGTAAGAGGGTTCTGTCACTTAAGAAGAAGTGTTCGAACATTTAAGTTGGGGCGTATATTGGCTGTATATCCATTAAAACCCTCGGTGAGAAGTATGTCATTATAGGTATAACTCAACTAGCCCATTTGAAAAAAATAGCTCCGGAGGTCTCCCTCCGAAGCTATTTTAAGGTTGGTCTACTTCAGTTTAACACACAAAAGCAAAAAAGCAATAAAGGATGAAGAAACTTTCATTATAATAGGAAATCCATCCTATATAAGCTCAGATCTTAAGTCGGTTTTATTCTTTGGACTTTTCATTCGTATTATAAGTAGTGAGTACTTTACGAGTCCAAATTCGATAACCTTCGCCATTAAGGTGAATGCCATCAAAAGTGAAGTCTTTATTTAGCTGTCCAAATTCGACGAGGTCTGGATAAATGTTTATAAATTGATAATTATAGAGATTTGCAAGATCCTCCAGCCGCCCGTTAAGTTCTTTTATCGTAGCGTTATTTAGATGGTGGCTTGTTAATGCTGTATTAACAGGAAACAGACTTTGCACATAAACCTTTGTATGGGGAGAACGAGTTTTAAGTGTATCAAGTATCTGTTTGTAATTTGTCTCAATTTTGTTTACAGATTGTCCAGCAATCATATCGTTGATTCCAATCAATAAATAGATACGATCTGGCTTTGCATCTACCACTTCATCAATTCGATTCAGCACACCAGTCGTGGTATCACCAGCGATACCTCTGTTCAATACCTCGTAATCGCTGAGTGCTTCTCCCCACTCATAATAATCAGTCAGGCTGTCTCCGAGAAAAATCGTTTCACTGCTTTTGTGAGTATAAGATTCATATATACTCTTCTTAGTCTGGTAATATTTTGTATAATACGTAATATTTTTCTTCTGAGATTCTGAATCGTTCTCAGGCATTTCATCTGCATTTGTTCTTAAGAAATCTGTTTGATTTTCCGCAAGAGCAAGCAGAATAGCAAGCGATCCAGCCACAATTACTAGTATCCAAGTCCTTCTTTTCAACACAATCACACTCCTATAGATTACGATAGGTATTATACCCTATCTTTTCTAAAGTGAAAGGTGAAAGTGCTTTTGAATAAAAAAATGAGTAAAAAAACCCCCAAATTAGGAGGTTAGAAGGAAATTTTGGTTCTTTCTTGTAAGAAATCGATGTCCTGGTAGTAAGCATCCTTAACAAGAAGGTTCGGTCCAAGGCATTTAACTGCCGGACAATGACAGCTAATGCTCTTAGCGATGCTGCTGTTCTGCCACTTTTGATAGGCATCGTTCAAACTTGTATCTTTAATATTTCCAAGTGGAGGAGTGTCACCGAAATCTGTCACAATGATATCTCCGTCAAAAATATTCATATTTAGACGAGAGCGACCATCTGGGTCGTTTCTAACGGTTACATTTGGTGCTGCATATAGTCGTTCGAGAAGTTTTAGATCTTCGGGATTAGAACTACATGGATAGAATGGAAGCGTACCAAACAATAACCAGACATTTGGATCACGATTATCAAGAAGACGGTGAATCCCCTCGCGGATTTCATTTAGCGTAGCGATGTCTAAATCTGAAGCGAAATCAGAAGGGTACATGGGATGAATTTCATGTCGCTGGCATCCCATTTCAGCAATTTGTTGATGGATGTTAACAATGTTTGGAATTGTCCTTCGGTTGATCATGGTTTCTGCAGATACAATGACGCCTCTGGCTGTTAAATTTTTTGCATTGTCGACCATACGATGGAAATACGCTTCACGTTGTTCCAATGAAGGCTTACGATCCATGACTGCAAAGCCGATATCCGTGAAGTCTTCGATACTCCCATAGTTGTGTGAAATATGCAAAACATCAAGATAAGGTAATATTAATTCATATCGTTTTCGATCGAGAGTTAAGTTGGAATTAATTTGTGTCCTTGCACCTCGTTCATGAGCGTATTTTAAAAGCGGTACCACGTATTGTTTAACCGATTTCATTGAAAGCATCGGTTCACCACCCGTGATGCTCAGTGCTCTAAGCTTCTCTACTTCGTCTAGTCGCATAGTAAGAAGCTCCAATGGAAGTGGCTCAGGATCTTTGGGTTGAAGAGTATAGCCGACTGCACAGTGCTCACATCTCATATTACATAGCGTAGTTGTAGTCAGTTCTATATTTGAGAGAACCATGTTTCCGTGATCTTCAACATCCATATAAGCTTCCCACGGGTCATATGTGGGCGTAATAGGTTTCATTGTAGTTGTCATTCATCATCGACCCCTTTATGTAAGTAAACGGCTTTCACCTTACATAATTGTAGAACATCTAGAATAGGATGAACAGCTCAAGTCATAAATTTAGAAAACTCCGCCAATCCCCATACGAAGTTCGCTACTTTGTCATAGACTATACTATCTACTAGAAGGATGTCTACAGGATAGAAGGAGGGGGCATATGAGTTACGGCTATGGCTACGGAAACCCTGGTTGTGGTTATCCTTATCCGCCATACCCATATCCAGGTTATGGCGGTGGGTATTTTGCATTGATTGTTGTCTTACTTGTGTTATTGCTTGTAATAGGCGGCGGATACTATTATTATGCTAACCACTATCGTAATTGCTAAGGCACCGTATGGGATACATTCATATTTGGGATCGATGCTTAAAAAACAAGCACGAAGAGGTTATCCCTTCGTGCTTGCTTTTTTTTGCTTCGCTCGATCTAGATCATCTCTTGTTGTCTTCTCCCATAAAGGAACACCTCTTTGATAGGCTGCTCTTGAAATCATATGCCCTGAAACAGGTGCGGTCATCAAAATAAAGATAATACCTAGAATGAGTTTTCCGCTGATCATTTGTTGTTCAAAAATAAAGTAAAGGAAGGCTGCAATAAGAATGCCAGCCACTCCAAGCGTGGCACTTTTTGAAGCAGCGTGAAGTCGCGTATAGACGTCAGGAAGTCGGAAAATCCCGAGTGCCCCAGAAAAAAGGAAAAATGTTCCGATAAGCATGATGATACTAATCACGACTTCTTTCAATGATAACACCCTTTTCTAGAAATTTAGCAATAGCTACTGTACCTATAAAAGCAAGAATACCAATGAGTAGGATAATGTCATTGAAATACTCTGTCTCTAGCTTGATTGCTAGAATACCTGCTATTGCCATCAGGTTAATACCGATCGTATCCAGTGCAACAGCTCGATCGGGATTTGAAGGACCTTTAATTGCACGATAGAGAAGAAATAGAGTGGAGATGGCAATGACGACGATACAAAAGGTTGATACGGTTGATAATAGGGAAGTCATCTTGTCACCTCCATAATAGCTTTCTCAAACGTGCCTTTGATTTCTTTAATGACCTCGTCTGCATCAGGTGCATCCATTGCATGGATGTAGATGTGCATATTATCTGGAGCAACTGAAACTGTAAGTGTCCCTGGTGTTAATGTGATGAGGTTCGCAAGCATCGTAATTTCCCAATTTGTACGAACATCAATTGGAACAGCTATGATACCAGGCTCCATATTGAGTTTGGGACTATACACCAGTTTAACAACTTGAATATTTGCCATAATCAGTTCTTTAATGAAAAGAAATAGTAGTTTAATTATTGACCAGAGACGGTAGAAGTAAAACCGATCTGGGATGAATCGCTCCATCAATAGAAGCAATACAATCCCAAATAAGTAGCCGACAAAGAACGTACTAAACGAGTAACTTTCAAAAAGAAACATCCAGAGAACGGCAATGATGAGATTAATGATAATTTGTATTGGCATGCCATCTACTCCTTCATGACCGAATTGATATAGTTTGCTGGATCAATCATTTGATCAGCGATCATTTGTACAGTTGGATAAATGGATTCTGCGCCTATCCCAAGCAGAACCGTAAAGATAAGAAGAAAGGCAGCAGGCATTATTTTTCCTTTGGTCGGGTTAGTTTTTGGTGACGGTTCTTGTTTTGGTTCCCCCCAGAAACCAATAATAAAGATACGGACGACGGATAGGAGGATGAGAAGACTAGTAATTAGTCCTATAACAGCAAGTACATAATGTCCTTCTTCAAATGCGCCTCGAAGAATTAAGAGCTTTCCGACGAATCCACTGAAGGGAGGGAGTCCTGCAAGTGCAAGTGAAGCAATAAAAAATAGCCATCCTAGTAAAGGCTGATTCTTAATAATTCCTCCCATTTTTCTTAGGTCAGAGGTGCCCGAATAGGTGACCATTGCTCCAACGAGGAAGAAGAGCGCTGCTTTGATAACCATATCGTGTAACAAATAATAAATCGTTCCAGCTAGTGCTGTAGCTGAGAAGACACCAATACCAAGCATCATATAACCAACGGCTGGTATAATATTGTACACAATAATAAGCTGTACATTGTTTGTAGAAAGTGCTCCTATCACACCAAAGACAAGAGTACAACCTGCCAGGATCAGTAAGATTTGATGCGTGACGGTCAGGTTATAGACGAAAATTAATGAGAATACTCTTAATATTGAATATACCCCAACTTTGGTTAGTAGAGCTCCGAATAGTGCTGAAATGACCGTAGGAGGAACTGAGTATGACTTTGGTAGCCAGAAATACAATGGAAAAAGTGCTCCTTTTGTTGCAAAAACGATAAGAAGGAGTATGGCGATTGTTGTTAAGACACCATCCTGTTGAACTTCTCCGACGCGTTCTGCCAGCTGTGCCATGTTTACTGTCCCTACGACGGCATATAGAAACGATACAGTTGTAACAAAAAGCATCGAGGAAAACAAATTGATGATAATGTATTTGAATGATTCTCTAAATTGTTCTTTCGTCCCACCCAGTACAATCAATCCATAGGACGCGATCAGTAGAACCTCAAAGAACACAAATAAGTTGAAAAGATCCCCTGTTAGAAAAGCTCCACTAACTCCTGCTATCAGTAGTTGAAAAAGTGGATAGAAGTAATATCGTTCACGCTGTTCATCAAGAGAGTTAAACGCATAGAATGCACATGCAACTGCAATAATGTTTGCTGTTAGAACTAGAAGCATTGCAAGTGGATCAGCTACAAGGACGATTCCATAAGGAACGGTCCAATCTCCAGCTTTGAGCACAATTGTGCCATTTTGTATCACGTTATACGCGATGAGTGAAACCACGACGAGATTAACTATGACCATAACGCGCGTAATCAATCTTACGAGTGGTAATCGCTTATTAAGAAAAACAAGAATAATCCCAGTTAGTAGCGGTAATAGGATTGGCAGTATAGCTAAATTACTCATTTTCGTTACCCCTCAACTTCTCCATATTATCGGTACCATTGGTTTGATATGTCCGATACGCTAGCACAAGAAGAAATGAAGTCACACCGAAGCTAATGACGATGGAAGTCAGAATAAGTGCCTGTGGCAGCGGATCAACATAGTTTGTTACATCTTCAGCAAGGATAGGAGGTTTTCCGCGATTCAGTTTTCCCATTGTAATGATGAAAAGGTGCGCTCCATGAGATAACAATGCTGTACCAATGATAATCTTAAGAATTTGTTTTTGGAGGATCATATAGACGCCTGCCGTAAAAAGCAGACCTGCAAGCACTGACATGATAATTTCCATTACTCATTTCCCTCCTTCTTGCCAGGACGTAATTTAATCATGGTGAAGATTCCGAGAGCAGCGAGTCCAAGCACAAGGATTTCAAGCATTGTATCAAGTCCACGGAAGTCAACGAGAATGACGTTAACGACGTTGTCTCCCCCGCCCATCTTATAGGAATTTTTCAGAAAATAGTCCGATACTGGCTCAAATAGTTTTGTACTATGGGAAGCAATACCGACCATTGTTACGAGTACACCGACTGAAATGGAGATTACCCAATTAACAGCATTCGTTCGCTTTGATTCCTTCTTTTTATCAAAATTCGGAAGGTGATAGAAGCAAAGCAAGAACAATGCAACTGTTACAGTTTCAACAATAAGTTGCGTTAGCGCAAGGTCAGGCGCTCGGAAAAATACAAACAGAAGTGATAATCCATAACCAACAATCCCAAGTACTAGGATGGCGGCAATGCGATTTTTCATAAAAATCGTACCGAAAGCTGAAACGGCCATTACAATCGCAATAAGTATTTCAGGTGCTGCAAGTGGAGCTAAATCATCAAATGAAATCCTAAAACCACCAGTGATGCTCATGGTAATACCTACTAACACCACAAAAAAGATGAAAATGTAGATCATGTAATGCCTAAGAGAGCCAGTCATATAGAAATTAGTTAGTTTCTTTGATCCACTAAGCAAGCCGTTAATCATTCCATCATACGCTTTGGCTGCAGATAGCTTACCTGGAAGCACCTTATATATGTTCTCCCATTTTTGTCGAGTTAAATAGAAGGCAGTACCAAGTCCTAGGACAGCTAAGCTCATATACAGTTCGGGACCGAATCCGTGCCAGAACTCTATATGTGTTTTACCTGCTACACCAGTTATAGAGTCAACCATTGGTGATAGAAGTGCATGACCAAAAACATTTGGAATAAATGCAATGATAATGACTAGAAGAACTAAAACGATTGGTGAAAGCAGCATACCAATTGGTGCTTCGTGCGGCTGCTTTGGCAACGTGTCTCGTTGTTTTCCAGTAAACGTACGAAAAAATAGCATGATGGAGTAAACGAATGTAAATATACTTCCTCCTACTGCTAAATAAGGAAAGAGCGGCGAAACAGCTCCCACAATGGTTGATGCATGATCGAATTCAAGAGAAGATTTAAAGAACATCTCCTTACTTAGAAACCCGTTTAGAAACGGAAGTGGAAAACCAGCCATCGAGAATGTTCCAAAGAAAGCAAGAGTTGCTGTGATTGGCATAAAGGTAAAGAGACCACCAAGTCGTCTAATATCTCGGGTTCCAGTTTCGTGATCGATGATACCTGCAACCATAAACAAGCTTCCTTTAAAAGTAGCGTGGTTTAGGATATGGAAAACAGCGGCTAGAACAGCAACTTCTGTGCCAAACCCTAGCATAGCCATAATCATTCCAAGCTGACTAATTGTTGAATAAGCTAAAATTGCTTTAAGGTCAGTTTGTCTAACAGCCATATAAGAGCCCCAACAAAGAGTCAGTAAACCAAATCCACTTACGATAAGGAAGAAAAGGTCAGTTCCGGCAAATACAAGACTTAATCGTGCGACAAGATAGATTCCTGCTTTAACCATAGTCGCTGAGTGGAGAAAGGCACTTACTGGTGTAGGTGCTTCCATTGCATCAGGCAACCAGGTATGAAAAGGGAACTGAGCAGATTTCGTAAATGCCCCTAATAGAACCATTATGAGAATAAAAGGGAATAAAGATGACTCGATAACAAGATCAGCGCTTTCAATAATCCCTCGAATGCTTGTAGACCCTGTAATGTCAGCCATAAGCAAGAAACCACCAAGCATGGCAAGACCACCAAAGACTGTAATCATCATCGATTTTAGAGCACCAGATGTTGATTTCTCCCTCTCATACCAGTATCCAATAAGAAGGAACGATGAAATACTCGTAAGTTCCCAGAATGTGTAGAGTACGAAAAGGTTATCGGATAACACAACTCCAAGCATAGCTCCCATAAATAAAAGGAGATAAACATAAAAATGGCCAAGTTTCTCGGCTTTACTTAAGTAATAAATGGAATACAGAACAACGAGTGAACCGATCCCTGTGATCAAAAGCGCGAAAAATAGGCCAAGACCATCGATATAAAATGTTACGTTAACGCCGAGTGATGGAATCCACTCAAACGATTTTAGTGTATGTACCCCCCGTAAAACGTCTTCTATGAATGAAATAAAATACCCGAATAATACAATCGGAACTAATAGAACAAACCATCCCAAATGGACTTGTTTGACGCCCCGATAAATAAACGGGATGAAAAACGCTGCCAGAAAAGGTAGCAAGACAGCTGCATGAAGCATTCTACAAAAACCTCCCCACTATAGCTCAATATGATAAAAGTTCAAATGAACTTATATTGTAATATCTCAATTGTAATCAAAAACTGCCTCATTTATCAACTTTTCATGTTTGAAAAAGTAACTTTCCCGTATAAGTTTACCAATCCACGTCGATTCTATTTGCGAAAGGAGGATGCACATGATAAAATCCACTTCTATACTTTTGGCAGTTATGATTCTTCTTACAGCCTGTCAATCCATTTACGAAAGTGAAAATGACACCCCGTTTGCACCAAGGGAATACTTTCGAGTGATTGAGGCTGAACCAATTGGAAAGACAATGATCAAGGAAGATGAACGTGTCCATACATTAGATGTAATAAAAAATAAAATTAAAAATGAAACAGCGATTAAAGATGTCATTATGTTAACGAATGATAATCAAACTGTTGTTGCGTTGAAACCTTTTGCATATAAGAGAAGGGATATCGATCGTTTACTTAATGAGTATAGGGAAACATTCGAGGAACAAGGCGTGACAGCAGTCCTCTTAACTGAACCCGGTCTTTATCGCAAAGCGAAAGAAATGAAAAAGATAGAAGAAGTTAGCAGTGAGGAATGGAAAAGCGTGTGGGGAAATTATTTTGAGACAGAGTAAATAAAAAAGACCAACCTCGGATATGATCAAGGTTGGAATGCACTAAATCCCGATAAGAGAAACTTGTTTATCTAGCCTTCGTCTTTTAATTTCTCGATGAATTAATCCGATAAAATCATTACTAAGCTTTAATTCTTTTGCCTTATAAAAGGATTCAATCAACAAGTCATCTGATAACTTTTCCATGATCAAGCACCTCCTAAATAAGGTTCTATTCTCCGTTAATTCCGCATATAGTGTATGTGGATCTTTTATTTGCAGTTAGCTTACCATGGAAAGAGTCCTAGAACAACCGTTCTGTTATCCACAGTTAAAAGTGGATAATTTGTGGGTAAATTGTTTATATCTTTAATTTTTACAATGATTAAATGGTTTGCAAATGTTAATAATGTTATCCACATTTTTGAGAACATCATAATTTGTCGAAAAATTTTTAATCTAGCTCAACTTTTTCTTATGATTCATAATGAAGTTAATTGTTGTACGTCAAGAATTTATTGATACAATAGGAATGTCACTAACAGTAGGAGTGTTGTTATTTGCTAAATACTTTTTTGCCAAATGAACATGTACAAGATATCTTTCAAATAAGTCCCGAAATGCTTAAGGAACGAGGAGTAAAAGGGATTATTACTGATTTAGATAATACTCTGGTGGAGTGGGATAGGGCAGATGCAACACCAGAACTTATGAAATGGTTTAAACAAATGAGTGATGGTGGCATTCTTGTCACGATTGTTTCGAATAATAATAGGACAAGGGTTGAAAAATTTGCTTCACCTGTCGAAGTGCCATATATATATGAAGCTCGAAAACCAATGACAAAGGCTTTTCGTAAAGCGCTGACAGATATGAAGATTCGTGCTGATGATGCAGTGGTTATTGGAGACCAAATATTCACGGATGTTGTCGGTGGAAATCGAATGGGACTTCATACAATTCTTGTCGTTCCTGTGGCCAAAACCGATGGGGTATTCACTAGATTCAATCGTAAGATAGAAAGTGTTTTCTTAGCCTGGATGAAACGTAAAGGGAAGATAAATTGGGAGGAATAGGTTTGGACAACGAACAAATCATTTGCGCCGGATGCGGCGTGCACATTCAAACGGAAGATAAAAATGCACTTGGCTATGCACCACCATCAGCGCTCAAACGCGATGTGATCATTTGCCAACGTTGTTTTCGATTAAAGCATTACAATGAAATTCAGGATGTTTCACTAACGGATGACGACTTTTTGAAAATATTAAATGAAATTGGTCAAACCGATGCGCTAGTAGTTAAAATCGTGGATATCTTTGATTTTAATGGTAGCTGGCTTCCAGGGATTCAAAGGTTTGCAGGAAATAATCCCGTATTACTTGTTGGAAATAAAGTAGATCTTCTTCCTAAGTCCGTTAATAAGTCGAAGCTTGTGAAGTGGATGCAGACAAGTTCCAAAGAGAATGGCTTAAAGCCTGCTGATGTCATGTTGATGAGTGCAGCACAAGGCGAGGGTGTAATGGAAGTAGCTTCACAAATTGATCGGATGAGAGAAGGAAGAGATGTCTATATCATCGGATGTACAAATGTTGGAAAGTCGACATTTGTAAATCGTCTTATTCAAGAGTTTGGTGGAGATGAAGAGCAGATGATTACGACAAGTCAGTTCCCTGGGACAACACTTGATTTGATAGACATCCCTCTTGATGATGGAAATACGTTATATGATACACCAGGTATTATTAATCACCATCAGATGGCACACTTTGTAAATGCGGAAGAACTAAAGATTATTAGCCCTAAGAAAGAAATTAAGCCAAAAGTATTCCAACTGAACGAAGGACAAACCCTTTTCTTCGGAGGACTATCGCGCCTTGATTTTGTAGAAGGTGGACGTCAGTCCTTTATTTGTCATGTTTCTAATGATCTCTATATTCACCGTACAAAAATCGAGAAGGCTGATGAACTTTACAACGAGCATCTTGGTGAACTTCTATATCCACCAGGAGATCAAACGAAAAAGGAACTTCCAAAGCTTATTGGGCACGAACTTAGAATTAAAGAAGATAAAATGGATATTGTATACTCGGGATTAGGATGGGTCACAGTTTCAGGTAAAGGAACGACTGTTAAAGCATACGCCCCTGAGGGTGTTGGTGTCTCGATTCGAAAATCATTAATCTAGGAGGCAGGTCATGGGGAAACTATATGGACTCATTGGTCATCCTGTAGGTCATTCTATGTCACCAATTATGCATAACCGTGAATTTAGAGAGCTTGGTTTCTCTCACCATTATCAGGCATTTGATTTATCAGCGGAACAACTTGAAGATGGTGTCGATGCAATGAAAATGCTTGATATACAGGGTTTCAATGTTACGATTCCTCATAAAGTTGCCATCATGCCTTTACTAGATGAAGTAGAGCAGGAAGCAATAGACATCGGTGCTGTCAATACAGTATATAAGAGGGGTCAACAATTTATCGGGACCAATACTGATGGCAAAGGATATTTTATGTCCTTACTTTCGATCACAGGTGAGAGAAGTCTTCAAGAGAAAAACATTCTTCTAATTGGGGCTGGAGGTGCAGCAAGAGCAGTTGCTGTTACGATTTCTCGTTCAGGAGTAGCCTCTCTCGTGATTGCAAATCGAACACTTGAGAAAGCAGTGGAGTTAAGCAAAGTGTGCAATAAGTATGCGCAAACCTCTGCCATCACGCTTAATGAAGCAGAAGCAACACTTGATACCTTTGACATCGTGATCAATACCACTTCAATTGGGATGAGCCCATATTTAGACCATATGCCAATCTCACTTGATTCGCTGAAAAAGGGTACTGTTTTGAGTGACCTTATATACAATCCACTTGAAACCCAATGGTTAAAAAGTGGTAAACAAAAGGGTGCTATCATTGATAATGGCATTTCCATGTTTGTGGAACAAGGAGCACTTGCTTTTGAAAGGTGGACTGGTGTTTCACCGGATCGTAACAGAATGAGGAAAACGGTTTTAAAAGAGTTAGGAGGATATTAATGTTAACAGGGAAACAAAAGCGTTTTTTACGCGCAAAAGCAAATCGTCTGAATCCAATTTTTCAAGTAGGAAAAGGTGGAGTTAATGACAATATGACAAAACAAATTGAAGAAGCTCTTGAAGCGCGCGAATTGATTAAGGTGAGTATTCTTCAAAACTGTGATGAAGATCGAAATACAGTTGGTGAACAGTTATCGAACGAAACAGGTGCAGAACTGGTACAAATTATCGGGAACATGATTGTGTTGTACAAAGAATCAGAAGAGAATAAAGAAATTATACTTCCGTAATGACTGGTCAAAAGCGTATGAAAGTCGGTCTACTTGGTGGAACATTTGACCCACCTCATCTGGGGCACTTAACCCTGGCCCAGGGGGTATTAGAAGCATGTCAACTTGACGAGGTTTGGTTTATGCCGAGCCACCGTCCTCCTCATAAAAACGGGAGTGACATTACTGATAATCACTATCGTGTGGATATGGTGCAGCTAGCCATAGCGGGAAATCCTGATTTTAAGATTTCGTTAATTGAATTCGAAAGGAATGGACGTTCTTACACAATTGATACAATTGAAATATTGAAAGCAAATTACCCAAATATCGATTTTTACTTTATTATAGGCGGAGATATGATTGAAGATCTTCCGAACTGGCATCGAATTGATGAGCTGTCTGATTTAATATCTTTTATCGGAGTTAACAGACCTGGATATGACCCTGATAAAGATCGATACAAAGTATCATTAATCGATGTACCTCAAATCGATGTTTCTTCCAGTGAGATAAGAAAAGACTTAAATCTAGGAAGAAGCGGAAGGTATTTACTTCCAGAATCAGTCCGTACTTTTATTGAAGAGAAGGGATTATATGAATAGAGCTGAAGCGTTAAAGGTTGTTAAACCGCATTTGACTGAGCATCGCTATGTTCATACGATCGGAGTAACAGATACGGCAGTTGAGCTTGCTGAAAAATATGGCGCAGATCCAGAAAGAACGGAGCTCGCTGCCATTTTTCATGATTATGCGAAATTCCGACCCAAAGAGGAAATGCGTCAAATCATCATTGATCAAAACTTTCCAGCAGACTTACTTGATTATTCATCTGAACTTTGGCACGCTCCAGTCGGAGCATTTCTAGTTCATCAAGAAATAGGAATAAATGACGAAGAAATTCTTAATGCCATCAAGTATCATACTTCTGGTCGTCCTGAAATGACTTTGATGGAAAAATGTGTGTTCATAGCTGACTACATTGAACCAGGGCGTTCGTTTCCCGGTGTTGATGAGGTTAGAGAAGTTGTCCAAAAGGATTTAAATAAAGCAATCGCGTTGTCTCTCAGGAATACTGTTCAGTTTCTTATGAAAAAAAATCAGCCAGTTTATCCGGCTACATTCTTTACGTATAACAGTATAGTTAAAGAACTTAACACCTGAGAAGAAATGGAGGAAGTATGATGGAAGAAAAGCAATTGATAAACCTTGCTGCAAAAGCAGCTGATGATAAACGAGCAGAAGACATCGTAGCACTTGACATGAATGGTGTGTCACTAATTTCGGATTATTTCTTAATCTGTCACGGAAATTCTGAAAAGCAAGTTCAAGCTATTGCGAAAGAAATTAAAGACCAGGCTCTCGAGCATGGGATGGATGTGAAGCGTCTTGAAGGATATGACCAGGCTCGTTGGGTGCTGGTAGACTTAGGATCCGTGATCGTGCATATCTTCCATAAAGATGAGCGTAATTATTATAATCTTGAGAAGCTTTGGGGCGATGCACCACATCTTGCCCTGGATGAGATTTTAGCTTAATATGCACTCATACGAACGTTTTTCTTATGTTTATGATCGTCTAATGGAAGACGCTCCTTATGATGAATGGGCAAAGCTAGTTAAAAAAGAGAAATCCTCGGGAAAAATTCTTGATCTTGGCTCTGGCACAGGAGAATGTTCTCTTCGATTAGCAGATGCGGGATTTGATGTGACAGCTGTTGATCTTTCGGAACATATGCTTTCAGTTGCCCAGGAAAAAGCGCTAGAAAACAAACTTTCTCTTAAGTTCCTTCAACAGGATATGAGAGAACTTGATACAGGGGAGTTATATGATGTTATTACAATCTTTTGTGATTCATTGAACTATGTTACTGACCGTGAAGGGGTTCAGAGCGTCCTCAAGAGTGTATATACACATTTAAAACCTGATGGTGTTCTTTTGTTTGATGTGCATTCATTTCATAAAATTAATGAGTTATTTATCGGTCATACTTTTGCTAGTAACGAAGATGATATCTCGTACATTTGGAATAGTTTTGCTGGGGAGGAAGTTGGAGCAGTTGAGCATGACCTCAGTTTTTTTGTCCAAAATGAAGAAGGTCTTTATGAACGGTTTGACGAGCTCCATTTTCAACGCACATTCCAAATCGATGAGTATTTGACATGGTTATTGGGGGTTGGATTTGTGGATTGCTCGGTATCAGCAGATTTCACTGAACTTGCCCCTACTGATCGAGCGGAGAGGTTATTCTTTAGAGCGGTCAAGCCACAAAAAGGTTGATTTCAATTGAAATCAACCTTTTTGTTATTTATTCCATCCATCTTTTAAGGGGGCGCACATCCCGTTGATAGAATTTTCACTTTATAAAAGGGAATTTTGTTTCGATAGCGAATCAGTTATCTATCCCCTTAATTTTGCTTCGATTCTTCTTTAAATTGCACTTTAATGCCTTTTCTATCTTCATCAAATTTCTTATGAGTCCTCTGGATCAAATGATGAAACATCTCTCCTGTTTCTGTTTCAAGAACGTTTAACCCCTCTCCTGTAACCCCTCCTTTTACGCTTACTTTCTTTTGCAAGGTTTCTAGTGAAAAATAATCTTTTTCAAGTAATTTTCCCATTCCAATCAACATTTCAGTTGCAAGAATGGTTGCTTGCTCAGACGATAGTTCAGTTTCGGCAACCGCACCTTCAATGAATCGCTGAATTAAATAACTAAGAAAGGCAGGTCCACAGCTGACAATATCAGATGAGACTCTCGTTACTTCCTCTTCTGTTTCAATCGGAGTTGAAATTTGTGACATAAGGTAGAGTAATTTTTCCTTATTTGCCTCTGAACATTGACTGCTAAATGTAACAAGTGATGCTCCACTCAGCGCTCGATTTGTAATACTTGGTATAGCTCTTGCTACATCGCAGGGCACAAAGGATTCTAGCTCACTTACTTTGATAGGACTCGTGATGGAAACGATTAAGTGTTTCTGTTTCAAAAATGGTCGCACTTTCTTCAACAACGGGAAATATTCATGTGGTTTCACACAAATGAAAATAATGTCAGAGCTCTTAACAACTTCTTCCGCACTCACTGCAAGACGGATTGCAGGATATTGATTCTTGAGTAAGGCTGCTTTTTCTTTTGATCGATTTACAATAGTGAGATGGGAAGGTATGACGGCGCATGAATCAATAAAGGCAGCAATTAGAATTGTCCCCATATTGCCGGTACCAATTACACCGATTTTCAAACATCTTCCCCTCCTTCCATACTCATTTCTCCTACAAGATATGTAAGAAAGTCGCATTATATGTTTAACACGATCAAACATTCGAAAGGTAGGATTGTTAAATGCAGTACATTCGGAATTTCAGTGTTAGAGAGAAAATCCTTCTAGTACTAAGTATAGCTGGGATACTGGCTTGTTTATTTTTGTATGTCTCATCCACTAGAACTGTAGAAGGAGAATCGTTCTTTAATCAGGAAGGGGTGGAAAGAGATATTGCTGAAGAAAATACAGAACAAGGACAACAAAAAAATAATGGGAAGCAAGTAACGAATGAGATAGCAGTTGTAATGGTGGATGTAAAGGGAGCTGTAAAAGCGCCAGGGGTTTATGAAATTGGGGGCGATGGGAGAGTGAAAGATGTAATCACAAGAGCAGGTGGCTTTCTTAAGGATGCTGATGAAACACAGCTTAATCTTGCTAGTAAAGTGGCAGACGAAATGGTGATTTATGTTCCTGTAATCGGTGAAAATAAAACTGAGCCGCTAGGAAGTCAATCTGCTGAATCTGATGTCGTTTCTATCAATCGCGCTGATATAACCGAACTCCAAGAGCTCCCTGGGATAGGACCTTCTAAAGCGGAAGCCATCATTCAATATCGCGAAGAAAATGGGAGATTTACCACAATTGAAGATTTGCAAAACATTAGTGGAATTGGTGAAAAAACGTTTGATAAATTAAAGGATTTAATCACAGTCGATTAAGAGAGATTGACGAGAAGTCATGTTTCGATCAAACTAATAGTAGATAAAAAATTGGAGGGGAATCCATGGAACGAATCTCGTGGGATCAATACTTTATGGCACAAAGTCATCTGCTTTCACTAAGGAGCACTTGTACTCGATTAACAGTAGGGGCGACGATTGTGAGGGATAAGCGGATGATCGCAGGAGGGTACAATGGGTCAGTTTCGGGCGGCGTTCATTGTATTGATGAAGGATGCTATGTCATTGACAATCACTGCGTACGAACCATTCATGCAGAGATGAATGCGATTATTCAATGCGCGAAATTTGGAGTACAAACAACGGACGCAGAAATTTATGTAACTCATTTTCCGTGTATCAATTGCTGCAAAGCAATTATCCAGGCTGGCATCAAAACAGTCATTTATGCAGCAGATTATAAAAATCACCCTTATGCCATCGAATTATTCCAAGATGCTGGTGTGAACGTTCGTCAGGTAGAACTAGAGGAAATGATTCTGGATACCAACAGTCAAGAAAAACTTGATTTAACGGCAAATTTGTTAGAAAAACTCGCGAATTCAGGATTGGATCCTTCAGAAGTGAAGCCTTTATACGAAAAAGCTTCAAAACTTTATAGTAAGATGTAATGAAGGGGAAGCTTTGGATTCTCGCGTTTTCGGCATTAATCGGCGTGGCAAGTGTAGTTACTTTCCACGCTATTTTTCTAGGCATACTTTTGATACTGTGGATCATTAAGTATAACCGCCATCTTATCATACAAACGATTGTAATATTTTTTATCTTCTTTTTCTACGCTTTCTCAGTTGACAGTGCAAATAAAACAGTAATGGATGCGGGGAAGATAGAACTAGAAGGAGTGATCTCAGCAATTCCTATTGTCGATGGAGATCATCTCTCGTTTGATGTGAAGGCTGGTGAAGAGAAACTTAAGGTAAATTATTTCATCACTTCCGAAGCAGAGAAGCAAGAAGTTCAACAATTGCAAGTAGGTCTTACGTGTCGATTCGCTGGTTCGCTCGAATCACCTTCCTCAAGGCGTGTTCCCTCGCTCTTCGATTATGAACTGTACCTCTATTATAATAAAATTCATTGGATTTATGAGTTAAGTAAGAAGCCCGATTGCAAGCAGACGCCAATTTCTTTATCCATGAAGTTCCAACAGTTTCGTCAGGAAATATTGACCAAAATTATTGAAGACTATCCAAGTGATCTTCAAGGTATAGCGGCTTCTCTTTTGATTGGAGATAGAAGCCTTCTCCCATCCGAACTAGAACAGGCTTATCAAGATCTTGGTTTGAGTCATGTTCTTGCGGTTTCTGGCTTACACGTAGGTGTTACAGGTGGATTATTATTTTGGGTACTAATTCGGTGTGGGGTTACGAGGGAACGATCCTATTTGATACTCATTATTTTCTTTCCAGTATATATGATGATAACCGGGTGTGCTCCTTCGGTTGTTAGAGCTTCCTTTATGGCAATTCTAGTCGCTTTGAGTTTGCGCATGAAATGGAAGATTAATCCTATAGATGGGATCTCTATTACATGTCTCCTCATCCTAATGCTAAATCCGTATTATGTCTTTCATATTGGATTTCAACTGTCTTTCCTCATCGCATTCTCCTTAATCGTTTCATCAGGGTTAATTGTAAAACAGTATCAAGCCTCATTGAAACAGCTTCTTGCAGTTTCCACCCTTGCTCAAGTGGTTTCTTTCTCCACTGTACTATATCACTTTCATCAGATTTCATTTCTTAGTCTTCCAGTTAACCTTATCTATGTCCCGATCATATCTGTGATCGTACTGCCTTTCCTTATGTTTCTAACTTTCATTCATGCGGTTCATCTAACTTTCTTATTTGAAATATTGGCGAAAACCTTATCTGAATTCGTTGGTGTTTTTCATGAATTTTTTCTTTACTTAGCGGATTTTAACCATATTCTAATATTTGGGAAATTGCAGGGGGCTTTACTTCTAGCATCATTCGGTCTATGTCTGGTCGTCCTCTTACTATGGGAGGAGGGAAGCCCTGTTAAAGCGATTTTGATTTGGTTGTCATTTTGTTCGATCTTGTATTTCCTTCCTTATGTAAATCCCTATGGGGAAGTGACGTTTATTGATGTAGGACAGGGTGACTGCATCCTTATTCGTTTGCCGTTCCATAAAAAAGTCATATTAATTGATACAGGTGGTAGACCTGTTTATGGTGAGAGAAAGGAGTGGCAAGAGCGAGATTCTGAATTTGATGTGGGTGAAGATATCGTAGTGCCGTATTTAAAATCACAAGGCATCCGTTCGATTGATTTACTCATTCTTACTCACGGTGATTACGATCACGCTGGGGGAGCACAAGAAGTACTAGATGAAATGAACGTGAAACTGCTGATGGTTGATAGAAGTTTGGTGCAGACAGAACTTGAATTGCGATTGATAAAATTAGCGCATGAAAAGGGGACTAATGTTATAAATGCTCAGTCTGGTCAGATGTGGGGAGAAGGGCATCAGTATTTTGCCATTCTTCAAGCTCTAGAAGTAGAAGAAGAAAATAATGGAAGCATCATACTTTATGCAAAAATCGGTGGATACAAATGGCTCTTCACTGGTGATCTTGAAGAGGCAGGTGAACGAGAGCTCCTTGCAAACCACGTACTTCCTAAAATTGATATATTAAAAGCGGGACATCATGGGAGCGCTTCATCAAGCTCGGAAGCTTTTCTTGAGGAGTTGGACCCTTCCATAACAATCATCTCTGCGGGTGTTGATAATCGGTATGGTCATCCAGATTCAGAAGTAGTGGAACGGTTTGAAAATCTTGGGATCAATATAATTAGAACGGATCTCAGTGGAACGATTACTTACAGATATTTGTGGCACCGAACTGGAAAGTGGAAAGTTATGATAAATGGAAAATAGACTGCCGGAAGGCAGTCTATTTAGCCAAGTGCTTTAATGATTACAGCCGTGAAGAAAATGATGGAAAAGAATAAAAATGGTACACCGAAGCCAACAGCTGATTGAACAGCATCATTAGACTTAGCTTGAACATCTTTTTCAAACTCGTTCATTTTGCTTTCCCTCCTGCTTCCCCGTTAGTATCTACTGTTCACTACAAAAGTAGTCTTTATGTAGGGGATTTCCTTTAAAGGTGCATTTCAAACAATATTGTACCATTTATTGTTACTCTTGTCTTTAATCTCAATGAACTGTTAACGATTTGAAGTAGATAATTTATTCAACAATTCAGCTCCCTTTCTTGTAAAGAGTTGTCACCCATACTTTATCTTTGCATAGGATATCCTATCTACTACACACCGAACATCGTTGTTGGGTAGGAGTCCTAGGCCTTATTCAACAGCGTTTACTATAAATGGGAGGCTGGTTGTAGCAGCCGGCTTCCCTTTTCTACTTGCCAACAAAGCGCACTGGCATTAGGATAGAAATGGACGAATGAAAACGAGGTGTACATAGATGTCCATTTCAGAATTAAAAAAGAAAATTAAACAGGACGAGCTTGATCTGCTCTACCTACTTACAGGTACCGAAGCATTTCTTATTGATGAGTTACAGAAAATGATTATTGATAAAGCGCTCCCGCAAGAAGAAAGGGAGTTTGGTGTTGCTTTTTATGATTTAAATGAAACACCAGTTCAATCTGCGGTGGAAGATGCTGAAACGATGCCCTTTTTAGGTGAAAAGCGGGTAATTATTTTAAAAAACCCCTTGTTTTTAACAGCTGCAAAAGACAAAAGCAAAGTTGAACATGATTTGGATGCGCTATTGCGTTATGCTGAAGACCCATCTCCCTTTACTATTCTCATTATTGAAGCGCCATATGAGAAATTAGATGAACGTAAAAAATTGGTGAAAACCATTAAGAAAACAGGTTCGTTTGTAAAAGCTGAAGCACTTCAGGAAAGTCACCTGGGTGATTGGTTACAGCAGCGGGCAAAGGAACTGAACGTCACACTTGATAAAGCAGGCGAAGAAAGGCTAGTTCAACTCACAGGTAGTCATTTGTTGCTGCTTCAACAAGAAATTGACAAAATGGCTCTCTATGTAGGGGCTAATGGTATAGTAAATGAAGACGTGGTAGATCTTCTGGTAGCTAGGACGCTTGAGAATGATATTTTCGCACTTATCGATCGAATTGTAAGAAAAGATCTTAATAAGGCATTTCGTATTCTTTATGATCTCCTCAAAATTAATGAAGAACCCATTAAAATTTTGTCGTTAATCGGCCGGCAGTTTAGAATTATTTATCAAGTTAGTGAATTGTCAAAAAGAGGGTACGGGCAAAAGCAAATGGCTTCAGCGCTAAAATTACATCCATACGCCGTGAAGATTGCTCAGCAGCAGAGCAGGAGTTTTGAGGAAGAGAAGCTCATATTTATTCTGGACCAAATAGCTGAGTCAGATTACGAAATGAAAACAGGTCGGATGGATAAAAAGCTTATTCTGGAGTTATTATTAACGAAAATTAAAAACACATAAAAAAAGCTGTTGGGATAGCCCAACAGCTTTTAACATTTTAAGAAATTACGCTGAAATCTCGTTGTACATTTTAGTTAGACGAGATTTTTTACGTGCTACTGTGTTTCTATGAATGATTCCTTTGTCAGCAGCTTTGTCAATGCGCTTAGAAGCTTGGCTAAGAGCTGTTTTCGCAGCTTCAACGTCTTTTGCTTCAACTTTAGCTTCAAAAGTCTTGATTGCAGAACGCATTTCAGATTTAAAAGCCAGGTTGTTAGCGCGACGATCAGATTGAGTTCTCACGCGTTTAACCGCAGATTTAATATTTGGCATACCTTTCACCTCCTTGCAAGGCTTAACAATTCCATGTCATATCCGAGCATAGAACAAGAAACATTCTATCAAATCCGTCAATGAATTGCAATAGAGAATGAAAACCCCATTTCAAGGTTACCCTAACAGGTAACAGATAGAATACGAGGTGATCTTCATGGGACATGTGGATATGGAAAAATATCAGGTTAGGACAGATCTTGCAGTTGAAGCACAAGAGATGGTGAAGGAAAAGAAAGCTAAAAGCATGCAAGATACGACAGAGCTGAAGGGTGTCATCGTTAAGGAGAGAGATGAGAAAGGCGTTTCAATTACGACTGTTGAAGTTACCGAACAAGGTGAACAGGAAATAGGAAAGAAAGCAGGACATTACTTAACTTTTGAAGTGCAGGGAATACGGAGAAAGGATTCAGCTCTGCAACAAACCGTGCAGGATGTGTTTGCGCATGAATTTGCAGCATTTTTAAAGCAGCAGGGAATTAATAAAAGTGCAAGTTGTCTAGTTGTAGGTCTTGGGAATTGGAATGTGACACCAGACTCTCTGGGACCATTAGTCGTGTCGAATTTGCTCATAACAAATCACTTATTTGAACTACAGCCAGAAACCGTATCAGAAGGGTTTCGACCTGTAAGTGCCATTACGCCAGGGGTAATGGGGATAACCGGGATCGAGACAAGCGATATTATTCATGGTGTTATTGAAAAGGCTCAACCAGATTTTGTTGTAGCAATTGATGCACTTGCTTCAAGGTCGATCGAAAGGGTAAATACAACGATTCAAATTTCTGATACCGGGATTCATCCTGGTTCGGGTGTAGGAAATAAACGTAAAGAATTAAGTTTCAATACGCTTGGCATTCCTGTGATTGCGATTGGGATTCCGACTGTTGTAGATGCAGTATCTATAACCAGTGATACGATTGATTTTATTTTGAAGCATTTTGGTAGAGAATTGAAAGAAAAAGGGAAGCCTTCTAAATCACTAGCGCCTGCCGGAATGACATTTGGAGAGAAAAAAACATATACGGAAGAGGACTTACCTGATGAAGAAAAGCGTCAAACCTTTCTTGGTATGGTAGGAACGCTTGAAGATGCTGAGAAGCGGAATTTAATTCGTGAGGTTTTGGCACCGATGGGGCATAATTTAATGGTCACACCTAAGGAAGTTGATGTTTTTATTGAAGATATGGCGAATGTCATATCCGGTGGGCTCAATAGTGCTCTTCACGGAGACGTCGATCAAAAAAATAGTGGGATGTATACACATTAAGTTATAGTAAGAATTTTAACGCATAATAATAATAATAAAGTAAGGACAAGCCTAGTTAGAAAGGAGGATGGAGGTATGGCACGTTTTTTTCTGAAATGCTTTCTGCTGGTTTCATTACTTCTATTTGGCGTTCTTCTAGGAATGGAACAGGCTTCAAAAAATTTGAATCAGATGCAGGCCAGTGAAACTACTGGAGCGTTTCAAATAAAAACGCCTTCTACTGGAGTGGAAGCGGAAATTCTCGGTACCTCCATTACTCATGAGGATCTTAAAAGCAAACAGGAAACCCTCAACCATGCAAATGAATTTAACGTTCTCGGTGAATTGGGTGCAACGATAAGTAGTTGGGTCTCATCCGTGATTCAAGCTGTTTTGTCATTTATATTTACCTTGATTACAACATTTCTTTCCTTTTTTTAATGATTGTTGGCCGCCGCTTGGCGGCCTCTTTTTTTGGCTGTGACAAAAAAGATAAGTATCGTAACAACACATGGGAGGCCTATTCTTGTAGAGGGTTCAATATATAGGCGGATTGCGGATTGAATATGGACAGCGGTATTGCTATAATCTATACTAGCGTAGTTTCGCCTTAGGAGTGATTGTAGATGAATCTTGAAGAAAAATTAGAAAGACAATCCAGAATTCGGAATTTTTCCATCATTGCACATATTGATCATGGAAAATCGACTCTGGCCGATCGGATTTTAGAACGGACAGGCGCTTTGACTGACCGTGAAATGAAGGATCAAACGCTTGACGCGATGGATCTGGAACGTGAACGAGGAATTACGATAAAACTGAATTCCGTTCAGCTTACTTATACAGCGAAAGATGGCGAAGAGTACATTTTTCATTTAATCGATACACCTGGACACGTCGACTTCACTTATGAAGTATCAAGAAGTCTGGCTGCTTGTGAAGGAGCTCTACTTATTGTGGATGCTGCACAGGGTATTGAAGCACAAACGCTTGCGAACGTTTATCTCGCTCTCGATAATGATTTGGAAATTTTACCAGTAATCAATAAAATTGATTTGCCAAGCGCTGAACCAGAACGCGTTCGTCAAGAAGTAGAAGATGTTATCGGACTTGATGCATCTGAAGCTGTGCTTGCTTCTGCAAAGTCAGGGATTGGAATTGAAGACATTCTTGAACAAATCGTAGAGAAGGTTCCCGCACCGCAGGGAAACCCTGATGGCCCATTGCAGGCTTTAATTTTTGACTCACTGTATGATCCTTATAGAGGTGTTGTTGCTTACATTCGAATCACTGAAGGTTCTGTTAAGGTCGGTGATAAAATTCGCATGATGGCAACTGGAAAGGAATTTGAAGTAAACGAGCTTGGGGTATTTAATCCAAAACCGGTTGCTAAGAAAGAGCTTTCAGTCGGAGATGTTGGATTTCTTACGGCAGCTATTAAAAATGTAGGAGATTCACGAGTTGGAGATACGATTACATTAGTTAAAAACCCTGCATCAAAGCCACTTCCAGGGTATCGTCGCATGAATCCGATGGTCTATTGTGGACTTTATCCAGTTGATTCTGCTCAATATAACGATCTTCGTGAGGCACTTGAACGTCTTGAGCTAAACGATTCGTCTCTTCAATATGAAGCAGAAACTTCACAGGCTCTTGGATTTGGTTTCCGCTGTGGTTTCCTGGGTTTACTCCATATGGAGATTGTTCAAGAGCGTATTGAAAGAGAATTTAATATTGATCTTATTACTACAGCTCCGAGTGTTATTTATCAAGTGCAGCTTACAGACGGTGAAGAAGTAATTATCGATAATCCAGCAATGATGCCAGATGCTCAATCCATTACAGAAGTTCAAGAGCCTTATGTGAAAGCAACGATCATGGCTCCTAACGACTATGTAGGGGCAATAATGGAGCTTTGTCAGGGAAAACGTGGTGATTTCGTTGATATGCAATATATGGACGAAAGTCGTGTGAATATTGTCTACCACATTCCACTCTCAGAGATTGTCTATGATTTCTTTGATCAATTGAAGTCGAGCACAAAAGGCTATGCTTCCTTTGATTATGAGCTGATCGGTTATAGAGCATCTAACCTGGTTAAGATGGATATTCTGTTGAACGCTGAGAAAATCGATGCGCTTTCGATTATTGTTCATAGAGATTTTGCTTATGACAGAGGTAAAGATATTACAGAGACGTTGAAAGATTTAATTCCAAGACAGCAATTTGAAGTGCCGATTCAAGCTTCTATCGGTCAAAAAATTGTTGCTCGTTCAACCATCAAGGCCATGCGTAAAAATGTTCTTGCTAAATGTTATGGTGGAGATATCTCTCGTAAACGAAAACTACTTGAAAAGCAAAAAGAAGGTAAAAAGCGGATGAAAACCGTTGGTAAAGTAGAAGTTCCTCAAGAAGCCTTCATGGCTGTCCTTCGTCAGGATAATACAAAGAATAATAATTAAAGCGCGAAAGTTGAAGGCGCGATTCAATTTTTATACGATGTAGGTTAGAAGACCGCAGAGCGTTTCTGCGGTCTTTACATTATTGTTAGAAAGCAGTGATCGAAATGGTAAACGCTGTTTATTTACACATCCCATTCTGTGATTATATTTGTCACTATTGTGATTTTAATAAAGTGTTCATGCAGGGACAGCCTGTTGACGATTATCTAGAACATATGGACGTAGAAATGAAAAACACGCTCGATCGATTTCCAACCAACAGAATCGATACGATTTTTGTTGGTGGTGGTACACCTACAGCATTGAATGAAAGGCAGCTTGAACGGTTTCTAAAAGACGTCCAGGTACGATTTGGTCCTTATGTTTCGGAAGACCTGGAATTTTCAATGGAAGCTAATCCTGGGAGCGTGACTCCGGAGAAACTGCGTATTATGAAAGCTTATGGAGTGAATCGCTTGAGCATTGGAGCGCAGGCTTTTCAAGATTCTTTGCTAAAAACGCTTGGACGAGGTCACTCTGTTGAAGAAATTGGTGAAATCGTAAAAATGGCTCAGGAAGCTGGTTTTGTGAATCTTTCTCTCGACTTGATGTTCGGATTGCCAAATCAAACAATTGAGCAGTTTTCAGAATCAATCTCAAAAGCAGTTGAGTTGGGTATCACACATATTTCTTCTTACTCACTTCAGGTTGAGAAGAAAACCGTTTTTTATAATAGGTGGCGAAAAGGCGACTTGCCACTTCCTACGGAGGAAGCTGAAGCAGATATGTATTCGCTTCTAATGAGTCGTTTAGAAGAAGATGGGCTTATGCAATATGAAATTAGTAATTTCGCTAAACCAGGGTACGAAAGTAAGCATAATATCACCTATTGGAAGAACAATGAGTATTACGGTATTGGAGCAGGAGCCCATAGTTATATTAAAGGTGTAAGAAGGGCAAACGCTGGTCCGTTAAAGCAATATATGGTCCGAATCGACGAGAGTGGTTTCCCTTATATGGAAGATAATGTGTTAACAGAGACAGAGAGAATGGAAGAAGAGATGTTTATGGGCCTTCGCATGAGGGAGGGCGTGTCTAAAGAAATTTTTGAAAAGAAATTTGGTAAACCGATGCATTCTGTGTTTAATGAACAAATCGAGAAATTAACTCGTGAGGGACTTCTAATGGATACGGGGACACATATTATCTTAACGGAACAAGGTTTCTTTCTTGGAAATGAAGTGTTTCAAGAGTTTCTTGCGATTTAGTCGTTTTTCACTACTATCATGGTCATGACTAAAAATCCTCTATGAAAATGCATGGTAATGTTCATTCTGAGCAATTGCAATCTGCACTTTCTCGTGTTTATTTTTTTATTATGGATGAATTTTACATTGTGGTTTATTTAAGTTTCTCAGGGTATACAAGGCACTTACGCTTATTGAATGTCTAGCTTCTGTACTTCTCCCCTCGTGGTCTTTCCTCTCTAAAAAGCACCATATAGAAACATATCTTAAGATTGTCGAGGATAAACAAATCACTTACGCTTTTCTAAATATAACGTAATGATTGACAACCAAAATAATTTTCTGTTACCTTATTATTAGATTTAGCACTCAGCACATTAGAGTGCTAACAGAGGTGATGAGGAGATGTTAACAGAACGTCAACTATTCATTTTACAGGTGTTAATTAACGACTACATTCAAACTGCTGAGCCAGTTGGATCGCGGACGATTTCTAAGCGCGAGGATGTTACCTTTAGTTCTGCCACGATTCGGAATGAATTTGCGGAACTTGAAGAAATGGGTTATATCGAGAAAACGCATAGCTCATCAGGTCGTATTCCATCTGAAAAAGGCTATCGTTTCTACGTGGATCATCTTTTATCACCACCAGTCCTTTCAAAAAATGATGTGAACAATATTCATTCGCTTTTCGCAGAGAGAATGGTAGAGGTAGAGAAGGTGATTCAACAGTCTGCCGGAATTCTTTCCGAACTTACTCAATATACGTCGATCATCCTTGGACCAGAAGTGTTTGAGACAAAGCTAAGGCAAATACAAATAATTCCGCTTTCGAAAGATACTGCGGTTGTTATTTTAGTAGCCGACAGTGGGCATGTAGAGAACCGTACGATGAAGATCCCGCCATCGGTCAGCATGTCTGATATTGAAAAAGTTGTTAATATCATGAATGAGCGCTTAAAGGATGTTCCATTGATTTCCCTGAAGTCTACCATGATGAAAGAAATGGCAACTGTACTGAAGAAACATATTGAAAATTATAATCAGGTTAATACTATGCTTGAGAATCTTTTTCTCTATACCAATGCAGAAAAAGTGTATTACGGCGGCAAAACCAATATTCTCACCCAGCCAGAATTTAAAGATATTGATAAAGTTAGGCTGTTGCTAAATACCTTTGAACAGGATGATGTGATGTATAATGTACTTCGACCTGAGAAGAATGGCATTGAGGTGAAGATTGGTCAAGAGAATGATCTCGAAGCGATGCAGCATTGTAGTATCGTTACTGCAGACTACTTCATAGAAGGCAAGCGCATGGGATCCATTGCATTGCTGGGACCGACTAGAATGGAGTATCATCGCTCTATGAGTATCCTTGGTTTTCTAGCAAGTGATCTTACTCGAACGCTTACCGATCGATATAAAAGTTTCAAACACTGGTGAATTGGTAATAGTGAATAAGGTTGGAGGAATTAATTCTTCCATTCTTTTCTATGAGAGGATTTTCAAAAAAGTGATGAAATGATTGTCGAAACATTTTCGACTCTTTTTATTATCCATTGAACTAGCAATATAAGATGAAATTTTGATATATTTCGTTAGGGAGGTGAAATTCGTGGAAAAGCAAAACAGTCATCAAGAGGAAGAAGAACTTCTAACTGAAGAGGAAGAGAATCTTGAGCAGAATGCTGAAGAGAATGATGAACCTGAAGTGATTGAAGTATCTGAAACCAATGAAAATGATGAGCTCGAGAACTTGCGACAGCAAGTGGACGAGCTTGAGGATAAATATATGCGTACACAGGCTGAATACGATAACTTCCGCCGTAGAACGCGAGAAGAACGCAGTGCAGATGCAAAATATCGTTCCCAGAAATTAGCTGAAGGTTTACTTCCAGCAATCGATAATTTTGAACGAGCGCTAGCTGTTCAAAGTGATAATGAACAAGTAACGTCATTGCTTACTGGAATGGAAATGGTGTATCGTCAGTTGAAGGAAGCACTAGAAAATGAAGGTGTTGAGGAAATCGGCACTGTGGGTGAGGCATTCAACCCTCATCACCATCAGGCAGTTATGCAGGTTGAATCAGAGGAACATGACTCAGATGTGATTGTAGAGGTCTTGCAAAAAGGCTATCAATTAAACGATCGTGTCCTTCGACCAGCAATGGTGAAAGTAAGCTCATAACTACATATTAAGAAATAGGAGGTAGAATGTAATGAGTAAAGTTATTGGTATTGATCTTGGTACAACAAATTCTTGTATTGCAGTAATGGAAGGCGGAGAAGCTACCGTTATCCCTAACCCAGAAGGTAGTCGTACGACGCCATCTGTCGTTGCGTTTAAAGATGAAGAACGTCTAGTAGGTGAGGTTGCGAAGCGTCAAGCAATTACGAACCCTAACACGATTCAATCAATCAAGCGTCACATGGGTACAGATCATAAGGTGGATGTTGAAGGTAGTTCATTCTCACCTCAAGAAATTTCTGCAATCATTCTTCAAAAATTGAAGTCTTATGCAGAAGACTATCTTGGCGAAGGTGTTGAGAAAGCAGTTATTACAGTACCTGCTTACTTTAACGATGCTGAGCGTCAAGCTACAAAAGACGCAGGTAAAATTGCTGGACTAGAAGTTGAGCGTATTGTGAACGAACCGACAGCAGCAGCACTTGCATATGGCCTTGATAAAGAAGATGAAGACCAAACCATCCTTGTATTTGACCTTGGTGGAGGTACGTTCGACGTATCCATCCTTGAACTTGGTGGAGGCGTATTTGAAGTTAAGTCTACTGCAGGTGACAACCGTCTTGGCGGTGACGATTTTGACCAGGTTATCATTGATCACCTTGTGGCTGAATTTAAGAAAGACACTGGCGTTGATCTTGGTCAAGATAAAATGGCACTTCAACGATTGAAAGATGCTGCTGAAAAAGCGAAGAAGGATCTTTCAGGTGTAGCTCAAACTCAAATTTCTCTTCCGTTTATCACAGCTGATGCTTCAGGACCTAAACACCTTGAGCTTAACTTAACTCGTGCTAAATTCGAAGAACTTTCAGCAAACCTTGTAGAACGCACAATGGGACCTACTCGTCAGGCTCTTAAAGATGCTGGTATGTCACCATCTGATCTCGACAAAGTTATCCTTGTTGGTGGGTCTACTCGTATCCCTGCTGTACAGAGTGCGATTAAGAAAGAAACTGGACAAGATCCGCATAAAGGCGTGAACCCGGATGAAGTTGTAGCTCTTGGTGCAGCTATTCAAGCAGGTGTTATTACTGGTGATGTGAAGGACGTTGTACTTCTTGACGTAACTCCACTATCTCTTGGTATCGAAACGATGGGTGGCGTATTTACAAAGCTGATTGAACGTAACACAACAATCCCGACAAGTAAGTCACAGACGTTCTCAACTGCGGCTGATAACCAGCCTTCAGTGGACATCCACGTGCTTCAGGGTGAACGTGAAATGGCTCAGTACAACAAGACACTTGGTCGTTTCCAGCTAACGGATATTCCTCCAGCTCCAAGAGGAACGCCACAAATCGAAGTATCATTTGATATCGATAAGAACGGTATTGTAAACGTTCGTGCGAAAGATCTTGGTACGAACAAAGAGCAATCTATTACAATTAAATCTTCCAGCGGTCTTTCGGATGATGAAATTGAAAACATGGTAAAAGACGCTGAAGCGAACGCAGAAGAAGATAAAAAGCGTCGTGAAGAAGTCGAAACTCGTAACGAAGCAGATCAGCTAGTATTTACTACTGAGAAAACTCTAAAAGACCTTGAAGGTCAGGTAGAGGAAGAAGAAGTTACGAAAGCTAACGAAGCAAAAGATAAGGTGAAGGCAGCTCTTGAGAGTGATGACATCGAAGCGATTCGCACTGCGAAAGATGAGCTTCAAGAAATCGTTCAAGCTCTTTCAATGAAAGTCTATGAGCAGGCTGCTCAAGCTCAACAAGCTCAAGCTGGTGAAGAAGGCGAAGCGGAACAAGCAGATGACAACGTTGTTGACGCTGAATACGAAGAGGTAGACGAAGACAAAAAGTAAGAATATGATACGAAAAAAAGTCAAAGTCAGGCGTATCTTGGCTTTGACTTTTTTCGTTTGTATAAAAATTTTAATCTAAAAGCTGAGTGAACATAGGTATATAAGGTTGAATAATCATAATTAATAATCAAAATCGATCTTACTATCCTTTCTAATTATCCAACCTTTTTTTGGGAATAAGTGTAAGAAAAATGGAATGTTTCCATAGTTTGCTGTTCAACGTTCACTGGTGCTAACGATATAGTATTGCAGAGCGTATAAACTCAATGATATGATAAACGTTATGTGAAGAGAATCGGGAGTGAATGCGATGAGTAAACGAGATTATTATGAAGTATTAGGCGTTAGCAGAGATGCTTCTGAAGCCGAAATGAAAAAGGCTTATCGAAAGCTTGCTAAACAATACCATCCGGATATCAATCAGGAACCGGGTGCGGATGAGAAATTTAAAGAAGTAACAGAAGCGTATGAAGTCTTAAGTGACTCTCAGAAAAAAGCTCAGTACGATCAGTTTGGGCACACAGATCCGAATCAAGGGTTTGGCGGCGGTGGCGCTGACTTTGGCGGATTTGGCGATATTTTTGATATGTTCTTTGGCGGCGGTGGTCGCCGTAATCCAAACGCGCCAAGACAGGGTGCTGACCTTCAATATTCTATGGAACTTACATTTGAAGAGGCGGCGTTTGGTAAAGAAACGGATATCTTCATTCCGAAAGAAGAAGAATGTTCAACTTGTGATGGATCTGGTGCAAAGCCAGGAACGTCACCAGAAACTTGTCCACACTGTGGTGGGGCTGGTCAATTGAACGTTGAACAGAATACGCCGTTTGGTCGTGTTGTGAACCGTCGGGTTTGTCATCACTGTGAAGGTACAGGAAAACTGATTAAAGACAAATGTAAGACGTGCCGAGGCAAAGGCAAAGTTGAAGTGAAGAAGAAGATTCACGTGAAGCTTCCAGCTGGAATTGACGAAGGTCAACAAATTCGTATTTCAGGTAAAGGAGAAGCCGGTGTCAACGGTGGACCTCCAGGAGACCTATTTGTAGTCGTATATGTCAAGTCACATGATTTCTATGAACGCAGTGGCGATGATGTATTATGTCAGATGCCGATTACTTTCTCTCAAGCGGGATTAGGGGACGAGATTGAAGTACCTACTTTACATGGTAAAGTGAAGCTTAAAGTCCCTGCTGGTACACAAAGTGGAACGAATTTCCGCTTAAAAGGCAAAGGGATTCAAAATGTTAGAGGATATGGCCAGGGAGATCAGCATGTTAAAATTCAAGTGATTACACCGAAGCATTTGACTGAACGTCAAAAAGATCTTCTTCGTGAATTTAGTGAAATCTCCGGCCAAGTGCCTGATGAACAGCATGAGAACTTTTTCTCTAAAGTGAAAAAGGCGTTTAAAGGAGAATAATTTAGGTGAAAGCTGGTAACAGATTGCAGGCCTTAAGATGGGGCCTGCCTGTTTCCTTTCCGAAAAAAAGGATCCAAAGAGGAGTGGGCAATGAATGAAATGGTCTGAAATAAGCATTCATACAACAAATGAGGCGATTGAAGCGGTATCGAACATTCTGCATGAAGCGGGTGCCAGTGGGGTAGTTATTGAAGACCCGATGGATCTTGTGAAAGCATGGGATACTACTTTCGGAGAGGTTTATCAGCTAAATCCAGATGATTATCCTGAGGAAGGCGTTGTGCTTAAAGCATACATACCTGTGAATAGTTTTCTTGGTGAAACGGTTGAACAAATTAAAGAAGCAATTAATGGACTACTCGTCTATGATATTGATTTAGGACATAACACCGTACAAATAAGTGAAGTAAATGAAGAAGAATGGGCCACAGCATGGAAGAAATACTATAAGCCTGTGAAAATATCTGAACGTATTACCATTACGCCAACTTGGGAAGAGTATAAGCCTGTTACTACGGATGAGATTATCATTGAGCTTGATCCCGGTATGGCATTTGGAACGGGTACACATCCTACAACCGTATTATGTGTACAAGCACTTGAGAAAATTATAGAGCCTGGACAGCGAGTGATTGATGTTGGCACTGGATCAGGGGTGTTAAGTATTGCAGCTGCCAGTCTTGGTGCTGATTCGGTCGATGCTCTTGATCTGGATGAAATAGCTGTGAAAAGTGCTTCTCTCAACACCAAGTTAAATAAAGTAAATCACAAAATCAATGTGAGCCAGAATAATCTTCTTGAAGGTGTTGAAGAGACCTACGATGTCATAGTAGCTAATCTTCTTTCAGAAATTATTATCCGTTTCACTGATGATGTTGCTCGTGTTTTGAAGCCAGGAGGTGCTTTCATTACTTCTGGTATTATTACGGCAAAAAAACAGGAAGTAAAGCAGTCCATTATAGAGCAAGGTCTTGAAATTGAAGAGACACTTCAAATGGAAGATTGGGTTGCATTTATTGCTAGAAAGCCCCACGCATAAGGAGGTATTCTGATGCAACGATACTTTATTCCTCCATCCAGTTTTGATGAAAAGCATGTGATCATCGAAGGTGAAGATGTGAAACACATCTCCAGAGTTATGAGAATGACGACAGGAGACCGCATCATTTGTTGTACAGAGGATGGAAAATCAGCTCTTTGCCGCATTGATGACATAGAATCTGATTTCGTTAAGGCTATACCTGAAGAGTGGCTGAATGAGCAGAAGAAAATGCCCGTTCATGTTACAATCGTGCAGGGGTTGCCAAAGGGCGACAAACTCGAAACTGTTGTTCAAAAAGGAACAGAACTTGGTGCAGATCAGTTTATACCTTTTAAAGCAGAGCGTTCTGTTGTAAAATGGGATGAGCAAAAAAGCGCAAAAAAGCTTCAGAGGCTTAAAAGAATTGCAAAAGAAGCAGCAGAACAATCTCATCGTACAACGATTCCTTATATTGAGATGCCCCATTCTATTTCTACACTTATCGAACTAAGTGAGTCTTATGACCATAAATTAATTGCTTATGAAGAAGAAGCGAGAGCAGGAGAGTCTGCCGCGCTAGTTCAAACGCTTCACGAGGCAAACGAGAATGATCGCATCATAATTGTATTTGGACCAGAGGGTGGACTTTCAGAGAAAGAAGTAGGCAACCTTATGGATGCTGGTTTTTCTTCATGTGGTCTTGGCCCGAGAATTTTACGAACGGAAACGGCTGCCATGTATGTACTGGCAGCAATTTCTTATCATTTTGAATTAATGAGGTGATTATATGCCTTCAGTTGCTTTCCACACATTAGGTTGTAAGGTGAACCATTACGAAACGGAAGCGATATGGCAGTTGTTTAAAGAGCATGATTATGAGCGTGTCGAGTTCGATCATGCATCTGATGTATATGTAATTAATACGTGCACAGTGACGAATACAGGTGATAAGAAAAGTAGACAGGTCATTCGTCGTGCAATTCGAAAAAATCCTGATGCTGTTATTTGTGTAACAGGCTGTTATGCTCAAACATCACCTGCTGAAATAATGGCGATTCCTGGTGTAGATGTTGTTGTTGGAACACAAGACCGTGTGAAGATGCTTGACTATATCGAACAGTACAAACGAGAAAGAGAGCCTGTCAACGGCGTTGGAAATATTATGAAAGCACGCGTTTATGAAGAGCTTGAAGTTCCAGCCTTTACAGATCGGACTCGTGCATCACTGAAAATTCAAGAAGGATGTAACAATTTCTGTACATTCTGTATTATTCCATGGGCAAGAGGGCTTCTAAGATCTCGTGAACCAGAAGCTGTCATTACACAAGCCCAGCAACTTGTTGATGCAGGATATAAAGAAATCGTACTAACGGGTATCCATACAGCTGGTTATGGAGAGGACCTAAAGGACTATAACTTTGCCCAGCTTCTTCGTGATTTGGATTCTAAAGTGACGGGTCTGAAGCGTATTCGTATTTCTTCCATCGAGGCAAGTCAGGTTACAGATGAAGTTATCGAAGTGTTGAATCAATCAGATAAAGTAGTCCCACATCTTCATATTCCACTTCAATCTGGATCAAATACAGTGCTTCAGCGTATGAGAAGAAAGTATACGATGGAAATGTTTGGAGAGCGTCTTGAGCGATTAAAAGAAGCGCTTCCTGGCCTAGCTATAACTTCAGACGTTATCGTCGGATTCCCTGGTGAAACAGAAGAAGAATTTCAGGAGACTTATGACTTTATAGCAAAATATAAATTCTCTGAACTTCACGTCTTTCCTTTTTCAAAACGTACTGGCACACCTGCTGCCCGTATGGACGATCAGGTGGATGATGAAGTGAAAAACAAGCGTGTCCATCACCTAATTGAACTATCGAATCAATTGGCCAAAGAATATGCTTCTCATTATGAAGGAGAGGTTCTTGAAGTCATTCCTGAGGAAAAATACAAGGATGCACCAGGCTCCGAACTATATGTAGGATATACAGCTAACTACATGAAAGTGATTTTCGAAGCATCTGAAGCAATGGTTGGTCGTATTGTGAAGGTGAAAATTACGAAAGCTGGTTATCCTTATAACGAGGGACAGTTTGTCCGGGTGATGAATGAGGATGAACCTACTACGGCAGTTGCTTCATTTTAGTTAACAACTTTATGGACATATACATTTGAAAAATTTAATAAAGAATTGAAAGGATGAATAAAATGAACAAAGAACTAGCGAGCATGATTGATCATACAGCACTTAAGCCAGATACAAGTCGTGAGCAAATTGAAAAACTTTGTGAAGAGGCAAGAGAATTTAATTTTGCTTCTGTCTGCGTTAATCCTACATGGGTTTCACTTGCAGCCGAAAAACTACAGGGTGCTGAAGCAAAGGTATGTACAGTCATCGGCTTCCCACTTGGAGCAGTAACAACGGAAACAAAAGCATTTGAAACAAATGATGCGATTGAAAAGGGTGCAACTGAAGTTGATATGGTTATTAACATTGGTGCGCTAAAAGACGGTGATAATAATCATGTTGAGCAAGATATCAAAGCTGTCGTTGAAGCTGCAAAAGGCAAAGCTCTTGTAAAAGTTATTATTGAAACTTGCCTTTTGACAGATGAAGAGAAGACACGAGCATGTGAGCTTTCTGTGAAAGCTGGCGCTGACTATGTGAAAACATCGACTGGCTTCTCAACTGGTGGGGCTACAGTTGAAGATATTAAGTTGATGAGAAAAACTGTGGGACCTAACATTGGGGTGAAAGCTTCTGGTGGTGTTCGCGACCTTGAAGGTTCGAAGGCTATGATTGATGCTGGAGCAACGCGTATCGGTGCGAGTGCTGGAGTGAAAATTGTACAAGGTGAAACAGCTGACACAGACTATTAAGATGATGAAACAACCGCTTCTCTAATACGGAGGCGGTTGTTTTTATGCTTGGATTTTTTTCATGTGTATTTTTTCAATAGCAAATGCGAGTATTCCGGTTAAAGGAAGGAACAAAAGAGAAGATAATACGTTGAATAAGATTGATACATGTGCAAGTTGGACGTCTGGGAGGGTTGTGACGAATGCCGCCATTCTTCCGAAAAATTCGATCATCGGGAAAAACAAAACTACTCCGATTATATTGATCCAGACATGAGCATATGCCGCTAGTTTTGCTTCACGACTACTTGCAATACTTGCGATCAATGCGGTAATACATGTGCCGATATTTGAACCATACAGAATAGCAATAGCGGAGGGGAGTGTAAGCAAATCCTGATTAATGAAGCTCATTGTAATTCCTGTGGTAGCGGTACTTGATTGAATGACTGCTGTAAGTATCGTACCGATGCCAATCCCATAAAAAAGGTTGGAATTCGTTTCAGTGATAATGTGATCAAAAAATGTAAGAGTTGAAAGTGGACCGGCCATTGCTTCAAGGCCATGCATCGCTACAAAAATACAACCAAGACCGAAAAGTACTGTCCCCGTACTAAAAACATATGGGTTTTTTAGCTGTAGCAATAAAAACCCTACTATCAATAGCGGGATGGTGAACTGGTCTGGATTTAATGTCATCAGTTCAGCTGTGACGGTTGTGCCGATATTTGCCCCAAGAATAATTCCAATGGATTGTCTAAACGTAAGTAAGCGGGCTGTAATTAATCCAATGGTAATAACCATGACTGCAGAGCTGCTCTGTAAGAGTGCGGTTACTAGTATTCCAGTCACTAGTCCACGAATTGGTGTAGAAGAAGCATGATAAAGAAGCTTCTGCATCCTTGTAGTTGAGAGTGACTTTAAACCGATACGAAGGACGGCCATCCCAAATAAAAAAATACTTATGAAAACGATGAATGAAACAATGTATGGATTCATTCTGCTGGGCAACCCCTTTCCATAGAAAGTTTATGGACTCAAGAGTATGTACATGCTTGTTATTTATAGTGAAATTAAATTCACGAAAGAAATGTTGATAAAAGGGACGTGATGTATTATAATTGCAGGTGACATGTCTTTGTTAGAAAGTCATGTGTTATGATTGTCTATGTTTTGGAGGGAGGGATAGAGATGGCGGAAACTCGCGTGCGTAAGAACGAGTCGATCGATGATGCTCTTCGTCGCTTCAAGAGAACGGTTTCTAAAGAAGGCACTATGGCTGAAGTAAAGAAGCGCAAGCACTATGAAAAGCCAAGTGTTAAGCGTAAAAAGAAATCTGAGGCAGCAAGGAAAAAGCGTAAGTTCTAAGAGAGGGTGTTAGGTCAGTGAGTCTAAATGACCGTTTAACAGCAGATATGAAAGTAGCGATGAAGAACAAAGAAAAAAACAAACTATCTGTTATTCGGATGGTTAAATCTTCAATTCAGAATGAATCCATTAAGTTGGGTCATGATTTAACTGAAGAGGAAGAACTTACCGTTCTCACTCGCGAAGTCAAGCAACGCAAAGACTCCCTCCTTGAATTTGAAAAAGCTGGCCGAAGTGATCTTGTACAGAATCTCGATGAAGAACTGTCGATATTATCTGTCTACCTGCCGAAACAACTCTCTGAAGAGGAAGTGGAACAAATTGTTCAGGAAGTAATTTCTGAAACTGGTGCTTCTTCAAAGAAAGAAATGGGCAAGGTAATGGGTGCGCTTATGCCTCGTGTAAAAGGCAAAGCAGACGGCGGTCTTGTTAATCGTATTGTACAAAAGAACTTATCATAAAAGTGATGCTTTCATCATGATTGGATATTTTATCTTCTAGTGGTGAACAGTTGAACCAATCAGACCTTAAGGAGCAGCTGGTCCCATTTTACTTCTTCTAACACGGGAGCAATGGTCTCACTGTATCTTAAGTGTGGGATAAATATGATCAAGCGCAAACACGTCCTGTTGAAACAGGACGTGTTTTTCTATTTGGCTATATTAGCTTATATTGTTGATTTCTCGATTTTTAATGTAAATGAGCCAAAAATCAAAACAATTCATTAACATAGCCTTCTATTTAAACACCGTAATGGTATCAAAATAATTGGTTCAAGATTCATTTGATTACATAAACAGCTACATACTAGTATTTTAGTAAGTAATTTGTCATACTAAAATTAATTCATCTATATAAAATGAAACCTCATCATGGTCTCATTCGTAAAGATATGAAGCTGGAGGGAGGGGTCGAGATCAGAAGAAACACGATCAAACTTTTGGTGTCTATCTGTTTGATGATGGTATTTCTTCCGTTTATAGGAAAAGATGCTTCGAGTGCAGGACAGGGAAAGTTAGTATCCTTTATACCTGTAGAGCAAGAAGTAGAACGTGGATTAGAAGCATTTTTAAAAAGATCCATTCAGGATGCTGAGGATCAAGGCGCTGACCATATCGTATTAGAAATTGATACTCCAGGTGGAGCAGTAAATGCAGCAGATAATATAGCAAAGATTATTAAGAGCTCTGAGGTTCCGATAACGGCCTATGTATCAGATCGAGCTCTATCTGCTGGTGCATATATTGCTCTGAATGCAGACCAGATTATTATGGAGCCTGGTGCACTAATGGGGTCAGCTGCGATTATTAATCAGTCAGGAAACACTGCTGGTAAAAAAGCTGAGTCGTTCTGGCACGCTGCGATGAAGTCCGCAGCAGAATTAAATGATCGCGATCCAAAATACGCACTTGCAATGGCGGATCCTGACGTAGATCTCCCTAAATACAATGCACCCAAAGGTGAATTGTTAACGCTTAACGATCAGGAAGCGGTTAAGGTGGGATACGCTGAAGGAATTGCTGAAGACCGCACAGAACTCCTGAGTGTTTTGGATCTTGAAGATGCAAAAGTCAGTGATGCGGAGGTAAGCATTGCTGAGAGAATCGCTCGCTTTGTAACAAATCCAATTATCATACCAATTTTATTATCAATTGGTAGCCTTGGGTTGGTGTTGGAACTTTATTCTCCGGGATTTGGTGTGCCTGGTTTCATGGGTGCGGGGGCATTACTATTATTTTTCTTCGGCCATATGATTGCAGGATTTGCTGGCTGGGAGTCTTTGCTCCTTTTAGTTATTGGCGTTGTGCTTATCATAGTGGAAGTTTTTATCCCAGGATTCGGTCTATTTGGAGTACTCGGAGCAGTAGGGGTGGTTGCGAGTATTGTTCTAGCTTCCGGACAGTCTATGCAATACGTGCTTCTCGCTGTTCTTATAGCCGTAGCAGTTACAGTAGGTGGCTCCTATCTGTTTATTAGAATCTTTGGTTACAGAGGATTTTTTAAGAAGATTATTCTTTCTGATTCTACTAAATCTGATCAAGGCTATATCTCAAATGCCACACGCAATGAACTTGTTGGTTTAGAAGGAATAGCCGTTACGCCTCTTCGTCCATCTGGAATTGCAGATTTCGGAGATGAACGCCTTGATGTTGTTACTGAAGGTGGATATTTATCTTCAGGGTCTGAGGTGAAAATTGTAAAAACAAATGGTTCAAGAGTGGTTGTAAGAGCAAAATAATAAGATATAAATAAGGAGGAAATTATGGATACTGGAACGCTGGGATTGTTAGTGATAGTTGGATTAGTGATTATTGGGCTTGCCATTCTATTCACATTCGTACCTGTAATGCTCTGGATTTCAGCACTTGCTGCTGGTGTTCGAGTAAGTATTTTTAATCTTGTTGGAATGAGGCTACGTCGTGTAATCCCTTCACGTGTGATCAATCCGTTGATTAAAGCTGTAAAGGCGGGTCTTGAATTGAATACAAATCAGTTAGAAAGTCATTATCTTGCTGGTGGTAATGTAGACCGTGTCGTTAATGCGCTCATTGCAGCTCATCGTGCAAATATCGAGCTTAGTTTTGAGCGATGTGCGGCGATCGACCTTGCAGGACGAGATGTACTTGATGCTGTGCAAATGAGCGTTAACCCTAAAGTTATTGAAACACCATTCATTGCCGGTGTTGCGATGGACGGAATTGAAGTAAAAGCGAAGGCTAGAATTACGGTCCGTGCTAATATCGACCGTCTAGTCGGGGGAGCAGGGGAAGATACTGTTATCGCTCGTGTAGGCGAAGGGATTGTAAGTACGATAGGTTCTTCACAAAATCATAAAAAAGTATTGGAAAATCCCGATATGATTTCACAAACGGTTCTTTCGAAAGGACTCGACGCAGGTACGGCATTTGAAATTCTCTCGATTGATATCGCAGATATTGATATCGGTAAAAACATCGGTGCTGTTCTCCAAACTGACCAGGCAGAAGCGGATAAAAACATTGCACAGGCAAAAGCTGAAGAGCGCCGCGCGATGGCTGTCGCTCAAGAACAAGAAATGCGTGCTCGCGTTGAAGAAATGAGAGCGAAAGTAGTAGAAGCTGAAGCTGAAGTACCTATGGCGATGGCCGAAGCGCTACGTTCAGGAAACATTGGTGTCATGGACTATATGAATCTTAAGAATATCGAGGCAGATACAGACATGCGAGACATGCTTGGTAAGCCTGATCAGGAAGAAGACGAGGATGATCGTTAATTTGTTAAGTAATTTTTGCAGGGGTGGTGAAGGTATTGGATAATCTCATTGACTTGCTCCTCAACAATATATTTTTTGTTATTATTGCGATCGGAGGAATTGTTAGTTTCTTTAAACGAATGGGAAACGAGGAGGACCAAACTCAGAAACCCCGGCAATCTGGTCGGCCATCAGCACAAGGAAATCAAAAGAGGTCGGAATCCACTAGATCTACTAAACGAAGTGGAGAAGAAACCTATGATAGCAAGTCAGATACGGTTAGTGCGTATCAAGAAGCTCTAGAGCGAATATCAGATCGGGATGATCCTCAGTATGAACTAAAAGTCCAGAGGCCGGTTCAAAAACAAACTTACAAGAAACATAAAAGATTATCATTGAATAAACGAGACGTAAGAAATGGTGTGCTATGGTCTGAAATTCTGGGTCCACCCAGGTCTAAAAAGCCACATTCGTTCAATAATATTGCGAGATATCCAAGGAAGTAATAGGAAGTTATTAAAAACAGGTTGTAAAGGATCCCTTTACAACCTGTTTTTTTATAGATTAAACATGAATTGATTTAGAAGGTAATTCATGGTTGGAAATAAAACGATAAATTATGGTTAGTTGACCGATATATGCGCACAATATAATCAATGAACTGAGAGTGCTATGCTCCGATGCTTGATGGTTGTAAATAGACAAATTGCTATTTTAAACTACAAAATCCGCCAATTTACAAAACCTTAACATTCGGTTCATATAGAGTTAAAACTCTTCAGTTAGTATAGTATTTGTGAGTTGGTCAAGCCAGCTGATAATAATTTCAGAATAAATGGGGGTACAAAGAAATGAAAAGGTTCAAGAGCTTAGCAATTATGTTTACTTTCGTTCTAGTAATGGGAGTACTTGCTGCTTGTGGCGGCGGAAATGAAAATTCTTCTAATTCATCTAATGGTAACGGTGGCGGAGAAGGTTCATCAGATGCAGCATCAGGATCAATCGTTGTAGGTGGATCAAGTGCACTCCAACCACTAGCAGCAGCAGCAGTTGAACAATTTCAACAAAATAACCCAGATGCTCAAATCGACGTTCAGGGTGGCGGTAGTGGAACAGGCCTTTCTGAAGTTGCAGCTGGTAATTTCGATATCGGTAATGCAGACTACTTCGCTGAATCAAAAGAAGGTATTGAAGCAAGTGAACTTACTGACCATAAAGTAGCAGTTGTTGGTATGACTGCAGCAGTTAATGCTGATGCTGGCGTTACTGACCTTTCTAAAGAAGATCTTATCAAAGTTTTCACTGGTGAAGTCACTAACTGGAAAGAAGTTGGTGGTGACGATGTGGAAATCACACTTGTAAACCGTCCTGATGGTTCTGGTACTCGTGCAACATTCAACGAATTTGGTCTTGATGGTGCTACTCCGGCTGAAGGGATTACAGAAGATTCTTCTAATACAGTAAAAAAGATTGTTAACGATACTTCAGGAGCTGTAGGCTACCTTGCTTTCTCTTACTTCGATGACAGCTCAGACTCAAATGTGAAAAAGATGGCTATCGATGGTGTAGAAGCAACTGATGAGAATGTAAAAACTGGTGAGTTCCCAATCTGGGCTTACGAGCACATGTATACAAAAGGTGAGGCTGAAGGCCTTGAAAAAGCATTTCTTGATTACATGATGAGCGACGAAATTCAAACTTCTCTTGTACCTGATCAAGGATACATCGCTGCAAGCGAAATGAAAGTTGAACGAGACGCTGAAGGTAATCAATCAGATAAGTAATTCAATTAAAGTGATATAAATAGGAAACTTTATTAGGGTTGACTCTTTACTACTGGGAATTTTTAAAAATTTCCAGCGGTGGGGTCAGCCCGTTTCCCATGATACTTAGGAGGATAGCTATGTCAAATGCAAATCATTCTTCAACCTCCAGCTCAACTCATCGACTGATAAAGAGCAAAAATGGATCAGTAAAAAGAAATGAGTTAAGAGGGAAAGTTGTTGTCTATTCTTGTGCTGCTTTAATCATTGTTGCAACAATCGCAATTACATTATTTCTTACCGTTAAAGGATTGCAATCATTTATCGTAAACGGTGTAAATGTTGGGGAGTTTTTAACGGGTCTTACATGGAGTCCTTCCGGTGAAGGTGACGTTTCTTACGGAGCATTTCCGTTTATTTTTGGTTCATTTTCAGTAACGTTCCTTGCTGCATTATTTGCTGCACCACTTGGTATCGGTAGTGCGATATTTATGACAGAAATCGCTAAAACCTGGGGCCAAAAAGTTTTGCAACCTGTTATTGAAATATTAGTTGGGATCCCTTCTGTTGTTTATGGACTTATTGGATTAACGGTTATTGTTCCATTAATTAGAGATCATTCCAGTGGAATAGGCTTTAGTTTATTAGCAGGTATGATTGTCGTAGGTGTTATGATCTTACCTACTGTTACTAGTATTTCTGCCGATGCACTAAAATCTATCCCACAGGATATCAAAGATGCTTCTTACGGTTTAGGTGCTACAAGATGGCAAACAATCTATAAAGTTATTCTTCCAGCAGCAATGCCTTCTCTTGCAACTGCGGTTGTTCTTGGAATGGCGAGAGCGTTTGGTGAGGCGTTAGCCGTACAGATGGTTATCGGTAACTCAAAAGCATTACCGGAATCTATTACAGATCAAGCTGCAACTTTAACATCAATCATTACACTTAGTATGGGACACACGACTTATGGAAGTTTACACAATAACTTACTGTGGTCATTAGGATTAATCCTATTAGTGATGTCTTATGTATTTATCATTATTATTCGTTTCATATCCTCAAGGAGGAAAGTTTAAATGAACAGGCGTATAACTAATAACATTGCGACTTCAGTATTCATTCTCTGTGCTGTTGTTATGATAGCGACATTGGTTTATTTATTAGGCTATATTCTTACAAATGGTTTTGCTGAAATAGATTGGTCTTTCCTAACATCTAATTCAAGTTCTTTCCAGGAAGGTGGAGGAATTAAAAACCAGCTCTGGAACTCGTTTTATATTCTGATGATGACAATGATATTCTCGGTTCCCCTTGGAGTTCTTGGTGGAATCTATTTAGCGGAATATTCTAAGCCGGGTAAAATTACGAATGTAATTAGAACGAGTGTAGAAGTACTTTCTTCACTTCCTTCTATCGTGGTAGGTATGTTTGGTTTACTCGTTTTTGTACAATATTTAGGTTTAGGCTATTCTATTATCGCAGGTGCTCTTGCGTTAACTGTTTTTAATTTACCAGTTATTGTACGTGTTACAGAGGACTCGATTCGCTCTATTCCACTTAAACAGAAAAATGCGAGTTTGGCTTTGGGGATTACGCACTGGCATACTGTTAAAACAGTTCTTGTTCCTGCGGCATTTCCAGGTATTTTGACAGGTGTTATTCTATCAGCTGGACGTGTATTCGGTGAGGCAGCAGCGTTATTGTTTACAGCCGGTCTGTCGACACCTAACTTGAATTTTGCGAACTGGAATCCATTTAACTCTACTTCTCCACTTAATCCATTTCGTTCGGCAGAAACACTGTCTGTTCATATTTGGAAAGTTAATTCGCAGGGAATCATGCCCGATGTTCTCGAAATCGCTAACGGTTCGGCTGCAGTATTGATCATTTTTGTATTAATCTTTAATTTATCAGCGAGAGTTATCGGCGGAGTCATATTCGCTAAAATATCCGGTAAAAAATAGGAGTTGAAGTGTCGTGCAAGCAAGCTATGCGGATAAAAAGATAAATGAAAATAATAATTCAGCTTCACCGTTGATGGATATAAAAAACTTAAGTGTTTATTATGGTGAAAAAGAAGCAGTTAAAAATGTCACTATGCCGATCGAAGGAAATAAAGTGACCGCTTTTATTGGACCTTCAGGTTGTGGGAAATCGACCTTGTTGAGAACAATCAATCGAATGAATGACCAAATTGATACTGCTCATTACAAAGGTGAAATTATGTATGATGGTGTGAACCTTTTAGATAAGAAAATAGATGTTGTCTCATTAAGAAAAGAAATAGGTATGGTTTTTCAGGAGCCAAATCCTTTTCCAAAACCGATTATTACGAACCTTACTCATGCACTGAAATTTTATCGGACGAAGAAGAGTGAGATTGAAGGAATCGTTGAAACGGCTTTGAAACAGGCGGCTTTATGGGACGAGGTCAAGAATCGATTGAACAGTTCTGCTCATTCACTTTCTGGTGGTCAACAACAACGTCTTTGTATTGCGAGAGCTCTTGCATTGAAGCCACAAGTTCTTCTGCTAGATGAGCCAACATCAGCCCTGGATCCAATATCGAGTGCCAAAGTAGAAGATTTAATTATTGAATTAAAACAACATTATACGATTGCGATTGTGACTCATAATATGGAGCAAGCCGCAAGAATTTCAGATTACACGACGTTTATGTACAACGGAGATTTAATCGAGTACGGCGAGACTTCTCAATTATTCACGAATCCGAAAGAACAAAGAACTGAAGAATACTTAACAGGGAAATTCAGTTAAATAGCGAATATATAGCTATTCTAATTTTTGAAAAGAATGCAACTAAACTAGTGCATTGACTATAAAGTAAACTGCAGAAAAAATTCTTAGGAATATGTAAAGGAATGAAATCATATGGGGAATTATTCTTATGAGGTAGAGAATTTAAACCTCTGGTACGGAGATAACCAGGCTCTTTTTGAAGTGAATATGAAGATTCCTGAGCGTGAAGTAACGGCGATTATTGGGCCATCAGGGTGCGGGAAATCAACATTTTTGAAAATGCTAAATCGCATGGTAGAAATGATCCCCAAGGTAAGGGTGTCGGGAAAAATAAAATATAATGGAAATAGCATTCTCGAGAACTATCGACCTGAACAGTTAAGAACCAACGTCGGTATGGTATTTCAGCACCCTAATCCGTTTCCTAAATCTATTTATGAGAACGTCATATATGGAGCGCGAATTCAGGGAATTAGAAATAAGAAGAAACTGGATGAAATCGTCGAAAAAAGTTTGAAGCAAGCCGCCATTTGGGATGAAGTGAAGGATCGTTTGCATACAAGTGCGACTGGTCTTTCAGGTGGACAGCAGCAGCGAATTTGCATTGCTCGTGCCCTTGCTGTTGAACCAGATGTTATTTTAATGGATGAGCCAACATCAGCACTTGATCCGATTTCTACGCTTAAAGTAGAAGAGTTGATACACGAATTAAAGGATCAGTATACAATTATTGTTGTAACCCACAACATGCAACAAGCTTCGCGAATTTCAGATCAAACAGCCTTCTTCTTAAATGGTGAACTAGTAGAATTTGATAAAACGGATAAGATTTTCTCGAATCCGAAAGATAAGCGCACAGAAGATTACATTAGTGGTAAATTCGGTTAATAGGAGGAATTAGGAATGACGACAAGGCGTTTTTTTACAGAAGAACTAAATGGATTACAGGTGAAAATTGATGAATTAGCTGAAGATACTAAGAATGTGTTGAAGGAATCTGTAGATGCTCTTTTTAACAAGGATATCGAAGTAGCCCAATCCATTATAGATAATGATCATTTTTTTAATCAGAAAGAGCAAGTGATAAATGAAACGGCAATGATTTTAATTGCAAAGCAACAGCCCGTAGCAACTGATCTTCGCCGCTTGATCATTGCTATTAAAATTTCTGCTGATTTAGAAAGAATGGCAGATCATGCAAAAAATATTGCGAAATCAACAAAACGTCTTGGTGCTCATCATAATATTACGGTTAATCCTGAGATTAAAGAAATGTCCAATATTGCACTAAATATGGTGGACATTGCCCGTAAAGCTTTTGAAACAGAAGATATTACGCTTGCTAAGGAATTGGCCACGAATGACGATATTATTGACGAAAAGTATGGGGAAGTAACGAGAGAATTATTAGAAGAGACAGCTAATAATCCTGAACAAATCCAGCATATAATGCAGATGGCTTTTACTTCAAGATATATTGAACGTTATGCAGATCACATCACAAATATCGGCGAGAGTATTTTCTATTTAGTTAAAGGTGTCTCTTACGATTTGAATGATTAATTTTTACAGCCATACTGATTCCCTATAGATAAGTAAGTGGAATGTTTCCACATACTTATCTATAGGGGTTTTTTTGTTCCAAACTACTCGACTACTGAAGGGGTTCTTATCAGCTTTATCTTTATGAAACAGGGATAGTTTTTTGGTTTCTTTCATAAAGATGAGAGGAGAGGGGGGATATCCATGGCAAAGTGGAAGCACAATCTAAAAAATTGGTTGACCCGAAGATTAGAGCTTCCTGCAGATGCGGTCATGGATCTACCGCGTATTACGATGGTTGGTCAGCTTCACATATACATAGAGAACCATCAAGGGGTTTTGAAATTTTCTAATGAAGAAGTCCGACTATTGCTCAAACAGGGGCAACTTCTCATACAAGGAAAAGATTTCATGCTAAAAACGATTCTTCCAGAAGAAATTTTACTTGAAGGAAAAATCGAACATGTTTCATACCTTGAAAGACCTGATAGCTAATTAAAGGCCTTATTGATGCCGGGGGCTAACTATACAGGGGGCTGTTATGAAGGAGTATATTCGAGAGATTTTTTCAGGATACGTTCGAGTGAAAGTCATTGGTTCTTATTCAGAACTTTTTATTAATCGCTGTATTGAATACAAAATACCCATTTGGGATATTGTGCGGGTTGATAAGGACACCATCATTCTCTCACTCTATATAGCAGATATAAGAAAAATTCGGCCTCATTTAAAAAGGACAAGGTGCAAATTAAGAATTCATGAACGAAAAGGTTTTCCGTTTCTACTTAAAAGGATTATCTATTCAAGAGGCTTTCTCACTGGCGCTATCAGCAGTTTGCTTTTAATTTTTATTCTCTCTAATATGGTCTGGTCTGTAACTGTGAATGGAGCGACACCTGAAGTGGAACATAAATTGAAGCAGGTTGCAATTGACCTTGGGGTGAAGAGAGGGAAGTTTATTTTTCAACTTCCTTCAAATCAGGAGCTCCAGCGTCAAATAACGGAGAGTCTAGAAGAGATTACATGGGTTGGTGTGAAAAGAAGTGGCACAACATATCATTTTGAGGTTGTACAAAAGCAACTGCCCGAAAAGCAATTAACTCCAAGTCCTAGACATATTGTAGCAAAGAAAAAAGCCATTGTTACAAAGATGTACGTTGAAGAAGGGCAAGCGCAGGTGGAAGAGAACGACTACGTAAAACCTGGTCAACTTCTTATCTCTGGTTTTATTGGAAAAGAGGACAAGAGTCAGCTTGTTCCTGCAAGAGGAGAAGTTTTTGGTAGAACTTGGTATGTGTCGTCTGTATCAATTCCACTTAGTTCAGAGTTCGATACCAATACTGGATTAGGACAGACTGCTTATTCTATTGGAATGTTTGGTTTCCACATACCGATTTGGGGTTTTGTTAAACCTGAATTCAACAAGTTTGAAACGATCATCCATGAGACAAATTTACGATTTCTGAAGTGGGAACTTCCAGTTTCATTTCAAACAAAAACGAGACTTGAAATTAAAGAGGTAACAAGGACCTACACGAAAAGTGAAGCCCTTGATGTGGCACGATCTGTTGCAAGAGAGGACATATTGAGCGAAACATCCAAGGAAGCAGAAATTAAAAAAGAAAAGATTTTGCACCAAGAGGTAGAGAATGGTAAAGTAAACGTAAAGATACACTTTGAAGTGATTGAGGAAATTGGGAAAGACATACCAATTATTCAAGGAGATTGAGGTCTATTGGCAGAACGTTATGTTGATCTTACATTGCAGTTAGAGAATTCGAATGAAGCTCAAACCTTATTTGGACCAGGTGATGAGCATTTAAAAATAATTGAAGAAGCACTTAATGTATCACTTATTACACGTGGTGAAGGAATATCTGTTCGAGGTGATGAAGAGACGATTTCGATGGTGAGAGACGTCGTAAATACGCTTCATTCACTTATAAAACGCGGGGCAAGCATATCAGGAAGAGATGTCGTTTATGCGTGTCAGCTTGTGCAAAAGGGTATGCTGGATCAACTTCTGGAGCTCTATCAAGAAGAGATCACAACGAATGCAAAAGGTAAACCCATTAAAGTTAAAACGCTTGGGCAGCGGCATTATGTATCCGCAATGAAAAAAACGGATCTGGTATTTGGGATTGGGCCTGCAGGAACTGGTAAGACCTATCTTGCTGTCGTGATGGCGGTAGCTGCTTTGAAATACAATCAGGTCAAAAAAATTGTCCTCACCCGACCAGCGGTTGAAGCAGGGGAGAGCCTAGGATTCCTTCCAGGGGATCTAAAGGAAAAAGTTGATCCGTATTTACGTCCCTTATATGATGCGCTCCATGACGTTCTTGGTGTCGAACAAACGACGCGATTAATAGAACGAGGGACAATTGAAATCGCTCCGCTCGCCTATATGAGGGGACGAACGCTCGATGATAGCTACGTCATCCTGGATGAAGCACAAAATACGACATCTCAACAAATGAAAATGTTCCTGACTCGACTTGGTTTTGGATCCAAAATGGTTATCACAGGTGATATTACTCAAATAGATCTTCCAAAAGGAAAAGAATCTGGACTCGCGGCGGCAGAGAAGATTCTCAAACGAGTTAAAGATGTTTCATTTATTTACTTGCAACAGACTGATGTAGTGCGTCATCCACTTGTTCAAAGAATCATTGATGCTTATGAGCATGAAACTAAATAAGGATGTGAAGACCCGTTTTGAAAACGGGTCTTCTTTTTCTCTATTAATGAACTTATTACAAGAATTTCCTACTTTTATTAGGAAATTCTGATAAAATATGAAGTAGAATAATAGAGGCCTGAACTTGTGAGGTGAAGCAATATATGATTGCAAAGATTAAGCGTATCCTTCAAGATAATCTCCGTAACATTGAACGGATCAAAATGGTGAAGTGGTCTCTTTATGGACTAGTAGCCCTCATCATGTATTTGACGATGCTTTCTAACGTTATCCCTGAATCACTTGATGTCTCTCTTTATTCTCGTGCTGATCACGATATTGCTTCGCCAATTACAATTGAAAATAAAACAGCAACCGAAGATGAACGATCAAAAGCAGCTCAGGTTGATGCTAAATATGTCTATCGTGACGAAGTCTCAAAGTCTCAAGTTGATAAGCTTAATGATCTATTTTCTGGGATTGAGAAAGTCAAGAAGACAAGCGATAAGGAAGATGCTTCGACTGATGAGAACTTAAAGCAGTTAAAAGCTCTTTTATCTGTATCCATGGCTGATGAATTGTCCGATGAAACACTCATTCCTTTACTAGAAGCTGAATTATCTCAAGTAAGCTTAATCAAAGAGCTAACCCTATCTGAAGTAATGGAAGTTATGACGGAAAGGGTATCGATCGACAATTTAGAGAAATCTAAGAGTGAAGTAGAGGATCGTTTATCGCTTACCTCTCTACCGAATGATCAAAAGCAGGCTATGATTACTGTAGCTCAACAAAGTATCGTTCCAAATTTTTTCCTCGATCCTGAGCAAACTGAACAAAGTCGGCAGGAAGCGATAGAGGCGGTACAGCCGGTTATGATTCGTGAAGGACAGATTATTGTCGAAGAGGGAGCGATGATTAATCGAGAAGTAATGGAACAGCTTCGTCTTGCCGGATTACTTGATGATGGCTTCGATGCAGTTCCCTATATAGGCCTTGCGCTTCTTGTTATACTGTTAACTGGATACCTATCCTATTTCTTTCAAGATATAAAATCTCGCGTACGCACTTCCAATACAAATTTGTTAATTCTCGTTTTGATAAACTTCAGTACACTTTTAGTGCTTAAATTATCTAGTCTGCTACAAGGAATAGAACTTCCAGGGATTGCTTATATTGTTCCTGCTGCGGTCGGCTCTATGCTTATTAAAATGTTGTTCAATGAACAGCTCGCAATTGCTTCAAGCTTGCTGTTTGGCGTCTGTGCCGGCGTGTTTTTTAATGGTGAAATCACAGGGCCAATGAATGCTTCACTTGGATTCTATGTATTAATGAGTTCTTTATCCGGTGTGTTCTTTCTTGGAAAGCGTAATCATCGCTCCAATATTTTGAAAGCCGGTTTACTAGTATCTTTGATAAACATCGTCTCAGTGGCTATATTATTAATGTTAAAGAATGGACAATACAGTGGAATGGAGCTTGCATATCATTTTGTATTCGCCTTTCTTTCCGGCTTTCTTTCCTCGATGCTAACGCTTGGTTTAATGCCATTCTTTGAGGCGGGCTTCAGAATTATTTCAACTACGCGCTTAATTGAGCTTTCTAATCCTAATCATCCGCTATTGCGAAAAATTTTAGTGGAAACACCGGGTACTTATCATCATAGTGTCATGGTGGCGAATTTGTCTGAAGCAGCATGTGAAGCGATTGGTGCGAATGGACTTCTTGCTCGAGTTGGGGCTTATTACCATGATATAGGCAAGACAAAACGACCACATTTCTTTATTGAAAACCAGATGAATATGGAAAATCCACATGATAAAATATCACCACAGTTAAGCAAAACGATCATTATCTCTCACGCTACTGATGGCGCCGAAATGTTAAGGAAGCATCGTTTGCCCAAGGAAATTGTTGATATAGCTGAACAACATCATGGTACAACGCTTCTCAAATTCTTTTATTATAAAGCGAGTGAGCAAGCAGAACAGCCTGTGTCTGAAGCAGAATTTCGCTATTCAGGTCCTAGGGCACAAACAAAAGAAGCGGCAGTTGTCGGTATTGCAGATTGTATTGAAGCAGCCGTTAGATCAATGACAAAGCCTAATCCGACAACAATTGAATCTCTTGTTAGGAAAATCATTACAGATCGATTAGAGGATGGGCAGTTTGACGAATGTGACCTATCACTAAGAGAATTAGATCTTGTAGCAAAAACGATTCTCGAAACATTAAATGGTATTTTTCATAGTCGAATCGAATACCCAACAGAAATTAAAAAGAAGGTGACATCATGAAACTGAAAATTGACTTTAATGATGAAACAAATTCGATCACTGATAAACAGCTTCACTTGCTTGAAGAACTCGTTAATCATGCTGGTAGAGAAGAAGGAGTAGAGCCAGGAAGTGAAGTTTCTATTATGTTTGTAGACAACAACCGTATCAAAGAAATTAACCGAGATTATCGCGGGAAAGATCAGCCTACAGATGTGATATCATTTGCTCTTGATGATGAAGAGGAAGAGGAAGAACCAATTATTTTCGGTGATCAAATCCCTCATTTACTTGGTGAGATTGTGATATCGGTACAGAAAATTGCAGATCAGGCTGCTGAATATGGACACAGCTTTGAGCGAGAACTTGGATTTCTAACGGTGCACGGTTTCCTTCATCTACTCGGGTATGATCATATGACAGAGGAAGATGAGAAAGAAATGTTTGGAAAACAAAAAGTACTATTGGAGCAATATGGACTCACGAGGTAATCGGTCACGGCTGTCGAGGTTTTTACACAGCTTTCAATATGCATCACAAGGGTTTCGGTATTTAATTCGGAATGAACAAAATTTTCTATTTCATCTTATTGCTGGCGGGGGCGTTCTATTAGCCGGTGTATTACTCGACCTATCTATTATTAAAATCACAATATTATTAACTGTAATCGGTACCATGTTAAGTCTCGAAGCATTAAACACAGGAGTTGAGAGGGCGATCGATTTAATAACTGAAGAAGAACACCCTATAGCGAAAGTTGCTAAAGATGTGTCTGCCGCAGCTGTCTTTCTTTTTGCGATTATTTCAGTTATAATCGGTATCCTTCTCTTTTTCGAACCGATTGCTCACTTGTTTCAGTCATAAGGAGGATATATTATGGATAAGCAAATGTTGATTGAAGAAGCTAAAAAAGCGAGGGAAAGGGCTTACGTTCCCTATTCACAGTTTAAGGTAGGGGCAGCACTACTCTCAGAAGATGGTAGCGTTTTTGGTGGTTGTAACATTGAGAATGCTGCTTACAGTATGTGCAATTGTGCAGAGCGAACTGCGTTATTTAAAGCATACTCTGAAGGACATAAAACCTATAAGGCTATTGCAGTCGTGGCAGATACAAAGCGCCCTGTTCCACCTTGTGGTGCGTGCAGACAGGTTATCTCAGAGCTTTGTGACCCTGAAATGAAAGTTATATTAACGAACTTAGATGGAAAAATACACGAATTAACCGTCAGCGAGTTGCTTCCTGGCGCATTTTCACCGGAGGATTTGAATGAGTAAAGAAGTTTTTAAGTCAGGGTTTGTTTCGATCGTAGGTAGACCAAACGTTGGAAAATCCACATTGCTAAACGAAGTTATTGGCCAAAAAATTGCAATCATGAGTGATAAAGCTCAAACAACGCGAAACAAGGTACAGGGTGTATATACAACAGATGAGGCACAGGTTGTTTTTATCGATACACCTGGTATCCATAAGCCCAAGCATAAGCTTGGCGACTTTATGATTAAAATGGCTCAAAGTTCATTAAATGAAGTGGATTTAATTTTGTTCGTGATCAATGCTGAAGAAGGATATGGTGCGGGCGACCAGTATATTATCGATCGTCTTCAAAATGTAGAAAGCCCTGTCTTTCTTGTTATTAATAAGATTGATCAGGTTCATCCCGAGCAATTGTTTCCAATGATTAACTTCTATAAAGATAAGTACTCCTTCGCTGAAATTGTACCGATTTCTGCTTTGCAGGGAAACAATGTGAATACGCTTCTTGAACAAGTAATTGACTATCTTGAGGAAGGTCCACAGTACTATCCAAGTGATCATGTGACGGATCATCCTGAACGGTTCATTGTTGCAGAACTTGTTCGAGAGAAAGTGCTCCATCTGACAAGAGAAGAAATCCCCCATTCAGTAACTGTCGTAACTGAACAGATGGTGAAACGAGAAGGATCAGATGTTATTGATATCCATGTGACTGTTGTCGTTGAGCGTTCTTCGCAGAAGGGTATCATTATTGGAAAGCAAGGGAAGATGCTGAAAGAAGTAGGTAAGCGAGCAAGACAAGATATTGAGGCGCTCCTCGGCTCTCGTGTGTTTATGGAAATATGGGTAAAAGTTGTGAAGGACTGGCGCAACAAACCTTCATCTTTACGTGATTACGGTTATCGAGAAGATGACTATTAAAAGAAATTTTGTTAAATATTCCATCACATAAACGAGTATGTGTCAGGTCAAGCTAGAGGTAAGAGAAAAGCTTTTACAAAATGAAAGGTGGGATCTAAAGTGTTAGAGTTTACCTGGAAAATATTTTGTGAAACAGGAAACATCGATACTTATCTTCTATTGAAAGAAATGGAAACACCGAATGATGAAGAATATGATTCTCTCGTCGATGTGGAAGAAGTAACTCGCCTCACTTGACCTTTTATTGGAATGTTAACAGGAAACGGTTGGTGAAAGTTCTTGTTAAAGAAGGTTGAAGGAATTGTGATTCGAACCGTGGACTATGGTGAAACAAATAAAATAGTAACGCTTTATACAAGAGAGACGGGTAAGGTTGGCGTCATGGCAAGAGGCGCAAAAAAACCAAAAAGCCGTCTTTCTGCTATTTCTCAGCTTTTTGTTTATGGTCAATATCTTTTCCAACATACATCTGGCCTTGGAGGTTTGAATCAGGGAGAAATTATAGATTCTTTTCGTTCTATACGCAACGATCTCTTTTTAACATCATATGCTGCTTATGCTGCAGAGTTAGTTGATAAGTTAACGGAAGAGGGAAAGCCAAATCCTTACTTGTTTGAGATGCTTCATCAAGTACTTCATGCTCTCGATGAAGAAAAAGACCCTGAAGTTGTCCTTTTCATATTTGAGTTAAAGATGCTTCGAATCGCTGGTATCACTCCACAACTTGACCGTTGTGCGAATTGCGGATTAGCTGAAGGGAAATTTCATTTCTCCATTAATGAGGGTGGCTTACTATGTCATCGCTGTCTATCTGTTGATCCATACAATATCCCTATGATGAAGCGAACAGCTGAATTATTGCATTTATTTGCTCATCTAGATCTTGGCAGGTTAGGCAATATTTCTTTGAAGGAAGAAACGAAAAAAGAAATTAGGCAGATACTTAACTTGTATTTTGAAGCGTATTCAGGATTATACTTAAAATCAAAACGGTTTCTAGATCAATTAGACCGTTTTAAGCTTGAATAATAAGCCCAGTGAAGAAAATTCGTGGGCTCTTTTTTTATTTTGCTTACTATGATGACGGCTAAAGAATGCTAGACCTGCTATTAATTGAATCATTTCTCTTTCTTATGGTGAACATTAACCTGTTATTTCTAAAATAATGCTGAGTACTTTCTTAAGGATGGTATAATCGTATATAATAATGAAAATAAAGTATAACATTTTGGAAAAGGTGGTGATTCATATCCAACTTAATAAGCGTCAAGAGACTATTCTTCAGATTGTGAAAAATGAAGGACCGATTACAGGAGAACATATTGCTGATAAGCTTAGTTTAACTAGAGCAACATTAAGGCCGGACCTTGCAATTCTGACAATGGCAGGTTACCTTGATGCTAGGCCGAGGGTCGGGTATTTTTATACGGGGAAAACCGGTTCTCAACTACTTACGGAAAAAATCAGGAAAATAAAAGTTGATGATTATAAATCCATTCCAGTTGTCGTTCAGGAGAATGCAAGCGTATATGATGCGATATGTTCGATGTTTCTAGAGGATGTTGGGACCCTTTTTGTTGTAAATGAACGAGCGCATCTCGTTGGAGTCTTATCTAGAAAAGATCTGTTAAGAGCGGCTCTTGGTAAACAGAATCTAGAAAGTATTCCTGTAACCATCATTATGACAAGAATGCCAAATATCACGGTTTGTGCTAGAGATGATCTGTTAATTGAAGTGGCCAATCAACTAATTGAGAAGCAAATCGATGCTTTACCCATCGTAAAAGAAAATGAAGATGGCATTGAAGTAATTGGCAGAATAACCAAAACAAATATCACGAGAGCTCTAGTAGATTTAGCGAAAGATGAAATCATTTAGCATAGGAGGTCTATATGACGAATCCAACTAATCGCGCTATTGTGTATGTCATATCAGATTCAGTCGGTGAAACAGCAGAACTAGTTGTGAAAGCTGCAACAAGCCAGTTTGATCCCACTGACTTTGACGTACGCAGAGTGCCTTATGTAGAAGATACAGCGACAATACATGAAGTGATGACGCTAGCGAAAGAAACAAAGGCGATTGTAGCCTTCACCCTTGTTGTACCTGAACTGAGAGAATTTCTTTTGGAAGTAGCTGCTAAAGAAAACGTACAAGCAGTAGATATTATCGGTCCAATGATTGATCATATGAAGGCTGTCATTGGAAAAGATCCGAGAAATGAACCGGGGCTCGTACATAAACTCGATGAGGATTACTTTCGGAGAGTAGAAGCGATTGAGTTTGCAGTCAAGTATGACGATGGTCGTGACCCTCGGGGTATCGCGTTAGCCGATATTGTATTAGTCGGTGTTTCCCGAACATCTAAAACTCCTTTATCGCAATATCTTGCTCATAAAAGACTAAAAGTAGCGAATGTTCCTATTGTCCCTGAGGTAGATCCACCGGAAGAACTATTCAATGTTGCAGAAGGAAAATGTTATGCCCTTAAAATCAGTCCAGAAAAATTAAATAATATCCGTAAAGAACGATTAATTGCCCTGGGTCTTAACGCAGAAGCTAGCTATGCAAACATGTCTCGTATTAAAGATGAACTGAAATATTTTGATACAATTATTAATAAAATGAACTGTCAGGTAATCGATGTTTCTAATCGAGCTGTAGAAGAAACGGCCAATTTAATTTTGAGTTTACATAAAGGCAAACATACCTCTTAATTTTAGGCTCAGTTGTTGATTCCTCGATTTTGGTACCTTCATAAACTAGCTCAATAACACGAACTTCATATTAACTCCATCATCGGAATGCAAAAATATGCTACGATGATGGATTTTTTTAGGCATATATCTGTTCAATTTAATAATTTTAGTATATAATCAAATATTGTCAATAAAATTTGTCTATAATCATAAAGTATGGCTTTCTTTAGAATGATTAGGATATCTAAATAAGTGATATCTAAAATTCTGAAAGTTAAAACATAAATGTGAAAAGAAGGATAACACAGGGAGATGTAGAATAGAGAATTATGACGAAAAAGAAACTGACGCTTTTTGTCGATGCAGATGCATGTCCTGTCCCAATTAAAGAAGAAATTATGTCATTTCAGCCAGCACTCACAGACGTTGACATCATATTTGTAGCTTCGTATGCTCACATGAGCACGACATTCCGTGAAGCGAAATGGGTCATGGTGGACTCTGAGAAGGAAGAAGCAGATCTTTATATTCATCGCTATTCAAAAAAAGGTGACCTTGCGATCACTCAGGATTATGGACTTGCTAGCCTGCTGCTTCCAAAGGGTGTATTTGTACTTTCTCCAAGAGGGAAAAGATACACTGAAGAGAACATCTCAACTCTTCTACATACGCGTTATCTTGCATCTAAAAGTAGAAGATCAGGTAAGCACACAAAAGGTCCTCGGAAGTTCACAAGTGATGATCGGCTCCAATTTCGAAAAGAATTAATAAATTTTTTGTCGAATTATGAAGGAGAATATTTTTATGTGTCGAAATTATAGAATCTGTTGGTGATAAACTATGAGTGGTAGAATCCCCGAAGAGAAAATTGAAGCGATTCGCAAATCCACCGATATTGTTGATGTGATTAGCGATTATGTACAACTGAAGAAGCAAGGAAGAAATTTCTTTGGTCTTTGTCCTTTTCACGGAGAAAGTACACCTTCATTTTCGGTAGCCCCTGATAAACAAATCTATCACTGCTTTGGTTGCGGAACGGGCGGTAACGCATTTTCCTTCTTAATGGAAATTGAAGGATATAATTTTATAGAAGCTGTTCAATCCCTTGGACAAAAGGCTGGTATTGACCTTCCAGAAGTCGATGAAAACCAGAGTGCTGGTTCTAAATCATCATCGGAGAACGATGTGATTTATAAAGCACATGATTTCCTAGCCAAATTATATAATCACTGCATGGTTAAGACATCAGATGGTAAAAAGGCTCGTGAGTACTTGAATGAGCGAGGCTTCACTGATGAGATGATTGAACAGTTTCAATTAGGTTTCGCACCTGACTCATGGGACTATGCAACGAACTATTTGCAAAAAAGAAATTACCCACTTCCAAAGGTTGCTGATGCGGGACTTCTTGCAAAAAGGGAATTCGATGGAAAGTACTTCGACCGCTTTCGGAATCGTATCATGTTCCCGATTTGGGACCCAAAAGGTCGGCCAGTAGCTTTCGGTGGCAGAATAATTGGCGAAGGCGAACCGAAGTATTTGAATAGTCCAGAGACAAAGCTTTTTCATAAAGGAAAGTTTCTGTATGGCTTCCATCTCACACGCTCAGCCATCCGTATGAAGGATCAAGCAATTCTTCTCGAAGGATACGTGGATGTGATTACAGCATACGGAAATGGGGTACAAAACGTTGTAGCAAGTTTAGGTACGGCTTTAACGAAAGATCAAGCGAAGCTGCTGCGAAGGCAAACTGAATCCGTGGTCATTTGTTATGACTCAGATAAGGCTGGAATCAATGCTGCCACAAGAGCGGCAGACGAATTAATTGAAGCTGGGTGTTACGTTAGAATCGCAAAAATGCCAGGTGGACTAGATCCCGATGACTATATCCGGACATACGGTGCAGAACGGTTTGAAAAGGATGTAATAGGGGCAGCGCCAACAGTAATGGCTTTCAAAATGGAGGTTTTTCGATCAGGAAAAAACCTATCGGATGAAGGAGAACGAATCCGCTATATCGAAGAAGTACTTAAAGAAATTAGCCATCTTTCTAATGCTGTTGAACGAGATCATTATTTACGGCAATTAGCGGAAGAATTCTCACTATCACTCGATGCTTTAAAGCAGCAGGTTTCCCAGTTTTTTAAAGAGGGGAAGAAAAGTAAGGATAATGCTCCTCCAAAAAGGGATAATAATGCTAGGAAAAATTTCTATGTTAAGAAAAAACTCCTGCCAGCATTCCAGAATGCAGAACGTATCTTGCTTGCTTATATGATGCGCGATCTGGAAGTGGCAGAAAAAGTACAAGAAGAGGTTGGCGGTTCGTTTAATATTGACGAGCATAGTGCGATTGCTGCATATCTGTATAGCTTTTATGCTAACGGCCATGAAGCTGACGTGAGTCAATTCATGGAGCAGCTGACTGATCCTAACCTTGTCAAAATTGCTTCTGAACTGGCCATGATGGATTTAAATAATGACGTGTCGGATAAAGAATTACATGATTATATTCGGCAGGTGTTAAATTATCCAGAATGGATAAAGATAGAAGAGAGAGAAAAAGAAAAGAAAGAAGCGGAAATGAAGCAAGATTTTGTCCAGGCAGCCAAGATCGCTATGGAAATTCTTGAAATGAAAAAGAATTTAAAAAATTCATTTTGAGATAATGACTGATTTTTATTGTTGAGATGTATGGAAGGAGGGGATCGTATGGCTGAAAAACCAACTCGCCAACCGGCGGAAGGTGAATTAACCATCGATCAAGTGAAAGAGCAGTTAGTAGAGCTTGGAAAGAAAACAAGCTTAATTACTTACTCTACGATCGTAGAACGGTTGTCCCCGTTTGAACAGGATTCCGATCAAATGGATGAATTCTTTGAATATCTAGAGGAACAAGGTGTTGAAGTCATCGAAGATAATTCTGATAACCCTTCGCCTCAAGAAGTTAATAAAGAAGAAGAATTTGATTTGAACGACTTAAGTGTTCCTCCGGGTGTCAAAATAAATGATCCGGTTCGTATGTACCTTAAAGAGATTGGTCGTGTTGACCTTCTTTCTGCAAAGGAAGAGATTAGTCTAGCACAACGTATCGAAGAAGGTGACGAAGAGGCAAAGCGTCGTCTCGCTGAAGCAAACCTTCGACTTGTTGTTAGTATCGCGAAAAGATACGTTGGACGAGGCATGCTCTTCTTAGATTTAATACAAGAAGGTAACATGGGACTTATTAAAGCAGTTGAGAAATTCGATTATCGTAAAGGGTACAAATTTAGTACGTATGCAACGTGGTGGATTCGTCAAGCCATTACACGAGCCATTGCAGACCAAGCTAGAACTATACGTATTCCCGTTCATATGGTCGAAACGATTAATAAATTAATTCGAGTTCAGCGTCAACTTCTTCAAGATCTTGGCCGCGAACCATCACCTGAAGAAATTGGTAAAGAAATGGATCTTTCTCCAGAGAAAGTGCGTGAAATTCTTAAGATCGCCCAAGAACCTGTCTCTCTTGAAACACCTATTGGTGAAGAAGATGACTCTCATCTTGGTGATTTTATTGAAGATCAGGATGCACTTGCGCCATCAGATGCTGCAGCATATGAATTACTCAAAGAACAACTCGAAGATGTACTCGATACGCTTACTGATCGAGAAGAGAATGTTCTTCGATTACGCTTTGGTCTTGATGATGGTCGGACTAGAACACTTGAAGAAGTAGGGCGTGTATTTGGTGTCACACGCGAACGAATTCGTCAAATTGAAGCGAAAGCACTTCGTAAACTTCGTCATCCTAGTCGAAGTAAACGACTAAAAGATTTTCTTGAATAGATCGATGAAACTCTCTGCCTGCTTATGTAGGCAGGGAGATTTTTTTTAACTCAAATAAGAAGATGGTTTATAGATAAAAAAGATTATAGGAAAGCGTTATCTCAACTAGGAGTATGTATAAAGAACCCCCTTTTAAAAAAGAATACATTTCCTGTCATTTATTTTACTGATTTTTCTCTCGTTTTGCAAATAGGCTATTTCGAGTAAAACCTATCGATACTTGATGTTAAAGGGTTTACTAATTAAGTTTATAAAAAAATAATATATGTAATTATTTTTATTTTCTAAAATGTTGAAAAAGTTTATGTTTAACGAGATAATGAAATGTAAGCGCATTCAAATTGATAGTATTTTATTAACAGGAGGTTTGTAACATATGAACTTTGATTTAACAAAAGAACAAAAAATGATTCAGAAAATGATTCGGGAGTTTGCTGATGAAAAAGTCGCTCCTGATGCCGAACAAAGGGACAAAGATAAAAAGTTTCCCAGAGAAATATTTCAACAGTTAGGTGAACTCGGTATAATGGGGCTTCCGTTTCCTGAAGAGTACGGTGGCGGGGGAGCAGATACAGTAAGTTTTGCAATTGTTGTAGAAGAGCTTAGTCGTGCTTGTGGCTCGACAGGAATTACATATTCGGCTCATGTATCACTTGGTGGAGCACCACTTCACTTGTTTGGTTCTGAAGAACAGAAACAAAAATATCTAGCACCAATTTGTTCAGGAAAATCCCTAGGAGCTTTTGGTCTAACAGAACCTAACGCTGGATCAGATGCGGGAGGAACTGAAACAGAAGCGGTTCTTGATAATGGACAATGGGTGATTAATGGAAGTAAATGCTATATAACGAATGCTTCTTACGCAAATCATTTAGCACTTACTGCTATAACCAATCGTAAAGACGGCGATAAAGAAATCAGTGCCATTATCGCACCTACCGATGCGCCAGGATTTCGAGTAGTTGATAATTATGAAAAGCTTGGGCTTCATTCCTCCAATACAACAGAGTTAGTGATGGAAGATGTGGTTGTTCCAGAAGAGAACCTTCTTGGTAAACGTGGAGATGGCTTCAGACAGTTCCTCATAACTCTTGATGGAGGCCGTATAGGTATTGGGGCTATGGGTGTTGGAATCGCTCAGGCGGCTTATGAGAAGGCACTACAATACGCGAATGAGCGTAAACAATTTGGGCGTTCTATTTCACGTTTCCAGGCAATACAATTTAAGTTAGCTGACATGGCGATGAAGATTGAACTTGCTCGCACAATGGTTTATAAAGCAGCATGGTTAAAAGATCAGGGTAGAAAGTTTACGAAAGAAGCGTCGATCTGTAAACTGTATGCATCTGAAATTTGTATGGAGGTTTGTAATCAGGCCGTACAGATTCACGGTGGAAATGGGTATATGCGTGACTACCACGTCGAACGTTATTTCAGAGATGCGAAGTTGCTTGAAATAGGAGAAGGCACGTCAGAAATCCAACGAATGGTTATTGCACGTGAAATTGGCTGTTAAACTGAACGAGCGCTCGATTAGTTGATTAAAGGATAAGGGGTGTGGCTATGACACAACTACTTCATGAGACGATAGGGTCGATGCTTGAAAGACAAGTCCGTCGGTTTGGAACGAAAGAAGCGGTCGTATATTCCAAAGAAGATATAAGATATACCTTTAATGAATTTAATGAGGAAGTTAATCGAGTGTCGAAAGCATTATTACAAATGGGAGTAGCAAAAGGAGAGCATATTGCCATTTGGGCAACAAATGTTCAAGAGTGGCTACTATTACAATTTGCTACTGCTAAAGTAGGTGCGGTTTTAGTAACTGTCAACACCAATTATCAGACAACCGAGATTGAATATGTCTTGAAGCAGTCAGAAGCGACCCGTTTGTTTTTAATTGATGGATTTAAAGGAACTTCATATCCGGATACGTTTCTCCAACTACAAAAGAGCGGTGATCGGATCGAGGGGGGGAAGTGTGCGATTCATGGTTTGCCCCATCTTAAAGACGTTATATTCATTGGACAAAACCCTCATCCCTCTTTTAAGGGATGGGGTGAGTTTATTCAAGATGGTAGTTCTGTACCTGATAGTGAATTATCTAAACGAAAAGATGAACTTCGACCAGAAGATGTTATCAATATGCAGTACACATCGGGTACAACCGGATTTCCAAAGGGAGTCATGCTAACTCATACAAATATATTGAATAACGGGTATCAAATTGGTCAATGCATGCAATTAACGGAGCAGGATCGTCTTTGTATCCCAGTACCTTTTTTCCATTGTTTTGGGTGTGTGCTGGGAACGCTTGCTGCATTTACAGCTGGTGCTGCCATTTTTCCAATCGTTGAATTTGAACCTGAACTGGTTCTAAAAACTGTTGAGAATGAGAAATGTACAGCATTACACGGGGTACCTACCATGTTTATTTCCGAACTTAATCTTTCAACTTTTGATACCTATGATTTAAGCTCTCTTCGTACAGGCATTATGGCAGGTAGTCCTTGTCCGATCGAAGTAATGAAAAACGTGATGAAGCGTATGAATATGTCTGAAATTACGATTGCTTATGGTCAAACGGAATCATCTCCTGTCATTACTCAGACCAAAACAGATGACCCAATTGAGTATAGGGTCAATACTGTAGGGAAAGCATTGCCAGGAGTTGAAGTGAAAATCATCGAACCGGTAACCGGAAAGCATGTTGAAAATGGTACAACAGGTGAATTGTGTACTAGGGGTTATCATGTGATGAAAGGCTATTTTAATATGGAAGATGCCACCAACGATGCCATCGACAAAAATGGCTGGCTTCATACAGGAGATTTAGCAAAAATGGATGATCGCGGTTATGTTCAAATAACCGGTCGTCTGAAGGACATGATTATACGTGGAGGGGAGAATGTTTATCCTCGTGAAATAGAAGAATTTTTGTATACTTATCCTTCAGTACAAGATGTTCAAGTTATTGGAGTGCCAGATGAGAAATATGGTGAAAAAGTCGTTGCTTGTGTTCAACTAAAAGATGGTGGGTCTGTTTCTGAAAGCGACATCCTTTCTTACTGTAAAGGGAAAATAGCTCGGTTTAAAATCCCAGCTCATGTCTTCTTTGTGGAACAATACCCCATGACAGCTTCGGGAAAAATTCAAAAGTATAGACTGAGGGAATCAGCAGTTGAATGGACTGAAAAAAGATCAGGTACGTCACGAGCATAATGTTCCATTTGAGGCATCAGTTCTACTGATGCCATTTTGTTTTATCGGAAAAATTTGCTATGATAGAGAGGAATAAAAAACAGTGACAAATATGTGATTCGCCTCGCTTCCCCTTCCCTTTCATAGCGTTTTCAAGTAAAATAAGTTATGATTTGTTTACTCTTACATAATTGGGGAAAACGATATCAGCGAATCGGTACAAGGAGGAAAAAAAATGAAAAAGAATCCGCTTATCCCATTTGCGTGGACAGCAGTTATCGGATTAATTCTCATTATTGGTGTTTCTTTCTGGGCATTGCAACAGGGTGGCGAGGAAAATGCTAAAGGTGAAGGTGAAAAGCAAGAGCAAGCTAAAGCGGCAGCACCTGAAGAGATTTACTCTCAGAACTGTGCATCCTGCCACGGTGGCGATCTTGGTGGCCAGGTAGGACCAGCTCTAAATGCAATTGGCGGAAAGTATTCCAAAGATGAAATTCTCGGAATTATTAAGAATGGTAAAAGTGGCGGAATGCCCGCTGGCGTTATTCAAGGAGAACAGGCTGAAGCGGTAGCTCAGTGGTTATCTGAGAAAAAATAAGAAGAGAAAAAAGCTTTCTGTGTGAACAGAAGGCTTTTCTATTTGTAGATTTGAATACATCTCTTTAATGTAGTTCTTGTTAACGAAAGATGTAAGAGGGTAAACTAGTGAGAAGAATACAATATAAGTAGTGGTGAAAAAATGAACGATAAATTATTATCAGAACGTCTTAAAATGGTAGCAAGTTTTGTTCCAGAAGGAAGTCGGGTTGCAGACATCGGATCAGATCATGCCTATTTGCCATGTTATTTGATGAATCATAATCGAATTTCTGGTGCTGTGGCTGGAGAAGTGAATGAGGGACCTTACCAATCTGCAATTAATCAAGTGAACCGGAGTGGTTTCGCAAATGAAATAAGTGTTCGAAAGGGAAATGGTCTAGAAGTTATTTCTTCTGGTGAAGTTGACGTCATAATAATCGCTGGCATGGGAGGACAACTAATACGAGATATTTTGGTTGAAGGAGGAGAAAAGTTAGAGTCCGTGAAGCGTCTCGTATTACAGCCTAACGTAGCAGCCCATCTTCTTCGTAAGCGACTTGCTGAGTTAGATTGGGAACTTGTAGAAGAACGTATTCTTGAAGAAGATAACAAAATCTATGAAGTACTTGTTTTTGAAGCAGGGAATGGAGAACGTCCTTATAAAGGTCTTGAAGGTAGTGAACTTCAGAAAAATATCCTTATGGGACCTATACTAATAAATAAGCAAAACGAAGTATTTAAGAAAAAGTGGCAAAACGAACTCCTAAAGCGTGAACGTATTCTTCATTCTCTTGAACAAGCAGAGAGTATTCCTTCTAAAGAGGAGTATGTAAAGAATGAACGAGATTTAATTAAGGAGGTTCTTTCGTGAGTAAGTTAGCTTCGGGTCAAGCCATGATTCAAGAATTTGAATCATGGTCTAAGAAGAAATATGCAGAAGATGGTGATCCAATCGGATTACAGGTAGGCAGTCTAAACAAGAAAATAAGTAAAGTGATGACGGCGCTTGATGTTCTTCCTAACGTGGTAGAGGAGGCAGTTCGAGAAGGGGTGGATTTGATTATTGCCCATCATCCGATTCTCTATAAGCCACTTAAAAAAATTAATTTAGATACGGAACAAGGAAAAATGATTGAAACATTAATCAAAAATGATATTACAGTTTATGCCGCCCATACCAACTTAGATGTAGCACCAGGTGGCGTAAATGATATGTTAGCAGATGCTCTTGGTTTGAAAGAAACAAGCGTCCTTGTTGAGACATATCAAAATAATTATAAAAAAATCGCGGTTTTTGTTCCAGTTACACACCAGCAACAGGTGAGAGATGCTCTTGCTAACGCAGGAGCAGGAAACATAGGGGCCTATAGCGATTGTTCTTTTAGTTCAGGCGGAACGGGTCGCTTTAAACCAAATGAAGGAGCAATCCCTTATCTTGGAGAAGAAGGGAAAGTAGAAGCTGTAGAAGAAGTCAAAATCGAAAGCATTTTTCCTTCAGATCAAAAAGCTAAAATAGTTCGAGCGATTATCAAAGCTCATCCATATGAAGAAGTTGCATATGATATTTATCATTTGGATAATGAACCAGAGAAGCTCGGCCTCGGAAGAATTGGTCATTTAGAAAGCGAGATGTCACTTGAAGCATTTGCTGAATTTGTTAAAGTAAAGCTCGGAGCTAGTGGTGTTCGCATTGTTGGTGATCTTCATTCCACGGTTAAGAAAGTAGCAGTACTTGGTGGAGATGGAAATAAATTTATTCATGCCGCACGGTTTAGTGGCGCTGATGTTTTTGTTTCAGGTGATATCTACTATCACGTTGCACATGACGCTATGATGGAAGGTCTTCAAATCATTGATGCAGGTCATAATATAGAGAAGATCATGATTGAGGGGGTTCGAAAGAAACTACAGGCATTTGTACAGGAGAAACGTTATGAGACAGAGATTATAGCATCAAGCGAAATAACGGATCCATTTCAATTCAGGTAATCAAAAACCCCGCCTTTTTATATCAGGCGGGGTTTTTGATTACTTTTTAACTTTTACTTTAGGAAGTATTTTGGAAGCTGGAACTTTCCGTTCACGTGTCCATGTTTCTGGATTTTCAGAATCATACTGATCAAGGAAACGAATCACTTCTTTTGTTATTGGTGTTGGTGTGGAGGCGCCAGCTGTAACACCGACCGTTTCAACACCTTGCAGCCATTCGAGCTCAATCTCTGAGACATCAGCAATTCGGTATGCAGGTGTTCCTGCCACTTCAATTGATACCTGTGCAAGTCGATTTGAATTGTTACTCTTAGGATCTCCAACTACGAGAAGAAGGTCAGTGTCGCCAGCCTGCTGTGCAACGGCTTCCTGACGAACCTGAGTAGCGTTGCAGATTTCATTATGGATAACTGCATGAGGGTAGCGTTCCATGGATCTCTCCATAATTTCTTGAACATCCCATTGACTCATCGTAGTTTGGTTTGTAATAATAATGCGTTCTGAATCAATTGAAAGCTCATCCACTTCTTCTGGCTTTTCTACAAGATGCACTATTTCTGGCGCAATCCCCATTGCACCTTCTGGCTCTGGGTGTCCTTTTTTGCCAATGTAAATAACGTGGTAGCCTTCTTTTTGTTTTTCGCGAATTAGATCATGGGTAACCGTGACATCAGGACAAGTTGCATCAAGGACAGTAAGTCCTTTTTCTTCTGCAAGCTCTCGTACTTGAGGTGAAACCCCATGTGCTGTGAAAATAACTGTACCGGTATCCACTTTTTCAAGGATTTCCATACGATTAGGGCCATCAAGTGTAATGATACCATCATCTTCAAAAGCATCTGTAACGTGTTTATTATGAACGATCATCCCAAGTATGAAAATCGGGCGCGGTAATGTTTTATCAAGGGCTGCATTGCGTGCAATGACCATAGCGTCTACGACACCATAGCAATAACCTCTAGGTGATATTTTAGTTACATTCATCGAGTACCTCCTCAATCCGTCTAGGGATTGTTGTATAGCTGATCTTAATCAATTATAAAGGAGATGTGGAGATAACTCAATGAATTGAAACGTTTAAACATAGAGCTTTGGTGTTGATTTTTTAATGTTTTCTTGTAAGTTTGCACTCTTTTTGTTCTTCGCTGAAGCAGAAGTCGGTTTTTTTACTGTTTTTTTCTTTTTTTCTTTAATCTTTACCTTAGTAGCTTTCTCTTCTGTTGTTGAATCGTCCATATCTTCGTCATCGCTAGATCCAGATGACTTCTGATATTCTTTGAAAAGAGCAATCATTTCTGGAAGCTGTTTCACCATAGGTCCATATTGCTGAACCATCGGCTTGATTGTGTCTGCTGCCTGCATAACTTTTTGAACATTTTGAATCATACCCATCATGTCCATACTACCTTGACCTGCTCCAGGAATTAATCTGGATAACATCCCGCCTGCTTGCTGAGGGACACCAGGCATGACACCTCGCTGAAGAGCGGGAAAAGAACCTGGGGGCATTGGTAGTGATTGTGTAGAGCCTCCGCCTCCGCCGAGAATTCTGGAGAGTAGACCGCCTGTTCCTGTTTGGGGTGGCTGTGAGAAGCCTTGTGGAGGTCCTTGAAAGCCTCCACCTGAGAATGGAAAGCCCATGCCTCCCATGCCGGGACCTGGTCCACCTTGAGGGGAGGGAGGATATTGGTTCATGTGTTGCCCTCCTTTTCATAACTTGACCATTTATACTGTTGTTACTAGTAAGGTATGCGGAAAAAATCGAAGGTGTGAGAATAAAGAATTTTGGGCATTACAATGAGAGAATGGTCTATTTTGACGTATGGCGCTTTTAGTCATTTTGGTCTATAATACAAGGTGGATTAATGGATGGAGGAACAATGATAATGAAACATTTTGATAGATTAGGGCTGAAACCTTTTTTAATTGAAGCTCTAGAAGCACAGAAATTCACAAGACCTACTGAAATTCAGGAAAGATTGGTACCAGCTATTCGCAATGGTGAAAGTGCAATCGGTCAATCTCAGACTGGTTCAGGTAAAACGCTCGCTTTCTTATTACCGTTGATTCATCGCGTTGAACGTGAGAAGAGCGAATGTCAGGCTGTTATCACAGCGCCAACTCGAGAGCTCGCAGATCAAATTTATAATGAAGCTCTTAAATTAGTTGCAACACTACCTGAGGAAGAAGCCATTTCGATTAAAAAAGCAGTGGGTGGGACGGATCGTAAACGAATGATTAGTCGTATGAAGAATACGCCTCATATCGTCATTGGAACACCTGGGCGTATTAAGGATTTAGTAGAAGAACAGGCATTAAGCGTGTTTCCTGCTACAATGCTGGTTGTTGATGAAGCTGATCAAATGCTTGACATGGGTTTCATTGAGGATGTTGATTATATCGCTTCAAGAATGGCGAAAGACCTACAAATGCTTGTTTTTTCGGCGACAATTCCTAAGAGTCTACAGCCATTTTTGAAAAAGTATATGGACAACCCGAAATTCGTTGAAGTTAACGCTGAACAGGTGACTGCTGACAAAGTAGAAAACATTTTTATCCCTGCTCGCTATCGTGAGAAAAAAGAGTTGCTATTAAATGTCACAAAAGCGATTAATCCATATTTAGCTCTTGTTTTCACTAATACGAAACAAACAGCCGACGAGGTAGCCGATTTCTTAATCGAAAACGGCCATAACGTAGAACGTTTGCACGGTGGTGTACAGGCTCGGCAGCGTAAGCAAATCATGAAGAAAATTCAGGAAGCTGAATGTCAGTATGTAGTGGCGACAGATCTCGCTTCAAGAGGAATCGATATTAAGGGCGTGTCTCATGTCATTAACTTTGAGCTTCCAAAAGATCTAGACTTCTATATCCATCGCGTCGGACGTACAGCACGTGCAGGACAAGATGGGATCGCTTATACTCTTGCAGAACCTTCCGATCAGGAAGCTGTTCAGAAGTTAGCAGCAAAGGGCATTCATATTGAATACAAAGAAGTTAAAAACGGGGAATGGGTAGAAGCGAAACCAGTAACACCTCGCAAAAAGCCTACCTCGTCAAAACCAGAAGTATTTGTACCGAAGCCTAAGAAAGTCAAACCAGGGTATAAGAAAAAAATGCAGCAAGAGCGAGACCGTATTCAACAGAAGCGTGGAAGAAAATAATTCAAAAACCCTCTCAAATAGGAGGGTTTTTGTCTGCTTTGTCTTGTTTTAATTCTTGTGCTACTATTTTAATGAAAAAGGAAGGACTGAAGAAAATGTTAAAAATAGGGTCTCATGTTTCTATGAGTGGAGATAAAATGCTTCTAGGCGCAAGTGAAGAAGCTGTTTCCTATGGAGCGACAACTTTTATGATTTATACGGGGGCTCCACAAAATACAAGACGAAAAGCGATAGATAAGCTGAATATTGACAAAGGTAATGAACATATGAAGGATAATGGTATCAAGGATATAGTCGTACATGCTCCATATATTATTAATATTGGTAACACGACAAAGCCAGAAACGTTTCAACTTGGAGTAGATTTTCTTCGTTCTGAAATTGAACGAACTCATGCCCTTGGTGCTCGCCAAATTGTCCTTCACCCTGGTGCTCACGTAGGTGCTGGGGCTGATAAAGGAATCAAGAAAATCATCGAAGGACTTAATGAAGTTCTAACAGCTGAGCAAGAGGTGCAAATTGCATTGGAAACGATGGCAGGGAAAGGATCAGAGTGCGGAAGAAGTTTCGAGGAACTCGCGCAGATTATCGATGGTGTCACACATAACGATAAGTTATCGGTCTGTTTCGACACCTGTCATACCCATGATGCGGGTTATGATATAGTAAATGACTTCGACGGCGTACTAGATCAATTTGATCGTATTGTGGGAATTAATCGTCTGAAAGTCCTTCATGTCAATGACAGTAAGAATGAACGTGGAGCATCAAAAGACCGACATGAAAACATAGGATTTGGTTATATTGGTTTTGAAGCATTAAATAAGGTTATTCATCATGAACAGTTGAAAGATATACCGAAGATATTGGAAACACCCTATGTAGGGGAAGATAAAAAGAATAAAAAAGCACCTTACAAGCTTGAAATTGAGATGTTGCGCAATCAAAAATTCGATGAAGAGTTGAAGAATAAATTGACCACTGTCTAACAAAAAACCGCTGCGGCGGTTTTTTGTTATTCGTTAAGAAACGAAAGAATCAACTTGTTCACTCTTGACGCTACAGCAGGGCTGACTTCACGGCTGATTTTCATTAGGATTCGCTTTCTTTGTGTCTTATTTGCGATGTCAATATTCTCTTGTTTTAAGATCTGAACAATTTTTTTTGCATCTTTTTCAGTTAGTGTGATGTTATATTGTTTAGAAAGCTGAAGCAATTCATCGGCTGTTATACGGTTTAATTTAAAGTTTACAAGTTGAAGCTGTATAGGATTCATCACGATGCCCCCTTTGCCTATCTCATACTATGCAGACCACGTTGTTAGGTGTTCGAAACTGCCCTCTGAGGTTTGAATGTCTTTAAGAACAATTTTATTTCTTATATAATATAGAAAAGCATACATAGCTTCCTTAGGAGGGCGTAATGCAAAAAAAACAGCATAGGAAAGAGAGTAAGGCGCATCTGATTTACCGTCTGTTAATGATCATGATTGGAGCCTTTCTTGCTGCGGCGGCAATTGAATTGTTTCTTGTGCCCAATCAATTGATTGACGGTGGAATCATTGGTGTTTCACTAATTCTTGATCATTTAACTCCGTTCAATTTCGCAATTCTTGTCATCGTGTTAAATCTTCCTTTTATGTACTATGGCTACAAGCAAATTGGAAAGACGTTCGCCTTTTCAACGTTATTTGGAATAATTGGTTTGGCAGCTTATGAGACGCTTCTTCATCATACGGCCCCATTTACAACAGAGCCAATTCTTGGAACGGTATTTGGTGGTCTGACCCTTGGACTTGGTGTGGGGTTGGTGATCCGTCATGGTGGCTCAATGGATGGAACGGAAATACTGGGGATCTTGTTGACAAAGAAAATACCATTTTCAATTGGCGAATTTGTTATGTTCACAAATATTTTTATTTTTACATGGGCAGGATTTGTTTTTAGTTGGGAAAATGCAATGTATTCGGTTATGGCTTACTATATTGCTTTTAAGACAATCGATACTGTAATTCAGGGACTTGATGAAACAAAAGCTGTTCTTATTGTTTCTGATCATTATGAAGAGATTTCAGACGCTATCCTAGATCGTCTTGGGAGGGGGACAACGAAGCTAGTTGGTAAGGGAGGATATACGGACGAGGAGAAAGAGGTTATCTATGTGGTAATTACGCGTCTAGAAGTAACGAAGCTTAAAAGCGTGATTTATGATATTGATACACAAGCTTTTATAACGATTATGAATACCCAGGAAACAAGGGGAGCCAAATTCAAATCACCTATTCATTAGACTGCCTTTTGAAGGGGGTCTTTTTTCTTAGTTGAAATTTGATAGTAATGAAGCAAAATAGTAGAAAGGTTTGAGAATAAAATGATAGGGTATAATCTTAACTGGTGCTCTCCAGCTTCATTAATACCAGTTGAAAAGGAGTGCAAGACTATCAATTTTATTCAAAAAAATTTCAAAAATTCTCTGTCAATGATCACTGCAATTGTTCTAGTCCTTGTTCTAGCAATGTTTATCGTACAATCTAACTTGTTTAATGAGCAAGTAGCTGATGCTGAAACAAGAGTGGGAAATTTGGATCAAAAAACAACATCCAAGAACAATCAGATGAAATCTCAGACAGCCTTAACTAGATTAGAAAAAGAAACGGGCTATTCGTTAGATCCAGGCTCAATAAGTGTTGAAGGTTGGAAAGAAGCAAAAGCTTATTCGGAAGAATTCTATGCAGACAGCAACGGACGGTTTAGCAAGAAGTGGGGATTGTTTTTGTCGTATCAGTCGATGAAAGCAGATATTGATCCTTCGATTGCATATGAACTTCTTAAAGTAGAAACAGGAAACACCTTTGACCCAGAGCTGATTGGTCCGGAGACGAAATATGGACATGCTTATGGAATGGCGCAATTTATGACAAACACCGCGCCGTGGATAGCCGATATGGCTGGCATCAAATATTCTGAGGAGAAGTTATTTGATCCTTATTTTTCGATGACGCTCTCAGTAACTTATTTAGACTATCTTTATGATAAATATGAAAACTGGGACGAAGCTCTAACGGCTTATAACCGCGGAATTGGCGGTTTGGAGGCTTACGTATCTGAAGAGGGCACACCTAAAAGTGGCTATTCAGAAAAAATACAGGAAATGGCAAGCCTTCACGATATGTAAGTGCAACATCATAGCACCTTCGCTTCTTAGTTAGAAGCGTAAAGAAATCCCCGATGGTTTTAAACCATCGGGGATTTTAATGACAAATTTTAAAGAAATGGATTGATTATACCTTATAAACTCGAAAAAGGATTTTGCATTAATTTTTGCTGACTGTTAATAAGGCTATCATTTGGCTTCTTTTCAACGTAATGATAAATACCAACAGAATCTTGCTCTCGTGCTTTAACATTGTCTTTTAAAATTAAATCGAGAGTCATTATGATCTTTCTTTTTAAATTTTCTTGAAGGATTGGATAAAGAATTTCAATTCGTTTGTCCATGTTCCTTGTCATCATGTCAGCAGAAGAGAGGAATAATTTTTCATCGCCACTATGATGAAAATAGAATATACGAGTGTGCTCTAAAAACTGGCCAACGATACTTCGAACACGTATAGTGCCGCTTACGCCATCGATCTGCGGGCGAAGGCAGCAGATACCACGTACAATTAGGTCAATCATTACACCTGCCTGTGATGCTCTATAGAACGCGATTATTAAATCTTTATCCGTCAGTGAGTTCATTTTTGCTATGATTCTTCCTCTGCCCGTTCGTTTATGATGTGTTATCTCTTTCTCAATTAAGTCTAAGAATGATTGCTTGATCTCTCCTGGCGAGATCGAGAAGTAATACCAATCTGGTTTCGTTCTATACCCACTTAAGTAATTAAAAAAGTTAGTAGCGTCTATTCCTAGCTTTTGATCAGATGATAGGAGCCCCATATCAGTGTATATTTTAGCGGTAGCATCATTGTAATTACCAGTACCGAGGTGGACGAAACGTTGAATGACGTTTCGATCTTTGCGTACGACGAGCGTAATTTTGCTATGGGTTTTCAAGGACGTCATCCCGTAAATCACATTCACGCCTGATTTCTCAAGCTTTTTTGCCCAATGAATATTATTTTCTTCGTCAAAACGTGCTTTTAATTCAACAAGAACTGTTACGAGCTTACCGTTCTCTGACGCTTTTGCCAGTGCATTAATAATAGGAGAGTCGTCACTTACTCGGTAAAGCGTCTGCTTAATTGCAAGTACTTTTGGATCCGTTGATGCTTCTTTGATAAATTCGATGATCGGATCAAATGATTCAAATGGGTGATGAAGCAAAATATCTTTCTCCAACAGCGTATTGAAAATCGTCTTGCTAAGGTTAAGAGCACGAGGGATTTTGGGATGCAGCTTATCAAATAAAAGATGCTCATGTGAAGAGGCAAGCGTTTTATGAAAACCAAAAAGAAAGGTCAGGTCGATTGGGCCATCCACCACATAAATATCTTTTTCGTGAAGCTCTAACTTTTCTATTAAATATTTGGTCGCTTCTTCATCATTCCAGTCTCGTCTAATTTCAAGGCGAACCGCTGCACCCCATTTTCGTTTCTTTAGCTCCTCTTCAATCACTTCAAGAAGATCCCTCGCTCCTTCTTCATGAATTGATAGGTCTGCGTTACGCGTGATTCGAAATTGGGATGTTGAAATAACGCGATATCCTTCAAATAATTTGTAACATTTGTGACTGATGACATCTTCTAGAAGAATAAAACATCGCTCTTCATCTGATGAAGGAAGTTCAATAAATCGATCAAGTGAAGGAGGAATCCTTATAATTGCAAGGTAACGCTCTGTATCATCATGTTGTTCTTTCTTGAGCATAACTGCTAGGTTTAAAGCTCTATTCGGTATAACAGGGAATGGGCGGTAAGCATCAATCGCCATCGGTGTTAGACTGGGGTAGAGTTGATGATCAAAATGTTCACTTACAAAGGTAAGTTGCTCATTAGAAAGCTCATTGATTTTCAATAAATGTGTCTTTTCTTCTTTGAGTGCTGGTATCACCACATGCGTAAATGTTTCGTATTGACGATTCACTAAGTTGTGATTGATACGGAAAATTTCAGAGAGCTGTTCTTTTGGAGTTAATCCCGCTTTATTCTCAGGCTTATTGAATCCAGCAGCAACTTGATCTTTTAAGCCGGCAACCCTTACCATGAAGAATTCATCAAGGTTTGAGCTAAAGATCGCAAGGAATTTTAATCGCTCGAGTAATGGGTTTCGAATATCGAATGCCTCTTCTAGAACTCTTTCATTAAACCCTAGCCAGCTAAGTTCACGATTATTGTAATATACCGGTGATGAGATAGTGAGTTGGTTAGCATTGCTTTTTGACTGCTCCATTATAAAACCTTCCTTTTTAATGCTCTTACAGTAATACTAACAAACGTATATTTTATGAATAGGTGGTTGTTTGTAATGATTTTGTAAAGAATGATCAAGTAAGAAGGAATTGAAGATCAACAGATATACCAAGCGTTTTTTCCAAATGTTTACTATGTTTTTCGCATTTCACTTTTTCAAACGTAAAGTCCTTATTACAATAAATTTGTAAAGTGATTTTGTTTTCTTGTTTTACTTCTAATAACTTAATTTCTTCAACGATATTGCGGTTTGTTGTATTGAGAAAGTAGGCAAACTTGAGTATGGCACCTAGTCTCTCTAGTTGAACCAACTCGTCATCTGTAAACCAGGACGAATAGGGCGATACAAAACCTTTGAAGGTTGATTTGTTTTTATATGAAGCAAGTAATGCAAGAATGATTCGTTCCTTATGATTCATCCCATTTAGTGCAGTGTTTGAAAGAATATAGAATGTGTGCTGACTGACAGATTCACTCTCGATATGATCTCCCATATAATTCAGCTGCGCCGCCTGTTGTAAAAAGTATTGCCAACCTTCGAGTCTTAAGTAATCAGCATGACTGAACTGTTCAGCAAGTAAGAAGGCTGTTCTTTGGAGGGAGGCTACTCTCGTTTTGTTAATATTATATTTTCTACTTAATGCGTCAATATTTCTCTCAGTAATGTTAGGGAAGCGTTCAGTTACTTCATTTGAGATAAGCGTTTCGTACATATACCCTTCGCGCAATCCTTTACGGCACATTAAGAAGGACGGAGCTTTGACGAATTGAGTAAATGAGAAAATGGCTTGAATTGCGGGAATAATGATATCTGCTCGTTCCTTTGATAACCCATCTACCTTTTTTCGGTTTTGAAGTGGCAGTTCTCTAAGAGAATCTAATACGGTCTCTATCTCTTTAGATGGAAATTCGTAATGATGGATGCCAGACAACGGATACTCGTAGCGCTTCTGATGAATTAAAGATAGGTTTCGTGCGCTACCACCAATTCCAGCGACGCGGAGATTACTCTTTTTAATCCACTTAATTTGACTAAATTGATCGCATAAATATTTATTTAATTTATCCAATTCTTTGGAAGTAGGATTCTCATTATGGATAAACTCCTTTTGCAGCGTTAGTGCGCCAAATGGAAAGCTGTGAAAATGCTTCATTTTGCGATGTTCCATATATGTAATTTCTGTACTTCCACCACCTATATCAATTGTATAACCGTTCTCAAGGTTAGTTGATTGAATAACTGATAAATATCCAAAAAAAGCTTCTTCTTTTTCACTTAAAATAGTCATACTATAATCAGTTTCACTATCTACCATTTTTATTATTTCATCTTTATTTTTGGCTTGCCGCACTGCTGCTGTAGCGATCACATTAATAGAAGTCAGGTTATAAGAGCGGGTAACAGGTTGGAACAATTGCAGAGTTGTTAGAATAACGTTAATTCCTTCATTATTAATCGTATTGTCATCTTCGAGATAGGACCTAAGCCTTGCAGTATATTTTAGGTTCTGTTCCTCATTAAATTCATCGAAAGCATTCATTTTGTATATAACGAGTCGTATGGTATTCGAACCCATATCGATCACTGCATAGTATGGTTGTTCAGGCAAAAGTAAAATCCTTTCTGCAATGAAATTTTCTTTTAATTATACATGAAAAAACAGATGTACCGAACTCATGTTATCAAATTTACAAATGTGTATCATGTACGGTATACTACATAATGTAAATCGTAATGATTCTTATAGATGGTAGGTAATAACGATGACAAATTCTAACAACATTATAGATCTTCAAAATATTTCATTTCACTATGGTGATGGGTATGTACTAGAAGACATCACACTTTCAATTCCTAGAGGAGCTTTTGTAGGTCTTGTCGGACCGAATGGGTCTGGGAAATCGACATTAATTAAACTTATTTTCGGTCTTTTAAAACCTCAGAAAGGGCAAGTTCACATATTTGGAAAAAGAATTAATAAATTTCATGAGTGGAGCAAAATCGGTTACGTTTCTCAGAAAGCGAATAGCTTTAACTCCGGTTTTCCTGCATCTGTTTTTGAAGTTGTATCAATGGGACTCACAAGTAGACTTGGTCTTTTTAGATTTATGAAAGCTCAACATAAAGATGCAGTGATGGATGCACTACGATTAGTTGGAATGACGGAGTTTGCATCCAGTAACATTGGTGAGCTTTCTGGAGGTCAACAACAGCGAGTGTTTATTGCAAGAGCTTTGGTGAGTGAACCGGAAATTTTGATTCTGGATGAACCAACAGTTGGAGTTGATGCAAACTCAACGAGTGAGTTCTACCAACTTCTAGGTAAGCTTAACAAGGATAATGGAATAACACTTCTTCTTGTTACTCATGATATCGGAACGATTACGGATAAGGTCACTCATGTTGCATGTTTAAATAGAACACTTCATTTTCATGGGGAAACGGATGAATTCGAACAGTTTAATGATCGGGAACTATCCGGATTTTATGGACACCATGTTCATACGTTAAGTCACGATCATGATCACGGAGGAATTTAAAAGATGATTGAGGCTTTATGGAAATTTGAGTTTTTACAAAATGCCTTTCTGGCAGGAATATTAATAGGAATAATTGCGCCTCTTTTAGGGGTGTTTATAGTTGTAAGAAGGCAAGCCTTGATTGCTGATGCCCTTTCTCATATTACACTTGCTGGGATAGCAGCTAGTCTTCTTCTGGGTAAGTATTTCACATTTTGGCAAGGTGTAAATCCTGTATATATGGGAATGGGTTTTTCAGCTGCTGGTTCCTTATTTATTGAACAACTTCGAAAAGTATATAAACATTTTGAGGAACTTGCCATTCCGATTACATTATCAGGTGGTATTGGTCTTGGGGTTGTTTTCTTATCACTCGCAGATGGTTTTAATTCTGATTTATTCAATTATCTATTTGGGAGTGTCATTGCGATTAGCCGTAGTGATTTAATGGCTGTGGCGGTTATTACCGTGATTGTTGTTCTGGTCGTTATATTATTGTATAAAGAACTGTTCTTTCTATCGTTTGATGAAGAGCAGGCAATTGTTTCAGGAATAAGAGGGAAGTGGATTCATTTCATCTTTATTTTACTCGTTGCATTTGTGATTGCTGTATCTATGCAAATAGTTGGAGTACTATTAGTCTCTGCTCTTATGACGTTACCAGTAGCAGCAAGCATTCGAATTGCAAGAGGATTTAAGCAAACAATAGGTTTTTCCATTATATTTGGAGAAGTTGCGGTGCTTGGTGGACTTGTTCTGGCATATTACCTTGATATCGCTCCAGGTGGTACCATCGTCCTTTTATCTGCGCTAATCCTTGTAGCTGTGCTCTTGTTCAAACGTTTAAAGCAAATGAAATCTTAACATATGAGGTGGAAGTATGAATGTATCTACTGCATTGCGGATTCTAAAAGACGAAGGATTTAAATATACTGAGAAACGCGAGGATCTCGTTACGCTATTTGCTAAGGAAAAAAGGTACCTATCTGCGAGAGATGTACTGGTTCATATGCAAAAAAGCTATCCTGGCATGAGTGTGGATACGATTTATCGTAACTTAACACTATTTAAAGAGCTTGAAATACTGGAAGAAACGGAATGGAACGGCGAGAAGCGGTATCGACTTAGCTGTGCAACAAGTAATCATCACCATCATTTGATTTGCCTGGATTGTGGGAGAACGAAACAAATTGAATCGTGTCCGATGGAAGATATTCCAGTTGGCGACACTGGATTTGAAGTAACTGGTCATAAGTTTGAAGTATACGGAAGATGTGGAGAGTGCCTTGCACACGAATAAAAACGGAAGAGCTTAAGCTCTTCCGTTTTTATTATAGTGTTGAACCCATTCTTTAGCTTCTGACCAAGAGTTTAGTCGTGCAACTCCTTTCGGGATAGCACCCTGGTTATAAGGCGTATCAAAGAGAATGACTGGGATATTGCATTCCTCAGCGATGGCACAAGCATTATCGTGCTTGTCTTCAAAAAATACATCGACTCTATGCTCTCGAATCGCATCAATTTTGTCATGTTTTCCAATGAGCTCAATGTGATGGTAGGGCACTGAATTGTCACTAAACCAATTCTTTGTTGTGTTCAGCAGATGGTCTCCTCTTGCGCTTATGTAGAATAGCTCATAAAAATCGACCCAGTGTTCTAAAATAGGATGAGCCTCGTCAGCTATAAGTGCATTCGCATAAATTTTTTCTTCATTGTTTTTCAGCCATAAGTAAAATTCATCTTGAGGGATATCAAGTAGCTGAGCAAGGTTATATTGAGTAATATCTGCTAATGATAATTTTTTATTAAATGACGAGTTTAAGTAGGGAAGAAATGTCTTTGGACTTGTGACAGTGCCATCAATATCGAGTCCGAGTCTTTTGATTGTCATAGTAAAACCCCTTTATCTTTTGCTCTTATTTCATCATATCACAGATACAGAAAGCGTTAGAGAAAATGGTAGGATCTTACTGAAGAAAAGAACATATTCTTAAAGTTACTTACGAATACTAATCATGCTCCACAACAAGTAAAAGTGAGGGATGTATATGACAGAAGACAGACATGATGAGGATCTGGACTTCATCGAAGAGCGCCCGTATCGCAGTGAATCCGAAGAGGAATACCTCGAAGAAGCTGCAGCTGAAGTAGCTCCTGGTGTAATGGACCGTCCTTATTTACAGTCGCCTGAAAATGAACGTCCAACTTCTGAGGAGCGTCAAGAACATTTTGAAGCTAAAAGGAAAGAACAGGAGAATACTGGTGTCGGCGTAGGTGTAGCGGCACTTGCGTTATCCGTACTTTCCCTGTTTATCCTTCCCGTTATTTTGGGAGCAGCGGGAATCATCGTAGGATTTGTTGCTAGGAGAAAGGGACTGACAACGCTTGGATCTTGGGCAATTGGTGTCGGTGCCGCTTCAATGATCATCAGCTTATTCTTCGCACCGTTCTTTTAGCGGATAAATTTATAAAAAAAGCCTGACATCCTTAGGATGTCAGGCTTTTCTATGAAGAAATGGAAAATATTCAGGAGTTAGCTTCAGCTTTCTCTTTTTCCTCTTCCATTTTCTTGTAGTGCTCTTCAGCAATCTTGTCGACTTCTTTTTTCAATTCTTCGACCATTATTTCTTCAGGAACCTTACGGATAATTTCTCCGTGTCTGAAAAGTAATCCTTCCCCACGAGCGCCGGCAATACCGATGTCTGCTTCGCGTGCTTCACCAGGACCGTTTACGGCGCAGCCAAGCACAGCTACTTTAATTGGCGCCTTGATCGTTGAGATATACTCTTCAACTTCGTTAGCAATAGAAATCAGGTCAATTTCGATACGTCCACATGTTGGACACGAAATAAGAGTGGCTGCATTGGCTGCTAAGCCAAATGATTTAAGAAGCTCTCTTGCTACTTTAACTTCTTCAACTGGATCGGCGCTAAGAGAAATACGAGCCGTATTTCCGATGCCTTTAGAAAGAATAACACCTAGACCAGCTGCACTTTTAACTGTCCCTGCGAATAGTGTACCGGACTCTGTAATTCCAAGGTGCAGTGGATAATTAAACGAGCGAGCTGCAAGCTCATAAGCCTCTGTAGCAAGTTGTACATCAGATGCCTTCATAGAGACAATGATATCGTAAAAATCAAGGTCTTCAAGAATTTTAATATGATGAAGGGCACTTTCAAGCATTCCTTCTGCCGTTGGATAACCATATTTCTCAAGGATTTTACGTTCGAGTGAACCAGCGTTTACCCCGATGCGAATGGGAATTCCTTTTGCTTTAGCTGCCTTTACAACAGCCTCTACTTTTTCACGACGACCAATGTTACCAGGGTTAATTCGAATTTTGTCAGCTCCACCTTCAATTGCTTTAAGAGCTAGCTTGTAATTGAAATGAATATCAACGACAAGAGGGATGTTAATTCTTTTCTTGATTTCTGGAATTGCATCTGCAGCGCGGTCGTCTGGACAAGCTACTCGTACAATCTGACATCCTGCTTCTTCAAGACGATTAATTTCAGCAACAGTTGCCTCGACATCGTGCGTTTTTGTCGTTGTCATGCTCTGAATAATAACTTCATCGTTACCGCCTATTGTTAAAGGACCTACTTTAACAGGTCTTGTTTGACTACGGTGGGTAATTTCATTCATGCGAAAATCGCTCCTTTTACATGTAGGATTGCTTACCTCATGAGTTAGATCGCTTTGTATATACTCCCTGATAGGGAATAAGACTCATCTTTTATACTATCTCATTGTAGCAACTTTAGAGAGCAATTGACAAGAAATACTCACTGAGCAGATGTGTTGGGATAAGTTGGTATTTTATATTCTTTTCCTATTTGTATACGTGTAGGATGAATTTTGTTTAACGTTTCGAAATCGTGAACAATCGTTTCGATTGATACAGGTACCGATCCGTTTGCTTTTTCCACTAAAGAAAGAACCGTATCACCAGTGTGGATTTGATAAACTACATAGGAAGCAGACTCTTTTTGTGGGGCGAGTACTTCTGCTGCTTCAGACGCCACTCTAGGTGAGGGGAGTGTCCCAGTTGTTAAATCATAGTAAGTGGTGTGAAAAATAAGGAGTAAAAGGATTCCCGTTAGCAACTTTTTCATCGCTCTCACCTTCCCTTTAGCTTCATTTCCTTTGTATAAAGATATGCTTGTCCTTCCATGATATGACAGGTTTCTTATTGAATTATCTTTTCTTTCTAACAAGTGTCGAGTAGAATACAAGGAGATGAGAAGTTTGGAAGTACAGCTTTTCATCGAGCAAGCCTTACGTTAAAAAGGAGATCAAGACATGTTTAAAAAAGTAATGCCATTTTTTCTGTCGATGTTGTTGATCATGTCCATTGTGCCAATGGTAACGTTCGCTGACGCTAGCGTTGGGGATGTCATTGTGACTCTTGGTGAGGATTTATCAGAAGGACAAAAGCAAACATTATTAGAAGAAATGAAAGTGCCTGACGATGTCATGACCGTGACAGTATCAAATGAAGAAGAGCATAAATACCTTGGAAACTATATTAGTAAAGCCTTAATTGGGACGCATGCCTTGTCTTCCTCGTCGATTACAATTGGTGAGAAAGATGCTGGATTAAGTGTCGAAACAAAAAACATCAACTGGGTTACAGATGAGATGTATGCAAATGCTTTAATAACAGCGGGAGTAAAAGACGCTGATATTTATGTGACAGCCCCAACGGAAGTATCTGGTACGGCAGCTTTAACTGGTTTGATTAAAGCGTATGAGTTAAGTTCAGATGAAGTCATTCCTGAGGAACAGAAACAGGTTGCAAATGAAGAATTAGTCACGACTGCTCAATTAAGTGATAGCATTGGTGCTGATAAAGCAACAGAGTTAATGACGAAAATTAAAGATGAAATTGCTACAAATCCACCTGAAACAGAAGATGACTTGAGAACGATGATTAAACAAACGGCTAGCGATTCAGGAATCGAACTAACTCAGGATGAACTAGATGGACTTGTTGCGCTATTCAATCGAATGAAGAACCTCGATATCGATTGGGATCAAATGAAGAGTCAGCTCGAGAATGCTCGTGAAAATCTTGATGAATTTCTAAATAAAGACGAAACACAATCTTTTATTAAGAAAATAATTGATTTCTTTATTGCGCTTATAGATGGAATAAAAGGGGTATTTCAATCGTAAAGTGACATTGAACTGAAACTTTTTTCACTCAAAATCGTATATGAAGAGAAGGAAAAAGGAGGGAGCGAGGATGGAAATTCTGTCGTTGCCAGCAGTTGGTTTTCTTGTTGTGCTTCTAAGTGTTCTTTTCTTATTTGGTGAATTACTTGTACGTGTAAAAGGGATCTTTGGATTAATTGGTATTCTAATGTTGACGTTCTACTTTAGCTATCATCTCACCTCAATATCCTCGATGTTCTGGATGGGACTTGTATTTGCAGTCGGTCTTGGACTTGTCATTCTAGATGGAAAATTATTAAACGATGGAACATTTGGACTGATCGGTCTACTCATGATGGTTACCGCGGTAGCGATTCCATCACCGACTTTTCTATACGGTCTACTTGTATCGAGTGGCTTTTTAATGGGGACTGCAGCTTCGTTTCTTTTTCTGCGTGTATTCAAAGCACGTTCGATGTGGACTAAGATGACGTTAAAGGATCGCTTGAGTAGCGAAATGGGCTATAATTCGATGAACGAAGAGTATAAGGAATTGATCGGCAAACCAGCAATAACTCTCACGCCATTTAGACCAAGTGGCACGATTCGATTGAATGATAAGAAGTATAGTGCTATTTCAGCAGGTAATTGGATTGATAAGGATGTTCAGGTCTTGATTACTTCGGTGGATGGAACACGTATTGTCATTGAAGAGCAAAAAGAAAGTAGTAAAAGGCATCCCGTTTAATATGAAATATGATGTGATCCCCGAGTCATGAATTCGGGGATTTTTTTATTTGTTTTCTAATCCGTTTATCCCGATCTCTAAACTAGGGTTGACATATTGTTTGATAATAGTTAAGATTTAGAAAATAACTTATCAAGAGAGACCGAGGGACTGGCCCGATGACGTCCAGCAACCTGCCGTTGTGCAAGGTGCTACTTCCAGCAAAATGGAGTCCATTTTGGAAGATAAGGTGAATCAAGGTAGCCTAATCTGTCTTTCCAATTTGGGAAGGCTTTTTTAGTTATTAAGCCTCTCCGACTGATCATTTGTAATTAAGGGAGGTTATACTTTGAAAAATGATAAACAAAATTTTAATGAAGTAGTAGAACGAATTGAGAAGATGTTAAGTACATTAAAGTATGGATCCATTACTCTCGTGGTACAGGATGGAAGAGTCATACAGTTAGAGCGACAGGAGAAGGAACGCTTATATTAAAAGCGCTGACTAGAAAAACTAGAGGCGGTTCTAACGGTTACCGTTAGAACCGTCTTTTTATAAGCTTCAAAAGGAGGTTTTGGCGTGAAATGGTTATATGAAAATTGGTCGGGGGATATGCCCTATTTTGACAGTAATTCCAAAACGAAAGGAGCTCTTGAGGTTCTTGATTGGGCATATGCCACATATAAAGATGAGATTGTATATGCTTGTAGTTTTGGGGTAGAAGGCGTTGTTTTGATTGACTTAATTTCAAAAGTAAACGAGAAGGCTGAGATTGTATTCCTGGATACAGGTCTGCATTTCGATGAAACGTATGACCTGATTCAGAAAGTGAAGGAAAAATACCCTAACTTGAGAATTAAAATGAAGAAGCCCGCGCAGTCGGTTAATGAACAAGCAGATATTTATGGTGAAGCCCTTTGGGAACGAAATCCAACACAGTGTTGCAACCTTAGAAAAATTATTCCGCTTAATGAAGAATTGCAGGGAGTTGATGCCTGGATTTCAGGGCTTCGAAGAGAACAATCACCATTAAGGCAATCAACAGAATACCTAAACAAAGATTCTAAATTTGAAGCCATAAAAGTTTGTCCCCTCATTCACTGGACATGGAAAGACATCTGGCGCTATGTGTATGAGAATGATTTACCTTATAACCCTCTACATGATCAGGGATATCCAAGCATTGGCTGTGAAGTTTGTACAGCTAAAGTGCTAAATGGAGAAGACTCGAGGTCAGGTAGATGGGCAAATCAGGAGAAAACGGAATGTGGATTGCATCTTGATTCTGCAACGAATAGGTGACCATGATGAGCATTGTAGTGATTGTTGTTGCCATGTTTTTCGCCATGAATATCGGGGCAAGCGGGGCAGCTTCATCCATGGGGGTGGCATATGGAGCGGGTGCAATTAAGAAAAGAAACATTGCCTTACTCATATGTGCGGTTGGCATTATTGCTGGGGCAGCTTTGGGTGGAGGGAATGTCATTAAAACGATGGGAAGCGGAATTATTCCTTCTTCCATACTAACTATTAAAGTGATCCTGATCATCTTTATAGCAGCAACGACTGCATTGTTTTTAGCAAATGTTATGGGGATTCCATTGTCGACTAGTGAAGTCACCGTAGGAGCAGTTGTTGGAGTTGGAATAGCCTATAGAGTCCTGTTTTTTTCCAATATCATGGTGATTATGTTGCTCTGGATCGTGATTCCTATTATCGCCTTCGTATTGGCACTCTTCGCTGGTAAGTTTGTTTTATTTTTAAAAAGGCGAAGAACATTAACTTCACGATGGCAACGAGTACTGGGTTGGCTTCTGATTGCCGCAGGTTTTCTTGAAGCTTTCTCAGCTGGAATGAACAATGTGGCAAACGCAGTTGGTCCGCTTGTTGGAGCTGGAATCCTGACACTATCTACTGGAGCGTTGTTAGGAGGGGGATTTGTTGCGCTAGGCGCCCTTATATTTGGGAAACGGGTTATTGAAACAAATGCCTATCGCATTACGAGATTCTCGCTCGGAGAAGGATTTGCAGTATCAGGAACAAGCGCAGGTCTTGTGATCGGAGCATCTCTGTTCGGTATTCCTGTTCCGCTCACGCAAATCACTACCTCTTCCATTATTGGAATTGGAACGGCTAAAGATGGTTACCAACTCTGGCAGAAGGATGTCATTACGAAAATGTTGAAGGTCTGGGCGGTCTCACCCCTCTTCTCATTAGTGATTTCTTATAGCATGATTAAGTTGTTTCTTGAAAGTGACTTGTATACATTAATTGCGATTGGCAGTGTTATTCTTGCAACGCTTGGTTCAGGAAGCCTCATCAAAACAATTCGAACGCAGAAGCGAGCCGTTCAGGATGAAGGAAGTATGTAACAGTTATTAAATAAATGGAGGAATTCATATGACTACAATTAATCCACATGGCGGAAACTTGATTAATCTTTATAAACCGCAGGCTGATGTAAAAGGAATTAGAAATGAAATTGAATTAGACAAAACAGCATTAAGTGACCTCGAGCTCATTGGGACTGGTGCTTATAGTCCTCTTGAAGGTTTTTTAAACGAAAAAGATTATGAGTCTGTTGTTCATCATCTTAAGCTCGAAAGTGGATTACCTTGGAGTATTCCGATTACATTGCCTGTGACCTCTGAAGTAGCAAACGATCTTGAAATTGGAGGAAAAGCAAAACTTACTAATGAAGGTGAGGTTTATGGAACGATTCAAATTGAATCAATCTATTCACCTGATAAGAAAAAAGAGGCTCGTCATGTCTACTTAACTGAAGACGAAGAGCATCCGGGAGTAAAAAAAGTTTATGATAGACCTGATGTGTATATTGGAGGAACGATTGAGCTGATCAAAAGAAGTGACAAGGGCCAATTCAAGAAATACCATTTTGATCCTTCAGAAACAAGGGAGTATTTTGAAAATCAAGGTTGGAAAACGGTCGTAGGCTTTCAAACAAGAAATCCTGTTCACCGCGCTCACGAATACATTCAGAAAACAGCACTTGAAACGGTCGATGGTCTATTTCTAAACCCGCTAGTAGGTGAAACGAAATCAGACGACATTCCTGCAGAGATTCGAATGGAAAGCTATGAAGTACTCTTGGAGAAGTACTATCCAGCTGATCGTGTTCATCTTGGTGTATTTCCAGCAGCGATGCGTTATGCTGGACCAAGAGAAGCAATCTTCCATGCGATTGTTCGAAAGAATTTCGGTTGTACGCACTTTATTGTAGGAAGAGATCATGCTGGAGTAGGAGACTACTATGGTACGTATGATGCACAGAAAATTTTCAGCCAATTTACAAGTACGGAACTGGGAATTACACCACTCTTTTTTGAACATAGTTTCTATTGTAAGAAGTGTGATAGTATGGCTTCTGCGAAAACATGCCCTCATGGAAAAGAACATCACGTCATTTTATCAGGTACTAAAGTACGCGCCCTTTTACGAAATGGCGAACAGCCGCCTGCAACGTTCAGTCGTCCTGAGGTAGTTGAGGTACTAATTAAAGGAATGAGCGAAAAGGCAGTAAAAGCATAAGGAGGAGATTTGTAATGACAGTGAACAATAACTTAACCTGGCACGATACAGTAGTAACGAAAGAAATGAGACAGAAGAGAAATCAGCATAAAAGTGCTGTTCTCTTCTTTACGGGGTTGTCTGGCTCAGGAAAATCAACGCTAGCGAATGATGTTTCAAGGAAGCTACATGAATTAAACGTTCATAGCTATGTACTCGACGGAGATAACATTAGACAGGGGTTAAATAAGGACCTTGGTTTTCAAGAAGAAGATCGCAAGGAAAATATTAGACGTATTGGAGAGGTGTCAAAGTTACTTGTTGATAGCGGTCAATTTGCGATCACTGCTTTTATTTCTCCTTTCCAGAGTGATAGACAGGTGGTTCGTGAACTTCTTTCGAAGGATGAGTTTATTGAAGTGTACGTTAAGTGTCCTTTAAATGAGTGTGAACTTCGAGATCCTAAAGGGTTATATAAAAAAGCGCGGAGTGGCGAAATCCCTCATTTTACAGGTGTATCGTCCCCATATGAGGCACCGATAAACCCTGAATTGACAATTGATACGTACAATGAAACAAGAGAACAATGTGCAGAAACAGTACTGTCATACTTAATTGATCAACGGTTAATAACGGCGCAAACGTAATGTGAATGTTTTAGATGGGGCTTTCGAAATAAAAATACATCGTCGAGGAGGAAAACAGATGGGGAAAGTTTACCTAGTTGGAGCTGGACCAGGAGATATAGATTTAATTACAGTTAAAGGTGTAAAGTGCATTGAGCAGGCGGATGTTATCCTATATGATCGCTTAATTAACAAAGAATTATTGCAGTACGCGAAAGATGGCGTTGAACTAATTTATTGTGGAAAGCTCCCGGACTATCACACGCTTAAACAAGAAACGATTAATCGCTTTCTTGTTAAGCATGCCTTAAAAGGAAAGGTCGTCACAAGGTTAAAAGGGGGGATCCTTTTGTATATGGGAGAGGAGGAGAAGAAGCTGAAGCTCTTTCAAACCATGGTATCCCATTTGAAATTATACCGGGTATTACCTCGGGTATTGCTGCGCCAGCATACGCAGGTATACCAATTACGCATCGTGAACTAAGTTCTACATTTGCTTTTGTAACAGGCCATCGTAAAGAAGGCCAGGAAGAAGAATTACGCTGGGAGAGTCTAGCAAAAGGAATTGACACGCTTGCAATTTATATGGGTGTAAAGAACTTACCGTATATTTGCTCAATGCTTCGAAAATTCGGAAAGAAAAAAGAAACACCAGTGGCGCTAATCCACTGGGGGACAACCCAGACCCAACAAACAGTAACAGGTACGCTTGAAACAATTACGGAAGATGTGAGGAAGGCAGAAATACAGAATCCAAGTATGATTATTGTAGGTGAAGTTGTAAACTTAAGATCGAAACTAAACTGGTTTGAGAAAATGTCTCAAGATGAACATGAAACACGGCCCGTTATTAGTGCTTCATTATAGGAGGTGAATGAATATGAAAGCCGTACTATATGTCTGCCATGGTAGTCGAGTAAAAGAAGGAAGAGAGCAAGCTATAGAATTCGTAAATAAATGTAAACATGAGCTTTCGTATCCAGTACAAGAAACCTGTTTTCTTGAGCTTTCAGAACCTGATATCTTTGAGGGAATCACCAAATGCGTCAAAAGGGAGCGAATGAAATTGTAGTAATACCTGTATTATTACTTGCTGCTACTCATGTGAAGAAAGATATTCCGAATGAAGTAGAGCGTATTGCAAGAAGTTTCCCGTGGATAACTTAAGGATGGGGAGTCCTTTAGGTGTTCATGATAAACTGATCTCTGTTATTGATGAAAGAGTAAAGGAAACAGGCCCCCTTCGACGAGGATGCCAGTGCGCTTCTTGTAGGGAGAGGAAGTAGTGATCCTGATACGATTATGGATTTGGAACAAATCGGAAATCGAATTCTAGAAAAAATGCCGTTTCAAAAAGTGTCTGTGTGCTATCTTGCAGCAGCAAATCCAACCTTTGATGAAGGAATTAAACAGGCTCAAACAGACAGACAATAGTCAGGTTTTTGTTATTCCTTATCTTTTATTTACGGGTATACTAATGAAAGAAATGGAACAAAAAATAAGCAGCTTGGAAAAGATGGTCCAGATTTTTATCTTTGTCACTACCTTGGCTACCACGAATTATTGAAAGATGTATTGAAAGAAAGGGTTGTAGAAGCATTTGAGGGAGGAAGCCGATGAGCGAATATCCCGTTTCTCTAAACTTGACAGGAAAAAGAGTCGTCATTGTTGGCGGAGGTCGTATCGCCCTTAGAAAGCTAAAGGTTTACTTGGGTGCGGTGCTATCATTACAGTGGTTAGTCCTGAATTTCATGAAGACATCAAAAACCTTGTGAATGCGGATAATATCACTTTGGTTGAACGGGAAGTTAGAGGTACGTGATTTACAAGACGCATTTTTGATTATCGCAGCGACAAACTCGTTTGAAGTCAATGAATTTGTCATTAATCAAGTGGGAGATAATCAGCTAGTCAATGCTTCTTATCAGGCTGATCGAGGGAACGTGTCTTTACCGGCTACTTTAAGGCGAGGGAGACTAATTATTTCTGTTTTTACAGGTGGAGCAAGTCCACTACTCGCTAGGAAGATCCGAGATGATCTCTCTTTACAGTATGATCAGTCATATGGAAAACGGTTGGAAAGTTTATATGAAAAACGGTTGGAAATAAAGAGCGAAAATATAAGTGAAAGTGAAAAGAGGAAGGCCTTAGAAAAAGCTATGAATCATGCTTTTATCGAAGCACCTAAAATTGATTAGTCTAGACATATACATAATAGGTTGTGCCATTAGCATGAGGAAAGATGTGTTTGAAAGAATCTTACACCTGTTGATAGGTAATCAGGTCTATATTGCTTTGAAATCATTTTCTTTAGTAAAGTGAATCGAAATGGGAGTAGCATTCATCTATTGATGACGTAATAAGAAGTAAAAGGAGGAGCAGTGGCTCCTCCTTTGTTTTCTATAAAACGTTAAAGTATCGCCCTTCTGGATGAGCAAAAACCATTGCTGTGACGGAAGCTTCAGGCTCCATCATACATCCATCTGTTAGTTCAACACCTATTTCTTCTGGATGGATGAGTTTAAATAGTTTTTTCTGATCGTCTAATTCAGGACATGCGGGATAACCAAAAGAAAAACGCTGTCCCTGATATTTGGCTGAAAAACGATTTTGCATTGTAAAATCCGTGGGATCTGGAAAGCCCCACTTATCACGCATTAACTGGTGCACATGCTCGGCGAGTCCCTCGGCTGTTTCGAGTGCAAGTGCCTGTAAAGCATGACTTTCAAGATAGTGCCCCTGATTTTTTAGTTCAACTGAACGTTCCCTTATTCCTCTCCCTGCTGTCACAGCAAAGAATCCAACATAATCCATTTCTCCGCTTGAAACAGAACGAAGATAATCCGCTAAACATAAAAATGGCTCCTTATACTGACGAGGAAATGTAAATCGCTCGATGATGGTTTGCCTATCGAGAGGATCGTAAATAATTACGTCATTCCCGTCTGACTGAGCGGGGAAGAACTGATATTTTGCTGAAGGTTGTATCCAGTTCTCTGTTTTTGCGCGAGATATGAGCTCGTCAATGACATTTTTTAAGTTTAAAGCTTTCTCATTCTTTTCTTGAAGAAGTCTTGATACCTTTCCTTTAAGGCCTAGGTGATGACCGATTAGCATTTGCAAGTTGATATACGGCTCAATATGGGCTACTGAATAATTCCTTAAGATATGTGGATCAAGATCATATGGTGTAAATACTGGTGCTGATGAAACAGTAGACTCAGGTTTAATGGCTATTGCTGCACCTCCACCGGATGACGATGATGCAACACTTGTTTTGAGAGAAGCGATTTTTTTGGAGTGCTCTTCAACTAATGTTTTTTTCTCTTCTTCATTACTTAGCTGGTTTGAAATCGACAATCCAGACATGGCATCTTTTGCATAAAAGACTGGTCCGTCATATTCTTTTGAAATCTTATTATCGGTGAATTTTCTAGATAGTGCAGCACCACCAACAAGAATTGGGATAGAAATATTCGCTTGTTTCATATCCTGAGCCGTTAAAACCATTTGTTGAGCGGATTTCACAAGCAACCCAGATAGCCCGATGAAATCAGGTTGATGATCTTCAACCTGTTTAATCAGGTCGGTAGGCGTTACTTTAATACCAAGATCAAGAACCTCAAATCCATTATTGCTCAAAATAATTTCAACCAAGTTTTTGCCGATATCGTGTACATCACCTTTAACAGTGGCTAATAATACTTTACCCTTCGAGCTAGACGAATCTTCTGTTTCCATATGAGGTTCTAGATATGCAACAGATGCTTTCATAACTTCTGCGCTTTGCAGAACTTCAGCAACGATCAATTGATTATCATTGAATAGCTTCCCAACCTCTGCCATTCCGGTCATTAAAGGACCATTAATGATTTGAAGAGGAGAAGAATACTCGAATAATGCTTTTTCTAGGTCAGGAAGTAAGCCTTCTTTTGTCCCTTCTACGACATACAGCGCAAGGCGCTCTTGAAGTGTTAGGTTAGACGTCTGTACTTTACTTTCTTTCTTTTTTCCTCTATAAAAAGCTGTGAAGTCTGCCAATGTTTGGTCTGTGGTTGTAAACAGTAGTTCATCTGCGAGCTGAATTTCTTTCTCAGATATGGACGCATATCGTTCGAGTTTTTCTGTGTTAACGATCGCGTAGTCAAGCCCCGCTTTTGTACAGTGGTATAGATAAGAGGCATTTAGAACCTCTCTTCCAACAGGGGGAAGACCGAAAGAGACATTGCTGATTCCGAGGATCGTCTGACAATCAGGTAACTCGGATTTTATTAATCTGATGCCATCAATCGTTTCAGCTGCTGAACCGATATACTGTGCATCTCCAGTTCCGATAGGGAATACGAGGGGGTCGAAGATAATATCTGATGATTTCAACCCATACTTATGGACAAGTAAGTCATGCGATCTTTTAGCAATTTCAAGTTTACGTTCTGCAGTAATAGCCATACCTGTTTCGTCTATGGTGCCTACCACTACTGCTGCGCCATATTGATGAATCAAAGGAACGACAGCTTCAAAACGTTCTTCTCCATCTTCAAGATTAATTGAATTAATGATAGCTTTCCCCTGTGAATAAGAGAGGGCTTTTTCAATAACCGCGTCGTCAGTAGAATCGATGATGAGAGGGGTTTTAACCTTATTTACAACGTATTTCATGAAATTCTCAACATCAGCAAGTTCATCACTGTCTGGATTTGCCAGGCAAATGTCAATCACCTGAGCGCCTTTTTTTACCTGTGAACGAGCAATCTCGGACGCTTCTTCAAATTTCTCTTCTGCGATAAGGCGTTTGAATTTCCGTGACCCTATTACGTTGGTACGTTCACCAACAAGGATCGGTCTTGTGCTTTCATCATAGATGAAGGGCTCAATTCCTGATATGGCATGGGGATGTGAAGGTGGAGCTAATCTTGGTTGAAGATTCTTTACAGCCTCTGCAATGGCTTGAATATGAGCTGGTGTTGTCCCGCAACAACCACCAACAAGGTTGAGCCATCCTTTTTCAGCAAAGCCTTTAATTTTTGCTGCAAGTGTTTCTGGTGTCTCATGATAATGACCCTCTTCATCAGGAAGACCGGCATTCGGATAACAGCTCACGGCAGATGTAGCAAGGTCCGAGAGTGAGCGAAGATGGTCTCTCATAAATTCAGGACCAGTAGCGCAGTTTAATCCGACAACTGCTGGATTCATATGCTCAAGGGATAAATAGAACGCTTCAATGCTCTGACCGGCCAGAGTGGTTCCCATGGGCTCTATGGTTCCGGATATAATCAGTGGCACAGATTGTTTCAGTTCATTAAAAGCTCTCGTAATTCCGATATAGGCAGCTTTAACATTCAACATATCCTGACTTGTTTCAATAAGAAGGAGATCAACGCCGCCTTTTAGTAGTCCCTTTGCCTGTGCAGCATAGGAATTGGACAATGCTTCGAATGTTGTTCCACCTGTAACAGATAACGTTTTAGTGGTAGGGCCCATTGCACCAGCTACGTAGCGTGGTTTATCTGCGGTTGACACCTTATCTACTGCTTCCTTTGCAAGAAGAGCAGAAGTATAATTGAGTTTTTCAGCATACTCGCCAAGATCATATTCATCAAGAACAAGATCTGTAGCACCAAACGTATTCGTTTCAATGATATCAGCACCAGCCGCTAAATAGTCATCATGTATTGAGGAAATAAGGTCCGGTCTAGTTAAAGAGAGGTATTCGTTACAACCTTCATATTCCTCACCCCCAAAGTCAGTTGCCGTTAAGTTTGCTTGTTGAATCATTGTTCCCATCGCTCCGTCCAGAACAAGGATTCTCCTTTTAAGGAGATCTTCAAACGATGTGTAAGCCATTGCGTATCTTCCTTTCCTCTTCCAAGCGAGTTTTTTCTTTAATATAATGTGTTAATTCTACCGTTAGTTCATAACGTAGAAATGGAGTGATGAGGTAAATACCATTAAACAAATCAAATGCAGCATCTATTAACGATTTGGCAATAGCGATTCCTTCTGATTGTGCTTCTTCATCATCAGAAGCAGCTGCCATTCTGTGACGAATAGTTTCCGATAGTTTAATGCCAGGTACTTCATTATGGAGGAATTCCGCATTTCGGGAGCTTGTTAATGGCATGACTCCGATATAAATCGGGCAGGATAAGTGTTTCGTTGCCTCATAGACTTGAATTAATTGTTCCTCGCTATAAATGGGTTGACTGATGAAATAATCTGCTCCGTATTGTTGTTTTTTCTCTAGTCTTGAAACGGCGCGATCAAGGTGCCTTATATTTGGATTAAAAGCTGCTGCTATGGAAAAGGATGTTTTGATACCAAGTGATTTACCCGAATATGATAGCCCATCATTAAATTGTTTGATTAAGTGAATAAGATCAAATGATGAGACATCATAAACAGACGTTGCACCAGGAAAATCTCCTATTTTCGTTGGGTCTCCTGTAACAGCAAGAACCTGATTGATACCAAGCGTATGAAGCCCCATCAAGTGGGATTGAAGACCAATAATATTTCGATCTCGACAAGCAATATGAACAAGAGGGCGGACGTTATAGTGGGATTGAATGGTTGATGCCATTGCTGTGTTGCAAATTCGAGGGGAAGCAAGTGAATTATCAGCAAGTGTTATGGCATCAACTCCAACATCTTGTAATGCTTTAGCTCCTCTAAGGTATTTATCTGTATTTAATTTCTTAGGTGGGTCAAGCTCCACGATGATGGACCTTTGTTTCTGAGCAATTTCATGAAGGTGTGGCAAACGTTCGCCATCAGTCTCTGAAATCAATGGATCATTCTCTCTGATCGTGATCTTTTTGGATGTGATCGGCTTGACGCCTTTTAGGACGCTAGCTACTGCAGCGATATGTTCAGGAGTGGTTCCACAGCAGCCACCAATTAACCTTACTCCCTGTTTATGAAGAGCTTCCGCGCTTTCTTTAAAGTATTCTGGAGCGGTTGGATAAACAAGCCGACCATCCTCGTAATCAGGCAAACTTGCATTCGGATAAGCAGATAGATAACGGCCATTCAAAGGAACCTGTTCTAAAGATTGAATCATATGATAAGGGCCAAGGCGGCAGTTCACTCCGGTAACATCAGCTCCTGAAGCATCTAACTGTTCGAGTGCGGAGGGAAGTGAAGTGCCATCCTGTAAAACTCCTGCTTCGTGCATGGAGACCTGTGCAATAAGAGGGAGGTCAGTATATTTTTTAGCGATCCTTAGAACGGTGGTCAGTTCTTTAAGATCGTAGTAAGTTTCTAATAAAATCCCATCCACACCCTCGTGAAGGAGACAGTACAGCTGTTCACGAAAGCTCCGTTTTACTTCTTCAAGAGGTATTCCTCGTGTATTCATTCCTCTGATTCCGCCTATAGTTCCAAGCACATAGGTAGAATTTTTTGCTGCTTTTCTAGCGAGTTTAACAGCTTCGGTGTTCATTTCTTTAACTAAGTCTTCAAGACCATAACGGGCTAGCTTACTGTAATTTGCTCCATATGTGTTCGTTTGAATCACATCCGAACCTGCTGCAATATAAGCTCTATGGACATTCAATACCTGATCAGGATGTGAAAGATTTAATTCTTCAAAACATTGATCTATTCCGTAAGAATATAAAAGTGTCCCCATTGCTCCATCACCGATTAGGACGTTGTTTTCTAAGTCTTTAAGTAAATTCATACTTGAATACCTCCGGGTGATAACGAGTAATGTTGAGTAATCTTAGCTAAAGAATTTTGAAAGTCCTCAAGCAAGTCATCGGCATTCTCTAATCCTACTGAAAGTCGCAGTAGACCATCCGTTATCCCTCGTTTTCTCCGTTCCTCAGGAGGCATTGAAGCATGAGACATTCTAGCGGGATATGAAAGGATTGACTCAACAGCACCAAGACTAACGGCATATACTGGAATTTGAATGTTTTTTGTAAACAATCGAACAGCATTTTCATCAGGGAGGCGGAAAGAAAGCACTGCTCCCGGACCTGCCGCTTGATATAAGTGAGTGGAGTGTCCAGGATGAAATGAAAACCCAGGATAATAAACTTCCTCAACGAGGGATTCTTTTGTTAGAGAATGAGCAAGCCGAAAAGCTGATCTTGAAGATTGCTCAAGTCGACAATGTAACGTCTTTAATCCTCGGAGAACTAGCCAAGAATCATGGGCACTTAGGATTGAACCGAAGGAGTTTTGCAAAAAAGCTAGTTTTTCCCCTAATTGTTCATCCTTTACAACAGCAAGACCAGCTACGACGTCACTATGTCCTGCTATAAATTTAGTCGCACTATGAAGAACGATGTCTGCTCCAAAGTCTAGTGGGCGCTGGAGGGCAGGGGTCATAAATGTGTTATCAACGAAAGTTAAACAATCATTCGCTTTTGCCAATTTAACAACTGCTTGAATATCTGTAATTTTGAGAAGAGGGTTTGAAGGTGTTTCGATATAAATGAGTTTTGTATTCGGTTGAATGGCGGTAGCGACTTGTTCTAAATCAGTCATATCTACAAATGTATGCTGGATACCAAAACGTCCAAGAACATCATGGATCATTCGATAGGTACCACCGTAAACATCTTCAGATATGAGAACATGATCACTTTGAGAAAGGAGCATGAACGAAGTGGAGATCGCTGCCATTCCTGAAGCAAATGCAAAGCCCCTAACACCGCCTTCAAGATTAGCGATTGTTTCTTCAAGTGCTTCACGAGTTGGATTGCCGGATCGACTGTAATCGTATTTCCCGGGCTGATCAAAATCAATTTGATGAAAGGTTGAAGCCTGTTGAATTGGAACGCTCACTGCTCCTGTTCGTTCATCATACTTATGGTCGTTGTGAAGAAGTCTTGTTTGGAATGTATATGAACTATCCTTCATTATGAACGCCCCCCTTTTTGAAAGTAGCTAGTGCATGGTTCAGGTCCTCTAATAAATCATCGATTTGTTCGATTCCAACCGAAAAACGAAGCAGTCGATTACATACTCCTTTTTGGAGTCTGATTTCTTCAGGAATTTCTGCGTGAGTTTGTGTGGCGGGATAAGTAATAAAGCTTTCAACTCCTCCAAGACTTTCTGCAAAAGCAACAATTTTCAGATTTCTAAGGAATTGATCGACCCATTTTTCAGAGCATAAGCGGAAGGAGAGCATTCCACCCTGTCCAGGATAGAAAACATCTGTAATGGCCTCATGGTCGTTCAAGTAGTCAGCAACGATTCTAGCATTCGTTTCATGTTGCTTAAGTCTAAGTGGTAAAGTTTTCATTCCTCGAATGAGTAACCAGGAATCAAATGGTGAGAGAACGGCTCCAGCGCCATTCTGATACAATTCTATCTTCGTGCACAATGCTTCTCCTGTTGCAACCACTAATCCAGCTAGAACATCATTATGTCCACCTAGGTATTTAGTGGCACTGTGTATAACAATATCTGCTCCAAGAACAAGTGGATTTTGCAATAAAGGAGTGAAGAGTGTGTTGTCCACGATGAACAACAGGTTATTTTTATGAGCGATATCTGCGATTTCTTTAAGGTCTGTAAGCTTCAATAAGGGATTCGATGGATTCTCAACAAAAATTGCTTTTGTCGTTTCTTTCACGAAGGTAGGGATGTTCTCAATTTGTTGACTATCAAAATAAGTAAAGTCGATGCCATAATGACTTTCCGCATGTGAAAACAGTCGATAAGTACCTCCGTATAAATCGTCTGATACGAGTATATGGTCACCACTTTTAAAGAGAGAGAGGACAGCTTGAATAGCTGCCATACCAGAGCTGAATGCAAAACCATGATCACCTTGTTCAAGTTCTGCAATAGCTGTTTCGAGGATAGAACGAGTTGGGTTTTTGGTTCTTGAATAATCAAATCCAGTCGATTGACCGATTCCTTCATGACTGTAAGATGTAGAGAAGTATACTGGAGGATTAATAGCCCCGGTCTTTGGGTCGGACTTGTTTCCTAATTGGACAAGTGAAGTTTCATAATTATTATTTGACATACTCAATCTCCTTTTCATTGATTAAGGGCATTAAAAAAAAGCCCTCTATAAGAAGAAGACTTTGGCTGCTCTTCTTCTTATCTTTCAAGTTGAGATTCAACTTGCTGGAGTTAGCACCTTTCCGGATAAAACCGGTGGTTGCTGAAGCTTCATAGGGCCAGTCCCTCAGCTTCTCTTGATAAGAAATCAAATCATATGAAATTGTTTTGGAAGTTTCTATCTCCATAATCTACATCACTTTAAAGCGGAATGCAAGTGTTTTGAGTAAATAATCTGAAACTTCTATATATTCATGGTTAGTCGTGCTCTACTTCGTTTTTTACGCGTTTCTTTGGTAGTGGGATTTCTTTAATTGTTAAATAGAGCAACATAACAGCAATAAACCAGTATAGTAGGAATCCAAATGGTACTGTCGTTTTCAACAATGCCATAATGGCAAAAAATAAAGTAGGGATTGTAACTGCATAAACGGAAAGTATCCATAATTGTTTATATGATACTTTTCTTCTCGTCATGCTTCTTACTAACAAACCGATCGTGGCAAGAACGGTAATCCCAATGAACTTTAATCCGGTTTGGAAAAGGTAGACGACAAAGATGAGCAATGGAATAAAAATGGGGAGGAGATTATCTAGGTTTTCTGAAAGGTCGATGACGTCTTTTTTAGTAAAAGTCATCGAGCTGAAATTACTATAATCAAACTCCTGGCTTGCACCTGCATCTTTTACAATGATGCGGTCTTCAAGAAAGGCAATAGCTGAATCGTAAGTATCGACATCATCGGGTTTCGTTTCACCAGTTGCATCGAAAATGAAAGTATTACCATCCTCCTTACGTACAAGAGGGGTGGATTGATTACTATTGAGTGTTCCATCCTCAAGTGTAAACTCAGGTACATCTGTCATGTACATCTTTAATTCATTATAAGCATTTGTGAATGAAACGGCAGTAATGATTCCCACTGGAACAGATGTTAATATCATAAGTAAGAATACATAAAGAATCGGTTTACCTAATTTTTGGAAACGAAATCGCGCCATCATTTTTGGAGAATACAAGCTGTAATATAGTTGTTTAAAAACGTTCAAATCAAAATCTCCTTTCAACTCTTCATGGAGGTATCCCCTAAACCAGTTTAGCCTAAATAACGATAAGGGAACAATACTGATGGCGATTTTTTTTTGAAACATTCTTGTATTAATAATAATATCTTTACAATTCTATATAAACTCTTTACAAAGGTAGGGACGATGTAGATAATAGACAAGGGACTTTGTTGAGTATTGTCGAAAAAAATAAAACATGGTGCAAGGGGTTGAAATGATGGAACTCAACGTTCAGGAGATGATCTTTCAGTTTCTGGGAGGTTTGGGTATTTTCCTGTTTGGATTAAAGTATATGGGAGATGGCCTTCAACGATCAGCAGGTGACCGCTTAAGAGACATCCTGGATCGCTTTACGACCAATCCGTTTATGGGGGTACTGGCTGGAGTTATTGTTACCATTCTAATCCAGAGTAGCTCGGGTACAACGGTCTTAACAGTTGGTCTTGTAAACGCAGGATTTATGACGCTGAAACAAGCGATCGGGGTTGTAATGGGGGCGAATATTGGTACCACTGTTACAGCATTTATTATTGGTTTCCCTATTAAAGATTACGCATTGCCAATCATAGCTCTGGGTTCTCTCTTAATATTCTTCTTTAAGAATAAGAAAATCACATATGCAGGGCAAATCATCTTTGGTTTCGGTGCATTATTCTTTGGACTTGAATTGATGAGTACAGGAATGAAGCCACTCAGAAGTCTCGAAGCATTTCAGGAGCTAACCGTTAACATGAGTTCTAATCCTCTTTTGGGTGTTGTGATCGGAACAGTCTTTACAGTTATCGTTCAGAGTTCAAGTGCGACAATTGGCGTACTTCAAGGACTCTATTCTCAAAATGCGCTTGATATTCAGGCGGCATTGCCAGTTCTATTCGGTGATAATATCGGTACAACGATTACTGCAGTACTTGCTTCAATCGGAGCATCGGTTGCAGCACGACGTACCGCTCTGACTCACGTTATCTTTAACTTAATCGGTACAGCAATATTTTTAATATTCTTATTTGCGTATACGCCGTTTATAGAGTACCTTCATGATGCATTAAACTTAACGCCAGAGATGACGATTGCATTTGGTCACGGAATTTTTAACATCACAAATACAGTGATCCAATTTCCGTTTATTGCAGGACTTGCATATCTCGTTACAAAAATTATTCCTGGTGATGATGCAACAATTGAGTACAAACCAAAGCACCTTGATCCAGTTTTCATCGAACGCTCTCCATCTGTAGCGTTAGGACAGGCTAAGGAAGAAGTTATACGGATGAGTGGATTTGCTTATAAGGGTGTAAAAGAAGCTTCAAACTATTTGACTTCTAAAAATCAAAAGAGTGCTGAGAAAACTGCTCAGTATGAAGAAGCAATCAATAATCTTGATAATAAAATTACCGACTATCTCATTCAATTATCTGCGACGTCTCTTTCAGGGGATGAATCAACTCGTCACGGTATGTTGATGGATTCTGTTCGAGATATTGAGCGTATCGGTGATCATATGGAGAATATTGTAGAACTCGTTGACTATCAAATTAGCAACAAAGTTAAAATGACGAATGTAGCAATGACTGATCTAGATGAGATGTTTAACCTAACACTATCTGCTCTCCAAGAAGCCTTTGACGCTCTTGATAAATGGGACATAGAAAAAGCTCAAGAAGTTGTGAAACTAGAAGATAAAATTGACAAAATGGAAAGAACACTCCGCAAACAGCATATCCTCCGTTTGAATGAAGGAGAATGTTCTGGTAGTGCAGGAATCGTATTTGTCGATATCATCAGTAATCTGGAACGTATTGGTGATCATGCAGTAAATATAGCTGAAGCAGTTATCGGTGAAGATTAGAAAATGGAAGAAGAGGGCTTTCCTCTTCTTCCATTTTTCATTTAAATTGCTCATTTACGTCCTGTGCCCCAATCGCTCCAGGCAAATTCATTTGCTCAGTCGAATGAAAAGAAGGCTTGATTTGAATAAGCCATATTTATATAGAAACAAATTCATAGCATGTTTATAATAGAAAGAAGAAGGGAGTGGGGACATGGAGTTTCTATTCTGGTGTCTCATTATCATTTCGTTTATCGTCGCTTTTGTAGGACTTATTTATCCAATTATTCCAGCCGTTTTGTTTATTTATATTGGTTTTTTCTTGTATGGTGCGTTTTTTCAGTTTAGTTTGATGACGATTTCGTTCTGGACGATTCAGATTTTACTTACTGTCTTATTATTCGTTGCTGATTATGCTAGTAATTTATTTGGTGTTAAGAAATACGGAGGCTCTAGAGCGGCAATTTGGGGAAGCACGATTGGATTATTGGTAGGACCATTTCTTATCCCATTTGCAGGTATTCTTCTAGGACCTTTTATAGGTGCAATTGCAGCAGAATTAATCTTCCATCGCAAACCCTTTAAAGAATCAATGCAAGTGGGGATTGGATCATTACTTGGGTTTCTAGGTGGTGCTGTAATGAAAGGAGTACTGCAAGCGGTAATGATTATTGTCTTTCTCATTTATGTTCTATGAGTCCTTGATGACAAAAAAAAACAATGCTATAGTATTTTCATGACTGAATTCCAAATGACAAAAATAATTTCGATATAGTTATTGACGGTTAATTTAGTTATATGATATATTAGTTCTTGTCGTTAAGAAATATTCCACAGTAGCTCAGTGGTAGAGCTATCGGCTGTTAACCGATCGGTCGTAGGTTCGAATCCTACCTGTGGAGCCATATGGCGGTGTAGCTCAGCTGGCTAGAGCGTACGGTTCATACCCGTGAGGTCGGGGGTTCGATCCCCTCCGCCGCTACCATTTCTTAAATGATTCCATGGCGGTTGTGGCGAAGTGGTTAACGCACCGGATTGTGATTCCGGCATTCGTGGGTTCAATTCCCATCAGCCGCCCCACTTATTACATAAGGACCCTTAGCTCAGCTGGTTAGAGCTGACGGCTCATAACCGTCCGGTCGCAGGTTCGAGTCCTGCAGGGTCCACCAAATCATATCGGAGGAATACCCAAGTCTGGCTGAAGGGATCGGTCTTGAAAACCGACAGGGGCTTAATCGCCCGCGGGGGTTCGAATCCCTCTTCCTCCTCCATTTTTCTATAAATGGTTTGCAATTGGGTACAGAATCATTACATTCATATCGTAGCGGGGTGGAGCAACGAGCGTTACTACCATTGAATCAACAACGAGTTGTTTCGACGGATACGCATCAGAGCATAATCTTGCAGAGGAAGAAACAGTGCACAGCATATAGATGCAGGTACAACATTAATTCATTCATATCGTCGCGGGGTGGAGCAGTTCGGTAGCTCGTTGGGCTCATAACCCAAAGGTCGCAGGTTCAAATCCTGCCCCCGCAACCAATAACCAAATTTTCACTACGTCGAATAAGCTTCTTAGCTAAAATTTAAATGTAGTCCCTTTAGGGGCAACCAAAAATTTACCTACGTCGAATAAGCTTCTTGCTAAATTTTTATTGTAGTCCCTTTAGGGGCAACCTAAACTCATAACTAGGTGTTAGTGCTATTAAACGTAAATGCACAATACATAAATATAATTAATATATTTCAAATACACGTTATACATGTTGGCTCTGTAGCTCAGTCGGTAGAGCAGAGGACTGAAAATCCTCGTGTCGGCGGTTCGATTCCGTCCGGAGCCACCACTCAACAAAGATCCCAACCCGTCAGTGATGACGGGTTTTTTGTTATGGATTTCTCCTATAAATGTTTAAATTATTAGGGAACGGGGAAACTCAACATGTGTTGCGGCAATTCAAATGTTTATTATTTGAAAACGCATGACAAATCTGCTAGTGTAAACTTGTGACGATATCATGTTCACACGACGGCAACCGCCGTGCTGACAGCAAGTTACATATTATATTTAAGGAGGAGATTCACAATGGCTAAATTTGAACTACCAGAACTACCTTACGATTACAACGCACTAGAACCACACATCGACGAAGAAACAATGAAGATCCACCATGACAAACACCATAATGCATATGTAACAAAGTTGAACGGTGCATTAGAAGGTCATGAGGAGCATGCTTCTAAGAGCCTTGAAGACCTTCTTGGTAACCTTGATGCTTTACCTGAAGGCATTCGCACTGCTGTACGTAACAACGGTGGCGGTCACGCTAACCACTCACTTTTCTGGCAACTTCTAAGCCCTAATGGCGGTGGAGAGCCATCAGGTGATCTAAGTGAAGCACTTAAAAAGAAATTCGGTAGCTTTGAAAGCTTTAAAGAAGAATTCGCTAATGCTGCTGCTGGCCGCTTCGGCTCAGGTTGGGCATGGCTAGTAGTTAAAGGCGGACAGCTTGAAGTAACAAGCACTCCTAACCAGGACACACCAGTAATGGAAGGTGTTACACCAATTCTTGGACTAGACGTTTGGGAGCATGCTTATTACCTTAAATATCAAAACAAACGTCCTGATTACATCAGCGCATTCTGGAATGTTGTAAACTGGGATGAAGTAGCTAAGCGATACGAAGCAGCTAAATAATAAACAATCATTAAAGTCCCTGGCAAATCATTTGCCAGGGACTTTTATTGTTCAATCCTTGTATAGAGTGGTCCTAAGAAATGTAGCATTTGATTAACAAGAAGATCAGTTAATGGACAACCGTTTTCAAAGTCATTTTTACTACATAGAAGAATTTGTCTGTTAGATAGGTAAATCGCTATTTCATCTACTCCGTGGATGATCAAAATGAAATTTGAACTTAAAGATGAAATTACTGGTATTTGAGAGCGATTTAAAGCGATTTTAATTTGTGATATGAACCTATTTTGCAATTCAGTCTGAATCCATTGTTGTCTAAAAACAAAACAGTACATGGAAAGCTCCTTTTTAAAAATCAGTCTAACCTTTTTCAATCCTCCGCATAACGAGAACGAATTAAGTCAAAATAAGGATGGATGAAAAAAGGGGAGTTTTTTTTATGAAGGTAATGAAACATATGATTGGTGAGATAGAAGTAACAAAAGATTTATTGATATTACTAACGATCGGTGGGCTTTATGCTCTCAGCATCGCTCTCTCTAATACGTTCGTTAATGTCTATTTGTGGAAGCAATCAGGGGAATTTACTGACATAGGGATATACAACCTCGCTGCGGTCATAAGCCAGCCATTAACTTTTATCCTGGCGGGAAGATGGGCTAAAAAAATGGATCGAGTCATCGTGTTGCGAATTGGAGTGATATTCCTGGCTCTTTTCTATATAACAGTTTTGTCACTTGGGCAGAATGCTAGTCATTTGCTTGTGCTTCTAGGTGCTCTACTTGGAATCGGGTTTGGATTTTATTGGCTTGCGTTTAATGTTTTGACATTTGAAATCACAGAACCGGAAACGAGAGATTTCTTTAATGGGTTTTTAGGTCTTTTGACTTCTTTTGCAGGTATGATTGGTCCCATTTTCGCTGGGGTTATCATCTCCAGTCTTGAAGCTTTTACAGGATATAAAGTGATTTTTGGAGTATCACTCGCCCTTTTTTTTGCAGCTGTTATCTTAAGTTTTTTTCTTAAACGCCGTTCAGCGAAAGGGAATTTCTCTTTTAAACGAGTGTTACATGAGAGAAAAGCAAATTCAGATTGGCTGAATATTTTACACGCTCATTTCTTTCAGGGGATAAGAGAAGGGACCTTTATATTTATAATAGTTGTACTCGTCTTCATTACAACTGAAAGTGAGCTTGCAATTGGAACATTTGGCCTAGTTAATTCTGCCGTTTCGTTTCTTGCTTATTATCTGGCTACTCGTCTTATCAAACCACGATTTAGGAAAAAAGCGATATTGTACGGTGGAATTATTCTGTACGCATCTGTTTTTCTCCTTGTATCCGATTTAACATTCGGGCGACTACTTGTATATGGCATTTGTATTTCACTTGCTTATCCACTGCTACTCGTTCCTTATATTTCGCTCACATACGATGTGATCGGTAAAGCGTGGAACGCTGCTGAGATGCGAATTGAATACATCGTAGTTCGAGAAGTTTATCTCAATTTAGGTCGAATTGTTTCGATCTTGCTTTTTCTGATTGCTGTGTCTGTCTTTAACGATATGGAAAGTCTTCCAATACTTTTGTTAATTGTAGGGGCGGGTCATACGTTTATCTATTTGTTTATTAGAAAGCTTCAAACAACACCTGCCCCTAAGCCAGAACCTTCCCCTGAGGTATTACAATAGCTCATTAGTCCCTTTACTTTTGAATCACCACTAAGTATAGTTAGAACCAGAGATATCAGAGAGACACCTGTCTGGAACAGGTGTCTATATGTGTTGGAGGGAAGGGAGTTTATCGTGAAACCTACAAAAAAGAAGAATCATGTGCCTTTAAGGCTCAATATATTATTTTTAGCTGTTTTCCTCTTGTTCTCTACGTTGATCCTTCGATTAGGAGTCATTCAAATCGTAAATGGTGAAGAATATCAACGAGTATCAGAACAGACTGAAAATGTAACAGCAGAATCGACAGCTCCACGGGGGAAAATGTATGATCGTTATGGTCGCGTGCTCGTCGATAATAACCCTGAGTTTGCTCTCACATATATTCGAACTCAAAATACGAATCAGTCTGAACGATTGGAATTAGCGCGTAAATTAGCTGGATATATTGAGAAAGACACAGATGATGTGATCGATCGGGATCTTAAGGATTATTGGATCATCGCGAATCCTGAAGAAGCAAAGGCAAAATTAACCGAAAAAGAGTGGGAAGAGTTAGACTCAAGTGACGCTTATCAGCTTCAAATTGAGCGTATTACTGATAGCGACCTTCAGAAAATCAAGGACGATCCTGATGAATTAGAAGTAGCGGCTATCAAACGAGCAATGGACAATGGCTACGCCCTTTCTTCACAAACAATTAAAGTTGGCTTAACAGAAGATGAAATTGCGAAAGTCAGTGAGAATTTAGGACAACTTCCTGGTGTAGATATTCAGGCAGATGCAACACGTGAGTATCCATACGGAGAGACACTTCAAACGATTTTTGGGAAGGTTGGTCCGATACCTAGAGAAGACCTGGATTACTATGGTTTACGGAACTACGAACGTAATGACCAGGTTGGAATTAGTTATCTTGAGAAAGAATATGAAGAATACTTAAAAGGACAAAAGGAAAAGCAGACCTATGTAACCGATAAATCTGGTGAGCCAATCGGTGAGCCAGAAGTGATCGAAGGTAAGCGAGGGAATGATCTCGTTCTTTCCCTCGATATTGATCTTCAACAAGAAGTAGAAAATATTCTTGAAGAGGAGTTAACCGCAGCAAGACAATATGGAGCTACTCGTGGTTACGTCGTCATGATGGATCCAAAAACGGGTGAGGTTCTTTCACTTGCAGGGAAGGAATATAGTAACGGAAAGTATCATGATCGCACCTTTGGTGTCATCGGTGATGCTTATGCGATGGGTTCTACCGTGAAGGGTGCAACTGTGTTAACGGGTTATCAAAATAATGTAATCCATCCAGGCAGTGTGCTTGTCGATGAACCTTTGTACTTCCCTAATGGCGATACTGTTTTGAGAAAAGCATCTTATACTGCAAATGCTATGGGACCGATCACTGATCTAACGGCCTTACAAAAATCTTCTAACGTCTATATGTTTAGAATAGCGATGATGATGTCTAAGTATGATTATGTACCGAGAGAAAGCAGACCTTACGATGCTTCTGGATATGATGATTTGAAAGAAGGTTTTTCTCAATTTGGTCTTGGAGTAAAGACGGGCATCGACTTACCAGGTGAAGGAACGGGCTTAAGTGGAAAGGCTAGTCAGGTTGGTAGCATCCTTGACTTTGCGATCGGTCAGTTTGATAACTATACACCAATGCAGATGGCTCAGTATATTTCAACGATTGCCAATGGTGGTTATCGAGTTGAACCGCACCTTCTTAAAGAAGTACACGAACCATCTGACAAGGAAGGTCTTTCGAACACCATTATTTATCAGAAAACCCCTGAAGTAATGAATCAAATTAAGAACAGTGATGGGGAGATCGCCCATGTGCAAAAAGGGATGTGGATGGTTATGAATACAGCAAATGGTACTGCAGGTACTCATTATCCCTATTTCCAGAGCGATGATTACGTAGCAGCTGGGAAAACTGGTACAGCACAAATTGGGGGCGATAGGGGATACAATCTTACCCTAGTTGGTTATGCACCTTATGGAGATAATCCTGAAGTTGCATTTTCAGTCGTTGTACCAGATGTGAATGATTCAAACTCTGGGAAAGTTAATAAAAAAATCGGTGGACGTATTCTTGATGCTTACTATGATCTGAAAGATGAAGCGAAAAAGCCTGCTGATTATACCGAAGAAGACACGAAAAAAGAAAACAGTAATTAAACAATTTAAGCTCTTTGCTCCAATAGAAAACCACACTCTAGCAGTGTGGTTTTTCTATTGGTTATGCAACATTCCAAACCAATAGTAATGACCTGTCCATCATTGCAATAGACTAATGTAGGAGAGGGACAGGGGGGAGTTATATGCCAAGGCATTTAGTCATAGGGAATGGACAATTGCTTATTAATATGGATCAATTTTTACAAATTCGCGATATTTACTATCCGTATGTAGGTCAGCAAAATCATGTTCAGGGGCACGCCAATCGTATTGGTGTTTGGGTAGATGGAAAATTCTCATGGCTTCATTCATCAGAGTGGGACATTAATCCTGATTATGATCAGGATACGCTGGTTACGTACAGTACAGCATACCATCCTCATCTAGGCATCAAGCTAGTGTTTGAAGAAGGTGTTCATCAACGCGAGATGTTGATGATTCGTAAAATAACGATTCATAATTTAGAAGGTCAGAGCCGTGATGTCAGGCTTTTTTTTCATCAAGATTTGAATATATATGAGACTGAAGTGGGGGATACCGCTTATTACTGCCCAGATACAAAGTCTGTGATCCATTACAAACGTTATCGCTACTTTCTGTTTAACGGAGAAATTGATGGAACAGGAATTACGCAATACACAACTGGCGTGAAGCGGTTTCAGGCTGCTGAAGGTACATGGCGAGATGCGGAAGATGGACACTTACATGTGAATCCAATCGCTCAAGGATCGGTTGATAGCACGTTTTCGCTTGAAACGAAGCTTGACGCAAATAGTAAAAAAACGGCCTATTATTGGATGACTGTTGGAAGAACGAAAGAAGAAGTCAGTAGTATTCATGAATATGTGAGTGAGATTGGAACACTGTTAACAGTTGAGAAAATCAGGATGTACTGGAATCGTTGGGTCAATAAATCAATACTTCCGGATACTGATTTATCTCAAGAGATACTTTCTCTGTATAAGCGAAGTCTGTTAATCGTACGGACTCAAACCAATCAGAACGGGACTATTATTGCGGCAAATGACTCAGATATTCTTCACTATAATCGCGATCACTATAGTTACATGTGGCCACGGGATGGGGCGCTGATTGCTTCAGCTATGTCCAAAGCGGGATATCATGGAATGGTGTCTAATTTCTATCGTTGCTGTGCTGAACTTCTCTCAAAAGAAGGTTATTTACATCATAAATACAATCCTGATGGATCGGTGGGGTCGAGCTGGCACCCTTATATTGATCGATCGAAACGGTCGCAGCTGCCTATTCAGGAAGATGAAACTGGATTGGTGCTATGGGCTTTTTGGGAGCATTATCAGTCAACGGGAGATATCGAATTTGCTCAATCTCTTTATAAATTTCTTGTAAGGCCTAGTGCGAAATTTTTACTTCAATTTATGGATGAAAAACTCAATTTACCTTTACCGTCCTATGATCTCTGGGAAGAACGTTACGGTATTTTTAGTTTCACTGCAGCTGCTTGCTATGGGGGATTAATGGCAGCTCATTCATTCGCAAGATTGTTTGGAGAGGACGATCGTGCGGATAGCTACTATGATGGGGCAGAACGAATTAAAGCGGGTATAGAAACACACTTGTATGATAGCGATCGGTCGTGTTTTATAAGAGGACTCTATATGAATAATGAAACAGGAGAAGTCACAAAAGATTATACAATTGAAAGCAGTGTATTTGGACTATTCGCCTTTGGTGTTTTTCCGGCGGATGATCCTAGAATCGTTAGGACCATGGAAGAAATAGAAAATAGACTGACTGTAAAAACGAGTATAGGAGGCATCGCTCGTTATGTGAGTGATTATTATTTTCAACAGTCCCAAAACGTAGAGGAAGTGCCGGGGAACCCATGGGTGATTTGTACGCTATGGATTGCGAAATGGAAAATTTCACGTGCCCAATCGCTTCAAGAACTAGAAGAAGCGAAGATACATCTCGATTGGGTATGTAAACAAGCGCTCTCGAGTGGTATACTACCAGAGCAGGTACATCCTTATTCAGGTAAGCCTCTTTCTGTGGCGCCGCTTACCTGGTCACATGCTACTTACGTTGATGTGGTGAAGGATTACCTTGAAAAGTATGAAGCTCTTTCAACAACGAGAAAAACAACTTGATTGAATGAGATTTGTTTGTTATCATAATGAAGTATGTTGTTAAATGAACAGTTTGATAGGATTTGGAGGGATATTCATGCGCGTACAAATTACATTGGCTTGCACTGAAACAGGCGATCGTAACTACATCACGACGAAGAACAAACGTACTAACCCTGATCGTCTTGAACTTAAAAAATACAGCCCAAGACTTAAAAAGCATACGTTACATCGCGAAACAAAGTAAGCAGTAGGATATCCTACTGCTTTTTTATTTGCTCATTTTCCCTTAAACTAATAGAAGAAGGAAGTAGGAGGAATGATGATGCAGTTAAAGCATGAGTGGCGAACGAAAATGAAAGCCCAATTAGGTGAGATCTCTGCAGAAGAAAGGGAACACCTTGATAACAAGGTGCTAGAACAACTCGTTACATATCAACCCTATTTAAACGCAGGTACCATTGGTTTGACAGTGGCAATGAAGCATGAAATAAACACAACAAAAATTATAGAACGAGCCTGGAATGATGGGAAAAAAGTAGCGGTACCAAAATGTCATCCAGAATCGAAACAAATGATATTTCATTATTTAACAAATTGGAACCAGCTTGAAACGGTTTATTTTGGCTTGAAAGAGCCTAAGGAAGAAGAAACACCAGTATGCCCCAATAGAGAAATAGATCTTTTACTAGTACCTGGACTTATTTTTGATAGAAAGGGATTTAGAATTGGTTTTGGTGGTGGTTATTACGATCGCTATCTACAAGAATATTCAAATGAAACAGTATCACTTGCATATGAAATTCAACTTGTAGAAGCTGTTCCGGTGGAATCCTTCGATATCCCTGTTCAAACGATTATTTCAAATGAGAGAATTGTTACAGTTAAATGATCATCTTCTACTTTTTAATCAGTGCCGTAACTGCTTTTGCAGGATATAGAGTCCGTGCTCTATCTGCGAGCGGTGCGATTGCCGCTACGATTGTTGGGAGTGCCATTGCATTTGGTTTTGAATGGAAAGGACTGCTTCTTCTTGGCATTTTCTTTCTGTCTTCAACGATATGGAGTAAATATAAAGCAAAGAAAAAAGAAGCTGTAATTGATATTGTAGAAAAAGGATCGGCAAGAGATTACAATCAGGTGATAGCAAATGGAGGAGTTGCTGCATTTGCTGGCATCATGATGGCTTTTTTCCCAAGTTACTGGTGGTTCATCTTTTTTTTATCAGCTCTTTCGACCGCTAATTCAGATACTTGGGCTTCAGAGCTTGGGGTACTTGCTAATCGACCTCCTTTTCACCTTAAGAAAAGAAAGTTCGTACCTGCCGGGACATCTGGTGCGGTTAGTCTATTTGGGCTCATAGCCTCTTTCCTTGGAGCGTTATTAATTGGTTTATCAGGCTTTGTGATTGCAGATATATCGTACAAAATAGTTTTAGCCGTTACATTTGGAGGGTTTTTAGGATGTCTTGCTGATACACTTATTGGTGCATCACTACAGGAAGAATTCCTTTGTGACATTTGCGGGAAAAGAACTGAACGTCATGAACATTGTCAAAAAGAAACGGTGAAAATGAAAGGCCTATCTGGATTCAATAATGACGTAGTGAATTTGGTTTCTTCTATAATCGGTGGTCTTGGAGGAAGTGTATGGTTTCTATGAGAATGATCGGTGTAATACTTGCTGGTGGAGAGTCTAGAAGATTTGGTTCCCCTAAAGCTTTTGCAAAGTACGGTGGAGTAGCGTTTTATCGAATTGTACTAAATCAACTTCAAACCATCGTAAACGAGACTGCAATCGTAACAAAAAAGGATTTGATTAAAGAGTTCCATACGAGCCCATCAGATCAGGTTACGTTATTATTGGATCATGAATCTGTTGTAGGAATGGGGCCACTAGCCGGCATTTACTCGGCTATGGAAGAAATCAATGGGGATTATTTTGTTACGGTTGCCTGTGATATGCCTTTCGTAAAAGAAGATGTCTTGGTGAAATTACTAGAAGAAATGAAAAAGCATCCTGAAGCAATGGCAGTGGTTCCCATTCATTATGGTAGGATTCAGCCACTTTGTGCTATTTATCATGCCTCCTGTAGTGGCGTTATCAAAGACAATTTACGATTAAAAAATAGGCGAATGACTGATTTACTCGAAGGAATTAAAGTACATTACGTTTCTTTTGATGCAAATCAACATTATTTTGTTAACATTAATACTAATGAAGAATATGAGATTGTACAGAGGGAGATCGATTAAATGGATGACTTAAAACGATATTCTCGTCAAATGCTCTTTTCTCCTATTGGCGAAGAAGGGCAAAATAAATTTGGTCAATCTTGTGCTCTTATCGTGGGAATGGGTGCACTCGGGACAGCCATCGCCAATCACCTTGTTCGAGCAGGGTTTGGTTACATAAGAATTGTAGATCGAGATTATGTAGAGAAAAGCAACCTTCAAAGGCAGATGCTCTTTGATGAAACCGATGTAACGGCTGCGTTACCTAAAACGGTCGCAGCGAAGAACAAACTTGAGAAAATGAATTCGTCTGTTACCATAGATGCCATTACGGCAGATGTGAATGCTAGCAATATTGTTGAGCTTTTAGACGGAATCGACTTCGTGATGGACGGAACGGATAACTTTTCCACGCGGTTTCTACTCAATGATGCGTGTTTTAAAATGAAAATTCCTTTTGTATACGGTGGAGCTGTAAGCTCTAGAGGCATGACGGCGTTATTCGTTCCGGATGAGACACCATGCCTTCGTTGTTTTATTCAAAGTGGAGAAGGAACAACCGGAGAGACTTGTGACACGATTGGTGTTATTTCGCCAATTGTTGACGTTATTGCATCTTACCAGGTTACAGAAATTATGAAATACGTGGCAGGAGCTCATGACAAACTTCATCGAAGTCTTCTTACGATGGATATTTGGAACAACCACAGTTACGCTATGAAATTCTCTACTCCAAAGGCAGAGTGTCCCACCTGTCAAAAAAATGAATATCCTGCATTGAAGGCAGGTGCAAAACAGGAAGTTACTTCTTTGTGTGGAAGAGAGACGATCCAAATTCAGCTGGAAAGCCAGTTTGATTTAACGGAGTGGGCTACAAAGCTTGAGAAGACAGCTAAAATAAAGAAGACACCATTTCTCCTTAAAGCAGAGTTAGAAGAAGGGGAAAGGCTTGTCTTGTTTCCGGATGGTCGTGTTCTAATCCAGGGCACCGAGGATAGTGGAAGGGCAAAAGCCTTATACGCAAGATATATTGGAATGTAACGAAGCATCAGCCAAGCGGTTGGTGCTTTTTTCCTTATGAGTAGAAAATCTTGACATACGGACAGTTCAATTATAGAATAATGATGTTACTTAAACGCACGAAAGCATAAAAGCATAAAAGTGAAGAGACAGAGAAGTAACTTCTATGAAGAGCAGAAGCAGAGACCTGATGGTTGGTGTGAATCAGGGCATCTAGGAGTGAATATACATCTGAGGAGCTATTTGCGATGGGTCCTCCCGATATAGAGGATAACGAGTGGGCAGTTCATACTGTCAATAAGGGTGGTACCGCGAAGAAATTCGTCCCTTCAAATGATGGAGGGCTTTTTTTAATGGAAAAATACAGTTAAAGCTAAACTAAAGTAAAGACAACATAGATTAAGGGAGAGAAAGAAAATGAAGAAATTATCATTTCCAATAGCGTTAATCGTGATTGCACTCTTAATGAGCTGGATGTTATTCAGTATCGTTGTGTTAAAAGTGGAACCGCATATGCCACTTCTAGCAGGGATAGTAGGGACGGGTATTCTAGGTCTACTTCTTGGAATGAAGTGGGAGTCAATTGAGAAAGGTCTTCTTGAAAGTATAACAACTGGATTAAAGCCCATTTTGATCTTATTCATTGTGGGAATGATGATAGCGGTATGGATGCAGAGTGGTACGGTACCGACTTTACTGTATGGCGGTCTTCAATTTATTCAGCCTGAGTGGTTCCTAATTAGTGCCCTGCTTGTTACGATTATCGTTTCTAGCTTTACAGGAAGTTCGTTTACGACAATCGGTACGATTGGCATAGCAATGATGGGGATAGGCGCTGCTATGGGGGTTAATCCTGCGCTTGCGGCTGGAGCTATTATTTCTGGTGCATGCTTTGGCGACAAAATGTCCCCGCTTTCCGATACAACAAATTTTGCACCTGCAGTTGCAAAAGTAGATTTGTTTACTCACATTCGTCACATGATGAGAACGACCATTCCAGCTATTATCCTCACCGTAATTTTCTTTTTTATTATGAGCAAAAACATGTCAGCAACTGTTAATCCTGAAGACATCCAGAAGGCTATTACGGTCTTAAGGAATGAATTTACGATATCGCTATGGACATTGCTTCCACCATTAGTTGTACTTGTTCTTGCTGTACGTCGAGTGCCGGTTCTTCTGACGTTATTCGCTGGATTACTTGTTGGTATTATCGTTGCTGTTTTCACTCAGGGAGTCACTTCTATCACTGAAATTTTATCAACTATGCAAAACGGCTTTGTAAGTGATACATCGAGTGATCTAGTGAATGGGATTGTAAATAGAGGCGGATTGCAATCAATGATGTGGAGCGTTTCGCTTATCATATTAGCTCTGGCTCTTGGTGGCGTTCTTCAGGGAATGGGAATTATCCAATCTCTAATGAGTGGACTAACAAAGTTGCTTAATAGAAGAGGACACTTAGTTGCAGCTACAGCTGGCTCTTCTATAGGTGTAAATTTATTAACTGGAGAACAGTATTTGTCGATTCTCCTACCAGGTCAAACATTTGAACCTTTCTATGATCAAGCGGGAGTTGATCGGAAGTATTTATCTCGTACACTCGAGGATGCCGGAACTTTAGTAAACCCACTTATACCGTGGGGAGTATCGGGTGCCTTCTTCGCAGAGACTCTTGGCGTATCCGTTATGAACTATGTTCCATTTGCCATCTTTTTATGGTTGTCTCCGGTCTTTACAATCATTATTGGCTACTGGAATGATTTTAAATTTCGCAAAGCTTCAACAATCAAAAATGGATAAAAGAGACCCCTCCTGTAAAGAGTAGAAGTATAGAACTGTTTTCAGGAGGAGTATGATGAGAATATCGAAAGTTATTGTGATTTTATCGTTTTTAGTTGTTGTATATGAATATCGCTACCGTATTTTGAACGGGTTGCTTGGTATTGCGATGATCCGACGATTCGTAGTGGGCAATACATTAAAAATGCCAGGTGTTCGAAAAAAGCTTTTTTCTTCATTTTTGTCTTGAACCTCTACCTTCTTAGTAGAGGTTTTTTCTTTCATAAAAATCGGTTAAAGGTTAGAATAGAGTGAAAAATAGGTTAATAAAGAAAGCAGTAGACCTGAATAAAGGCGGTGATCTTTTTGAATTGGACGCACATTTACTTCGATTTAGATAACACGCTTTATGATCATGAGCAAGCTTTTAAAGAAACAATTCAACATTGTGCAGAAGCGATGTTGAAAAGAAAAGGAGCGTCTGTCTCACCTGCCGAATGGTTTTCAATCTTTAAGGTAAAGTGTGATGAATACTGGAATAATTATGAAAGTGGTCAATGGACTCGTGAAACTTATCAAATCAATCGATATTGTATGACAAATGAATTTTTTCATTTACCGTGTTCCAATGAAGAAGCGCTAGCATTTCAAGAAGAATATCAATCAAAAGTCGCTTTTTTCGCGGTACTTTATCATAATCTTGAGTCGTTGCTATCCGCTCTTTATCAGAAAAATATCATTTTAGGCATTATTACCAATGGTGGCACTGAGACGCAAATGGCCAAAATTAAAGCTCTTAATTTATTGAAGTGGATTCCTCGCGAGAACATTTACATTTCAGAGGCGATTGGAATGTCGAAACCAGAGCCCGACTTTTTGAAATATGTGATGAGAGGGGAAGGGAATTATCTCTACATAGGCGATACATGGGACCACGACATCAAGCCAGCTATAGAAGCTGGCTTTGATGCCATTTATTTTAATTCTAGAAATGAAGATGTTGAGGAATCTATCATCAATGTTCCTGAAGTGTCTACATACAAGGAACTGATGAGTCTTTTGGAGTTGTAAGGCATCAAGTAATTAGAAGCGCATGTCTTTGATTCATTCGTTCTTGTTTTCAGTAGTATGGGATTCTTCCAATAGAGGTTTGTTCAGATACTGAATGAGTTCGGTATTTTTTCCCGATTTACTTTGGAAAAGAACGAGTAAGTAGGGAGATTCCTTGTGTAATAGGATGATCGGCACCGTACTCCCAATCGGTAACTCCGTTTGCCCATCGGAATATGAAATACCTAGAAAATAATTTTTATACAATCCTTCCCATATTCCACCGATGGTATCCTTCGTCTGTTTCACTGATAATCCGGGAAGCGGTTTATCCTGATAATGATAAAGTGAAGATAATGGGATGATATAGTAATCTTCAGGGTGAAGCTGATATTCGTTAATCATACTTTTGAAAACTAATTGTGATTGTTGAATCAATGCGTGGTCAAGTATGTTTTCCCATTCCTTTTCTTCATCATTCGAAGCATTTTTGAATGATTCGAGTGGAGTCATTGGTGAATCAATGACGTAAAGCTGATCATAGCTCATTGCTTGAGCACTTTTAATGACATCATTCGGGTAGTGAATTTCACCATAATGATAGCTGATTGTCTCATAGTGCCCGCTATCTTCACTAATAATTTTTTTCTTTTGACGGATAGTAGCGGTATTCTCTTTCCAAGTTGACATTGTATCAATGAGACGCCCCTCTTCATACAAAAGTGATATATCTTGGCGAAGATAAGCTACCTCACTCAATGTCGATTCTGACTTCCAGTTCAACGTGTATTCATCTTCATCTTCTTGCGTTAGAATAGATAGAGAAGTACTAGCTGATTCAAACATTACGTCTGGATCAGGAGGGAAATAGGTGAAAGATTCCCTAACAGGACTGTTCGTTGTATTAACAAGGATGAGCGCAAAAACGCCAATCATGCCAAGCATTATGGTGTAGTGTATTTTTTTGATCATCCCAAACCTCCAAATCATTAAGCTTGTCATCATATTTATGATGGTTAAAGATGATTTATGAAAAGGGAATACATCTTGCGGTGGATGAAGCTAAAGAGAGGATGAAAGCAATGAAAGATAATTTTTGTGCTAAAGAACTTCTAGACACAACAAAGGAATTAGTTAGTATTCCAAGTCCATCAGGCTATACCGATGAAGTAATTAGTTGGGTTGAGGGAAGAATGCAGGAACTAGGTGTGAAAACTTATCGTAATAATAAAGGTGGGTTGATTGCCACGATCGACGGGGTTGATACATCGAAGCATAGGATGTTAACTGCGCATGTAGACACACTTGGCGCTATGGTAAAAGAAGTTAAAAGTGATGGACGTCTTAAATTATCCTTAATCGGCGGATTTAAGTTTAATGCTATTGAAGGAGAGTATTGTGAAATTATCACCGCAGGCGGAAAGCGTTTCACTGGAACGATTCTGTTGCATCAAACATCTGTACATGTATATAAAGATAATGGGAATATAAAACGAGATGAACAGAACATGGAAGTACGTCTTGATGAACGGGTCTTTTCAGCCGAAGATGTGAAAGATCTTGGTATTCGTGTTGGTGACTTTACGGCTTTTGATCCGCGCGTTCAGCTAACAGAAAGTGGATTTATAAAATCAAGACATCTTGATGATAAAGCAAGTGTTGCACTATTGCTCGAAAATATTAAGAAACTAAAAGAAGAGAGTATTTCATTACCTTATACAACTCATTTCTTAATCTCCAACAATGAAGAAATAGGTTACGGAGGCAACTCGAATATTCCAGAAGAGACAGTTGAATACATAGCAGTCGATATGGGCGCCCTTGGTGACGGTCAAACTTCTGATGAATATACGGTTTCCATTTGTGCGAAGGATTCTAGCGGTCCTTACCATTATCGCTTGCGTGAACACCTGGTGAAACTAGCGGAAGAGAATGATATTGAATACAAATTAGATATCTATCCCTACTATGGATCAGATGCATCTGCAGCTATCAGGGCCGGAGCAGACGTCCGGCACGCACTAATTGGTCCGGGAATTGATGCGTCTCATGCTTATGAGCGGACTCATCAAGATTCCATGCTTCATACTGCTAATTTGATTTATCGATACCTTCAATCTTCAATGATTGATTGATATGAAAAGCCAGCCTCAGATTGAGGCTGGCTTTTCTGTGCCCAATTATTCATGAGGTATGCAATGGTAAAGAATGGTGAATGATGGTTGTGAGGAGGGGGACCGATGTCTGATAAAAAAATTATTCACCCAGTGAATCAGTCGTTTGAGAAGAACATAGATTTCCTGCATACTGAGCTAGGAGTTGGTAAAAGCTTTGACGTCATTCAGCTTGACCTTGAGTATGCAGGTAGGAAAATGGCGATGTTTCTTATAGATGGCTTTGTTAAGGATGATATTCTTCACTATCTAATGAAGTTGTTATCAAGACTTGAACCGGAGCAACTTGAACCAGACCCTTTGGAAAAGTTAATGAAAGTACATATCCCATATGTCGAAATTGACCGACAGAAAGATCTTGATGTGGTAATGGACCTTGTACTTGCTGGTCCAACTGCCCTCGTTGTAGAGGGTATGAGTGAAGTTATCATGATTGATGCTAGAACGTATCCTGTAAGAGGTCCTCAAGAGCCCGATTTAGAAAGAGTGACTAGAGGAGCACGTGACGGGTTCGTTGAAACCATTGTTTTTAATACTTCACTGACGAGAAGAAGAGTTAGAGATAAAACGCTTCGAATGGAATACATGCAAGTCGGGAGAAGATCAAAAACAGATATTTGCGTGAGCTATATTGAAGATATTGCAGATCCTGAAATCGTGACGAGAATTAAAAATTCATTGAGCAAAATTGATACAGATGGATTGCCTATGGGAGAGAAAACAATAGAGGAATTTATTTGTGGTCGTCATCTAAATCCATATCCACTTGTTCGGTATACCGAGAGACCAGATACCGCTGCGATTCATCTGTACGAAGGACATGTGTTGATCTATGTTGATGGCTCACCAAGTGTACTTATAACTCCAACAACATTTTGGCATCATCTTCAGCACGCAGAAGAATATCGTCAAAAGCCTCTGGTTGGAGCTTATTTGAGACTTGTCAGATTCATCGCTGTTTGGATTGGTATCTTCATTCTACCTCTTTGGTATTTGTTCGCTACAAATCCACGATTACTCGGTTCAAACATGCAGTTTATAGGGGTAGATCAGAACGGTACACTGCCTTTATTTGTTCAATTCTTTTTGATAGAACTAGGGATCGATATACTGAGGATGGCAACCATTCACACGCCAACGTCATTAGCAACAGCATTAGGCCTGGTAGCGGCTATTCTTATTGGACAAGTAGCTGTCGAAGTAGGTTTATTTATTAATGAGGTTATTTTGTATCTCGCTCTTGCAGCAATGGGGACATTTGCTACGCCATCTTATGAGTTAAGTCTCGCGAATCGAATTTTCCGTCTTGTTTTGCTCGTCTTAACTGCTGCTTTAGGTGTGCCTGGATTTGTTATTGGATTTACACTATGGATGTTTCTCTTAATTCGTACAAAGTCGTTTCATATTCCATATCTGTGGCCCTTCATCCCCTTTTCCTATCGAGCGTTCCGCGATGTCATTTTTCGCTCTCCAATGCCACTCAAGAATAGAAGGCCGACTGTGCTACATCCTAAAGATCCAGATCGATAAAAATAGAATGCATTCTCCCGATTTAAGGAGAATGCATTCTATTTGTGCGTAATTATTTTTTTTAATGTGTTGGATTGCTATAATGAGGATGGTGAAGAATATGAAAACATTATTTGATGTACAACAACTTTTGAAGCGGTTCGGTATGATTGTCTATACGGGTAATCGATTAGGTGATCTTGAATTGATGGAAGAAGAGTTGCAGGAGCTATATGATATGAAGATGCTTGAACAAGAACAATATCTTACAGCTAAAATGATAGTAAGAAATGAAATCAGCAGGGAGAGAGACAAACATGAATCAAACCATTGAAACGATGTTAGCTCATAAGTCAATTAGAGCATTTAAAGAAGAACCATTAACAGATGAACAAGTTTATACCCTCGTAAAAGCAGCTCAATCTGCTTCTACGTCTAGCTATATCCAAGCCTATTCGATTATAGGTGTGAAGGACGAGGCGAAAAAGAGAAAGATTGCCAAGCTTGCTGGTGATCAGAGCTATGTCGAGAAAAACGGGCACTTTTTCGTTTTTTGTGCAGATTACAACCGTCATCATGCTGCTGCAGAAATGCATGGAACAGATATAGCTGAAACAACCCAAACGACTGAGAAGTTTATGGTTGGGCTCATCGACGCCGCTCTTGCAGCTCAAAATGCAAGCATCGCAGCTGAATCGATGGGCCTTGGCATTTGTTATATCGGAGGAATTCGAAATGCCCTTGAAGAGGTTAGTGAAGTTTTAAACCTTCCTGATTATGTTATTCCTCTATTTGGATTATGCGTAGGGTATCCTGAACAGAATCCAGATGTTAAGCCAAGGCTACCACTACGCAATATTTATCATGTTGATGAATATGAGCAAGATCAAGATGTGTTTAAAGATAGTTTAAGAGAGTATGATGCAACCATTTCTTCCTACTATACAGATCGAACTGGTGGGCAACGAACTTCCGGGTGGTCTTCTCTTATGGCGAATAAATTAACTAGCCCAGTTAGGACGTATATGAAAAAGTTTCTTGAGAAGAAAGGCTTTCCTTTGAAATAAATTCAATATTATAGCTAAAGGGTGGATGATGATGAAAGAAGAAAAATGGTTGATAGGCGTAGATTTGGGTGGAACGACGATTAAGCTTGCCTTCTTGGATTATTATGGTGAAATTATAAATAAATGGGAAATACCAACAGATAAGTCAGAACAAGGACGTCACATCACAATGGATATTGCACGTTCAATTGACGACAAAATGGAAGAGATTGGCGTGGAGAAGAGTAAATTTGCGGGTATTGGAATGGGAGCACCTGGTTTCATCGAGATGGAAACAGGCTTCATTTACCATGCAGTAAATATCGGATGGAGAAATTTCCCACTGAAAGATAAGTTAGAGATTGAAACGGGTCTTTCTGTCATCATTGATAATGATGCCAATATTGCAGCCCTCGGTGAGATGTGGCGAGGTGCTGGCGATGGCGCAAGAGATTTGTTATGCGTCACTCTTGGAACCGGCGTTGGTGGTGGTATTATTACGAATGGTACGATTATTCATGGTACGAATGGTATGGCTGGGGAAATCGGGCATATTACATCCGTTCCTGAAGGGGGAGCTCAATGTAACTGTGGGAAAACGGGCTGTTTGGAGACGGTTGCTTCTGCTACAGGAATTGTAAGAATAGCAATGGAAGACATTGAAAATCACCAAAATAGCTCTCTTTATCGAACATATAAAGAGCAAAATGAGTTAACGTCTCGTGATATCTTTGAAGGTGCACAAGCGAATGATGATTATGCAGTGCAGGTTGTAGAACAGGTTACGTTCCACCTAGGTCTAGCGATAGGCAATCTTGCCAATTCGATAAATCCCTCTAAGATTGTTATTGGTGGAGGCGTTTCAAAAGCTGGAGAAGCTCTCTTGACCCCTTTAAAAGCTCAATTTGAAAAGTTCGCCCTTCCGAGAGTACAAGAAGGTGCTGATTTTGCCGTCGCTACACTGGGGAATGATGCTGGTGTTATTGGTGGGGCTTGGCTCGTGAAAACAAAATTGATGAAATAGTCCTACGCATGGAAATGGAAGCCTATCATGGTAAGGATAACAAGGAGGTCAGTTTTTACTGACCTCCTTGTTTTCTGTGTAAAATTCGCCTCAATGAAACTTTTTACTCCACTCAATCGTTATATGTTATGGACAAGGAAGACGGAATCAGAGTCGACACGAAAAGAAATAATAAAATAGGGACAAAAGTTAGTTGATTACACTTCTAAAACATACTATTATTACGAATATGTATGGTCTTAGAAAAGAATGGTAGCTTTTCCTTATAGCCAACTAAGGAGGTAATAAGAAAAAATATGAAAAAGCTACAAAACAAATATTCATTCTTTTTAATCGTCGCATTTATGCTCTGGTTAAAAACTTATCTAGTCTATGAGTTCGCATTCAACATCGAACCTGAAAATAAAATGGAAGGGTTTATTCTATTACTAAATCCGATTAGTTCTGTTCTGCTATTCCTCGGTTTAGCATTATTCGCCTCACCAAAATATCGCAACAGAGTCCTACTTACGATCGATTTTATTGGTTCATTCATCTTGTTTTCAAACGTTGTTTACTATCGCGAATTCACGGATTTTATCACAATTCCTTTGTTGTTCCAATCAAATAATATGGGAGAACTGGGCAACAGCATTATTGAACTTGTAAGTGGCTATGATTTTCTGTTGTTCCTTGATGTGATCGTTCTTTCTGTTTACCTAATCGTTCGGAAAACAGAAGCTTTTGCAGTTAAAAAGAAAGAAATCGCGATTGTATTTGCTGCTGCAATCGCCCTGTTTGCAATTAACGTTGGGCTTGCTGAAACAGAGCGTCCACAGCTCTTAACTCGAACGTTTGACAGAGAAATGCTAATTAAGTACATTGGTACCTACAACTATCACGTGTACGACGCAGTTCTCCAGTCGAAAGCGAAAGCACAGCGAGCATTTGCAGATGGAAGTGAGATCGTCGATATTGAGAACTACGTCAAAGCGAATCACGTAGAGCCTGATCCAGAAATGTTTGGTAAAGCTGAAGGAAAGAACATCATTCTCGTTTCATTAGAATCTACTCAGAATTTTGTTGTGAACGAAGAAGTTGATGGAGAAGAAATCACGCCATTCCTAAACGATTTAATCGACGAAAGTTATTATTTCCCTAACTTTTACCATCAAACTGCACAGGGGAAAACTTCTGACTCAGAGTTTATACTTGAGAATTCTCTTTATGGCCTTCCGAGTGGTGCTGTGTTCTTCACTCATTCTGGAAACGAGTATAATGCATCTCCTGAAATCTTGAGTGAAAATGGTTACTATAATGCCGTTTTTCATGCGAATAACAAGAGCTTCTGGAATCGTGATGTAATGTATGATTCTCTTAAATACGATAAGTTTTATGATATTAATGATTTTACTGTTACACCTGAGAATTCAATTGGTTGGGGATTGAAAGATGAGTATTTCTTTGATCAATCCATCAAATATCTTGAAACACTACCTGAACCATACTATGCTAAGTACATTACCCTGACAAATCACTTCCCATTTACGCTGGAAGCTGAGGACGAATATATCCCTGAGTGGACCTCAGATGATGGTACTGTAAACAGATATTTCACTACTGTCAGATATCAAGATGAAGCGCTTAAGAAGTTCTTTGAGCGGATGAAAGAAGAAGGTCTATACGAGGACTCCATCTTCGTCATGTATGGAGATCATTATGGAATTTCAGAGAATCACAACAAAGCAATGGAAGAGTTTTTAGGAAAAGAAATTACTCCATTTGAATCTACTGAACTTCAAAAGGTACCTTTGATTATTCATATTCCTGGTCAAGAAGGTAAAGTGATGGAGCAAGTTGGTGGGCAGATTGATTTGAAACCGACGATTATGCACCTCCTGGGAATCGATACGAAGGATATGATAAAGTTTGGTAACGATTTATTTGCGGTGGAGCAGGATAACTTTACAATCCTTCGTGATGGAAGCTTTATTACTGAAGATTATCTTTATACCAACAATATTTGTTACGATAAAGAAACTGGAGAAGAAACGGATAAAGCTGCATGCGAACCTTATATGGAGAAAGCGAAAACCGATCTTGCCTATTCTGATAAAATCGTTTATGGAGATCTCCTTCGCTTCTTGGGAAAGCATGAAGAACAACAGGATTCTTCAAACGCAGATCAATAAAAATAATGTAGATGAACCATGCCCCGATCTAAGGGCATGGTTTTTTTACTGGTTAGGACACCTCTGAAATAAGGATAAAGAGAATTGCATATGATTGCCTTCCGTCTTCATAACATAGTATGAGGGATATAAAAGTGGGGGGATACAAGATGGAAATAAGAGTGAAAAGTGGGGACAGCCTCTGGAAATATAGTCGGGTGTTTCAAGTACCCCTTCGTCTCATATTAGATAGTAATAATCTTGATAACCCAGATCAACTTATGATTGGAGAAAAAGTTCAAATTCCAGGGTATGTGACGAAAAGTTATACGATTAAGCCAGGGGATACGTTATGGAAAATTGCAGGATGGTACCGTGCTCCACTTGATGGGGTCTTATTAATAAACGATGCAAACCCTTTTGCGTTGATGCCAGGCGAAAAGGTGAACATTCCTATTCGAGTAACCTGGTCACTTATTAACCCGAATCAAAATTATGATTATGATACGCTTGTAAGAGATATTCGCAAACTTCTAGCTGTTTATCCTTTTATCAAACGAGCAGTGGTTGGTGAATCTGTAATGGGAAAGCCTTTACCTGAGTTAGTGATCGGTAGGGGAAACAAGAAAATCCATATGAATGGATCCTTTCACGCAAATGAATGGCTTACTTCAGCTCTGTTAATGAAGTTTATAGGTGACTATGTCCGTGAGCTCACAAGCACTCAAGTATTGAGTGGTGTTCCTCTCCCTTCACTTTATGAATCAACAACTCTGTCACTTGTTCCGATGGTGAATCCAGATGGTGTGAATCTTGTCATCAATGGATTACCAGAAGAAGAGCCATATCGAACGATCGTTGATGAAATTAATAAAGGCAGTAATCAGTTTAATCGGTGGAAAGCGAATATACGTGGTGTAGATTTAAATAACCAATATCCTGCTAAATGGGAAATTGAAGCAGAACGTAAACCAAAGAAGCCCTCACCAAGAAATTACCCGGGAAAAGAACCGTTGACGGAACCAGAGGCGATTGCGATAGCTGATCTTTCGAGGAGAAAGAAATTTGATCGTGCACTCGCATTTCATTCTCAAGGTGAGGTGATTTATTGGGGATTTGAGGGATTGGAACCACCTGAGTCCGAAATCCTTGTAACCGAATATTCAAGAGTGAGTGGGTATAGGCCTATTCGTTACGTTGACAGTTTTGCGGGTTATAAAGATTGGTTTATAAAGGAGTTTAGAAAACCAGGATTTACTGTAGAGATTGGGAAAGGCGAAAGTCCGTTGCCCCTTTCGCAATTCAACAAAATTTATCAGGACACAATCGGGATCTTCCTTGCTTCTCTGTATATGTAGTTTTGCTTGTGCTTTAAGGCTTTTTTTGTAATAATAAATGTAATTTCATAATGTTCATGACTAGGGGTGCCTTCATAAACTGGGAAGGCTGAGAAAAGGAAACCGTTATTTCCTTTACCCTTGAACCTGATCTGGTTGATACCAGCGTAGGGAAGTCGGTAGCGGTATTTATTCTACCCTCATTCCATACGTGGAATGGGGGTTTTTAGTGTTTCAGCCACTGTGATTAATGAAATAAAGTAAAAATAGTAAAATGTTTGGTTTCAGTAGGAGGGCGCTAAACAGTTTTACCTACTATTCTTGAGGAGGATAACTTATGAGAGATTTTCAATTGTATGTGATTACCGGAGAGGAATTTCATCCAGGTCGTGATGTCATCGAAGTCATGGAAGAAGCGATTTTAGGCGGAGCAGATATCATTCAATTAAGAGATAAGACAAATTCGAAACGAATTGTTCTTGAGAAAGCTCGAAGGCTTCGAGAGTTAACTAGAAAATATGATATTCCTTTCATAGTGAACGATCATATCGACATAGCGCTTGCGGTTGATGCAGATGGCATTCATTTGGGACAAGAGGATCTCCCATTGTATCTAGCAAGACAATTAGTTGGACCAGATAAAATAATCGGGATTTCCACTCATCGCATTCAGGAAGCGCGTGAAGCTGAAAGAGGCGGAGCGGATTATATTGGAGCAGGTCCAGTTTTTCCTACGAATAGCAAAAGTGATGTGGTTGATCCAGTGACAACAGCTTATTTACAAGAAGTGGCATCTGAGATCAGCATACCATTTGTAGCAATAGGAGGCATAAAACTTCATAACGTAGCTGAAGTAGTTAATGCTGGTGGGGGTCGGATTTGTCTCATTAGCGAAGTTGTTGGGAGTGAAGACGTGAAGGGAACGTGTGAAGCGCTATTACAAACGATAGGGAAAGTGGTGAACAAGTGATGGAGTTGCGAATAAATGGAGAGTTACATGTTCTTGATGTAACTACATTAAAAGAAGTTGTTGCGCATTTTGAACTGCAGGAAGGTCTGGTTGTAACAGAAGTAGATGGTAGAATCGTTGATCGATCAAGCTGGTCAGACGTAAAAGTGCACGAAGGTATGACGATTGAACTTGTTCATTTTGTAGGAGGAGGTTGAAATGATGGGAGATAGACTGAAGATCGCTGGAAAAGAGTTATCATCGAGGCTTTTTCTTGGAACGGGAAGATACCCAAATCCGTATGTTCAAAATGAAGCCATAAAATCGTCAGGGGCACAAGTTCTTACATTTGCAATCCGCAGGGTTAATTTAAATGCTCCTGATGAGGATGCTATTCTTCAACATATTGATGGAGAGCCATTTCAATATTTGCCAAATACTTCGGGTGCAACTACAGCAGAAGAAGCGATTCGAATTGCTCGCCTTGCCAGAGCTTCAGGACTTAGTGATTGGATAAAAATAGAAGTTAGTAGAGATGAGCAAACGCTTTTACCTGACCCGATTGAAACGTTAAAGGCAACCGAAGTTCTTGCAAATGAGGGTTTTGTGGTATTGCCATATACTTCTGATGACCCTGCCCTTTGTTATAGACTTCAGGAGGCTGGTGCAGCGGCAGTGATGCCGGGTGGATCACCAATTGGTACTGGACTTGGTATTTTAAACCATTATAATATTCAACTCATTACGGAAAAGCTTACGGTGCCGGTCATTGTTGATGCCGGTCTTGGTAACGCCTCGGATGTGACGAGAGCTATGGAACTAGGAGCTGATGGAGTCCTTCTTAACACAGCAATTGCGAAAGCGAGGAACCCTGTCATGATGGCAGAGGCTGTAAAGCAAGCTATTGTAGCCGGAAGACTCTCGTATTCAGCGGGTAGAATTCCTAAGAAAAAGTATGCAACTGCAAGTAGCCCATTAAAGTATTAAGGAAAGGAAGTCATGCATGGCCAAAATAACGATCGTTGGAGGCGGAGTTATTGGTCTCTCAATTGGATATGAGTGCCAGAAGAGAGGACATAAAGTTACTATAGTGGAAGCAGGGGAATGTGGAGGACAGGCTTCTGGAGCAGCTGCTGGTATGCTTGCACCGTATTCTGAAATCGAAGAAGACCCTGATGACTTCTTTAGACTTTGTCAGAGGAGTCTTCAGTTATTTCCGGAATGGCAGGAAGAAATCAAGCTCGTTTCTAAGATGGATTTTGAATATAGTGAGAGTGGAAGTCTCTATTGTATTTTCCATGAGGCGGATCGCCTTTCTCTCGAAACAAAGCAGGGCTGGCAGAAAGAATTCGGTGTGAATTCAACTATCTTAAGTGGGGATAAAGCAAGAGAAAAAGAGCCGGAGCTTTCTGAAGACACAGTCGCGGCATTGTGGTGTCCTGAAGAGTCGCATATCTATGCACCAGATTACGTGGCAGCGCTCCTGCAGGCTTGCAGGAACAGTGGTGCTCAAGTCATTGAACATGGTGGAGAAGCGAAGCTATTGGATGATAACACCATCGTTATAAAGGATCGTGAAATAAAAGCAGATTATACAGTTATTGCTACTGGAGCATGGACGATGAATTGGGAAGAGCATTTGAAATGCATATTGCCAGTTTATCCAATACGCGGTCAGATTTGTGCTTTCGACGGGCCATCACTTAACCACATTATTTTTACAAGTCAGGGATATCTCGTTGCTAAAGCGAACGGTTCTCTTGTTGCTGGCGCTTCTGAAGATATTGCAGGCTTTGATACGAATGTGACGGCGCATGGAATTGGTCGTCTCGAGAAGTGGAGCAAAAAAGTGATACCTACTCTTGATGAAAAACAGTCATTTCACAAATGGGCGGGGTTACGACCAGCTACTCAGGATGGTTTCCCGCTCATAGGAAGAATGAATAGCAATCCTGGAATCATACTTGCTGTAGGTCATTACCGAAATGGCATATTACTAAGTCCTGTTACAGCAAAAATTATTGCGAATGACATAGATGGAATTCCACAAGACGTAGCAATAGAAGATTTTCGACCAGATCGTTTTCAGCATATGTGAGAAGGAGTGGATAGGTATGAATACTGCATTAACGATTGCAGGGTCAGATAGCGGTGGAGGAGCTGGAATCCAGGCGGATTTAAAGACATTCCAGGAACGAGAAGTGTTCGGAACGAGTGTGATTACTGCGCTTACGGCACAAAATTCTCTTGGCGTTCATGACGTTTTTCCTCAGTCTATTATAGCGGTTCGATCTCAGTTAGATGCCGTTCTTTCAGATATAGGTACAGATTCGGCGAAAACAGGCATGCTATTTTCGAAAGAAATTATTCTTGCAGTGGCAGAGAAAATAAAAGAATACCATGTGCCGAATTTGGTAGTTGATCCGGTAATGATTGCTAAAGGAGGAGCTTCTCTTCTTCAGAAAAAAGCTGTTCTCGCTATGAAACAAGAGCTATTACCCCTTGCTACCGTTATTACACCTAACCTTCCTGAGGCAGAAGAACTATTAAATGGACAGCCTATTTCAACAGTAAAAGAAATGGAGGAAGCAGCTAAAACACTGAACCAAAAAGGTACAAACGCTGTTTTAATCAAAGGTGGTCATCTGCAGGGCGAGCGTTCAATTGATGTTCTGTATGTAGATAATCGTTTCTATCATTTTGAATCGGAGCGAATCAATACGAAGCATACCCATGGAACTGGCTGTACATTATCCGCTTGTATTGCAGCAGAGCTTGCTAAAGGAAAAACAATACCTGATGCTGTCACTCTTGCAAAAGAATTTATTACGGCAGCGATTACGCACTCTCTTTCGATTGGTAAGGGAATTGGTCCCACTAACCATGCTGCATATCGTTCTGTAGACAGACTGAGTTCTAAACGATAACCCTGCATCTTTTGCAGGGTTTTTCTGAGAAGTTCATTCATAGAATTTTTAAAAGAATGGCTATGTTAATGAACGGTTTTGATTTATGGGAATGGGCCAAAAATCGAGAAATAAACAATGTAGGCTAATAAAGTCTAGGATTAAATAGTCAGAAGTACATAAACTATATACACATAGAAGGAATTGAGTAAACATGGTAACAATAAACAGGATATGATATAAACGATAGTGATAAATTATTTAAGAAGGGTCGTCCAATGACACAAATTATTGAAGCGAAAGATGTGAAAAGTGAGCGGGTGGGCAGTGTTGATTTTATGTTGAAAGAAGCGACGCTCACAACTATTATTGGTCCGTCAGGTGCTGGAAAGAGTAGCCTTTTAATGTTATTAAACAGATTAGAAAGTCCGAAGCAAGGTGCCATTTATTACAAGAATAAGAAAATTGAAGACTACCCGATAAGTGACTTAAGACAAAAGATTGGGATGGTCTTTCAACAGGCACATTTATTTGATGGAACAGTTGAAGATAATTTGAAGTTTGGGCCTGAGCTAAACAAAAAATGGCATGATGAGAAGGGCGCAGAACTTCTTGAAAAGGTACAACTTCCAATTGAATTCTTGAATAAAAATGTTGCACATCTGTCCGGAGGTGAGCAACAGAGGGTTGCGTTCGCTCGTACTCTTGCTAATAATCCAGAGGTACTGCTACTCGATGAGGTAACGAGTGCTCTAGATATGCGTACGGTTGATTGGATGGAAGAGTTATTACATAGATTAGTGGACGAGGAAGGGAAGACCATATTAATGATTACTCACGATTTAAAGCAAGCAAGCCGTCTTGGAACCTATACATTGTTTATGAATGATGGGCATCTTGAAGAACAAGGAGAGACCAAGGAAATGTTTCAGGATCCTACTTCGGATGCACTAAAACATTTTCTTGAGGCGTAAAAGATGACTGAAATCTCTAATCTCTCTTTGTTGACGATGATTCTCTTTGTTATGATACCTGTTTCGCTTTCTTACTTTTTTTCACTAGGGATTGGAAAGTCTGCTATTTGGTCTTCTCTTCGGGGGGTAGTACAATTATTCTTTATTGGCTATATCCTCACGTTCTTGTTTTCGATGCGCGATTGGCAGGGAATAGGACTATGGGTAGCTGTCATGTTAGTGATAGCTTCAGCTCAAGCGAGGAAGAGAGGAAAAGGTATACCCTATGCCTTTCTGCTATCATTAGGTTCGCTTATTCTGATAGAAGTGTTTGTACTCTCACTATGGATCGTTTTTGATATTATTCCTTTTCAATCGGAACAGGTAATACCGATGAGTGGTATGATCATTGGGAATAGTATGGTGGCGTCCGGTTTGGCTTTTGAACGTATGAAAAATGAATTTCATGACAGTCGGGGTAAGATTCTCGCTGCACTTTCACTTGGAGCTAATCCATCCCAGGCATCAAAAATGATCATAAGAAAAACGATTAGGGCTGCAATGATTCCGAATGTGGATGGTTTAAAAACGATTGGGCTTGTACAACTACCAGGGATGATGACTGGTCTTATTCTTGGCGGTGCATCTCCTATTGAAGCCATCCGATACCAAATTGTGATATCAATAAGCATCTTTTCATCTGTATCCATATGTGCGATGATTATTTCACTTGTAACTTACCGCTTTTTCTTTAATCAAAACATGCAGTTAGTATCAGTTAAAGGAGGAAATGAGTAATGGCAATTGTAGATGTTACGGTTATCCCGATTGGGACGGAGACCCCAAGTGTTAGTAAGTATGTAGCGGAGGTTCAGGAAATTCTTGAATCATACACTGATCGTGTTACATATCGGTTAACGCCAATGAGTACATTGATTGAAGGTGATTTATCTGACCTTCTTGAGGTTGTGCAGGCCATCCATGAAGCACCGTTCCAGGCGGGTATCGAACGTGTCGCAACGAATATTCGGATTGATGATCGGCGTGATAAAAAAGTCAAAATGGAAGATAAGCTGGAATCAGTCAAAAGGCACATGAAATAAAAAAAACAGCCGTAATGGCTGTTTTTTTTAGTGGCCTCCTCCGCCTCCAGATCCGAAAAGAATATCGACTACTGTAGCAATAGTAAAAGCGCCAAAGACAAGAACTGTCAATCCCGCAAAGGCAAGACCCATAAAGTTTTTCTCTCGAAAAGAGCGGAAAACGCCCCATACGCAAAATAACGTAACGATTGCAAAAATAATTGATAATCCCATTTGGAATACCTCCCTATCCATGCACTCTTTATCAGTATACCCAGATATACGCTACGGCATGGTTAAATCTGAAATTTTTCTAACTTTCATGGTATGTACGATAAGTCCTTTCTTATTTTAACCGTTTTCAACCCTTTTGTCGAGGTGTTATTCGACCAAAAAAGTAAGTTCAAGGTTGTAAGCTCTGGCAATACCCTTCATCAATTCGATTTGCATCCGATCGAAGTAGTAAAGTTGATGATCCTGTGCAATTAAGTGCTCCTCAAATTGAAGAAGGGCCATCTTGATCTCTTTCTCATCTCCTTGTTTAATGGTGAACGCGGAAACCATGTTTTTATATAGGAAGAATTGTTGATTCTGAGAAACAAAACCAAAATCTTCGAACAGACTGCTCCGCTTTGTACTATTTGATAAATGCACAAGCGAATAAAAATCTTCGAAAACTTCCTTGGAAATATAAAACTCTTTAAGTACTTCTGCTTCTGCTTTATTAGAAATGATAACTAATTGTTTATCACGATCCATCACGTTAACGAGTTCAGCAGTCTTTTTGACAAGCTGTGCTGTAAATCCTGGTAGTTTATTTTTTGGTGGTTTCATTTCTACGCCAAAAACCCTATTCAATGCGAACATCTCCTTTGGTACAACCTTTTGTATAGTGTAGAATAAGAACTATAATGTTTCAATGGAGGCGAAGATAATGGAGTGGAAGCAAATGGCTGTTGGGCCAGTACAAGCGAATGCTGGAATACTATGGAACGAAAATAAGGAAGCACTTCTGATCGATCCTGGTGCTGAAGGAGGTAGGATTAAAAGGAAAATTGAGAAGCTGGAGTTAAAACCTTTAGCAATTCTGTTAACACATGCCCATTTTGATCATATCGGAGCAGTTGATATTTTGCGTGAAACGTATCAAGTCCCTGTTTATCTTCATGAATATGAAGAAAATTGGCTTTCAGATGCTTCGTTAAATGGATCAAAGCTATTCCCTGCAATAGACAACATCGAGGGAAAGCCTGCAGACCATCTTATTAATCATGAAGGTGAAATGAAAATAGCTTCATTCAATTTTGCTGTACTTGAAACTCCGGGACATTCTCCTGGAAGTGTCTCTTTTTATTTTAAGGATGCAGGCATTGTGTTTTCGGGAGATGCCTTGTTTTCTGGAAGTATAGGTCGAACGGATCTTCCAGGTGGAAATCAAAAACAACTTTTAGAGAGTATACATAGTCGTCTACTTATTTTACCTGAACAAACGATTGTGGCTTCAGGTCACGGTCCTGTCACCACGATTGAAGAAGAAATGGCTGGGAATCCATTTCTTAATGGGTTTTCTTTATAGACTATGAAGCTAATGGACCTAATTAGGGAGGAAATCCAGCGAAGTTCTGAACAAGCCATTACCTTTGAGCGTTTTATGTCATTAGCTTTATATCATGAGAAGTATGGTTACTATAATAGTGATCAACCTAAAACGGGCAAACAGGGTGATTTCTATACGTCTACCGGAGTGCATGATGTTTATGCCCGTATGATAGCGAAAGTTCTTACTGAAGCATTTCAAGCAAATCAAATACGGCCGGTTATTGTGGATGTAGGATCGGGTGATGGTCGATTCATCACCGCTTTTCTTAATGAAGTTCAGATACTAGATGCAAATTTATATGAAGAACTAGCTTATTATGTGATTGAATCAAGCGCTTATCATCAACAGCTCATTAAGGAACGAACAGCTTCTTATGACATACACATATTCTCTTCTCTTTATGAACTGAAAAAAGAACTACCGAAATTAAATGGTATTCTTTTTTCCAATGAACTCCTGGATGCTTTTCCGGTCCGAGTAGTTGAAAAGTACGAAGGTGAATTACTAGAAGTATGTGTCGGCTTGAATGAAAGCGGGAAGTTGATAGAGCTCTACAAACCCTGTACAGACGAAGAAGTTATTACTTGGATTAACCACTTTTGTTTTGAAATTGAAAATCATCAGCGAGTGGAGGTACCGTTAAGAATGACGGACTGGCTGAATCAGATAGGGGAGTGGCTTGTAGACGGAAGAGTGTATACTGTCGACTATGGTTATACCAATAACGAGTGGCGAAACCCTGCAAGGTGGAAAGGTAGCTTACGCGGATATAAGAATCACCAGCTGATCAACAATCCTCTTCAATACCCAGGTGAAATGGATTTGACAACCCATGTCCCAATCGATGCAGTGAAGGTGATAGGTGAACGGTGTGGCCTCTCGTGGCTTTCTTGTGAGCCGCAGGGAAGGTTTCTGTTAAAGCATGGATTGTTAGACTTTTTACAGAAAACACGTTCAGCAGATCCATTTTCGAGTGAACAGAAGCGAAACCGAGCGGTGAATTGGCTGTCTCAATCCAATCAATTTTATGTTATCGTACAGGAGAAACGTCAGAATTAAAAAGACGATGCGGTTTTCGCATCGTCTTTTAAACGTTCTGATTAATGTCCACCTGAGCCAGGTGTCATCATGAACACGGACCAGTAGGAAAAACCGATCATAAATAATGTTAAGTAAGCGCCAAAAATATACAAATAAGTACGTTCTGTTAAGTTTAAATAACTTAACGCTAAAAACATGCCGGCCTGGCCAAGGAACAGCAATCCTAATACTGGCAGTTCACCAATAAAGCCCATCAGTGAGAAAATGCCGGTCCAGAAAGCTAATACTCGATACATTCTAGGCATAAAAAGTTCCTCCCTTGCTCGTTCATTCCCATACATATCGTATTATATATGAGTTCTTGAGAAAAAGTAAATACTGGTCTCAGTGCAAAATAATGTCTTCCCTAATTTCATTTTGAAAAGGGTTCCAATTTATTATCCCAAATCGTTCACAAAAATACAAATCTTTTTCTTGTACAATATTTGTTTAAGTGTTGTATAATGTGGGTAAAGATAACCATCAACGGAAAAAGAAACGGGGAGGAATCAAATTGGAAGAGAAATTATTATTTTATACATATCCAAGTTGCACGTCATGTCGTAAGACGAAAGCTTGGTTAAAAGAAAATGGTGTTGAATTTGAAGAACGCCATTTATTTAAAGAGACTCCATCAATTGAAGAGCTAAAAGAAATCATTACACTTTCTACCGAAGGCATTGAAGAAATTCTTGCTAGAAGAAGCAGTTCATTCAAAAAATTGAATGTTGAAATTGACGATCTTTCTCTAACAGAAATGCTTGAGCTTATGCATAATGAACCGAAACTTCTTAGAAGACCAATCGTGACAAATGGTAAAAAGTTAATTGTAGGCTATAATAAATCTGGTTTACAGAACCTAAAACAACGCAAAAAGAAACTTGCTGTTGTTTCATAATTAAAATGGCTGGGCTAGCTGGATTCGAACCAACGCATGACGGAATCAAAATCCGTTGCCTTACCGCTTGGCTATAGCCCATCTTTCTTTGATAGTATTATCAGAGAAAGGTAAACTTATACTTTAATTTGAACAGGTGATAAGAACCTGTTTTTTTTTGCAAAAGAATGATTAAATGAGGAATGTCCAAAGTAGGTAGTGAATAAGATAAGAGCATAATCCAAGTCACAGCGATATGTGGAAAATTTCTGCGTGTCGCTTTTTTGTGTGTTTATAATCATTTTAATTATTTCACATACTGATATTTAGTGGAAAATCAGGTATTCTTGATGTAGGCAACGTTTAAAGATTGCAGGTGAATAGAATGGCGAAGATCATCCTTATTTTATGTATTTCAGTATTACAACTCCTTATCGTACTGATGTTTTTTTTAAACACGAGTTGGGTGCCATTTTTAGCATTGGTTTATGTTATTTCACTTGTTTTCTTAATTCTCAATTTGGTGAAAGACCGAAGAAGATTGGAAGAGGAGGAAAAGAGTGATGATGATCGTAACTACTGATGAAATAGCTACTAAGCAAGTGAAAGAAGTTGTTGGGTATGTACGGGGGAGTACTGTTCAATCCAAAAATATAGGTAAAGATATTCTTGCAGGTCTGAGAACACTTGTTGGTGGTGAAATAATGGAATACACAGAAATGATGACGGAAGCTAGGCAGCGAGCAATTGCACGAATGGTGAAAGATGCTGAGTCCAAAGGTGCAAATGCTATTGTCGGATTCAGATTGCAGTCGTCAGCCGTTATGTCAAATGCTTCTGAAATTATTGCATATGGAACAGCTGTAATCGTAGAGTAATGCCGCAGATTTGAAAATGATAAAAACGTTTAAAGAGGAGGTGGTTAAAGTGTGGAAACAAAATTTTATCAAAACAAACAGAGGTGTTTTTGAAGTTTTTTCAAAAGGAAACGGACCGCCTCTTTGCGTCACCCATCTTTATTCAGAGTTTAACGAGAGCGGTGATTACTTCGCAGAATCCTATATCGATTCCCATACCGTTTATTTAGTAAACCTGAAAGAAGCAGGTCGGACAGATCGAATGGTGGAACCATATGGGTACCTAATGGTAGAAACTGTATTTGATCTTGAGAGTATACGAACAGCATTAGAGATCGATCGGTGGGTTTTTGCTGGCCATTCTACAGGTGGCATGCTTGCATGTGTATATGGGATCCATGCCTCTCCTTCGCTCGAAGCTCTCATAATTGTCGGAGCTGCTGCAAGGGAGTATGCATCCAATTCTTCCGAATGCATCTATCATCAAGATCATCCCAACTATCGCGTTATGCAAAACTATATCGAAATGTTAAAAGATCCAGAACTCAATGAGACAGAGCGTAGGAGGATTGTTAGTGAACGAACCAAACTTTCGCTTTATAATCCCAAGCTTCATGGAAACTACTTCTCCAAGCCCATACATAAAAAAATGGCCACAAACCGAATGAACTTTTTTGCAAGAGAAATTCTCCAATTCGATGTAACAAAACAACTTCAAAACGTACATACCCCATCACTAATCATGTGTGGTAAACACGATGTCCAGTGTCCGCTTCTATTTTCTCAGGAAATGGCTGAAAGTATTCCTGGGGCTATTCTTGCTGTTTTTAACGAAAGCAATCACTATCCATTCCTTGAAGAAGGAGAGGAATTTACTCAAACGATAAAACGATTTTTAGATCAAATCGTATAGCATAAGAATTTTTTATTTTAGAAGGATTTGCCATCTGCTCGGCGAATCCTTCTTCTTACGGTTGTAAAAATCGTGACAGATTTAGACACCAGCTTATTTGAAAGGAAGGTGGATAGTTGCTGAACATTGAAGAAAAAGGAAAGGATATTATTAAACAGGCAATGGAAGTAGGCGCATCAGATGTGCATTTCCACCCAAAAGAAAAAGGAGCCTTGATACAATTTCGGGTTGATAACAGACTTTACGATGCTATGTGGCTTCCAATGACCATTGCAGAAAAGCTACTGTCTCATTTTAAATTTCTGAGCGGCATGGACATTGGTGAAAAACGTCGTCCTCAAAACGGAGCAATGGATATGATTTTATATCCTCGACGGCTTCATCTGCGTCTCTCCACTATTCCCACTCCGTATCACGAAAGCCTCGTTGTCCGAATTCTTCCTCAAGATGAAACGCACTCTTTTAAAGAACTTTTCCTTTACCCCTCGACAGCCAACCGTCTTCTTCAAATTGTAAGTTGTAACAGTGGATTGTTCATGATTACTGGTCCAACAGGGTCTGGTAAAACAACCACTATGTATTCACTTCTTCAGACCCTTAGTGTTAAGCGGCATCGACGCGTTCTTACAATTGAAGACCCCATTGAAAAAAGAAATCCTGATTTTATCCAAATGGAAGTAAATGAGAAAGCGGGTTTATCTTATTATGAAGGTTTCAAAGCTGGTCTCAGACATGATCCTGACATTCTTGTAGTTGGTGAGATACGTGATGAGCAAACGGCACAACTCGCTATTAGAGCGAGTATGACAGGTCACCTGGTCGTTTCGACACTCCATACTGGAAATACCCTTGAATGTATTCCGAGACTTCTTGAATTTGGCATTCCCCTTCACTATATCGCCCAAACTCTTAGAGGTGTCGCTACACAAAGACTTGTTCCTCTTAAATGTCCTTATTGTCAGGTTTGCTCGTTGGAATGCTTGAAGCGAAGAAAGCGTAGAAAGTTAGCTGTCGTTGAAATCCTCGCAGGTCTCCACCTTCAGAAAGCCCTCAATGAACCAGAACTTCTATCGATCCCAGGTCAATCAACCATTAAAGATTTAATCTTGAGAGCATATGCTCTAGGCTATATTCAAAAAGAAACGGTAGAAAAGGAGCTGGGGTTATTTAATCGTGAAACGATCCAATTGGAAGCTTGATCGTAAAGCTGATTTTCTATGTCGAATAGGAAAAATGCTTGAGGAAGGATATTCTTTAGCTAAAAGTCTTGAAGTATATGCTCTTTATCAAAGGGATCATACTCGTAAAAATATAGAATCCATCATCCAGAGATTAAAAGGGGGAGATTCGTTTCATGATGTTTTATCAGATTTCCATTTTCCACCGGATATTCTTTCTTACTTGTATATGTCTGAACAGCGTGATTTTGCAACGGGCATATCTGCCTCAGGGCAGTTAATGAAAACAAGAAGTGAATGGCAAAAACGACTTAGAAGCACACTAGCTTATCCAATCTTTCTATTTTGGATGACCGCCATCATGTTGTTTGTTGTTGGAAAATATTTATTGCCACAATTTAACACGCTTTATGACTCACTTGATGTCCCGCTCCCGTTCGTCTCTAGATTATTCATGCAACTTGTCCACTTTACACCGCTAATCCTCGTTGTGATGGTGCTTTTTTGTATAAGTTTCTATCTTTCATCCCTTATGAAAAATAGAAGAACCTCTGCTGTTCATAAAATGCTTTTCTACAGTAACCTTCCATTTGTCCACCTTTTTATTCCACTTTATCTTACACATCATACTGCTCTACATTTAGGACTTCTTCTACAAAGTGGTCTTTCAATAGCTGAAGCGTTTGCGCTACTCAAAAAGCAGTCTCATTTCGTCTTTTTTCAGGAGGAAGCGGAACGTGTGTCCCAATCTTTGTTGCGCGGAGAAAACCTTGAGGTCCTATTTGAGAATTCTCGTTTATATGTTCCTGAATTTAAAGAAATTCTCATGCATGGTCAGGCAAGTGGAAATCTCGGAAGGGAGCTTATTCTTTATGGGGAGGTGATTGGTGAACGCTTTGAGGAACTGGTGAAGAAAGGATTTATGATTCTTCAACCTGTTAGCTTTGTTGGAGTAGGAATTGTTGTCATGTTGATGTTTATGTCTATTTTAATGCCGATGTTTTATTATTTACAATCCATTTAAAAAGGAGAATGAATTTGAATCTTAGAAAAATAGTTCGTTTGGTCAAGGTGGAAAAGGGTTTTACATTAATTGAAATGATGATCGTAATCATGATTATTTCGGTTTTGCTATTAATCGCGGTTCCAAGCTTAACGAAGAACAATGATGTGGTCGAAGCAAAGAGCTGCGAGGCGACGGTTAAAGTCGCTCAGACGCAGGTAGCTGCTTATAAAGCAGATGTAGGGACATTGCCTGCTTCCATAGATGTTTTGGTTGAAGATGAATATCTTGATATGGATGAAGCAAGTTGTCCAGGTGGTGAACCATTAACGATTTCAGATGGAAAAGTGGCTGCGGGTGTTAAACCGACATCTTAAATGGTTTTCGTCATCCGGGTATACATTGATTGAAATGATGATCGTGCTCTCCGTTTTTTCGATTCTCTTAAGTCTCGTTTTCCTTCAAATCACACCCACCCAAACAGCTTCGTCTACCCATCAATTTATAGAAAGATTCCAAGGTGATATTCGCTATACCCAGGAGCTTGCTTTTGCAGATGGGAAATCATATCGATTTTCCATCTCACCTGAAACTCATATGTATTATATACAAAGTAACACCACAAATTTAGTTAAGACGGGGCAAATACCGAAACATATTACGATCGAAAAGGGCACACTCGGTTATCAACTCGTATTTGGTGGCAATGGTAATGTTCAAAAGGCAGGTACCCTTTATATTAAGACAGGTCGGGAGGTGTATAAACTTGTGGTTCAGATTGGCGCCGGACGTTTCTATATTGAAGAACTGTAAGGGATATACCTTGATTGATGCCTTGGTGGCATTATCGATTTTAACGGTTTTATCCTCGAGCATGTTACCACTTTATTCCCATCTTTATGAAGAGAGATCAGCAATTAAAATACGTGCGGATGCTGTGATGCTGCTCAAACAATATTGGACGAGTTTATTAATAGAAGAAGTATCTCCGCCAACTGAAAAAGTCCATGAAGAGGTTACGTATCACTTTTTACAAAATTCTGAGCAACTTTGTATTTCATTTAGTCGTGGTTCAAAAAAGAAGACAGTGCTGTGTAGGAGTCTTCCGAATGAAAAATAATCAACTGGGTATGACATTGCTTGAATTAATGCTAACCGTTACGATTCTAATGGCGATCATAAGTGTGCTACCTATGATGATGAATGCAGCGGTGAAACGTTCAGGGGAGGACCTTCAGCACCAGGAAATACAATTGTTTTATCATTTATTTTCAAAAGAAGTAAGAGAAGCTTCTAAGATCTCGATAATAGGTGAAAGCATTGAAATGATAAACATAAATGGAACGGTCGTTCTCTATGAGCGCTATGGATCATCAATCAGACGAAGAGTGAACGGGACTGGCCACGAAATAGTGTTGCAGCATATTAAAAAGCTGATCGTTGGTGTGTCTGGAAGAAAAGTAATGATTGAGGTGGAGCTAGTCAATGGGAGAAGGGAAGAACGCACTATTTTCCAAATGGCAAATAGTAATGGATGAGAGAGGATATATGACAGCTATCATGATGCTAATGAGCACTCTGGTTTTTGGGTTCATGCTACATTTATTTTTAGTAACTGAAGGGGAGAGGGGGTTTCTTGATCAAGAAGAAGAACAGAGCAGAAAGGAATCCTTGCTAGTCCTTGGGATGAAAGATACAATTTCATATATACAGAAAAACGAGGGAGCACTGAGTGAGCAAAGATTTACTTATGAAGAAGGAACGATTACCGCTTTCATTCAAATGGTCTCCGCAGATGTTTTGCAAGTAAACTTGAGTGGAGGTACTAAAAGGGGTACTAAAGTAGTCGCAACATTTCATTATAATCAGAATAAGAATCTAGTCATAAGTTGGGGGGAAGAAACAGGATGAGAGCGATTTACTTAACAGGGTTCATGGGCTCAGGAAAGACAACAATTGCAGAGAAATTATCCCAGGCGTTAAACTTGCCTGCAATTGATACGGATCAACACATAATGAATGTAACTGGAAAATCGATCCCTGATATCTTTGATCAAGAGGGCGAAGCTGCTTTCCGACAATACGAGACAGAATCATTAGAAGGTCTTCCAAGAGAAAATGTAATTATTAGTACTGGTGGAGGTATCGTGTTAAAGGAACGAAATCGACGGTTTATGAAGCAAAATGGAACGGTAATTTATTTACACTGTGAGAGTGAAGAAATTATAAGACGTCTTGAAGGTGATACGTCGAGACCATTGCTTGCAGGAGATGACAGGCATAAAAAGGTTCAATTGATATTTGCTGATCGTCTCTCGTTATATCGTGAGGCTCAGTTCGAGATTAATACGACCAATCAATCAATAAGTGATATCGTAAGCTCTATACGTAGCATGATTGGTTAAAGTCTTAGCGATTTGGACATCCTGTAAGTAGAAGACAATTACAAAAGGGTGATTCAGATGTCATCAAATGATCTTGTCAAATTTATGACCCAGCAGGTGGTTTCCTATATTGATCAGCCAAGAGAAGAAAGACAGAATCAGAGGGCTGAAAAGAAGGCAACGAAACAGCCATTTTTATTTCGGTGGTTTGGCATCATTCCAATGGCAATTTCCATGTTTGTAAAGAAAAAAAAGCGTTGAGCTCAGACATTTTGTCTGAGCTTTTTTTATCATTGACAAGAAGGTCCTCCAAGCATCGATAAGTAGAGCACTTTAATGATTTACAGTCCCGATTCCAGGAGCTAAATAAAAGATCCCTCCATTAATTACCTCAGCCTTAATAACAGGTTCGTATTGTTTTCTGAGGGCTTCTTTCTCGACAAGATAACTATCAGCATCTCTATTGCTTTGATAAAACTGTTCTAGAAGAAGGAGGTCTGCAGCCCATCGTTTTTTAGCTTCATCTGCCCAAATGTGCTCCTCTTTTGAGATAAGCATGTCCACGACGTCTTCTAGCCGTTTCATCCCGCTTGACGGCTTAATAATCGGGCTAATGGTAAATGTATAATCTGGTATTTTAGGTGTGAGTGACTTTGTTAATAATAAATCATGAAAATCATCTACTACAGCACCGCTCACCAGGTGAAGACCAAGCGATAGTAGTCGATGTTTTTTTCGATCACACTGGTACGATATTTTGATGTTCAGACAAAGCCAGGGATGAAGAGGAAATTGTTGCTGATCTGTTGGACTGATGTCTTCGTACAATCGAATAGATGAAGCGAGCTTCTTAGTTGATGAAAAGATTTGATGAAGTCTCGGCGCTCCGAAATGAATGAATTCCCCATTTTCCTCACTTTGTTGATTTGTAGTTAGAGAAAGTGACATGGGACGAGGAGTACCGCCTGTTTTCTCTAAATAATGCCAGTAGAAAGGGCGGTTCATCAATTCTTTATCAAGTTCTACAGTTAATTGCACATTAAGAAATCCGGGTTTTTCATTAAGGATTTTACAGTCGTTACTAACGAAATACGAGCGGAGATAATTATGAATATTTTCTTGTCGCATTCGTATCCTCCTTCTGGTAGTTGATTAATTCCTTAATGTTTTCCATTTTAATCCTAATCTCGCCTTCGCTTTCAGAATGGAGTAGTATATCTGAAATGTGTTTTTCAATATCTTGCATGCCAAGTCGAGTTAAGATTTCATCCAATTGCCCAATGACACTTTCAAACAGCTGGATTTTTTCGTAAAGCAACGTCAATATGTGCTCCTCTACTGTATGTTTGGTAGCAAAATTATAAATATGCACATCTTCTTCTTGTCCAAGGCGATGAATTCTGCCTATCCGCTGTTCAATTCTCATTGGATTCCAGGGAAGGTCATAATTAATGACGTGCTGACAAAATTGAAGGTTAATACCTTCACCGCCCGCTTCAGTTGCGATCAACACTTGAGCGTGATTTTTGAATAACTCCTTCATCCAGTCTTTTTTTCCTCGCTTAAAACCACCTCTGAAGGGTACAGACGTTATGCCGTGCTCTTTAAGGAACCATTGAAGATATAGCTGTGTTGCCCTATATTCTGTAAAAATGATGACTTTTCCATTGATGGATTGAATTAGCTCAAGAGCTTTTTGAGCTTTTGAGTTGGTAGGAACGTTCTCAATCTTCTTTATTAATTCATCAATTAATGTGCGAGCGTTCTCATCGATGTGCTCTTTCTCTCTCATTTTTTTTAACGTCATATAAGCAGCTTCACGACTTGAGCAAATTTCTCTAAGTAAGGTAATGATGGAAAATTGGCTTCTGGTTGTGAGTGGCTCTCTTTTTAATGCTTCTACAGAACGATAAAGCGCTTCTTCTTCTGGACTAAATGTAATTGGAACGGTTTCAACAATACGCTCAGGCCAATCCATATCGGTATCTTCTCGACGATTGCGTACCATTACTTTTTGAATAAGTACTTTAAGTTTCTCTTCTTCTTCTAAACTTTTGTCTTTTGTCTTATATTCTTTCTCGAAACTTTCAAAGCTACCTAGATGACCAGGTTTTAATAGAGACACTAGATTAAACACTTCATCCAATCGGTTTTGGACCGGAGTAGCTGTGAGAAGAAGGCAAAACTTTTTTGGGAGGTGCTGTACAAATTCATAGTTTTTCGTCCGATTATTCTTAAGTCGGTGCGCTTCGTCGATAATGACCATATCGTATTGTTGATCATAAACTATAGAGCGATGGGGTTCTCGTTTTGCAGTATCGATCGAAGAAACGATGACATCACATTGGTCCCACACATAACTTTTTCGCTGAACGACTGCGGGGATGTAGAATTTTTGATTTAATTCAATTGCCCACTGTGATACAAGTGATGCTGGAACAAGAATTAGAACTTTCTTGACGAGCCCTCGAATCATATACTCTTTAATAATGAGGCCGGCTTCAATGGTTTTTCCGAGCCCTACTTCATCAGCTAAAATTGCTTTTCCATTCATTTCTTCAACAACTCTCCGAGCAGCTTCTAATTGGTATGGATGCGGAGTGAGGTGAGGAAGGTGCGAAGGTGCCTGTAAACCTGTGAACGTTGGAATAGCGGTATGCTTTTCTGCTTCGATTGCGAGTTTGAATAATTCCCAGTTTGCCCAGGGTCCATCCTCTTCAATTTGTTTGAGAAAGTTATCTGTCCAATCTTGATTGAAATGCAATTCTGTCCTCAAAATGAAACCCCTTTCTCTATAGTGGTTATTCACGAATGATGTTTTAGTAATATATAATAATGTTCGTGTTTGGTTTATTGTTGAAAATAATTTTATTATTAAAAAGATTGTTGCCAACCTTGCTCTGATAGTGGTAGGATTGAAATCGAAAGCATTACTAGTATGAATCAATCAGTAGAATCCAATACCTTAAAACTGAAAATAGGCGAATGAAAGCAAGAGGAGAGACTGCGATATGCAGCGCCGAAGGAGCAAACAAATTTGTGAATCTCTCAGGCAAAAAGACTCTTGCTAGACGCACCTCTGGAGAGCGCTTTTTAGAAGCCGCCAAAGATGTAACTCTTGCGTAGTGCGAGGAGAAACTTTCAGGTCAACAGGACAGAGAAACGACGCTTGATACAGCGGGTTTCTCTGTCCTTTTATGTATGTAAGGATGGTTTAGCTAATAAAGATTTTTTATTTGAAATATTCTTAAGAATAAAATATTCAAGGAGGGAATTTGATGAACTCTTTATTAAAAACTCCGTTATATGAAACTTACAAGACGATGGGTGCCAAAACAATTGATTTTGGAGGATGGGCGCTTCCAGTTCAGTTCTCTAGTATTAAAGAAGAACATGAAGCTGTCAGAACTCGTGCAGGCTTATTCGATGTCTCTCATATGGGAGAGGTAGAAGTTACGGGTGATCGAGCGCTTGCTTATCTGCAAAAGATGATGACAAATGACGTAAGCAAACTTAAGGTGAATGGGGCTCAGTACACTGCAATGTGCTATGAAGACGGGGGTACAGTAGATGACCTTCTTGTTTATAAGCATGCAGAAGATCATTTTCTACTCGTTGTCAACGCAGCGAATACCGAGAAGGACTATGATTGGCTTCAGAAACATCTGGAAGAGGAAGTTTCGATTAAAAACATATCAAACCAGATGGCACAGCTTGCTATCCAGGGGCCAAAAGCTGAGACTATCTTGCAACGTCTTACAAAAACCGATCTCAATACAATTGGCTTCTTTAAATTTCAAAATGATGTCATGATCGATGGAATTCAAGTGCTAGTTTCAAGAACGGGTTACACTGGAGAAGATGGATTTGAACTTTATACAGCCTGGGAAGATGCACCTTCACTCTGGAACGCCATTCTAACTGCTGGTCAACCAGAACATATCCTACCATGTGGTCTTGGTGCTCGTGATACGCTTCGTTTCGAAGCAAAGCTAGCTCTTTATGGTCAAGAATTGACGAAAGACATTTCACCTCTTGAAGCAGGAATTGGCTTCGCAGTGAAAACGAATAAAGAAGCTGATTTTATTGGTAAAAGTGCTCTTCTTGCACAGCGTGAGAATGGGCTTGAACGAAAATTAGTCGGAATTGAAATGATCGATCGAGGCATTCCACGTACTCACTATCCGGTTTATAAAGGTGAACAAGTAATCGGTGAAGTGACAACAGGAACACAATCGCCAACATTGAAGAAGAATATTGGACTTGCATTGCTTAAGAAAGAGTATACAGAAATCGGTACTGAACTCGATGTCGAGATTCGTAAAAAGCGTTTGAGCGCAAAAGTTGTTCCGTCACCGTTTTATAAGCGTCAGAAATAAAGGGATATCGAGGAGGAGAAAGCCACATGAAACATCGTTACTTGCCAACAACTGATCAAGACCGGAAAGAGATGCTTGAAACAATTGGAGTAAAGTCTGTAGATGAACTCTTTGCTGATATTCCAGAAGCGATTCGCTTCAAAGGTGAGCTTAATGTTGAAAAACAGTTGTTTGAACCTGAGCTCATTCGCTATATGTCCAAACTTGCTTCCAAGAATGCTAATACAATGCAGAATGTATCGTTCCTTGGGGCGGGTGTTTACGACCATGCTATACCTTCAGTAGTAGATCACGTTATTCGACGATCTGAATTCTATACTGCATATACACCATATCAACCTGAAATTTCTCAAGGTGAACTGCAAGCAATATTTGAATTCCAAACAATGATTAGTGAATTAACTGGAATGGAAGTTGCAAATTCCTCTATGTACGATGGACCAACTGCGCTAGCAGAAGCAGGTCTTCTAAGTGCTGGACAAACGAAAAAGAAAAAAATCATCGTATCGAAGGCCGTACATCCTGAAGCAAGAGCTGTTATTGATACGTATGCACGCGGGCAACGTCTTTCTGTTGTTGAAGTTGATTCAGTGAATGGTGTAACGGATCTTGAGAAACTAAGAAGTGAAATTGATGGAGATACCGCATGTGTAATGGTTCAGTATCCAAATTTCTTTGGCCAACTAGAGCCCTTACCAGAAATTGAAAAGCTTGTACATGAACAGAAAGCGATGTTTGTGGTATCGAGCAATCCACTTGCACTCGGTCGGTTAACACCACCTGGAGAACTTGGAGCGGATATTGTAGTAGGTGACTGCCAACCATTTGGCATCCCAGCACAATACGGCGGACCACATTGTGGGTATTTTGCAGTAACGAAGAAATTGATGAGAAAAGTACCTGGGCGTTTAATCGGACAAACAACGGATGAGGAAGGACAGCGCGGTTTCGTTCTTACTCTCCAAGCACGTGAACAGCATATTAGAAGAGATAAAGCGACTTCTAATATTTGTTCCAATCAGGCACTGAATGCCCTGGCTTCTTCCGTTGCAATGAGTGCTCTGGGTAAAGAAGGAGTTCGCAAGATGGCGGAGCAAAATATTAAAAAAGCTCATTATGCCAAATCACGCCTTGAACAAGCCGGTGTGGAAACCATTTTTGATGGTGTTTATTTCAATGAGTTTGTGATTAAACTTAATGGATCTGTCAAAGAGTTAAATCGTCATTTGATGAAAAAAGGAATGATCGGTGGCTATGATCTTGGTCGTGATTATCCCGAGCTTGAGAACCACATGCTAGTTGCAGTAACGGAAAATCGCACGAAAGATGAAATAGATGCATTTGCCGACGAAGTGGGGGGAGCACAATGAACATAAATCAGAACCAACCGTTGATTTTTGAACTAAGTGAGCCAGGACGAATCTCGTACAGTCTTCCAGATCTAGATGTGCCCGATTTTGATCTTGATGAGTGGCTACCAGAAGAATTTAATCGTAAATCAGAACCTGAACTTCCAGAAGTGTCTGAGCTTCAGCTTATGCGTCATTATACTGCTCTATCAAAGCGTAATCACGGGGTTGATTCAGGCTTCTATCCACTAGGTTCCTGCACAATGAAATATAATCCAAAGATCAATGAAGATGTAGCAAGATATCCAGGGTTTGCTTCTATCCATCCACTACAGGAGGAAGAAACGGTTCAAGGAGCACTTGAGATGATGTATAATCTGCAGGAAAACCTTGTTGCTGTAACCGGAATGGATGAGGTAACACTTCAACCAGCTGCGGGTGCGCATGGTGAGTGGACAGGTTTAATGATGATTCGTGCTTATCATGAAGCAAACGGTGATTATAACCGGACAAAGGTTATTGTACCTGACTCCGCGCACGGAACGAATCCAGCTTCAGCAACGGTAGCTGGTTTCGAAGCTGTTACGGTCAAATCGAATGATAAAGGTCTAGTAGATCTTGATGATTTAAAGCGTGTAGTAGACGGAGATACCGCTGCGTTAATGTTGACGAATCCAAATACACTAGGATTGTTTGAGGAACAAATTATTGAAATGGCTGAAATCATTCATAATGCGGGTGGAAAGCTCTATTATGATGGCGCTAATATGAATGCAATCATGGGAGCTGCACGTCCGGGAGACATGGGTTTTGATGTCGTTCATTTAAATCTTCATAAAACGTTCACAGGTCCTCATGGTGGTGGTGGACCAGGTTCTGGTCCAGTCGGCGTGAAAGCTGATTTGATACCGTATCTTCCAAAGCCTGTACTTGTAAAAGAAGAAAATGGTTATCGTTTCGATTATGAACGCCCTCAATCAATTGGTCGTGTGAAACCATATTACGGGAACTTTGGAATAAATGTTCGTGCATATACGTACATCCGTACCATGGGACCTGATGGATTAAAGCAAGTATCAGAGAATGCAGTTTTGAATGCTAACTATATGATGAGACGTTTGCAGGATGCGTTTGTACTTCCTTATACGCAACATTGTAAGCACGAATTTGTTATCTCAGGTAAGAAGCAAAAGAAACTAGGCGTTCGAACACTTGATATGGCTAAGAGATTACTGGATTTTGGGTATCATCCACCAACGATCTACTTCCCGATTAATGTTGAAGAATGTATGATGATTGAACCGACCGAAACAGAATCCAAAGAGACGCTCGATGAGTTCTGTGATCGCTTGCTTCAGATTGCAAAAGAAGCGGAGGATCATCCTGAAATTGTGCAAGATGCCCCTCATACAACAATCATAGGGCGTCTGGATGAAACAACTGCAGCAAGAAAACCCATCCTTCGTTATCAAAAAGCATAAATAGACAAAAAAAGCAGCTGCGGAGCAGCTGCTTTTTATTTCTTTTTCACTTTGCCGCCCCATTTTTTGAAGCCGCCTTTAAGTTGATAAAGATCCTTGATGCCATGTTTTCTAAAAATGCTCGCAGCACGAGCGACAATAATACCGTTATAATCATACATGTAAACAGGCTGGTCTTTGCGTATTTCTTTGATACGCATTTTCAATTGACTGACAGGAATGTTTCTTGCTCCAAGAATATGTCCATTATCAAAGTCATTTGGTTCACGAACATCGATGAGCTGAGCTTTGCGGTAGCCTGCACGAAATTCTTCTTCCGTTAACGTTTTCAAATTCTTCTTTTGCATGAATCGCGTAATCACCATATATACAATGATCGCGACGAGTATTGCGAGAATCCATTTCATAATCTGTGTGACATCCTTTCAAATAAAATCGCCATCTATAAGTTTACACGTCTTTTGGGCTTTCCGCAAAAAAAAATAGCGAAGAAGCAGAAATTCATGAACAGCAAATAAATTCGGAGGCGAGGAGCTATGTTCTACATGACAGAAAATAATAAAAACGATTCTTTTTTTGAAATAAGAGAGTTCATTGGTCATCTATTTTCTCCTCTGCTAGAATAATAAAGGTGTTAGAAAACTGACTTTAATAAAGGAGTTCCGATAATGAAGCAATGGGCATTTATTGATTCAGGAGAACGCTCTCCAAGTTACAATATGGCACTTGATGAAGCCTTACTCAAGTGGCATAGTGAAGGGGTTATACCACCAGTTATCCGGTTTTATGGATGGAATCCGCCAACGCTCTCCATCGGGTATTTTCAACGTTTAGAACGAGATATAAACATGGAAGCTGTGAAAAATCATGGTCTAGGATTTGTGAGAAGACCAACTGGTGGTAGAGCAGTGTTACACGATAAAGAAGTGACATACAGCGTCATTGTGAATGAAGATTATCCTGAGATGCCATCAACAGTAACAGAAGCTTACCGAGTTATCTCTGAAGGTTTACTCATTGGTTTTCAAAAGCTTGGACTTGATGCTTACTTCGCTGTACCAGAAACAGATGAGGAAAAGGCAGAACTTCGAGCGCCGCGATCTGGTGTTTGTTTTGATTCACCTTCTTACTATGAGCTTGTGGTAGAAGGAAGAAAAGTCGCGGGAAGTGCACAAACAAGACAAAAAGGCGTTATCCTTCAACACGGATCCATTCTACTTGATATTGATGAGGATAAACTGTTTGATTGCTTTAATTTTAAGAACGATCGTATTCGCGAGCGGATGCAGCGAGGGTTTCGTAAAAAAGCAGTAGCCATAAATGCATTGCGTAATATTCCGGTTTCAATGACAGAGGCAATCGAATCTTTTTATAATGGTTTTCAAGAAGGGCTTGGCATTCATTTAGTGCCATACACATTATCTGATGAGCAAGAAGCCTATGTAAATCAACTTGCACAAGAAAAGTATGCGAGTGATGAGTGGAATTATAGCAAATAAGCACCTCTACAGGGTGCTTTTTCCATTGACTAGACAAGAACAAATGTTCTAAAATGATGATTGCCGCTAGTATAATAAGGTACCATACAAGAAACAAGATAATTGAAAACAGTCGTAATCAGAGCGAGAAAAAATATGCAATAGACAAAATTCCTCTGTTTTCTTTGTTTTTCTCATTCAAACTTGATTTATCGAGTGAAACCTTTTATTTTCACTGTATTTTAAAGTTGACAAATCCACAAACTAATTTACGAATTCACTATATGTAGTATTAGGTAAAGAATTCTGAACACTATATATGGTGAAAAATGATTGTCTGCATGATGGACATGTGCTACTATTAATCAAGACGATTGATAACTAATACATACATCTAGATAAACTCATAAATGTATAAATGTCGAAACGGAGGGGTTTATATGACGATACAAACCAATGAAAAGAGAAGGTCTATCAATATTGAGCAGTTAAATAAGGACATTGAAATGTTTGCGCAGGTCCATCCTATTACAGAAGATATGCATTTGTCTCACAAGGGTGTTAGTCGACTTGTTATGCTTGACCGTTATGCGTTTAAAGATACAGAAAAACGCACCTTACAAAAAGGTGATTTTGTGGTTTTAACGATTAAAGAAGATCCGAAATTCCCAGCTCGTGGACTTGGATTTATTGAAGCACTGGATCCTCATTCAAAAAAAGCAACGGTAGCTGTGCATGAAGACTATGTGGGAGTGCTTGATACTGAGGAGGAACGAGAAACAGGACTGATCACTCGATCACTTGATGTTATAGAAAAACCGCTTGAAGTCTACTATGAACAAATTGCACGACGCAATGCCCGTGGTCTTGCGGACGTTGAGAACACAGATGGAGAGAAGAAGTATTGGGAGGATCGTTTCTATAATGAACTTTCTTCAATGAACTTTGTGCCTGCAGGTCGTGTATTATACGGGGCTGGTGCGGATACAGAAGTTACGTATTTTAACTGTTATGTCATGCCATTTCCTCAGGATTCAAGAGAGGGCATCTCAGAACACCGTAAACAGGTAATGGAAATTATGAGTCGTGGTGGTGGCGTAGGTACGAATGGTTCGACACTCCGGCCTAGAAATACACTCGCAAGAGGTGTTAATGGGAAATCATCTGGTTCGGTATCATGGCTTGATGATATTGCGAAATTAACTCATCTGGTCGAGCAAGGTGGTTCAAGACGTGGAGCACAGATGATTATGCTAGCTGATTGGCATCCGGATATTATCGAATTTATTATTTCCAAAATGCAGAATCCACGCATCCTTCGTTTCCTCGTTGAGAATACAAAGGATGAACAAATTAAAAAGCTTGCTGAAGATAAGCTGAAATTTACTCCGTTGTCTGAGTCTGAAAGATCGATGTATCAAAGTATCCTAAACTACCGAAGTATTCCTGGTACTGGTGGGTTTGAAGAGAATGTGATGCAAGATGCACAGGATAAGCTTCTAACTGGAGGAACGTATTCAGTACACAACCCGGACTTCTTAACTGGAGCAAATATCTCAGTCTGTCTTACGAAAGATTTTATGGATGCTGTTGAAAATGATGCAGAATATGAACTTCGCTTTCCTGATGTGGAGAATTATTCAAAAGAGCAGATGGCCTTTTACAATGATAATTGGCACGAATCAGGTGACGTTCGCGAATGGGAGGAGAAAGGATTTCCAGTTAGAACTTACCGTAGAGTGAAAGCCAAAGAACTCTGGGATCTTGTAAATATTTGTGCAACATACTCAGCAGAACCAGGTATATTCTTTATAGATAATGCGAATGAGAAAACGAACGCTACATCTTATGGACAAAAGGTCGTTGCAACGAACCCATGTGGAGAGCAACCACTCGCACCGTACTCGGTTTGTAACTTAGCAGCAGTAAACCTTGCAGAGATGGCAAACAAAGAAACAAAAACAGTAGATTTTGATAAGTTAAAGGAAACTGTTGAAGTTGGCGTACGTATGCAGGATAATGTTATAAACGCAACACCGTATTTCCTTGACGAAAATGAAAAACAAGCTCTTGGTGAACGCCGTGTAGGTCTTGGTGTTATGGGTCTTCATGACCTTCTAATCTATTGCGAAACAGTATACGGATCTGAAGAAGGAAATAAAGTAACTGATCAAATTTTTGAAACGATTGCTACAACGGCATATCGTGCATCTGTGGATCTAGCAAAAGAAAAGGGCAGTTTTCCATTCCTTGAAGGATCAACACTTGAAGAAACAAACCGCCTTCGTGAAGCGTTTGTAAACACGGGTTACATGCAACAAATGCCAAATGATATTCGCGAAAGTATTCTAGATTATGGAATCCGAAACTCACACCTTCTGACAGTAGCTCCAACTGGAAGTACCGGTACAATGGTAGGCGTATCAACTGGACTTGAGCCTTACTTCTCTTTTTCTTACTATAGAAGTGGAAGACTCGGGAAATTCATTGAAGTTAAAGCTGATATTCTTGCTGAGTATTTTGAAAGAAACCCAGAAGCGGACACAGAGAAATTACCTGAATGGTTTGTTTCAGCTATGGAGCTTGCACCTGAAGATCATGCCGATACACAGTGCGTTATTCAACGCTGGGTTGATAGTTCTATTTCAAAGACAGTTAATGCACCAAAAGGATATACAGTTAAACAAGTAGAGGCTGTTTACGAACGTCTTTATCACGGTGGCGCAAAAGGCGGGACTGTCTACGTCGATGGAAGTCGCGACTCTCAAGTTCTAACTCTTAAAGCTGAAGAGAACTCGTTTGAGCAGCTTGAATTTGACGACGGTATGCAAGAAAAGAAACAGGTTGTGTTAGTCGATACAATTACAGATCTTCGTTCAACTGATGTTACGATTGGTTCAGAAGTTGGTAATACGTGTCCCGTTTGTCGTAAAGGCCAGGTAAAAGAAATAGGTGGATGTAATACGTGTGACAACTGCAGCGCTCAGCTGAAGTGTGGCCTTTAAGAATGTGAAGCTTGGAGGATAGACGGAAACGTTTATCCTTCATCTTTTTGTGTTTGATTAACCGTGTAGTTCGTAGCGATGCGAAGGGTAGCCAGGTTTTGAAAAGAGGATAGATCGGGTGCGGTGCTAATGGAACCTTTCCTTGTATCCGCCCATACTATGGTGTATGCTTTTACTAACTGGCTTAAATGGAATAAAAGATGGAGGGAATCCAATGGCCACTACTCCAAGTATGGAAGATTATATTGAACGTATTTATGCACTAATAGACGGAAAAGGTTATGCCCGCGTTTCTGATATCGCGGAAGCATTAGAAGTCCATCCCTCCTCGGTAACCAAGATGATTCAAAAATTAGATAAAGGTAAATATGTGGTTTACGAAAAATATCGCGGTTTCATGCTTACTCCTAAAGGAAAAAAGCTTGGCAAGCGACTCGTTGATCGCCATGCTTTGCTTGAACAATTTCTGGGTGTTATCGGGGTTAATGAAGAGAACATATATGAAGATGTTGAGGGAATTGAACATCATCTAAGCTGGGATGCAATTGATCGAATTGGTGATCTTGTCCAGTATTTTGAAGAAGCGGGCAAACGAGTAGATGAACTACGTGAAGTTCAACGTAAAAATGAAGAAACTCATGAAGAACAATCCGAATTATAGGCGGATTGTTCTTTTTTTGTACTAAAATATGTCCACAGAGATTAGGCTGTAATAAGGTAGGGAGGGGGCGTGCTTATGTATATTGATGGAGTTTTCTCTGGCGGGGGAGTAAAGGGTATCGCGTTGGTTGGAGCACTTCAAGCCGTTGAGAAAAAAGGTCTTACATTTAAGCGAACCGCCGGTACAAGCGCTGGAGCTTTGATGGCTTCCCTAATTATCGCGGGCTACAGTGGGGATGAATTAGAAAAAATCTTACTTGATACGGATCTGTCTACACTGCTTGAACGGAATCCGGGTTTTAAATTTCCCTTGATGCGATGGCTAATGCTTTATTGGAATCTGGGTCTTTATTCTGGAAAAGACTTAGAAATGTGGATAGGTGAGTTGTTGAAGAATAAGGGGATAGAGTCGTTTGGAGACCTACCTGAAGGCTCACTGAAAATTATTGTATCGGATATTACTAAAGGTCGCCTCATCGTAATCCCTGATGATTTGGAACAATACGGTTTTGTACCAGAACAGTTCTCGATTGCCAAAGCTGTACGGATGAGCGCAAGTCTCCCTTTCTTTTTCAAGCCTCAACCTCTTTATACAATTGATGGGAAGAAACATTATATTGTTGACGGTGGTATTTTAAGTAATTTTCCATTGTGGGTGTTTCAACCGTTAGAACAGCAGAAGCAGGAGCGGCCTGTATTAGGATTTCAGTTAAGTGCAAATTTTGAAAGCATATCAGAACACAAGATTTCGAATGCAGTAGACATGTATCAGGCTTTATTCGAAACAATGAAACAAGCGCATGATGCACGATATATAGAAGGCCAAAAAGCTCAAAACATTGTCTTTATTCCAGTAAATCAGAATGTAACAACTGATTTTAAGCTTGAAAGACAAGGGCAGAAGAAATTAATTATGTTAGGGAAAGATCGTACAACACAATTCCTAAATACCTGGAGAAAACTTCCGGAATTCACATAAAAAAGCTGACTGAGATATTCAGCCAGCTTTCACTTTATGAAAATGTGCTATGAACAAACAGAAGTTTATAAACATTGACGATTCATGAACCTCTTTTGACGCAGGAGGTTGGCAAAGCCACACCGCCATATAACTGAATCAGAAAAATCTTAGAAAAGAGCCCTGTTTTTCTTTTTTCCTTTGCGGCCTTCAATGACTGTAAAAGGATTTTCCTTTTTGTCTTCCTGTAATGACCGCTTTTTAGGGACAAGACGTTTAGATGGAATAACGCGCAAATGGGGCGCATTTCTTCGTGGTGCACTTTTTTTCTTCTTCAATTTTGTTGATTGCTTTACAGCCCTTTGATAGGAAGAAGATTGTTTCCCCATTCTCTTGGCCATCAGTTTCCTGACAAGGAAGATGACTAGCGCAGCAATCGCAGCAGTGATTAGTAACTGTGTGAAAAGCCCCATAGGATCAGAAATTAGCTTCCAAAAGAAGCCTACAACCGCGAGACCAATAATTACATAAATCAGAGGTTGAACAACACGGCGCGACAAATGATTCACCTCCTGTTCGTCTTTAAACAACTTTTGTGCTTGAATCATCTTCCTCTCGTTGTTTATCGCGAGAAAGTAGCTCATTAAATGAATGAATGGCAACATCAACTTGTTTGTCATCAGGGTTCTTTGTAGTTAGAAGCTGTACCCAAAGACCTGGATAACCCAGAACTTTCAAAACCGGAACTTTTCTTACTTTGTTTGTCAATTGGAGGACTTCGAAAGAAACCCCAAGTACAACAGGTATTAGAGCTACACGATATAGTAATCTCACCCAAAGTGGGTCAGTTGGTACTAATAAGTAAATAAAGACCCCGATTACAACAGTGAAAAGGATGAAACTACTACCACATCTATAGTGGAGACGAGATTGTTTTTGAACATTTTCTATTGTGATTGGAAGTCCGGCTTCATATGCATTAATCACCTTATGTTCAGCACCGTGGTATTGAAATACGCGCTTAACAATTGGTGTTAAGGATATAAAATAAATGTAGCCCAAAAGTAAGATGAGTTTGATAAATCCTTCAATTAAGTTCTGAACAACATGGCCAGGAAAAATAAATTCCAGTGAAGCAGCAGCAAGTGCAGGTAATAATGTGAAAATGGTTTTAACAAAGGCAAAAGAGATTACGCCGATTGCGGCAGCACCTAATAATAGCGTTATTTTAGATGGTTCCTCTTTGCCGAGTACTTCTTCGTCTTCTGAGGGATCGACGTCATAACGCTCACTAGAAAAGTTTAAATGCTTCGTTCCATTTCCACTCGCATCAATAATTGCAACGACGCCCCGGATAAAGGGAATTTTTTTAAGTTTCGTGCGAATGGGCTTGGGTTGCTTAGGCACCTCAAGATAATCAATTGAATCATCCTTACGACGAATAGCGGTTACAGAAGTATGTTTCCCTTGAAACATAACTCCCTCAACAACCGCCTGCCCACCATATGCAGGCTTATTTGAATCTGACAATATCTCTCACCAACCTATTATGTTTAAGTAGAATGCGTTCGATTGATCATCTAGCTATTATAAATGTACTTACTAACATTCTACAAGAAATAGTGAAAAACCTCTAGGTTGGAGATTCTAATATTCATTTTCCCCAACATATGCAATTTTAATCTTTTCAGTAGATGATTTTATGATAAATAATTCACCGTTTGATAGGAAAGTCTAAATGTTGAGGTGAATGAAATGGATAAAGAAACTCAACCAGACCAAAATGATAAGCAACTTGAGCAAAATAAGAAGGAGCAACCACTTTCCTTTACATCAAAGGTAGTGACGATTGGCATTGCTGGAGGTTTATTTTGGGGTTTTATAGGATACTTAACCTATCTTTTTAAATTCACTAAAATACCACCATCCCTCATTCTTTCACCATGGGCACTTGGTGAATGGAAAAATCAACAGCTAGGGCAGTGGATTGGTATAGTTGCAATTGGACTTGTATCCATAATTGTTGCTTTTTTATACAAAGTGACTCTTGTGAAAATCAATAATATGCTGGCTGGTCTGGTTTATGGTGTAGTCCTCTGGCTTATTGTTTTCTATTTATTAAACCCGATGTTTTCTGACCTCCCTGCTATAACAAAACTTGATAAAAATACATTGATCACAACCATTTGCCTCTACTTGCTGTATGGTGTCTTTATTGGTTATTCGATTTCTTTTGAGTATCATGAGAACCAGCAGTCGAGCGCCTCCTATTCAAACAAATGAAGCTATGGTAGAATGTTCATGGAACATTCTCTTTTTTTTATACTCTATTTGGAAAATAGGTCAGGCTTTTCTGGCAAATCAGCCGAGGTGAAGGGGACCGGAATGAAAACTTACTATGTGCTTAACGGACCGAATTTAAATAGACTTGGAAAACGTGAGCCAGGCATTTACGGCAGTCAAACGTTAGATAAATTAGAAGAACGATTAACCGAGCTGGCAAATACTCATGGGGCTACAATTGTTTTTCATCAATCAAATCATGAAGGTGATATAATCGATTGGATTCATGAAGCAGAGAACGCTGCCGGAATCATTCTTAATCCAGGTGCCTTTACTCATTATAGTTATGCAATTCGTGACGCTATTGCAAGTGTTTCTGTCCCAGTAGTAGAAGTACACATTTCGAATGTACATACACGCGAACCATTTCGACATACTTCTGTCATTTCACCTGTAACAGAAGGACAAATTGTAGGGTTTGGAATGAAGGGTTATGAGTTAGCGTTCCTTTCATTCATACCATCCTGAAGGAGGACGAGTTAGTGGAACGTATAGAAAAACTACGACAGTCATTTAAAGAGTATGACATTGAGGCGATGTTAATTACTTCAGCAAGCAATCGCAGATATATTTCCCATTTCACTGGTAGTTCTGGAGTTGTACTCGTAACTGAGAATGAGGCGAAGTTTGTAACAGACTTTCGTTATATTGACCAGGCACAAGAACAAGCGCAGGGTTTTGAAATCGTTCAGCATAAAGGTCCCATTATTGATGAAGTATCAAAACTGGCTAATGAACTCGGTATTAAGAAGCTGGGATTTGAAGAAACACAGCTTACATATCAGGTTTATAAAGCGTATGAGGGCAAAGTCGATGGAACCTTGATACCAATTAATGGTCTTCTTGAAAAGCAGCGAATGATTAAAGATTCTAATGAATTGCAAGTGCTAAAAGAAGCAACTGAAATTGCAGATGCAGCCTTTCAACACATCACAAGCTACATACGTACAGGTTTAACTGAGCTAGATGTCTCAAATGAACTTGAGTTCTTCATGAGAAAAAATGGTGCAACCTCATCTTCTTTTGATATTATAGTTGCGTCGGGTACTCGCTCTGCTCTTCCACACGGTGTTGCGAGTAATAAAGTCATTGGAAAAAACGAATTGATCACGCTCGACTTTGGTGCTTACTACAAAGGATATTGCTCTGATATTACACGAACTGTGGCAGTGGGGGACCCTGGGGAAGAACTCAAAGGTGTTTATCATACTGTCCTTGAAGCTCAATTGATGGCGATGGAGCAAATTAAGCCTGGAATGAGTGGAAAAGAAGCAGATGCAATTTCTAGAGATCATATTGCAGCAAAAGGTTTTGGAGATTACTTTGGACACTCCTTAGGTCACGGTGTCGGTCTTGAGGTACATGAAGGACCTGGTCTTTCTTCCAAATCTGATACTGTGCTTGAACCAGGAATGGTTGTAACCGTAGAACCAGGAATTTATTTGTCTGGTAAAGGCGGGGTTAGAATTGAAGATGATACAGTGATTACTAAGTCCGGAAATGAGACGTTATCTCATTCCACTAAGGAATTGCTGATTCTCGGCGAATAATGAAAGTGAGGGAAAACGATGATTTCTGTTAATGATTTAAAAACAGGACTTACAATTGAAGTAGACAATGGGATTTGGACAGTAATGGACTTCCAGCATGTTAAACCAGGAAAAGGAGCTGCTTTCGTAAGAACGAAGCTACGCAATCTTAGAACTGGCGGCATTCAGGAAAAAACTTTCCGTGCAGGAGAAAAAGTTGCCAAAGCACATATTGAAAACCGCAAAATGCAGTACCTTTATGCAAGCGGTGATATGCATACATTTATGGATACAACATCATATGAACAAGTTGAACTACCTGCAGAACAAATTAATTATGAATTGAAGTTTCTTAAAGAAAACATGGAGATTTCAATTCGAACTTACGGGGAAGAAACTATTGGTGTTGAATTACCGAATACGGTTGAACTAGTTGTAACTGAAACGGAGCCTGGTATTAAAGGTGACACAGCTTCAGGAGGAACAAAACCAGCAACAGTAGAAACGGGATTGACTGTACAAGTACCGTTTTTCGTTAACCAGGGTGATGTCCTTATTATTGATACCTCAAAAGGGGAATACGTTTCCCGCGGATAATTTAATCAAAACAAAGACCTGCTCATCTGAGCGGGTCTTTGTTTTGTGCATATATAATTCATCTGTATAATGAGTGATTACTCACTTTACTTTAATCAATTATCAATGTAGAATAAATGTGAGTAATCACTCATTATAGGAGGTAGCTTATGACTGTATATCCCGTTCAAGCTAATGTGACGAAACGGTTTGGAAAGACTACCATTTTAGATGAAATTAAGCTTTCTCTCCAAAAGGGCGAGATATTTGGATTGATTGGGCCATCTGGATCTGGGAAGACAACATTCGTTAAACTGTTGTGTGGAATTGATGAGGCCACTGAAGGGAGTGTACGTATTTTTGACGAGCTTATGCCGAATCTTAGTTTAATGAAAAAAATAGGTTATATGGCACAGGCAGACGCTCTATATTCGGAATTGACGGCAAAAGAAAATCTCGACTTTTTTGCCAGTTTAAGTGGAGTAAAGCGCTCGGAGCGTAAAGAGAGAATAAGATACGTCATGAACCTTGTGGATCTAGAACAACATCTTCATAAAAAAATTGAGGAATATTCAGGAGGGATGAAACGACGATTATCATTGGCAATCGCTTTGTTGCATAAACCAGACATTCTACTTTTGGATGAACCGACAGTAGGGATTGACCCTGCCCTTCGTCAAAAAATATGGGATACGTTCGAGGAATTACGATTGAAAGGTGTCCTTATACTAGTCACAACACACGTAATGGATGAAGCTGAACGGTGTTCGAGATTGGGTATGATTCGCAACGGCAAACTTATTGCAGTAGGTACACCTGAAGAGCTGAAGATGCATACAAACTCAACGACAATTGAACAGGCTTTTCTTTCATACGGGGGGTGATGGAATGAGGATTATTGCAGTGGTATTAAGGATTTTAAGACAATTTGTCCGAGATAAGCGAACGATGGCTCTTATGATTGTAGCACCGGTACTAATACTAACCATGCTATCCTTGGTGTTTAATGGTGAAGATCTAGAGCTGAAAATAGGAACTGTTGATGTACCAGATCAATTAGTGCAGCGTTTAGAACAGGATACGGTCAACATTAGTGTGGTGGATCCTAACGAACAAATTGATCAATTAGTGAAAGATGAGGGTTTCGATGCTATTATCGATTTTAGCAGTGAGAGGAAAACGCTCTATCTAGAAGGAAGTGATCCGACTGTAAATCGAGCAGTTCTGGAACTAGTAAAAGGAAGCCAGGCTTCAGGAAGTACAGAAGGTGATTTAACTGTTACGTACACGTATGGTTCAAGTGATATGACATCGTTTGATCATTTTGGACCAGTGTTAGTCGGATTCTTTATCTTTTTCTTTGTTTTTTTAATCGCAGGTGTATCCTTCTTGAGGGAGAGGACCCAGGGCACGCTTGAACGACTTCTTGCAAGTCCAATTAGACGATGGGAGCTTGTTGCTGGTTATGTCATCGGGTTTGGTTTGTTTACAATGTTTCAATCCGCTATCATTGCTCTGTACAGTATATATGTAATTGATTTAAAAATGGAAGGATCCTTCATTTATGTCCTTCTAGTAACTTTACTTCTTGCATTAAGTGCACTAACACTTGGAATCTTATTATCAGCTTTTGCTAAAAATGAATTACAAATGATTCAATTCATCCCACTAGTTGTTGTACCGCAACTCTTTTTCTCTGGCTTGTTCAACCTCGATACGATATCGGATTATTTAAGTTGGATAGGTCCGTTGACACCCCTCTATTATGGCGCTGATGCATTGAGGGATGTTATGATCAGGGGGTACGGAATCACAGAAATATGGATCGATTTACTTATGTTAGTTGGATTTTCGCTCATGTTTATCACCGTTAATATTTTTGCTCTCAAAAAACACCGACGAACATAATACCAGGAGGAGCATATGGAGAATAGAATTAATGAGATCGACGAGCTTCTTAACGGAGACTCTGGAGAATTAACGGCAAAACAAAAACGTATTGTTGAAGCAGCGGTTGAAATGTTCTCTAAAAACGGATTCTCAGCTTCTTCTACAAGTGAAATCGCTCGACGTGCGGGTGTTGCGGAAGGAACTATTTTTCGACATTACAAAACTAAAAAAGAGTTGTTATTAGCAATTGTAACTCCTGTAATGACTAAACTCATAGCTCCTTTTATTGTAAAAGATTTGGAAAAAGTATTAGATAAGGAATTCGAGCATTACGAAGATTTTCTTGAAGCTATGGTCAGAAATAGGCAGGCCTTCATTCGAAAACACTTTCCCATAATTAGAATTCTAGTTCAAGAGATCCCATTTCATGAAGAACTCCGTGCTCAATTTATTGAACACGTGGCAAAAGATAGTTATAAAAGGTTCGAAAAGATTGTCGTTCACTTTCAAGACAAAGGAGAGTTGCTTCAAATCCCTCCCTCGTCAGTCGTTCGACTTTCACTTACATCAATTATTGGTTTTTTCTTCGCAAGATATATTTTCTTACCAGAAAGTGAGTGGGATGAAGAGGAGGAAATCAATATAACGATCCAATTTATTATGAATGGTTTTAAAGCAAGATAAGCACCTGGCTAATTGATGCCAGGTGCTTTTTGTTTTGGAAGTTTTCTTCTGAATTTACATCTCACCTCATAACTTGTACAAACTGGTTTGGGAGGAGAGGGATGATTCATTCAGTTCTTGTTATGGGAGTGCTTCGGATTATGTCGGGTGTTATTGAACTAACGGCAGCGATACTTATCCTTCTTTTTAATGATCTTAAAACCGCAATGATGATCAATGCGATTCTTGCAGTAATAGGTCCCCTTATTTTGCTAATCACGATGGCGACAGGTTTAATTGGTCTTGCTGGAGAGTTATCATTCGGAAAAATTATTTTGATCATATTGGGAGTTGCCTTAATCCTTATCGGAACGCTCACATAGGTTACGTAAAGACATATTTGGAATGTTGACGGAATACTAGTGTAGGGAGAAACAAGCATAGGAAGGGGGGACGTATGTGGAGGAAGTTCTACGTGTCCTACCAGAGGGTGTTAGACAAATTATTAATCGGTATACACCATCTGAAAGGGAGACGATTGAGGAGATTCGAATACGTATTAATCGTCCGCTTGAAGTTATGCTCAATGGTAAGGCGCACTTTCCTTTACTTGAGGGAAGGGACTACTTTATATCAAGAGATGATGCAGCTCAAATGATAAATAAACTGAGTCAATATTCGCTATATGCACTTGAAGAAGAGCTTAAAAAAGGGTTTGTAACCATCCAGGGAGGGCATCGAGTCGGTCTTGCAGGCAAAGTAATAACTTCGAATGGACAGGTCAAAGCGATCAAGGATATCGCTTCATTCAATGTAAGGATTGCAAAACAAAAGCTTGGCATAGCCACTCCGCTTGTATCATATCTTTATGCAGGGGGCTGGATGAACGCTATTATACTTGGGCCGCCGCAATCTGGAAAAACAACAATGCTTCGAGATTTAACTCGAATAATGGCTGAAGGGAATGAAGTGAGGCGTATTCCTTCAGCTAAAGTAGGGATCGTTGATGAACGATCTGAAATTGCTGGATGTGTACAGGGTATTCCCCAACACAGGCTTGGCAATCGAGTAGATGTACTCGATGCATGTCCAAAAGCTGAAGGAATGATGATGATGATTCGCTCAATGAGCCCAGACATCATAGTTGTTGATGAAATTGGTCGACGAGAAGATAGTGAAGCGGTCTTGGAGGCGGTGAATGCAGGTATCCAATTGGTCGTAACGATACACGGTCATACGATGGATGATTTATATAGGAGACCAAGTATTCAGGAATTAATACGCTCAGGTATTTTTGATCGGATTGTTGAGTTGTCAAGAACGGAAGGACCAGGCACGATTAAAGCGATTAAAGACAAAACCGGTAAAGAAATCAGACGTAAAAAGGTGATGTAGCATGAAGCTACTTGGAGCGGTGCTAATTATACTAGCGAGTACATGGGCGGGGATAGAGTGGTCAAGAACGGTAAGTGAGCGATCACGACAGTTAAGGCAATTAAAAGCAGCCCTACAATCGTTAGAAGCAGAAATTGTATATGGGATGACTCCATTAAGTGTAGCGTGTGCTCATATATGTAGACAGGTAGGGCACCCGGTTTCTTGGTTCTTTGACTCTTTTCGGAAGAAGCTTGAAGCTGGTCATGCAACTGCTTACGAAGCATGGTTAGAAAGTATGGAGGAAGTATGGAAATACACTGCTTTCAAGCAAGAAGAGAAGGAAATTATGAAACAACTTGGTGCGACGATTGGTCAGCAGGATCGAGAGCATGAACAAAAGCAGCTAAAGCTAGCCTTGATTCATCTAGAAAGAGAAGAGATAGAAGCAAGGGATAATCAAATGAAGTATGAACGAATGTTTAAAAGCCTTGGTCTTCTCGGAGGGATTCTTCTTGTTATACTTTTGATTTAGTCATTGGGAGGAAATGTAGATGAATCATGATGTGAATACAATATTTCAAATTGCAGGCATCGGAATTATCGTCGCTATGCTTCACACCATACTCAAACAGATGGGAAAAGAAGAGTATGCGCAATGGGTGACTTTAATTGGTTTTATTGTCGTTCTTTATATGGTTATTACAATCATTGATGATCTTTTTCAGAAAATACGCGGAGTTTTTCTTTTCCAGGGGTAGGAGGTGTCTGCGATTGATATTATTCAAATTGTCGGTCTTGGGTTAATCGCAACCTTCCTTGTGATCGTGGTGAAAGAGCAGAAGCCTGTGTTTGCCTTTACCATTACGGTGTTCACAGGTGCATTGATTTTTCTGTATTTAATAGGAGAAATACAATATATCATCGATATGCTTGAAAGCTTAGCAGCAAAGGCAAATGTTGAGGTTGCATATGTTGAAACGGTCCTCAAAATTATCGGTATTGCTTACATCGCCGAGTTCGGTGCCCAAATCGTTAGGGATGCCGGCCAGGGAGCAATCGCTTCAAAAATTGAGCTAGCAGGTAAATTATTAATTCTGACGATGGCAATCCCTATTTTAACATTAATAATCGAGACGGTCCTCAGGCTATTACCAACCTAAGGGGGGAGGAGGTACATGCTTCACGCTCATAAAATGATCCTAGTGCTAGTTATCCTCTGCTTTACCCTCTTTAGTTTTGATACGGCTGTTTTTGCAGAGGGAGAAGAAGAGCCGATAACTGAACAATATGTAGACAAGCAGTTAAACTCTCTTGGTTTAAAGGAGATTCAAAATTATTGGAACCAGGTGATTGAAGAGTACGGTGGATTCTTACCGGAAAGTCAAAAAGGCTCTTTTATGGAGTTCGTGAAGGGGGAAAAACAACTTTCTCTTAAAGCGTATTTTATAGGCATGCTAAAGTTTCTATTCCATGAACTGCTCGTACACGGAAAGCTTCTGGGGAGTCTTATTCTACTTACGATTTTTAGTATTCTCCTGCAAAATATGCAAAATGCATTTGAACATAAGGCGGTTAGCACGGTCGCATATGGGATTACTTATATGGTGCTAATCATTCTCGCGTTGAACAGCTTTCATGTCGCAATTCAATATACGGAAAATGCTATCGCCAATATGATGGGATTTCTGCTGGCATTAATACCGTTATTATTGGCGCTTATGGCTTCAGTAGGTGGAGTAGCCTCAGTTGCCTTTTTCCATCCAATTGTTTTGTTTCTAGTGAATACTGGAGGCTTGCTTATTCAGAAATTTGTACTTCCTATGCTCTTCCTTTCCGCTGTACTCGCAATTGTAAGTACGATCAGTGAACATTATAAGGTGACACAACTATCGAATTTAATTCGTAACATCGCTATTGGTACCTTGGGCGTTTTTTTTGCAATCTTTCTAGGTGTTATTTCAGTACAGGGCGCTACAACAGCGGTAGCTGACGGAATCACGATTCGGACGGCTAAGTTTGTAACTGGTAACTTCATTCCTGTAGTAGGGAGAATGTTTACTGATGCAACGGACACCGTGCTTAGTGCTTCAGTTTTGTTAAAAAATACAGTTGGACTAGCTGGTGTGGTAATCCTTTTGATGATTTGTGCCTTCCCAGCGTTAAAAGTGCTTTCCCTAGTACTCATTTATAATATTGCAGCAGCAGTCATCCAACCTCTTGGTGGGGGACCAATCATTCAATCCTTAAACGTTATATCAAAAAGTATTTTGTTCATCTTTGCAGCACTCGCGATTGTCTCACTCATGTTCTTTCTGGCTGTAACAATTATTATTGCATCTGGAAATATAACATTAATGGTGCGTTAGGAGGGGTTAAATGGAGATGATCACAGGATGGATTACAAATATCATTGTACTCATCCTGCTTGCTACAGTTCTAGAATTACTGCTACCGAACTCAAGTATGCAGCGATATGTCAAGATGGTAATCGGTTTAATGTTGATGGCAGTCATCCTATCCCCAGTGTTGACTATTTTTACAAAAGATTTCGATTCATTGTTAAGATCCGCAACAATTGATGGTTCTACTGAAAATAAAGAAATGGAAAATGCTATCGAATCAAAGAAAAGTGAAATACAAGCATCGAACACTGCATATATTGAAGAACAAATGGCTGTCCAAATGAAAAGCCAGGTTGAAAAGGAGTTGAGAGAACAGTTTAACCTCGAAATCAGTAGTGTGGCATTAGACTTAACGGAAGTTGATGGTGAGAAGAATATCGATCACATTATTGTCACGGTTAATGAAGCGGGAAGTGACAAATCTGTCAGCGATATTGAAGCGATCACTGTCTCGCTATCAGTAGAAGATGAATTGGATTCATCAGATCATGTATCTCGAAAAGTTGCATATTTCCTAGCGGACGAATGGGAGCTCTATCCTAAACAGGTCGGAGTTATGGTGAAAGGAGGAGAGTAGGTTACATGGGTGGAAAAACTACGAGCTGGCTTGATCAAATAAAGCAACCTAAAAAGAAAAAAGGGATACCACTTGCTTATTTGATTATTGCAGCAGCACTTGGAATCATCTTCATGTTTGCCGGAAATTTCTTCTCGCCATCTGATCCTAGTAAGGAAGTTTTTTCTGAGCAGGCTGATTCGTCAGAGAGCGAACCTGCATTCGGTCAAAATAAGTCAAATCCAACTACGATGTCCGAATATGAAAACATGTATGAAACCCAGTTAAAGGAAGCATTAGATGAAGTCGCTGGTGTATCAGAAGCCACCGTAATTGTTAATTTAGATTCTACAGAAGAAAAAATTGTTGAGAAAAATAGCACTTCTACTGATAAATATACTTATGAATCACCTAATGAAGGTGGATCGAGAAAGATTGAAGAACAATCCGCTGATGAGCAAGTTGTGGTTGTACAGAGTGATAAAGGTCAGGAACCGATTATCGTTAGTACAAAAAAACCGATCGTAAGAGGAGTAGTTGTGGTTGCTGTAGGCGCAGAGAATATGGAAGTGAAGAAAATGATTGTAGATGCCGTAACAAGACTTCTGGATGTCAAAAGTCATCGTGTCATGGTTTTACCGAAAAAATTAAAGGGGGAATCATAAAATGGTCTTGAAAAAGCAAACAGTTTGGTTACTAACGATGCTGAGTTTAATTATTGTCCTTTCAGCCTACTATATTATGACACCGGGCACTGATAATATGGCACTAGTAGGTGACGATGAGCAAAGTCAAGAAGAGGCTAAAAAAGATGAAGCAAAAGAAACTACGACAGATGGAGAAGTTGTCACATCAAGTGTGTCAAGCGATGAAGCTTTTGCAGCGCTAAGATTGGAAATTCAAGAACAAAGAGATGCAGCGATTGAAGATTATACAGCGGTAATTGCAAGCGAAGCCTCAGCTGATCTTAGAAATGATGCACACGAACAACGTCAAGAATTAATGGCATTATCACAGAAAGAGTCAGTATTAGAAAACGTCATTAAATCAGAAGGATATAGTGATGCGGTCGTTTACACTCTCGATAATGAAAAAGTGAGAGTCATTGTAAAAGCTGATCAGCTTTCAAACGAAGAAGCAAACAACATAATGGTTCTGGCTCAAGAGCAACTTGGTGATGGTCATCAAATCGCAGTCGAGTTTCAACCGGCAGCTAAGTAAAGGTGGAGATCTCTCCACCTTTTTTCTATGTTCTTCTAAATGCAAATGTTAAAACTAACGTGAATTTATTTGATAGCGAGTATTTAATGTGATGAAAACGTTTTCGTTTTTTGTTATTCTTAATGAGAAACGGCCTTTCAAGTATGTCTTCTACCCAGTAAACTGAAGATATGATATGATGAATAGGCTTAGGACCAGCTTTTATATAATGGTCCCAATAGGGTTTGGTTCTTTGTGCCTTATAATGGAGATACTAGTATACATCGGTTTTGTGATATAATCGATTTAAGTTGGAGTGTGTCTTCTGCACAGAATAACCCTCCTAATTACTGATAATGCAAAAAACATGACAGGGAGTGGAAATCTTGTTAAAAGTTCAAGAAATTCGAGAGTTGATCAAATTAATTGATCAATCAAGTATTGATGAATTTGAATACGAAAATGATGGATCAAAAATTGTTTTAAAGAAAAATGAAGTTCAATATGCTCAGGAACCAGTTCAACTGCCAGTTCAGCAAGCTGTTACTCCACAAGCACCTGAACCAGCAAAAACTGTAGCTCCAGCTCCGAGTCAAGAACAACCTGCTGAAGATGCAGCGGATAAGAAGCAAGAGGAAAACTTACATAAAATCGAATCACCGATGGTTGGTACATTCTACGCTCGTCCAAATCCAGACTCCGAGCTTTATGTGAAAACAGGTGAGAAAGTTTCTGAAGACAGCGTTGTCTGCATCATTGAAGCGATGAAGCTCTTTAATGAAATTGAGGCAGAGGTAAATGGAGAAATCGTAGAAATGTTAGTTGAGGATGGTCAGCTAGTTGAATACGGTCAACCTCTGTTTTTAGTGAAAGCATAGGTGATAATATGGAGATTAAGAAAATACTTGTAGCTAATCGCGGAGAAATTGCAGTAAGAATTATTCGAGCATGTGAAGAGCTAGGTATAGAGACTGTAGCAGTTTACTCGCAGGCTGATAAGGACGCTCTTCATGTTAGACTTGCTGATGAAGCTTATTGTATTGGACCAACTGCAGCTAAGGATAGTTACCTAAATTTCACGAACATTATGAGTATTGCTACGGTAACAGGTGTGGATGCCATTCATCCTGGCTATGGTTTTCTTGCAGAAAACGCAGATTTTGCAGAGCTTTGTAGAGAATGTAACGTCACTTTTGTTGGACCAAGCCCGGAAGCAATCAATCGAATGGGAACAAAAGATGTCGCTAGAACAACCATGAAAGAAGCTGGAGTTCCAATTGTTCCTGGTTCTGAAGGGATCATCAAAGATGAAGCTGAAGCTGTTTCATTGGCAAACGAAATGGGTTACCCCGTTATTATAAAAGCCACTGCAGGTGGTGGTGGTAAAGGAATTCGAATTGCTAAAGACGAGAGCGAACTTGTTAAAGGCATTAATATTACGCAGCAAGAGGCTTCAACTGCTTTCGGTAATCCTGGAGTCTACATTGAGAAATTTATTGAAGATTTCCGACATGTAGAAATTCAGGTTTTAGCAGATAACCATGGAAATGTCATTCATCTTGGTGAACGCGACTGTTCTATACAGAGGAGATTACAGAAGCTAGTAGAAGAGACCCCGTCACCTGCACTTGATGCTTCTATTAGACAGAAGATGGGAGACGCTGCAGTAAGAGCCGCTAAAGCAGTGAATTACTCAGGAGCAGGTACGGTTGAGTTTATTTTTGAGCCAACAGGGAATTTTTATTTCATGGAAATGAATACCCGAATTCAGGTTGAGCACCCTGTAACAGAAATGGTAACAGGCATTGACTTAATCAAAGAACAGATCAGAGCAGCTTCTGATGAGGTGCTTCGTTACACTCAAGAAGATGTTACATTCAAGGGATGGGCAATTGAGTGCCGTATAAACGCAGAGGATCCTGATAAAAAATTCATGCCTTCCCCGGGGAAAGTAGAGATGTACCTTCCTCCAGGCGGTTTTGGTGTTCGGGTTGATTCAGCAGTATATCCCGGCTACGACATCCTACCTTATTACGACTCCATGGTAGCGAAGTTGATTACTTACGCTGATACCCGTGAAGAAGCAATCGCAAGGATGAGGCGAGCTCTTGGTGAATTCGTTGTTGAAGGTGTTAAAACGACGATTCCATTCCATATGCGATTGATGAGCCATGAAAAATTTGTGAGTGGAGATTTCAATACGAAATTTCTTGAAAAGTACGACCTAACAGAACAATCAACGAATTCTAAGTGAGGTGTTCAGAATGAATGAACTTCAATCATTTGAAATGGAAGAGCACGATACTGGGCTTGGAAAAGTCGAAATTTCTCCAGAAGTAATCGAAGTTATTGGAAGCATTGCTGCCTCAGAGGTTGACGGAGTAGCTGAAATGCGAGGTAATTTTGCTTCAGGTGTTGTCGAGCGCTTTGGTCGTAAAGACCATCGAAAAGGTGTTAAAGTTGAGCTTGATGAAGATGGGATTATTCTTGATGCCTATGTAGTAGTTAGCTACGGTCTATCGATCCCAGAAGTATGCGAAAAAGTTCAAGAAAACATTAGGCAGGCCTTACTTACAATGACGGCTCTTGAGATTAGTGCAGTTAACGTTAGCGTTGTCGGTATTACATTTGATAAAAAAGAGCAAGAAAACGAAGAATAAGCAGAGGGGCATTCCCCCTGCTTTTTTATTTTGGCTATGTTAGCTTATATTGTTGATATCTCGATTTCTGGCTCATTCGAATGAAACCTTCGTTTCACTCGCCTTTATTTTAGGAAATGAATTGAACAGTGGAAAACCTGTATTTGTCCGCTACAATATGCTATCATCTATTGGTATAGCAATAATAGCGTAAAAGGAGTATAGCAATGAAAAGAAGACATGCAAGAGAAAAAGCCATCCAGGTATTGTTTCAAATAGATGTGACAGACACCGATCCACAAGAGGCACTAGAACACGTATTGAGTGAAGGAGAAGGTGACGAGTTTCTATCTGAGCTTGTCTTCGGAACACTTGAGAACCTCGATAGACTCGATGAAGTAATTAAAGAAAATCTTGTGAACTGGAGTTTTAGTAGAATCGGAAATGTTGACCGTTCCGTTCTTCGTATGGCTTCTTATGAAATGGTAATTAGGGATGATATTCCGGTTAACGTGAGCTTGAATGAAGCGGTAGAACTAGCCAAACTGTTCGGTGGAGAAGAATCGGGACGTTTTGTTAACGGTGTCCTCTCTAAAATTATGCAAAAAAGCTAAGTTAGGCAGGAGGGGATTGGTTTGAAAGCAGATCGATATATATCGGTTACAGCCCTAACCAGACATATGAAACGAATGATTGATAATGATCCTGCACTTCAAGATGTTTGGTTGCGTGGTGAATTATCCAACGTTAAACATCATAGTCGAGGGCACCTCTACTTTACTGTTAAAGATGACAAATCAAGAGTTCAGTCGGTTATGTTCGCAGGAAACAACCGTCGCATGAAATTTAAACCTGAAAACGGTATGAAAGTCTTGATTCGAGGAGAAATATCGGTTTTTGAACCGTATGGACAATATCAGTTATATGCAAAAGAAATGCAACCTGATGGAATTGGAAATCTATATTTAGCTTATGAAGAGCTTAAACGGAAGCTCGAATTTGAAGGCTTGTTTTCTGAAAACCTCAAAAAAGTTATTCCACGCTATCCTTCAGAAATTGGTGTTATCACATCCCCAACAGGAGCAGCAATACGGGATATCTTCACTACAATCAAAAGGCGCTACCCTACAGCAAGAATTACTGTCTTTCCAGTACTAGTACAGGGGAATAATGCGAAAGATTCGATTGTTCAAGCAATCGAAATGGCTAATGCCATGAATCTCATCGATGTCCTTATTGTTGGGCGTGGTGGTGGTTCAATCGAAGAACTCTGGGCCTTCAATGAAGAAGAGGTGGCGAGAAGTATCGCTCGATCAAGTGTACCTATAATTTCGGCTGTTGGTCATGAAACCGATTTTACAATCGCAGATTTTGTTGCGGATTTACGTGCACCTACACCAACTGGGGCAGCTGAGCTTGCTGTTCCAAGTATAGTCGAGTTGAAAGAGCGCCTTGATCAACGAGTACATAGACTAATGAGGACGATGAAGGAAAAAGTGTCTTCAGATCGAGAAAGGTTGACAACCCTACAGAAATCTTATGCCTTTCGCTATCCTGACCAATTATTGAGACAAAAAGAGCAAGAATTGGATGTGCAGGTGGAGCGTCTTCAAAAAACGATGAAAAGATTTCTTGTCTACACAAGGGAACGTGTTGAGCGGGATCATAAACAGCTAATAAAACAGCATCCTGAACGCATAGTAAAAGAGTCGGCTAATGATTTAACTGAATTAAAGGCTTCGTTGCAAAAAGAGATGCAACGAGTTCTTCAGGAGAAGCAACGGGATTTTTCATTCGCTGCTGGAAAGTTAAATGCATTAAGCCCATTAAAGGTGATGGAACGCGGATATAGCCTTGCTTATAAAGAAGATGAACTTATTAAATCTGTCAAACAGGTACAGCCTGGTGACGTATTAAAAGTTGAGATGACGGACGGGAAAATAGATTGCCATGTCTGGGGATTAGAGGAGAGTGACTCAAATGGAGAAAAATGAGAATGTAACGTTTGAAGAAGCGATGCAGAAACTTGAACAAATCGTCGGTGCACTAGAAGAAGGAAATGTCCCGCTTGAAAAAGCAATTTCTCTTTTTCAGGAAGGGATGAACTTATCTAATATCTGCCACGAGAAACTCCAATCTGTTGAAGGGAAAATGGACCAAATCGTAGAGGAAAATGGTGAGATCAAACCATTTTCTGTACAGGAGGATGACGCGTGACCTCTGATCTAACTTCTTATATGAATGAATATAAAAAGCTTTTGGATAAAGAACTTCCTGGGTTTATCGATAGAGTTGAAATGCCTGAAACATTAAAAAAGGCAATGCATTATTCAATTCATGCAGGTGGAAAACGGATTCGACCCATTTTAATGCTTGCTACAGTTGAAGCGTTTGGTGAAGATATCGATAAAGCTGTTCCAGTTGCATGCGCCGTTGAAATGATACACACATACTCGCTTATCCATGATGATTTGCCAGCTATGGATGATGACGACCTGCGACGCGGAAAACCTACTAATCATATCGTGTTTGGTGAAGCGACAGCGATTCTAGCTGGAGATGCCCTATTAACACAAAGCTTTGAAGTTATTGCTGATGCCAATCTATCAAGCGAACAAAAAGTAGAGATTATAAAGCTTTTATCTCATTCAGCTGGACCTGCAGGAATGGTAGGTGGTCAAATGGCGGATCTTAATGGTGAAAAACAAGAGTTAACTTTAGATCAGCTCGAGTATATTCATCATCATAAAACAGGAAAGCTGCTTGTTTTCTCTGTTTTGGCTGGTTCTATCATCGCCAACGCGACACTTGATCAGCGGAAGCATTTGCAAGGCTTTGGAGAACATATGGGTCTTGCGTTTCAAATAAGTGACGATATTCTTGATGTCGAAGGGGAAGAAGATAAGCTCGGAAAGCTCCCAGGCAGTGACGAAAACAATGAGAAGAGTACTTATCCAAAACTTCTCACGTTAAAAGGTGCCCGAGAAAAGTTGTCCTACCATTTCGAAGAAGCACTCATCAATCTTTCAGCAGCCGGAATTGATCATGAACGCCTTCAATCCATTGCTAAATTTATAGTTGAACGTGACCATTAACACATAATTGAGCATTACCATAACATATGGTATAATAAGTTAAGATTGAGTGGTGCAGTATTCTAGTCAGTTCGCCATTTCTGAAGGCGGGCCTAAAAATCCGCCATAGGGCACATCGATGAAGTTCCTGGTGTTGGCTTGAGTCGCCCAGACTTGGGTCGATGCTGGGAGTTAAGGTCGCAGGGCGATCCACAAAGGCATGTGGGCGTTGACCCTGCTTCCGCGGAGGCCCATTCTTGTAGCAGTGCGGTTAACGCTGCCTGCTATGAATTGGGGTATGAACCTGTTTCAGCTGCATGGGAACGCAGTTGAACAGCGTAGCCTGCCTTGAGTGGAGTTAGAGGGGATTATGGATTATTGGAAATTTGCAGCTCGGCCGGCCGCTTTTTTCCTACCACCCATATGAAATCTACTCTGCAAAAGAGGCTAGGAAATGTGTGGAGCTGTTGAGGAAAACTCCTAGACTGTTCCGAGTGACACTTAAAGGGGATTATAGTGCGGACTAAGTGGTAATCCAGTCTAGCGCATGGTGACACGCTAAGATGAATGTAAAGGGAAACCGCCTGAACGGCGACGTTCGGGTATTCATCTGGGAAAACCTACTGGACCTAAGCCGCAGTCTTTACTCTTTAAGTGACCACTCTTCGATACATAAATTAACAGGGGTGTTCAACTGACAGGGAACAGGGGGCATTTATCTGACCCTTGAACGCCCGTTAGTTGAACGCCCGTTTTCATGTGATTATATAATGGACAAGGAGTAGATATGAAAGCTTCCGTATCAAAATCCATAAACTGGAGTTTAGCTATTGCCGTTATCACACTTGTGTTAGCGGCTATTTTTTCAATTATCTCCACCGCTGTTTTAAGCGGTGTATCATGGGCAATTGGAATGATTGTTGTCTTGTTAATCGTTCTTATTGGTATTTTCTTTGATACAATTGGGGTAGCGTCAACAGCTGCGAATGAAGTACCATTTCATGCGATGGCTGCTGAGCGTCTTACAGGCGCTAAGCATGCTATTTTCGTAACTCGAAATGCAGATCGGGTTGCAAGCTTCTGTAATGATGTAATCGGTGATATTTCGGGTATTATAAGTGGTACCGCATCTGCTACAGTTGTTTTACAATTGACGATTCAACTTGGACATAGTGATGGATCAATGTTTCAATATATTATATCAGTCGTATTCACAAGTGTTATTGCTGCATTAACGGTCGGTGGAAAAGCACTGGGGAAAACCTTTGCTATCTATTTTTCTACCGGGATCATTTTTCAAGTTGGGCGTTTTTTATATTTTGTTGAAAAAACATTTAAAATTAAAATGGTAGGCAATCAATCCAAAAAGAAAAAAGAAAACCGTAAATCGAAATAAAGAAGGGGAGGACATTCCCATGGATTTAGAAAAAATTGAGAACCCAAAATTTCTCAAAAAGTATGATATGAATCAAATGACTGATCTTGCAGAAGAAATTAGATGTTTTTTAATTAATAAATTATCCGAGACCGGTGGACATCTGGGGCCGAATCTAGGTGTCGTTGAATTGACCATTGTCTTGCACAAAATATTTGATAGTCCAAAGGATAAGTTCATTTGGGATGTAGGTCACCAGGCGTATGTTCACAAAATCTTGACAGGAAGAGCTTCAAGATTCGATACATTACGAAAATATAAAGGCCTTTGTGGCTTCCCTAAAAGAAATGAAAGTGAACATGACGTCTGGGAAACGGGACATAGCTCTACGTCGTTATCAGCAGCGATGGGAATGGCGGCTGCTCGAGATATGAAGGGAACAGATGAGAGCGTTGTAGCCATTATTGGTGATGGGGCATTAACTGGTGGTATGGCATTAGAAGCGCTTAATCATATAGGCCATGAACAAAAAGATATGCTTGTAATCTTAAATGATAACGAAATGTCAATTGCTCCTAACGTAGGGGCCCTTCATAATATACTTGGAAAACTTCGAACAGCTGGGAAGTATCATAAGGCGAAAGAAGAACTTGAGTATTTACTCAAAAAAATCCCCGCGTTTGGGGGAGCGCTCGCTTCTACTGCTGAAAGAGTAAAAGATGCGTTAAAGTATCTTTTAGTTTCTGGTATTTTCTTTGAAGAGCTAGGCTTTACTTATCTAGGTCCTGTCGATGGTCATGATGTCGAAGCCTTAATGGAAAATATTAAGTATGCTAAGAAAACAAAAGGCCCTGTTTTAATTCACGTTCTAACGAAGAAAGGGAAGGGCTATCATCCAGCAGAAATTGATGAAATTGGAGAATGGCACGGAGTTAGTCCATATAAAATTGAGGCTGGTAAGCAAATCAAGCCCAAAGTAGCTGCTCCTGGATATAGTAAGGTTGTAAGCGAAACTGTTCGTAAACTGGCAGAAAAAGATGACCGAATTTCAGTTATTACACCTGCAATGACAGTTGGGTCGAAATGGGAAGCATTTGAAAAACAATTCCCTGAACGGTTATTTGATGTTGGGATTGCAGAACAACACGCAACAACGATGGCTGCCGGACTAGCAACACAAGAATTAAAGCCGGTATTATCTATCTATTCTACCTTTCTCCAGCGTGCGTACGATCAATTAGTACATGATGTCTGTCGCCAGAACCTCAACGTATTTCTTGCTATTGACCGTTCTGGACTTGTTGGTGCGGATGGAGAAACTCATCAGGGTGTATTTGATGTCTCATTCCTTCGACATCTACCTAACATGATTTTGATGATGGCAAAGGATGAAAATGAACTTCAACATATGGTCTATACTGGAATCCAATATAATCAAGGACCAATTGCTGTCCGTTATCCGAGAGGAAATGGAATTGGTACGAAGATGGATGAGGAACTGAAAGAAATTCCTATAGGGACATGGGAAGTCATTCGAGAAGGTACTGATGTTGCCCTTCTATCATTTGGTCCAACGCTTCAAGATTTATTAAAAGCTGCTGACAGCCTCGAGAAAGAAGGTATTTCAGCTCGTGTGATTAATGCTCGCTTCATTAAACCACTTGATGAAAAAATGATGGCTGATTTAATGCAAGAGGGCATTCCAATGCTCACAGTAGAGGAAGCAATCCTTCAAGGCGGTTTTGGTAGCGCAGTTCTGGAATATGTGAATGACAGTGGTTATCAGCATGGTTCTATTCAAAGAATGGGTATACCAGATGCTTATATCGAGCACGGAAGTGTAAATGAGCTACTAAAGGAAGTTGGGTTAACACCTGAAGATATTGTGGCTAAAGCAAAGAAAATGATACCAGCAAAGCAAAAGAGGGCTTAAAAGCAAATGGCAAAAAAAGAAAGACTAGATGTAATCCTTGTGAATCGTGGACTTATAGACACAAGAGAAAAAGCAAAGAGAGCAATCATGGCAGGACTGGTGTTCTCCGAGACAGAGAGAATGGACAAACCTGGTGTGAAAGTAGACGAAGACATTAGTTTACAAATTAAAGGCGATACATTGCGTTATGTTGGACGTGGTGGGTTAAAGCTTGAAAAAGCTATTGAGGTTTTCTCACTAGAACCTAAAGATCGAATTGTTCTAGATATTGGCTCATCCACAGGTGGTTTTACAGATTGCGCTCTTCAAAACGGTGCAACACTCGTATATGCACTTGACGTTGGGTATAATCAGTTAGCATGGAAACTACGCGTAGATGACCGTGTTGTGGTGAAAGAGCGAACTAATTTCCGCTATTGTGTCAAAGAAGACTTTGAAAATGGTTTACCAGATTTCGCCACAATCGATGTATCGTTTATTTCTTTGAAATTAATTTTACCGGTTCTAAAAGAAATTTTACAAGAAAATGGTGAGGTTGTGGCACTTGTTAAGCCACAATTTGAGGCAGGACGAGGAGAAGTAGGTAAGAAAGGGATTGTACGCGATAAGAAGATTCACCTTCGAGTATTAAAAGAGATGATGGATTTTGCTACTCAGCAAGGGTATCAAGTTAATGGACTTTCCTTCTCTCCAATAACTGGTGGAGAAGGTAACATCGAATTCTTACTTTATCTGGGATGGAAGCAAGAAACATTAGCAGAAAAGATTCCTTTACCAGAAGAAGTGGTGGAGGAAGCGCATCGACAGTTTTAAAGGATACACCATGTGTGTCCTTTTTTTTTCTAGTTACTCATTCTTTTAAAACTATCTTAGTTCAGCGAATTGAGATGTCTTACAGTAGAAATGGCCATCTAGGGGATCATTATTGAAGTGAATATTTATGAGGGTCTATACAAAAATAGAACGGGGCTATATAATAAGGCTGTCAGATTTTACTTACCGGAACTTCTGGAGGTTATACGATGAATAAAGGACAACGACATATCAAAATTCGCGAAATGATTGCAAATCAAGACGTTGAAACACAGGATGAACTTGTTTATTGCTTGAAGAGTGCAGGTTTTAATGTGACACAAGCAACAGTATCACGCGATATTAAAGAGCTTCACCTTGTTAAAGTACCTACGATTGATGGGAGATACAAATACAGTCTTCCTGCTGATCAGCGATTTAATCCGCTTCAAAAGCTAAAAAGAACATTGACCGATGCGTTTATAAGTATTGATCATGCGGATCATCTTATCGTTATGAAAACGCTTCCCGGAAATGCGAATGCGATAGGTGCGTTAATTGATAATTTGGACTGGGAAGAAATTATGGGGAACATAAGTGGAGATGATACGATACTTATTATTTGTAAAAGTGCTGAAGACGCGCCTATGTTGTCTCAACGCTTTATTGATATGCTGTAAGAAGAGAAAGATGATCTTTGAAGGTGGGAGAATATGTTAGCGGAACTATCTATACGTAATTTTGCGATCATAGAAGCGATCACCGTTTCATTTGAACGTGGCTTAACAGTTCTTACTGGGGAAACAGGTGCAGGTAAATCAATTATAATCGATGCCATTGGGCTGTTAGTAGGAGGCAGAGGTTCTGCCGAGTTCGTCAGATACGGTACAAAAAAGGCTGAAATTGAAGGTTTGTTTCACATTGATCCAGTACATCCTACCGTTCAGAAGTTAGAAGATGTAGGAATTGAGTTTACGGACGATATGGTTGTGTTACGTCGTGATATTTCAAGTACAGGTAAAAGTATTTGTAGAGTGAACGGGAAATTGGTCACATTAGGAATTTTAAGGGAAATTGGCCAAACTCTTATTGATATTCACGGCCAGCATGAGCATCAGGATTTAATGCAGTCAGATAAACATCTATCTCTTTTAGATCAGTTTGGTGACCGCTCTATAGGACCCGCATTAGTTGAATACAGGGAAATTTATCAACGTTACAAAAAAATCCAGCAGCAAATGAAGAATTTAACTGAAAATGAGCAACAAATGGCCCATAGGCTTGATTTAATTCAATATCAACTTGAAGAGATAACAAAAGCAGAGCTTGCTCCAAATGAAGATGAAGAATTGATGGAAGAAAAACTGCGGTTAGGAAATTTCGAGAAACTTTTTTCTGCACTTCAAGATGTCTATCATTCATTACATGGTGATAATAAAGGTCTTGATTGGGTTGGACTTGCAATGTCTCAACTTGAATCAGTTACTGAAATCGATGAAGAGTTGAAAGGATATCATGAAGAAGTAGCTAATCAATTCTACTTACTTGAAGAAACGGCGGGAAAGTTAAATACATACCGAGATCAGCTCGAATTTGATCCTGCCCGATTGGATTTTGTGGAAGAACGCCTTAATGAAATTCAGGTACTGAAAAGAAAGTACGGCGAATCGGTAGAAGAAATTTTGGAGTATGCTGCTTCAATTGAAGACGAAGTAGATGAACTATTGAATAGAGAAGACCGCGTAGAGGAACTAGAGTCTGATTTAAAAGGGATTCAGGCAGATCTAAAAGTAGAAGCTGAGAATCTAACAGGGCTTCGAAAAAAGGTGGCAAGTGTTCTCGTTGATGCGATTCACCATGAGCTTCGAGATTTGTACATGGAGAAAACAGAATTTGCTATCCATTTTAATGAAATTGGTAACAAAAAGGATGCTTTTCACCGATCAGGAAAAGACGATATTGATTTTATGATATCCACTAATCCAGGAGAACCGCTTAAAGAGCTTTCTAAAACTGCTTCTGGTGGTGAACTCTCTAGGATTATGCTCGCGCTTAAATCCATTTTTTCCAAGCACCAGGGAATAACATCAATTATCTTCGATGAAGTCGATACTGGAGTTAGTGGCAGAGTAGCTCAGGCAATGGCTGAAAAAATACAACGACTATCTTCAGGATCCCAGGTCCTTGTTATTACGCACCTTCCTCAAGTAGCTGCAATGGCTGACCATCATCTTTACATTTCCAAAGAAGAGACGGGGGAAGGTCGTACGAAGACAAGTGTTGGAAATTTAAGTGCAGAAGAGCAGATTGAAGAACTTGGCAGAATGATTTCTGGGGCTGAGATGACTGAACTTACAAAAAAACATGCAAAAGAATTATTACTTCAAGCAAACCAAATAAAATCATGATATGAAATGCTATCCATCTAAGGATAGCATTTTCATTTTTGCAGGTTATAATAAAGGCCAGTCAAGGCAAAATTATAGATACAGCCATGTTGGAGGTGTGGGCAAGAGCGAGGAGAGTGAAGGATTGAAGGCAGACATGATTCGTAAATTGTTAGGCGTAGTTCTCCTTGGTTTTCTAATTGCGCTTGGTTTTTCGAAACCAATACAATTATTTCTATCGATTCCAGATGAGGTTGTGATGTTTGAAGGAGATCAAGCAACCATCTCATCTAATATACCTGCTGTTGCGTCACTTGGAGGTTCGGAAGTTGTTAACGTAGATCAACAAAAAAACGAATTTACGATAAGTGGAAAAAGCAGTGGTACGGATATACTTGACTTAACAGTGAGTGATTTTCCAGTAAAAAAAGTAGATGTTAAAGTTCTTCCAGACTTTAAAGTCGTTCCAGGTGGACAATCCATAGGCGTAAAGCTGAATACACGCGGCGTTTTAGTTGTAGGACATCATCTCATTCATACAAGTCAAGGAGATCGATCACCAGGAGAAATAGCAGATATACAAGTTGGAGATATTATAACGAAAATTAATGGACAATCAGTCAAGAAAATGAGCGACATCGGATCAATTGTAAAGAAAGCTGGAAATGATGGCGATGCGCTTGAAGTAACAATAGTTAGAGAAAATGAAGAATTGAGTAAGAAACTTATTCCGGTTAAAGATAAACAGAATGCCATGTATCGAATCGGATTATATATACGCGACTCAGCAGCAGGTGTTGGGACATTGACATTTTATCATCCTGATACAAAAAAGTATGGAGCATTGGGGCACGTAATATCCGATATGGATACAAAAAAGCCAATAGTGGTTAACCATGGTGAAATATATCAATCCTCTGTCACTTCCATTGAAAAAGGAAGTAATGGGCATCCTGGAGAGAAATTAGCAAGATTCTCGAACACTGATCAAAAACTTGGTACCATTACACGGAATAGTCCATTCGGTATTTTTGGTGAAATGAATAATGAGATGAAAAAGGGCATGTACGATAAACCAATGCCGATTGCGCTCTCTCACCAAGTGAAAGAAGGACCAGCTAAAATACTAACTGTTGTAAAAGGTAGTAAAGTGAAAGCCTACGACGTAGAAGTAGTCAGTTCAATCCCGCAGAAATTCCCAGCTACAAAAGGTATGGTGATTAAAGTAACAGATCCTGTATTGTTAAAAGAAACAGGGGGGATTGTTCAAGGTATGAGTGGTAGTCCAATTATTCAAGATGGAAAAGTTATTGGAGCAGTAACTCACGTATTTGTAAATGACTCTACTTCCGGTTATGGTGTCCACATTGAATGGATGTTAGAAGAAGCTGGAATTGACATTTACAAAGAAGATCGAAATAAGAAGCGAACAGCGAGCTAAAAAGCTCACTGTTCGCTTTCTTTCGTTTTCAAACCATGCTATACTGTGAATGAAGAAAATTCGACAAAATTGAAAGAGTATTCAGAAATTATCAGAAATACGATTAAATTGAAGTATTTTAGAGAATTATGAAGAAATTGTATTGTTTTTAAAAGTTTTTAGAAATTTTAGAGGAAATTTCCCATTCCCGTTGAATGTTTATACTACGGTAACCAAACTTGTGGAAGGAGAGACGGAGCCGTGCAAAAAATAAAAGTATGTCTTGCAGATGATAACCGCGAATTAGTTAATTTGATTGAGGAATATATGTCACGACAGGAGGATATGGAGGTAGTCGGAACCGCTTCCAATGGACAGGAATGTTTGGAAGTCCTAGAAGATGAAGAGCCGGATGTGTTAGTTCTGGATATCATTATGCCACATCTCGATGGACTGGCTGTTTTGGAGCGGTTAAGAGAAATGAATTATACGTGTAGCGTTATTATGCTAACAGCTTTTGGGCAGGAGGATGTCACGAAGAAAGCCGTTGACCTTGGTGCATCTTATTTCATATTAAAGCCTTTTGATATGGATAACCTGGCAAGTCATGTGAGGCAAGTAAGTGGTAAGAAAACGACATTCACTTCAAGTGGTGGATCATATAAGCGTCAACCACGTGAAAGCAGACCTAGAAACCTTGATGCCAGCATTACAAGTATTATTCACGAAATCGGAGTTCCGGCCCATATCAAAGGCTATATGTACTTAAGAGAAGCGATCACAATGGTTTACAACGACATTGAATTGCTTGGATCGATTACAAAAGTTTTATATCCAGACATAGCCAAGAAATTCAATACGACTTCTTCGAGAGTAGAACGGGCGATTCGTCACGCAATTGAAGTTGCGTGGAGCAGAGGGAATGTGGAATCTATTTCTAATTTGTTTGGTTACACCGTGAGCATGTCAAAAGCTAAACCTACGAATAGTGAATTCATTGCGATGGTGGCTGATAAGCTTCGTATTGAGCATAACATGGATAATTATTCCCATACCAGATAACGAGAACTAACAATAATTTAAATACAAAAAAAACAAAGCCGAAATTGAAGCTTTGTTTTTTTTGCGTCCAAATTGCAAGAGAATGGTATGAGTTGTTTGTTATACCATACGAAAAAGAATTTAAAAGATTGCTTAGACAATTATTATTTTTTGGATGAAAATCTTTGCTGAACCTTATTTCGCTTTCGATCCCGGTAGAAGATGAATCCACCTACAAAAGAAAGTCCTGCAATTAAAAATATGAGGCCAAGAATAAATTGAACGATGAGAGAAGTAAAAGGAGGATTTAATACACCAAACAAAACATCTCTCATTAATTTTATACCGATAACACCAAATATGCCGGGAATTAAAACGATAAGTAAAGCGATCAACCGCATAATCGTGCACCCTTTCTCCACATTACTAGTGCTATTGTAGCGAAGTCCCTAAGTTATGTCTATGTTTGACAAAACTCCGAAAAATTCCGTGCATGATTTGTCAAAATACCAAAAGAGTTGTATGATAAGTATGAAATATATTGCATGTATGGAATGCAGGTGATGATTATTTGCGAAAATGTATGATTGTTGGAGCCGGTAAAGGTGGTCATGCGCTTCTCGATATATTGAGGGAAACCGAAATGATGGAAGTTATTGCCGTGGTAGACTGTGATATGGACGCCACGGGGCTTAAAACTGCAAGAGAATCAGGTATCGCTGTTTACCATGATTGGAGAATTCCTTTAAAACTTTTTGAAATCGATGTCATAATTGAGGCTACTGGAGATGAGACGGTATTTGAAGAGATTCGAGATGTCCGTGAAAAGCACACTGTTCTCATTCCGGGATCTGTAGCTAATATCGTACTGAATTTAATTGAAGAAAAAGAAATACTGATCGATACGTTACGCCATCAGTCTAAGCAACAAGAAATTATTTTAGATTCTACACACGATGGTATGATTGCAGTAAATATTGATGAAGAGGTTACATTATTCAATCGAAGTGCTGAAAAAATTACGGGGATAAGTAAATCCAGGGCTAGTGGTAAGTTAATTGGTTCTCTTCTTGCGTCGAGTCAATTGCCAAGAGTGCTTTCTACGGGGAAACCAGAAATTAATCAAGAACAGCTCCTTCCAAATGGGAAGAAAATTATTACCACAAGAATTCCAATGTTTGATGATGAAGGGGAACGCATTGGAGCGCTAGCAGTTTTTAAAGATATGACTGCAATTGAAGAAATGGCTCAAGAAGTCACGGATTTAAAAAGCATTCAATCCATGTTAAAAGCCATCATTCAATCATCAGACGAAGCGATATCTGTTGTAGATGAATTGGGTAAAGGACTTATGATTAATCCAGCTTATACTAGGCTTACTGGTCTGGAGCGTGAAGAAGTAATAGGTAAACCAGCCAATACTGATATATCTGAGGGAGAAAGCATGCATATGCGTGTCCTCAGAACAAGAAAGCCTGTTCGTGGTGTTCAAATGAAAGTAGGGCCAGGCAAAAGAGAAGTTGTCGTCAATGTATCTCCCGTCATTGTCGATGGAAGGTTGAAGGGAAGCGTTGGTGTAATACATGATATTTCTGAGCTTCATTCATTAAATAATCAACTTCAGCGGGCTAGACAAATTATTCGAACACTTGAAGCGAAGTACTCGTTCGAAGATATTATCGGTGATTCCGAAGAAATGACATTTTCTGTTCAACAAGCACGGCTTGCTGCTTCAACGCCTGCAACTGTGCTACTTAGGGGAGAATCTGGAACTGGAAAAGAATTATTCGCGCATGCCATACATAATGCTAGCGATCGTAAATATAACAAATTTATTAGAGTGAATTGTGCAGCTATCTCTGAGTCGCTTTTTGAAAGCGAGCTTTTTGGATATGAAGATGGAGCATTTTCTGGTGCGAGGCAGGGCGGTAAAAGAGGATTGTTTGAAGAAGCGAACGGTGGTAGTATCTTTCTGGATGAAATAGGGGAAGTATCACTCGGAACGCAGGCGAAATTACTTCGAGTGCTACAAGAACGTGAGATCGTTCGTGTTGGAGGATCAAAACCAATTGCCATTAACGTCCGTATTATTGCTGCGACCAACGCAAAGCTTGAAAAACGAATAATCGATGGTTCTTTTAGGGAAGATTTATATTATCGGTTAAATCGTCTGCCCATCCAGATTCCACCTCTCAGACAACGTAAAGAGGATATCGCTGCCCTTGCCAGGCATTTAATGACCAAAATCAATCAGGATTATGGAAGGAATGTGAAGGGAGTAACTCCAGCTGCTATAGAATACTTCAAATCATATGATTGGCCAGGCAATGTACGGGAGTTTGAGAATGTACTAGGCAGAATCGTAATTCATATGGAAGCAAATGAAACAATGATTGATCTTCAGCATATTCCGTCACTATTAAGTGAGAAGAAAGATGCGGATATGCTTACAGTGGAACGTACGCCCGAAAAAACACTGTCTCAACTCGTAGATGAGTTCGAAAAGAAGACGATAAGACAGACTCTTGAGCTTTATGAAGGCAACAAAACTGCAACTGCGAAAGCATTAGGGGTATCGCTCAGAAATCTATATTATAAAATGGAAAAACATGAAGTTGAAAAAAATAGCATGCAATAACTTGCGTGCATTGCAATATTTTGCATGGTTCTTAGGAGCTAAACCCTGTCATATCAAAGGTGAAGAGTTGGCACGGAACTTGCATATTAGTATGGTGGCATGAAAGGAGGGACACCAATGAATCTAGATCAGCTATTGAATTTTGCTTCCCAACAGCCTAATAAAACAGTTGCAGTCGCTGCAGCTGCAGATAGAGAAGTGATCGAAGCGGTGAAAATGGCCGTAGATAAAAATCTTGCTTCATTTATCTTATATGGAAATCAAAATGAGATGGTTGAAATGCTTGATGAGCAAGGATTGTCTCATACAGATTCAATCAGGACTGTTCAGGCATCAACTGATCGTGAAGCTTCAAAAGCTGCTGTAACCGCTGTCAGAAATGGTGAAGCAGATGTGTTAATGAAAGGGATGGTTTCCACATCAATTATTCTTAAAGAAGTTTTAAATAAAGAATATGGGTTGCGTAAAGGGAAAGTCCTTTCTCATGTAGCGGCATTTGATGTGCCTGGGTATGATCGATTGATTTATGTTACTGATTCCGGAATGAACATTGAGCCGGATCTAACTCAGAAAGTTGAAATTGTAAAGAATGCCGTTAGCATTGCAAGAGCAAGTGGTTTATCACTACCCAAAGTTGTACCACTAGCGGCAGTTGAGGTTGTTAATCCTGCTATGCAGGCGACGCTTGATGCGGCAGCACTCGCTCAGATGAATCGTAGAGGACAAATAACTGATTGTATTATTGATGGGCCACTTGCGCTCGATAATGCGATATCAGTAGAAGCTGCAACTCATAAGGGGATTGAAAGTGAAGTTGCAGGGAGGGCAGATATTCTACTTGTTCCGTCTATTGAAGTTGGTAATGCTTTGTATAAATCTCTGGTCTACTTTGCGAATGCAAAAGTTGGAGGAGTGATTGCAGGAGCCAAAGCACCAATCGTTTTGACTTCGCGGGCAGATACCGCACAAAGCAAAGTATATAGCATTGCACTTGCAGTAAGTTCTGCTAAATAATATTAGAGGAAAATCAGAGAGGAAGATTACAATGGAACTTTTTACTTATATGGAGAAATATGATTACGAACAAGTCGTGGTCTGTCAGGATAAAGCGTCAGGATTAAAGGCGATTATTGCTATTCACGATACAACACTTGGACCGGCACTAGGCGGAACAAGAATGTGGACTTACGCTTCTGAGGAAGCTGCATTTGAAGATGCGCTTCGTTTAGCTAAAGGGATGACTTACAAGAATGCTGCTGCGGGCTTGAACCTTGGTGGAGGAAAGACAGTTATCATTGGTGATCCTCGCAAAGATAAAAATGAAGCGATGTTCCGTGCTTTCGGTCGTTATATTCAGGGATTAAATGGACGATACATTACTGCAGAAGATGTAGGCACGACAGTTCAAGATATGGATACAATTCATGAAGAAACACAGTATGTTACTGGTATTTCTCCAGCATTCGGTTCTTCTGGTAATCCTTCTCCTGTAACAGCATATGGCGTATATGTTGGTATGAAAGCAGCTGCAAAAGAAGCGTTTGGCACAGATTCTTTAGAAGGTAAGACAGTAGCGGTTCAAGGGGTTGGAAACGTAGCCTATAACTTGTGCAAACATCTTCACGAAGAAGGTGCATCACTTGTTGTTACAGATATTAACAAAGAATCTGTTGATCGTGCTATTTCTGACTTTGGAGCGAAGGCAGTAGATCCGGATGACATTTATGATGTTGATTGTGACATATTTGCTCCATGTGCTTTAGGAGCTGTTATTAATGATGATACGATTGGTAAAATTAAAGCAAAGGTGATTGCTGGAGCAGCTAACAACCAGCTTCGTGAAACGACTCATGGTGATCAAATTCATGAAATGGGCATTGTATATGCACCTGACTATGTTATCAACGCAGGCGGTGTCATTAATGTAGCGGATGAACTGTATGGCTACAACCGTGATCGCGCTATGAAGCGTGTTGATGGCATTTATGACACGATAGCAAAAGTAATTGAAATCTCTAAACGTGATGGAATTCCTACTTATGCTGCTGCAGATCGTCTTGCTGAGGAACGAATTGAGCAAATGAAGCAGTCAAGAAGCCAATTCTTGATGAACTCTCAGCATATTTTAGGGCATCGTAAATAAACGGAGGGTTTCGAGTGACAGATAAAGAATATCGACTTCTGGTAATCAACCCGGGATCAACTTCAACTAAAATAGGTCTTTTTGACAATGAACGTGCCGTATTTGAGAAATCATTACGGCACGACACTGATGAAATAAATCAGTACAAAACAATTATTGATCAGTATGAATTCAGAAAAAATACGATACTTGAGGCACTAGATGAAGAAGCCATCAATATTTCTAGATTGGATGCAGTGGTAGGTCGTGGGGGGCTTCTTAGACCAATCGAAGGTGGCACCTACTCAGTGAATGAGCAAATGCTAGAAGATCTTCGAAACGGTTATTCAGGAGAGCACGCTTCCAATTTAGGTGGAATTATTGCCTATGAAATAGCTGAACAGCTCAATATTCCTTCTTTTATTGTAGATCCAGTCGTGGTGGATGAACTTCAAGATGTCGCTCGACTTTCCGGTGTACCACAAATTGAGCGGAAAAGTATTTTTCATGCACTGAATCAAAAAGCTGTCGCAAGAAGAGTAGCTTCTCAACTCAACAGTACATATGAAGAGTTGAACCTCATTGTGACACATATGGGTGGTGGAATTACGGTAGGCGCCCATAAAAAAGGAAAAGTAATAGATGTCAATAATGGGTTACACGGGGAAGGACCTTTTTCTCCAGAGCGTGCTGGAACGGTTCCGGTTGGGGACCTTGTATCTATGTGCTTCTCAGGAGAGTATTATGCTGAGGAAATCATGAAAAAGCTAGTAGGACAAGCAGGTTTTGTTGGTTATTTAGGAACAAATGATGCAGTGAGAGTAGAAAAGCGAATTAATGAAGGTGATGAAAAGGCTAAGCTTGTTTTCGATGCCATGGCTTATCAAGTTGCGAAGGAAATCGGAGCTGCTAGTACCGTTCTTTCAGGAGATGTTGATGCAATTGTATTAACTGGTGGTTTGGCATATGGAAAGAAATTCGTTTCTCAAATCACAGAGCAAATTAAATGGATAGCAGATGTTATTGTGCATCCAGGTGAGAACGAACTTCAGGCACTTGCTGAAGGTGGGTTACGCGTTTTGAGAGAAGAAGAAGTAGCCAAAACCTACCCTGTTTCAACCATAGAATCGCTAGCATTATAAACTTGAATTTACACCAAATATGACGTTCAACCCTATTTAGAGGTTTTAGGGACTTACCTCTCTACCTCGCACTGTTGATTTACTAGTAAATCTTATAGGTCTTTTATCAATCAGTGTGGGATAAAACGTTCGATAAAGGAGAATTTAAATGGCTGAAGAATATGATCTCGTCATTATGGGTGGAGGTACTGGCGGCTATGTTGCCGCAATTCGTGCCTCACAACTTGGTCTAAAGACGGCTATCGTTGAGAAGCGTGAACTTGGGGGAACTTGTTTACACCGTGGATGTATTCCTAGTAAGGCACTACTTCGTAGTGCTGAAGTCTATGCAACTGCAAAGCACGGGGAGAAGTTTGGTGTCATGGCTAAAGAAGTCGCTCTTGATTTCAAGAAGGTCCAGGAACGTAAACAGAGTATTGTTGACCAGCTACATAATGGTGTGAAGCATCTTATGAAGCAGGGGAAAATCGATGTATTTGAAGGGTTTGGAAGAATTCTAGGACCATCTATTTTCTCTCCAATGCCAGGTACGGTTTCAGTTGAAATGAATAACGGAGAAGAGAACGAAATGTTAATTCCTAAAAACGTGATCATTGCAACAGGTTCAAAGCCACGTACTCTTCCTGGACTTGAAGTTGATGGAGAATTTGTGATGACTTCTGATGAAGCATTGCGAATGGAAAGTCTACCTTCATCCATCATCATAGTTGGTGGCGGTGTAATTGGAATTGAGTGGGCATCAATGCTTGTAGATTTTGGAGTTGATGTTACTGTATTGGAATATGCTGATCGAATTGTACCGACTGAGGATCATGACATATCCAAAGAAGCATTTAAGCTCATGAAGAAAAAGGGAATTAAACTTTTCACAGGGGCAAAAGTTAATGGTGATTCTCTTGAAAAAGGGGATGGCGTCTCCATTCAAGCGGAGTATGATGGAGATACAAAAACGTTCACAGCTGACAAAATGCTTGTTTCAGTTGGGCGTGAAGCAAATGTGAAAAACATTGGTCTTGAAAATACAACCATTGAAATTGAAAAGGGTGTTATTCAAACCAATGAATATTACCAGACGAAAGAATCTCATATTTATGCGATCGGTGATGTTATTGGCGGAATGCAGCTAGCGCATGTCGCTTCACATGAAGGGATTACAGCTGTTGAACATCTTGCTGATCAAAATCCTAACCCGATTGATTATACGATGGTTTCAAGCTGTATTTACAGTAGCCCTGAAATGGCGAGCGTGGGTCTCACCGAAGCACAAGCTAAAGAAAATGGACACAACGTAAAGGTAGGTAAGTTTCCGTTTAAAGCGATTGGTAAAGCGCTGGTTTTTGGAGAATCTGATGGTTTCGTAAAAATTGTGGCCGATGCTGATAACGAGGATTTACTAGGTGTACATATGATTGGTCCTCATGTGACGGATATGATTTCTGAAGCAGGTCTTGCAAAAGTTTTAGATGCTGCATCATGGGAAGTCGCACATACGATCCACCCACATCCAACCCTTTCTGAAGCGATCGGTGAAGCAGCACTTGCAGTGGATGGAAAAGCAATTCATTCTTAATTTAAGGTTCATTTGAGGAGGTAAACACTATGGCTGAAAATCGTCATGAAGCATTAGGGCTCTCTGATGAAAGAGTGCTCGAGATGTTTGAAACAATGTTAATGGCTCGCAAGATTGATGAACGGATGTGGCTTTTAAACCGCGCTGGAAAAATTCCTTTTGTTATTTCATGTCAGGGACAGGAAGCTGCTCAGATTGGCTCTGCATTTGCAATGGATCCTGAAAAAGATTTCGTGGCTCCTTATTACCGTGATATGGGAGTTGTTCTTTCATTCGGGATGACCGCAAAAGATCTCATGCTTTCAGGATTCGCAAAAGCTGAGGACCCTAACTCTGCAGGACGTCAAATGCCTGGTCATTTTGGACAAAAGAAGAATAATATCATTACTGGGTCATCTCCAGTTACAACACAGGTTCCACATGCAGTTGGATTTGCACTTGCTGGTCGGATGGAAGGTAAAGATCTTGTCACGTTCTGCTCTTTTGGTGAAGGTTCATCCAATCAAGGTGATTTTCATGAAGCTGCGAACTTTGCTGGAGTTCATAAACTTCCAGTGTTATTCGTATGTGAAAACAACAAATATGCCATCTCAGTTCCGGTTTCCAAACAGTTAGCGTGTGAAAAAGTATCTGATCGCGCTATTGGTTACGGGATGCCAGGCGTGACAGTTGACGGAAACGATCCGCTTGCTGTATATGAAGCAGCGAAGGAAGCTGTTGAAAGAGGACGTCGTGGCGAGGGTCCAACATTAATCGAGACCGTGTCCTATCGTTTAACTCCTCATTCAAGTGATGATGATGATCGGGCCTATCGTACGCGTGAAGAAGTTGAAGAAGCGAAGAAAAAGGATGCTGTCATCACCTTTGCAGCTTATTTAAAAGAAGTTGGCGTTCTCACGGATGAGATTGAAAAAGAAATTCATGAACGTGTTCAAAAAGAAGTAGATGAAGCAACGGAATACGCAGAAAATGCTGAATATGCACCTGCTGAAGATGCAATGAAGCATGTATACGGAGAGTAAGGGGGAACCAATATGCCAATTATTTCATATATTCAAGCGATAACTCAGGCCATGAGAGAAGAAATGCAGCGCGATGAGAAAGTCTTTGTTCTTGGCGAAGATGTTGGCGTTCGCGGCGGTGTTTTCCGCGCAACTGATGGTCTTTATGATGAATTTGGAGAGCATCGTGTCATCGATACACCTCTTGCAGAATCTGCTATTGCTGGTGTTGGAATCGGTGCTGCTATGTACGGTATGAGACCGATAGCTGAGATGCAGTTCGCCGACTTTATTATGCCTGCCGTTAATCAGATTGTGTCGGAAGCAGCTAAAATTCGCTATCGCTCAAACAACGATTGGAATTGTCCGATCACCATTCGAGCTCCATACGGTGGTGGCGTGCATGGAGCCCTTTATCATTCACAATCTGTCGAAGCTCTATTTGCTAATGTACCGGGCCTTAAGATTGTCATGCCCTCAACACCATATGATGCAAAAGGACTTTTGAAAGCAGCTATTCGTGATGATGATCCAGTATTGTTTTTCGAACATAAGCGGGCTTATCGTTTGATTAAAGGTCAGGTTCCTGAAGAAGAGTATACGCTTCCAATTGGAAAAGCTGATGTGAAACGTGAAGGCGAAGATATCACGGTTATTACATACGGTTTAAGTGTCCACTTTGCTCTTCAAGCAGCAGAAAAACTTGAGAAGGATGGTATCTCTGCTCACGTACTAGATTTACGTACGGTATATCCATTAGATCGCGATGCAATTGTTGAGGCAGCGAAGAAAACAGGTAAAGTCCTTCTTGTAACAGAAGACAACAAAGAGGGAAGCATCATTAGTGAAGTATCTGCCATTATTGCAGAAGAGTGTCTCTTTGATCTGGATGCACCGATTCAGCGACTTGCAGGACCGGATGTACCGGCTATGCCATATTCCCCTCCGATGGAGAAATATTTCATGCTGAATCCTGACAAAGTGGAAAAAGCGATGCGTGAGCTAGCAGAATACTAAACAATGCAAGAAAAGGAGGGTTTATTGTGGCAGTTGAAAAAATATTGATGCCCCAGCTTGGAGAAAGTGTCACCGAAGGTACAATCGAGAAATGGCTTGTAGAAGTCGGAGATACTGTGAATAAATATGATCCTATCGCAGAGGTCAATACTGATAAAGTCAATGCGGAAGTTCCATCTTCATATTCAGGCGTGATCAAAGAACTTGTCGCAGAAGAAGGCGACACAATCGAAGTCGGTGAGCTTGTATGCTATATCGATGTCGAGGGCGGAGCAGCTCCAGAAGAAAAACAGGAAGAATCCACTGGTCAAAAGGCAGTTGAAAACATATCTGAAGATAAGAAAGAACAGGAGCAGGATGAGGAGCAGCCAATGAAGCGCCGTTACTCACCAGCGGTTCTTCGTCTTGCACAGGAAAATGATATTGATCTTGAACAAGTTAGTGGTTCTGGTAAAGGTGGCCGCATTACACGTAAAGATATCCAGAAGGTAATTGAGTCAGGTAATATCCCTGCACCAAAACCCGAAGAAAAGAAAACTGAGTCGAAGCAAGAGAGTAAACCAGCGCCAAAAGCTGCTGCGCCAACATCAGCACCTGAAGGATCAAAAGGGTCTGATGTTCCGGTAGCAGAAGGCGACATTGAAATTCCAGTAACGGGCGTTCGCCGTGCCATTGCAAACAACATGCTACGTAGTAAGCACGAAGCACCACATGCATGGACGATGGTTGAAGTTGATGTAACAAATCTTGTAGAATTCCGAAATGGTATTAAAGATGACTTTAAGAAGAAAGAAGGCTATGGCCTGACATTCTTCGCCTTCTTCGTGAAAGCCGTAGTTGAAGCGCTCAAAGAATTCCCTCAAATGAATTCGATGTGGGCAGGAGATAAAATCATTCAGAAGAAGGATATTAACATCTCGATTGCAGTTGGAACGGACGAGTCGCTGTTCGTACCAGTAATCAAAAATGCAGATGAGAAATCAATCAAGGGTATTGCTCGTGAAGTAAAAGAGCTAGCACAAAAAGCGAAAACAGGAAAGCTTAAGGGAGAAGAAATGCAGGGCGGTACGTTTACAGTGAACAACACTGGTTCATTTGGTTCCGTTCAATCCATGGGTATTATCAATTATCCTCAGGCTGCTATCCTTCAAGTTGAAAGTATCGTGAAGCGTCCTGTTGTCATGAATAACGGAATGATCGCCGTTCGTGATATGGTTAACCTTTGTTTGTCTCTTGATCATCGTGTGCTTGATGGGATGATTTGTGGTAAGTTCCTCGCTCGCGTAAAAGAGAATCTTGAAACGATTTCAAAAGAAAATACATCTGTTTATTAAGTTCAATGGCCACCTCTACTCAAGGGTGGCCAATTTTTTTTAGTTGATTGAAAGGCTTTCTTGGAAATTAACGGTGATTCGCGATACAATAATAAATAAGGTGTCACGAAATAAGGGAGGAATATGGAATGTCTATGGACTTTAATTTATTTATGAATGACGTCGTAGCAACAGCGCGTGAAGAAATCAAGGCAGCAGGCTATAAAGAACTTACTACACCCGAAGCGGTAGAAGAAGTAGTTACTTCACATGGAACAACACTAGTCATGGTTAACTCCGTATGTGGTTGTGCTGGAGGAGTAGCTCGTCCGGCAGCAAGATTGGCAGTAGCAAATGAAAAAACACCTGACAATCTTGTAACTGTTTTTGCAGGTCAGGATAAAGATGCAACAGCAAAAGCTCGTTCGTATTTCACAGGATTCGCACCATCTTCTCCATCGTTTGCTCTACTTAAGGATGGAAAGATCATCAATATGGTAGAACGTCATGAAATTGAAGGCAGTGACCCAGAAGAAGTTTCTGGCATGCTTCAATATTTATTCAATAAATACTGCTAAAAAAATGATATACAAAAAACACCAGGCCAAGTGCCTGGTGTTTTTTTGTATATCATATTAATTAACCATGCGATTTGTAAATACGGTAAAAACTTATTGTGGTTATCTTTGTTTAAATAACAGAATAGTCCCAAAATATAAATATAAATTTATATAAATAAACATGTATAAAAATGTAGATTAAATTTAGCCTGTCTGATATAGTAATATACATTCAGTTAGGTGAATTATTATGCATTTTATATAGGGGGATTTATGATGAAGAGAAATTGGTTAGTAGCATTGGTCGGGATGATGATAGCAATAGCACTTGTTGCTTGTGGCTCATCAAATGAAGGTTCAGAATCGAATGGTGATTCAAATTCTGAAAAGACGCTTGTAATGGGAACTTCAGCGGATTATCCTCCGTTTGAATACATTGATTCTGCTAAAGGCGAAGATATTATTGGTTTTGATGTAGATATTGCAAATTATATTGCTGATGAACTAGGTTATCAGGTTGAAATTAAAGATATGGACTTTAGCGGATTGATTACGGCTTTGAGCAGTGAACGTGTTGATTTTGTACTGGCTGGTATGACACCAACAGAAGAACGTAAGGAAAATGTAGACTTTTCAGCCGTTTATTATACCGCTAATCACATGATTGTTTCCTCAGCCGATCATAAAATCTCAACTCCTGAAGAACTAGAGGGTGCCAAAGTAGGCGTTCAGCTTGGTTCTATTCAAGAAGATAAGGCAAATGAAATTAAGGATAGCGGCGTTAAAATGGAAATTGTAACTCTCAATCGAATTCCTGAGCTTATACAAGAGCTTAAATCAGGTCGTTATGATGCCATTATTATTGAAGATACAGTAGCGAATGGCTACTTGAAAAGCAACGAAGACTTAACTGGTGAAAACCTTCCGAATACAGAAGAAGCGGGATCAGCAGTTGCATTTCCAAAAGACAGCAAGTTAAGAGAAGATTTTGATACCGTGATTAAAGAGATGAAAGAGAGTGGTAAATTGGACGAGTTCATCGAGAAGTGGTTTGGACAGGACACCGTAGAATAATATAATCAGACAAGAAAGGATGAACAGGCATGAATTTGGATTTCAACCAGTTCGTGCCTAATATTCCATACATCCTACAAGGAATATTGGTCACGTTAAAATTTGTTAGTGTATCTGCCATACTAGGTTTCGTTCTTGGTACAATTCTTGCTTTATTTAAAATTGGAAGAGTTAAAATTCTCAGTTGGATAGCTGACGCTTATACATCTGTGTTTCGTGGAACGCCACTTATCTTACAGCTCTTATTGTTCTATCATGCAACTCCTCAGCTAACAGGCTATGATATTAGTGCATTTGAAGCAGGAGTTCTATCATTCGGATTAAATTCCGCAGCGTATATTTCAGAAATCATTCGAGCAGGAATTCGTGCAGTAGATTCAGGACAGAATGAAGCAGCATCTGCTCTTGGTATTCCATATGGTTCAATGATGAAGGATATTATTTTACCCCAGGCGATGAAGAATATTTTACCTGCACTTATGAATGAATTCATTACTTTAACGAAGGAATCTGCGATTGTATCAGTCATTGGTGTATTTGATATTATGCGACGGAGTCAAATCGTTGCTGCAGAGAAATTCAAATACTTTGAGCCACTTCTTATTGCTGGAATTATTTATTATCTTCTCGTCATGGTACTTACACTAATTGGAAAAATGGTCGAAAGGAGGATGAGCCGCAGTGATTAAGGTAGAAAACCTCCATAAGAAATTTGGAGATCTTGAAGTATTAAGCGGCATCTCAACTGCTATCAATAAAGGAGACGTTGTTGCGATCGTTGGACCTTCTGGATCTGGTAAATCGACGCTACTTCGTTGCATGAACAAATTAGAAGAAATAACGTCAGGAACAATTTGGGTAGACGATAAAAATTTGACTGATAAGAATACTAATATCATGGAAATGCGTCAGAAAATAGGAATGGTGTTTCAACACTTTCATCTTTTTCCACACAAGACAGTATTAGAAAACCTGATTTATGCACCCATGAAAGTGAAGGGAGAGAATCGAAAAGACGCGGAAAGAAAAGCGCATGAGCTTTTAGAACAAGTTGGACTCTCGATGAAGGTGAATGAATATCCTAAGCGGCTATCAGGAGGACAAAAACAGCGTGTAGCCATTGCTAGAGCTTTGGCGATGGAGCCTGATTATATGTTGTTTGATGAACCAACATCTGCTCTTGATCCTGAAATGGTGAAAGAAGTCCTTGATGTGATAAAGTCACTTGGTGAATCAGGCATGACTATGGTGATTGTAACGCATGAAATGGCGTTTGCTAAAGAGGCAGCTGACAGAATTCTTTTTCTTGATGGAGGTAAGCTTGTGGAAGAAACTGTCCCATCAGAATTTTTTGAACAGCCTAAGACGGAACGAGCGAAGGCTTTTCTTGATAAGGTATTATGATAAGCGAACAACAGCGTTCGCTTTTTTTGCGTTTTGTGAACGTTATCAAGAAAAATAAACTTTTCAATGAGGAGAAAATGGTTTAGACTCTGATAATTGAAGGATATTAGTAAAGTAACTACATTTGGAAGGAAGTATACTTATTGAAAGTGAAAATCGGTTATCGAACACTTAAAACAGCAATAGGAACCGGGGTAGCCATAACGGTTGCACAGTTATTTTCGCTTGATAATTATGTTTCAGCGGGAATTTTAACCATCCTTTGTATCAAACCAACTACCAAACGATCATTTCGCAGTTCTTGGGAAAGGTTTCTGGCCTGTATACTAGGGATTGTATTTAGTGCGGTGTTTTTTGAAGGTATTGGTTATACACCATTTAGTATCTCATTGTTGCTGTTGTTTTTTATCCCCGTCGTAGTAGCTGTTAAAGCAACAGAAGGAGTCATAACAAGTTCTGTCATCATACTACACATTTATAATTTTAACGCTATTAGTTGGGACATTGTCTGGAATGAAGTTGCGATCATTGTCATTGGGATAGGGGTAGCACTTCTCTTTAATTTATATATGCCTAGTCTTGAGAAGGATCTACTTCAAATTAGAAAGCAAATTGAAGAGAAATTTTCAATCATCTTAATGGAATACGCTGTCTACCTTCGAGAAGGAAAGAGCGATTGGGATGGTAAAGAAATTATCGAAGTTGAAGACCTTCTTCAATATGCAAAAAACATTGCTCTTAAGGATATTGAGAACCATATGCTTAGAGAAGATGATAAGTATTACCTCTACTTTAAAATGAGGGAGAAGCAATTTGCGATCCTTCAACGGGTACTACCAATTATTTCTTCTCTTGATCAGACTTACATTCATGGAAAGACAATGGCAGAATTTATGGAAAAGCTGAGTTACGCTGTTAAACCGCAAAATACTGCTAATGTTTTTCTAGATGAGCTTGAAGCCATGCGTGAGGAATTTCGTAATTCGCCACTTCCAAAGGACCGAGCTGAATTCGAGACGCGTTCAGCACTGCTTTATTTTCTAAATGAAGTAGAACAATATTTATTACTTAAGCGTTATTTTAAACCAGGAGCTTTTTCGAAAGCTGAATGAAGAAACGAAGCTAGATGCATGCTAATTGGAAAAAGGAGTCTACATTGCTATGGGCCAAATCATGCTCACTATGTACCTTGCTGCATCTGTTTTGTTTCCTTTTGGTGAACATCCACATCCTGGTGATCCATTTATTATTGTAAATAAGAAATCGAACGAACTAGCTTTTATAAACGAAGATGAAATTAAACAGGTTCGCACAGTGGCAACAGGACGTAGCATGGAGCTCACCCCAGAAGGGACGTTCACAATTATTGTGAAAGCCGAAAAGCCTTATTATCGGAAGAATAACGTTGAAGGTGGTTCCAAAGAAAATCCATTAGGTTCCAGATGGATAGGTTTCGATGCTCAAAATACAGATGGTCGAACTTACGGGTTACATGGTACGAATCAACCGACATCAATAGGCAAGTATATCACCTCAGGATGTATTCGACTTCATAACAGTGAAATTGAAGCGCTTTTTGATGAAGTTCCGGTCGGGACGAAGATATTAGTTATTTCTAGTACTGAAACATTTGAGGATCTTGCAAAAAAATCTGGAGCGATTTCTAAATAAAAGAACGATGTTCAGGAACGATGTTGATTTTTGGCCCATTTTCACCTGGAGTCTAGAAATAAACAATATGCGGTACCTATACGGGAACCAAAACAGGAGGCTGTCAGATGACAGCCTCCTGTTTTAGTTGTATTTCATTACGATAACAGATACCAAGATTAAAACAGCATGGCAGTTGCGCCTGCAAAGAGGCTGAGTAGCAATGATATAATCATAATATAGACAACAATTTTCGTTGTTTTACGGGGCATGAGAGTCCCTCCCTCATCTGAGCATTCTAACGTTATTTTACATGGATTTATAAACTTGGACAAGTTAAACTCTCGATGAATAATTGATGGAGCCTAGCAACTGGTCGACGAATTTTTCATATTTAGCAGGAAAACGCTTTCTTAATGAAGAATAAGGTATAAGTTAGACATCTGAAATTCGGCAGTATACTACTATAACATGACAACCAGGGAGGAATGGAGATGGCAACGGATCAGAAAGCTTTTCAAAAACAATTCGAAGAATGGAAAGCATTAACTGAAAAACTGATTGAAAAATATCCAGAGAAAAAGGAAGCATTTAAGACCAGCTCTGGAATTGATATAGACCGCTTAGGACATCCTGACAAATTAGATGAAAACTATATGGAAAAACTGGGGTTGCCCGGACAATATCCTTACACACGTGGTATTCAACCTACTATGTACCGTGGAAGAACATGGACCATGAGACAATATGCTGGCTTTGGCTCTGCTGAAGAGACAAACAAACGATTTCGATACTTATTGGATCAAGGTCAAACTGGTTTATCGGTTGCTTTTGATCTGCCGACCCAAATTGGTTATGATTCAGACGACATGATGGCTAAAGGTGAAGTTGGGAAAGTAGGGGTAGCCATTGATTCACTCAATGATATGGAAGCGCTTTTACGAGATATCCCGCTGGATAAAGTAAGTACTTCGATGACAATTAACGCCCCTGCATCGGTTCTGCTTGCAATGTACATCGTTGTTGCCGAAAAGCAGGGTGTTTCTCAAGCGCAAATCTCAGGTACCATTCAAAATGATATTTTAAAAGAATATATAGCAAGAGGGACTTATATATTTCCACCTAAGCCTTCGATGAGACTCATTACAGATATTTTTGCTTATTGTGCTGAACATGTCCCGCGATGGAATACGATCAGTATTTCTGGTTACCACATTCGAGAAGCGGGTTCTACCGCAGCTCAGGAACTGGCGTTTACGATTGCGAATGGTATCGCTTATGTCGATGCCGCAATTGCAACTGGATTAAAAGTGGATGATTTTGCTCCACGACTTGCTTTCTTTTTTAACGGTCATAACCAGTTTCTAGAAGAGGTAGCTAAATTCAGGGCAGCAAGAAGAATATGGGCAAAAATCATGAAAGAGCGTTATGGCGCTAAAAAATCAAAGAGTCTGCAACTTCGATTTCATACTCAAGTAGCAGGATCCACGCTAACCGCTCAGCAGCCGGATAATAACATCGTTCGAGTGACGCTTCAGGCACTTGCTGCCGTGTTAGGTGGTACACAGAGCTTACACACAAACGCGAAGGATGAAGCATTAGCACTTCCGACTGAAGATTCTGCACGAATTGCTCTTCGCACACAGCAAATTATAGCGAATGAGAGTGGAGTAACAGATACGGTTGATCCACTTGGAGGCTCTTATTACATTGAAAAGTTAACTGATCAGTTAGAAGCCTATGTGTTTGACTATATTCAAAAGATTGATGATATGGGTGGAGCTGTTTCGGCAGTTGAACAGGGTTACATGCAGCGAGAAATTCATCAGGCTGCTTACGAGACTCAGAAAAAAATCGAGAGCGGCGAAGAAGTCGTTGTCGGCATGAATAAATATCAGTTAGAAGATGAACCAAAACCTGAATTACATCGAATCGACCCAGAACTCCAGCGAAAACAGATTGAAAAGTTGGAAGCGCTTCGATCATCAAGGGATCAAAACCGAGTGAGCGCTCGGTTGGAAGAGTTGAAAAACGGTGCAAGAAGTAATGAAAATTTGATGCCGCTTATCATTGACTGTGTCAGGGATTATTGTACGGTTGGAGAAATATGCGGTGTTCTTCGTGAAGAATTTGGTGAATACACAGGAATCTAAACAAAAAGGGAGCGGAGAGAGATGAAGAAAATTCGCGTGTTAATTGCAAAACCAGGTCTGGACGGTCATGACAGGGGAGCACTTGTAGTAGCTCAGGCACTTCGTGATTATGGAATGGAAGTGATTTATACAGGATTAAGACAGACACCACAACAAATCGTAGCAGCTGCGATACAAGAGGATGTTGATGCAATAGGCCTATCCTGTTTGTCAGGCGCTCACAATGAATTATTTCCCGAGATCGTATCCATGTTAGAAGAAAGAGAAGCTGGAGATATTATTGTGGTAGGTGGCGGTGTTATTCCGTGGGAAGACATTCCTTTTTTAGAATCAAAGGGGATACAGAAAGTTTTCACACCTGGAACACCTACTAAGGATACGGCTATCTTTATTGAAAAAGCAGTCTTTGAACGAGACGGGTTAGAAAAAACGATCAAAGAGCCACCTAAAAAAATTGATCATATCGGGATTGCAGTAGCCTCTCTTGAAGAAGCCCTACCATTCTATGTTAATCACCTTCACTTGAAACTAGAGGCAATCGAAGAAGTTTCATCTGAAGGCGTCAGAGTGGCATTTTTGAAAATCGGTGAGTCCCGGATAGAACTTCTAGAACCAATGGATGAGTCGAGCTCGATTGCTTCGTTCATTAAAAAAAGGGGAGAGGGGATCCATCATATCGCTCTTGCAGATGATGGGATTGAAGAGAGACTGAAAGAACTTAAAGAAAATGGCGTTAAGCTCATCCATGAAACACCTGTTAAAGGTGCAGCCGGTGCTAAAATTGCTTTTTTGCATCCTAAATCAGCAGGAGGAGTATTATACGAACTTTGTGAAAAGGATACGAAGGAGGCAGAATAATGGATATGTACGATAAAATTAATGAACTATATGATCGTCGTCGAGAAGTAGAGCTTGGTGGTGGAGATGAAAAAATAAAAAAACAGCATGAAAAAGGGAAGCTCACTGCCAGGGAACGTATTGATTTACTTGTAGATCCTGAGACTTTCGTAGAATTGAATTCTTTTATTGAACATCGCTCATTGGATTTTGGCATGGCGGATAAGAGTGCACCTGGAGAAGGAGTTGTAACTGGCTATGGCAAGGTTGATGGTAGACCGATCTATGTATTCGCGCAGGACTTCACTGTGTTCGGTGGTGCACTCGGTGAAATGCATGCTAAGAAGATAGCGAATGTCATGGATCTTGCGGCTCGTAATGGGGCACCTATTATTGGCTTGAACGACTCGGGAGGTGCTAGGATTCAAGAAGGTGTGGTATCATTAGATGGGTATGGACATATTTTCTATCGTAATTCGATTTATTCTGGGGTTATTCCTCAAATATCTGTGATCTTGGGGCCATGTGCAGGCGGTGCCGTCTATTCACCTGCTATTACTGACTTTGTTTTCATGGTTGAAGATACGAGTCAGATGTTTATCACGGGTCCTAAAGTGATTGAGACTGTTACGCGTGAGAAAATAACAGCGGAAGATCTTGGTGGTGCCAAAGTGCATCGTTCCAAAAGTGGAAATGCGCATTTTACTGGAAAGACTGAAGAAGAAGTTCTCCAAAGTGTTCGCCATCTGATCAGTTATCTTCCATTAAATAATGAAGAGAAAAGTCCAATTATAGAAAGTTCTGAGCGTGATGATATCTGTCCAGATCTTGCAGATATTGTTCCATTTGACTCTACAAGACCTTATGACGTCAGGAATGTGATTGAATCAGTCGTTGACAAAGATTCTTTTCTCGAAGTACAGGAGCATTTTGCAAAGAATATTGTCATTGGATTCGCACGAATTAATGGGGAGACAGTCGGAATGATCTGTAACCAACCTAAAGTTATGGCAGGCGGACTCGATATTGATTCGTCAGACAAGCTTTCACGATTTATCCGCTTCTGTGATTCATTTAATATCCCTTTAATTACGTTTGAAGATGTTACAGGGTTTTTCCCTGGTATCAAACAGGAGCATGGTGGTATTATTCGCCATGGGGCAAAAATTTTGTACTCCTATTCTGAAGCAACTGTTCCAAAGATTACGGTTATACTAAGAAAGGCGTATGGTGGAGCTTACGTGGCGTTGAACTCAAAATCAATTGGCGCGGATCTCGTCTATGCATGGCCGAATGCGGAGATTGCTGTTATGGGACCAGAAGGCGCAGCAAACGTTATTTTTGCAAGGGAAATTAACGAGAGCGAAAATCCAGAACAAACGCGGGCTGCAAAAATTGAAGAGTACCGAGAGAAGTTTGCTAACCCTTACATAGCAGCTTCGCGTGGTATGGTGGATGATGTTATTGATCCTCGGGAGACAAGAGTAAAGTTAATAGAAGCACTGGAATTAATGAGAAACAAGCGAGAAGAGCGTCCAAAGAAGAAGCACGGAAATATCCCACTTTAAACCGAATTCTAGGAGGCACGACATCATGATTAATGAACAAAGACTAGTGGATGAATTTTTAGAACTCGTCCAAATTGATTCTGAAACAAAAAACGAGAAGAAAATCGCAGCTATTTTAAAAGAAAAATTCACTTCCCTTGGTGTGGAAGTAGAAGAAGATGATGCGGCAGATAAGACTGACCATGAAGCTGGGAATTTAATTTGCACGTTAAATGGAACGATCGATAGTGCCGACCCCATTTATTTTACTTCTCATATGGATACAGTTGTGCCGGGTAAAGGTGTGAAACCGACAATTCAAGACGGTTATGTTGTAACAGATGGCACAACCATTCTTGGGGCTGATGACAAGACGGGTCTTGCGGCTATGTTTGAAGCCATTCGCGTTCTGAAAGAGCAAAAAATCGAGCATGGTACGATTCAGTTCATTATTACTGTCGGTGAAGAATCTGGTCTACAAGGAGCGAAAGTTCTTGATCCTGCGAAACTGATTGCGAAATTTGGTTATGCGCTTGACAGTGATGGAGAGGTTGGCAAAATCATTACAGCTGCTCCGACTCAAGCCAAAATCAAAGCGACTATTTATGGCAAAACAGCGCATGCTGGTGTAGCGCCTGAAAAAGGTGTGTCAGCGATTACTATGGCTGCAAAATCCATTGCTAAGATGCCACTTGGTCGTCTAGATAACGAAACGACTGCGAACATTGGTCGCTTTGAAGGTGGATCGCAAACGAATATCGTATGTGATTACGTAGAGGTTCTTGCCGAAGCTCGTTCACTTGTACCAGAAAAAATGGAAGCTCAAGTAGAGAAGATGAAGAACGCTTTTGAATCGACTGCATCTGAAATGGGTGGCTCAGTTGATGTTGATATTAAAGTCATGTACCCAGGCTTTAAATTTAGCGATGGCGATTATGTGGTTGAAGTAGCGAAGAAAGCAATGGAGAAGATTGGGCGTAGTCCTGAACTTCTAACTAGCGGTGGCGGAAGTGATGCAAACGTAATCGCTGGTCACGGAATTCCTACAGTTAACCTCGCTGTTGGTTATGAAGAAATACACACAAAAAATGAGCGGATGCCAGTGAAAGAATTAATTAAAGTATCTGAAGCTGTGGTATCGATCATTAAAGAAGTAGCAAACGCTTAATATAATGAAAGACATTGTCGAATTTTCGACAATGTCTTTTTTTGAAGTTCTTCTCTGTGGCGGGGGTCTTATATTATGTTAAAATGATATCGTATGATTATAATCAATGAATTGGAAGCGGTGTTTTAATGGACTCTATTCAAACTCATAAACTCATGAATTATATGCGTGGAACATATAAGGTTCTAGAAAATGAATGGCAAAAGAATGCGAGAGAGATCGGACTTACGCAAGCAGAACAACATGTAATGTGGATTGTTTATCTTGAACAGGAAGTAACAATTACGAGAATTTCTGAAATTGGATTATGGGATGTATCGACTGTTATGCAGGTATTGAAACGCTTGAAAAACAAGTCGTTCGTAAATCTTGAAAAGAAAGTGAATGATCGTCGTGTTTCTTATGTCACCCTTTCGGAAGAAGGGGTTGTTAAAGTGAACGCAAGTAGTCAATATTCTTATGCTGTAATGAATTATCTTGATGAATTTAAAGCAAAATCTCGAGAGAACGCTGAGTTCTTGGAAGAAATGTATCAGTTCCAAATGGATTTCAATAAGCATTTTCATGGCAATGAATTCGTAAAATGGGTCGAAAAGCAAAGAACACTTGCCAGGTAAGACAGGATCCTATCCTGTCTTTTTTGCGCTTTTAGGGTGACAGGCACTCCCCGATATTGGTCAAATGGTGTCGATTAAGTTATTGGTTGGGGAGGTGATCATAATGGAGAAGAGAGCTGGACGAGGACGTATCATTTTTCATGTAGATATGAATAGTTTCTATGCTTCTGTTGAAGTTGCTCATAACCCTGAGCTTCGTGGCAAACCACTTGCGATTGCTGGTAACGTTGAAGAGAGACGCGGTATTGTCGTAACGAGTAGTTATGAAGCAAGAAAGAAGGGTGTAAAAACAACGATGCCTGTTTGGGAAGCGAAAAAGCATTGTCCAGAGCTTCTTATTATGCCACCCAATTTTCCGCTTTATCGGCAAACATCACTTCAAATATTTGAACTGTTAGAATCCTATACCCCACTTGTACAACCAGTATCGATCGATGAAGGTTACCTTGATATTACGAATGATTGTGGAGAAAAATCACCGATTGCCATCGCTCTGGAAATACAAAACCGTATATATAGTGAAATTGGCATACCTTGTAGTATCGGAATTGCACCAAATAAATTTCTAGCTAAGATGGCTTCCGATATGAAGAAGCCTCTCGGTATTACGATTCTACGTAAAAGAGAACTTGATACCTTGCTTTGGCCCCTTGATGTTGGAGAAATGCATGGAGTTGGGAAGAAAACAAAAGAAAAATTAAATGAACTCAATATCAAAACAATTAGAGATCTTGCCCTGGCTAATCCTGTTCAGCTCGAAATGAAGCTGGGTATTAATGGAAGGCGGCTGTGCGACCGTGCAAATGGTCATGATGAGCGCCCTGTTGATCCTGAGGCTATCGATGAATTTAAGAGTGTTGGGAACTCTACAACATTCCCAGAGGATCTTGTTGACCATCATCGCATCCACACAGCCTTAACGAATTTGTCGGATTCAGTTGCAAAACGGATGGCCAAAAAGAATGTTCTTAGCTTTAATATCCAGTTAACAATTCGATACAACGATCGTACAACTGTAACAAGAAGCAGGAAGCTTCAAAATCCTGTTTCTCAATCAGACGATATTCTAGATGCTGCTCGGCATCTTTTTGAGAAAAATTGGTCTGGACAGCCAATTCGATTGCTGGGTGTAACCGGACAACAATTAGTTGATCGAAATGAAGCAACGGTACAGTTAGATTTATTCTCGTTTGAATCTGATTCCAAGCGAGCTGATCTGCAAAATACAATCGGCTCTATACGTGCCAAATACGGAGATAGTTCACTGCTTAAAGGCAACCAGCTTAGCGAAGAGGGAAGCCATAAATTAAGAGATGAAAAACGACGCGGAACAAGTCTTGACCGTGATTTCCTCTGGAATTACAAACAGAAGAAAGAATAACGTTTAGTTTAAAAGGAGTGTAGTGGATGGAAATTGTACAGAAAATGAGGCAGGTTCAACAAGAAATCCAAAAAGTATTGATCGGTAAAGAAGAGACGATCGAGCTTATAATGATTTCATTATTGAATAATGGAAACATTTTACTTGAAGATGTCCCTGGAACCGGAAAAACACTACTAGCAAAATCGATAGCTGTGTTACTTGGTGGAGAATTCAAAAGGATTCAATTTACGCCAGATGTCCTTCCTAGTGATGTGACGGGGATTCAGTTTTTCAATCCAAAGGATCAAGAGTTTGAACTACGTCCTGGACCCGTTATGACAAATGTTTTGCTAGCAGACGAGATTAATAGGGCTACGCCTAGAACGCAGTCAAGTTTACTAGAAGTAATGGAAGAAAAACAAGTTACTATTGAAGGAACAACATTAAAGCTACCAAAACCATTTATCGTTATTGCAACACAAAACCCATTGGAATCTCAAGGAACATTCTCTTTACCAGAGGCTCAGATGGATCGCTTTTTCATGCAGATAAACAGTGGGTATCCAACGCAAATAGAAGAAAAACAAATGATTCAGATGATGAGACTTCGTGATCCGTTTGAAGATTTGACTACTATTTTTACAAATGAAGAACTAGGTTCATTGCAGGAAGAAGTTAAGCGCATTCAATTATCAAGTGTGATAGAGGATTATCTCCTTAGTATAGTTCATGCTACTAGGGATTCTGAATACATCGATGTAGGAGTAAGTCCGAGGGGGACAATTGCTTTTATGAAAGCAGCGCAGGGAAAGGCGTTTTTAGAAGGCAGAGATTATGTTACTCCAGATGACCTCAAGTTCGTTGCATCATACGTACTGAGTCACCGAATCGTCTTATCTATGGAAGGCTCAATGCGGAAGACAAAACAGCAAGTGTTTCAAGAAATCTTACTAGAAATTGAAGTCCCGGTTGAAGCAAGAGGAATGACTGCCAAATGAGATGGCGATCGACTACCAATGTCTCATTTTTCTTCACTTCTTTCTTTTCATTAAGTTGGATACTGTTAGTAGTCTCTATTTATTTTCAGTCGATTGCCCTGTTCTTGATTACCATATCGCTTATACTTCTTACCGTCATCACACGCTGGTATATGAAACAAGCATCCCAATCGATTCAGTTGCAAAATTCGAGAAGAACCGTAAAGCTATTTCAAGGAGAACAGGAGAAATTGTCATTTGCCCTTCACAATGTGAGTAAATTTCCCGTTTGGAATGGGCACCTTCACTTTTCTTTAGAACCAGTTGTCAGTATAGCAGATATTAAACAAAACCAGAAAACTGCAGGAAAAATCTTTTTTTCAGTTCCGTTTTTTCTAACTGGTAGGGGAAGTAAGATCATCACCTTTCCGATTTTTGCTGAAAAGCGAGGGATAACAAGAGTAAGAGGGATCGAAATCAAGATTCAAGATCTATTTGGTATTGGAAGAAATGAAAAAAAACTCGAGAGTCCTTTCTACACTGAAATTCTGATCTTTCCAGAGCTTCGAGAGGTGAAGGGCATTGAAAAACTATCAACCTTGAAAATGGGGAATCACTCCTATCAGCATTCACTTTATGAGAATATTTCTGCTCCATCGGGGGCGAGGGACTATATGAGCTCTGATCCATTTAATCGGATTCATTGGAAAGCAACCGCAAGAACATCTGAGTTAAAAACGAAGGTGTATGAACGTTCAATCGATATGAGATGGGTATTTATATTGGATGTTTCCGATAAGAGACTAAATAGCCTCGGGCAAATTTCAGTGAACATTGAAACTTATATTAGTCATTTAGCTTTTCTTTGTGAAATTGCAGCAAAAAATGATATCGTATTTGAACTACATAGTAATCTTGAACCAGAAGGCCCATCTCCATGCATTAATCTTGAAGCTGGAGAAGGAAACTCTCATTTAAGCAAAGCACTTGAACTACTTGCGCGCGTTGATGAATCAAGACCACTTCTTTCATTTTCTCGAATGAGTTCATGGTTAACAAAACGCCTAGCAGAACCTGCAGTCATCATCAGGCTTGGAGAGCCAATGCGTTCACCTGAAGAAATAACATATTATGAATCCTTACAAAGGAGTGGTCACGTCTGTTATGAAGTAGAAAGAACGGAATACGGTGCTTTTCTGAAGAAGTTAGAAGGACAGTGGGGATGATGAGATTAAAATACGAGCTACCACACTTTCTTTATTACATTTACGACATGTTGTTCATGTATCTGCTCCTTTCGTTTTTTTATTTGTATAAACATCATTTCCCTCCTCTTCTTCCTTACCTTGTCATGGTATTAGGAGGTGGTGGAATCTTGTTTCTTCTTTATATAAGAAGCAAGCCAGACATTTCTTTTAGAAGTATGTTTTCGATATTACTTATAACATCAATCGCTGGAATCCTTCTTGGACTCCCCTCGATATACGCGATTTTACTGACGTTTGGGATTGGATGGAGAAGCTATATTAACGTAAGAGAGATGGAGCGCAGTGATGATGCAGTGATTTTTCTCTTTAGCTTAATCGGTTCTTTCTTGTTCTATTTATTCAGTAATACATCAGGTTTGAGAGATGTTATTTTCATTTTTCCGTTTTCACAACTTATCTTACTACTGGTATGTAAAGCCGCAGTTCAAATTAGAAATACAGATGGACCAAAGCAAGCTAGCTGGGCAAGTGGATTCATTTTGTTTCTTCTGTCTGGCTCGAGTGTGTTATTTCTTATTATAATTTATTTGAAAGACGTCATGCTTAAAGTGCTTTCCTATACGATCAGCGGTATAGGGTATGTAATTGGTCTTCCGATCTATTGGTTGTCACTTTTTCTTAAAGGGAGGTCTACGGAAAAAGATCTAACGATGCTGCAAAATAGTTCTAGTGGTGAAGCTCAGGAGGCTGTGTCAAAAGAACAAGTACTGGATCAAACCAAGGAGCTTCCTAGTGAACTTTTGCTCTATTCAATTGTGGCAATAGTTGTGTTAGTAGTGGTTTTTTATCTCTACAAGAAGAGGCTTGTTCTGTCAAGATTTCAAGTAAGGCCGCTTGCAGTGACTGTTACAAAGGATGTTTTATATTCGAATGATAACGTTGATAATAGAGAGTACAGCTCTCCTAAAGAGGTAACGAGAAAACAACTCTACCAATTAGAGATAAAAGCAAGAAAATATCGGCTCGGACGCAATCAAGAGGAGACAGTAGCAGAATGGTTTGACAGATTACCGGGTGATATTGAGAGCAAGAGACACATTTTAACATTATATGAGCTTGTTCGGTACGGTGAGAAGAGGCCAGGACAAGAAGAGGCTCTTCTCTACCGAAAGCAAGTGAAGAACCTTTTAGATGAAATGAAGAAGTGGCATAAATTAGAGAAGCGGAAAGATAACAAGTAACAACAAATCAAAAACAAGATGTGAGAGGATCGGGGTTGTCATTGTGGAGGTAAGTCTATATAAATAACCCCATACTATTCCAGCTAATATAGCAGCTACTAAAAGCAGCAGTGCTCCTGCATAGATGTGAGCACTCATGTAGAGAATGGCTGCTAGTATGATCGGATAGCGTAGGTTTAGTTTTTTAACTTGATCTTGGATTAATCCTCTCCAGAATAATTCTTCTCCGGGGATGATCACGAAGATAAGGCTCAAATAGTGCCAACCTCGTTCTGGAGCAACAAGTCGATATAGTTCTTCTAATTGGGTGATCGATTGTGGGAAAAGAGTGAGCATGATCGTTTTTCCAATGAAGAATAGGAAGTAAAGAAGTACGCCACTTCCAATTCCATATAAAATAGATCGAATTGAAGGTGCCTTCCACTTTGCATACTTAATTGAGAGTGTACCAAGAAGAAGTAGTGAAGCGGTAAAGAGTGGCCAGAATAAATCTTTAAACAGAAAGAATGATAGAAATAAAAGAAAGTGGGCGAGTATCACTGAGCCCAAAAGTACACGTGAGGCAGACATGTGTTTCAGCTCCTAAATAAGTAATTACTACCTACAGTTTAGCTGATATAAATAAGGTTTGCGACTATCTAATTTGGAATGGGAGGATAGCAATGGAAATTACTTTCCTTGGTACAGGGGCTGGTGTCCCATCGACCAAACGTAACGTAAGTTCAGCAGCACTTCGTCTCGATTCTGGTGACATTTGGCTTTTTGATTGTGGTGAAGCCACGCAGCATCAGATCCTATCAGCCTCTATTACACTTAGTAGAATAAACAAAATTTTCATAACGCATTTGCACGGAGATCATATTTTTGGATTGCCCGGTATTCTTGGCAGTCGTTCCTTTCAGGGAGGGGAAGCAGAACTTGTTGTTTATGGTCCAGCTGGCATTAAGGAATTTATTGAATGTGCACTAACTGTAAGTAAGACTCATTTAAGGTATCCGCTTCGAGTAGAAGAAATAGAAGATGGAACTCATGTTGAGGAAAATGGCTTTGAGATCAGAACAACACTTCTTGAACATGGGATTGATAGTTATGCGTACCGAATAGAAGAAGAAGATAAACCTGGTGCTCTAAATGCTGAGAAACTGATGAAGCTTGGTGTTCAACCTGGACCAATCTACAAAAAACTTAAGAATGGAGAATCAATTGAACTTGACGACAGCACAATCGTTCATGCAGATGAGGTAATTGGTCCAACGATTAAGGGGCGTCATGTCGTAATCTGTGGTGACACACGGTATACAAGTAAAACAGTGGCGTTTGCTGATTGTGCAGACTTGCTCGTTCATGAAGCGACATTTTCCGATGAAAAGACGTCACTTGCAAAGGAGTATTACCATTCGACTACCACCCAAGCAGCCCGTATTGCTAAGAAGGCAGGAGTAGGAAAGCTGTTATTAAATCATATCAGCTCACGGTATCAGGACAAGGATATTCCAACCCTGCTTGAAGAAGCAAGAAAAATCTTTGGAAATACGGATATTGTGGAAGATCAACTGACCTTCCAAATCCCATTGAAAAAAGCTGGCTCATGAGCCAGCTTTTTTCAATGGTCAATACTATTTATCACAGTATCGATATAGTTTTAATTCCAACCGCGCTCATACTGTTTGGGGGCTTGGATTTCAGCGCTGAGCTCATCTGCTGCTGTTCTTGCCCAGTAAGGATCTCTTAAGAGTTCTCGTGCAAGTAAGACAAGATCAGCACGATCATTTTGAATGATTTCTTCTGCCTGAAGAGGGTGAGTAATTAACCCAACAGCTCCTGTAGAGATATTCGCTTCTTTTCGAATTCGTTCTGCATGAGTCACCTGATATCCAGGAAAGGCGTTGATACGTGCTGGTACTACACCGCCAGTACTGCAGTCTACAAGATCAACTCCCTGTTCTTTCATCTCCTTAGCAAAGTAAACGAAGTCTTCGATTCTATTTCCATCTTCATGATATTCCTCTGCAGAAATTCTCACAAATAGTGGTCCACTCCAAACTTTGTTAACTTCAGATATAACTTCTCTTAAGAAGCGATAGCGGTTTTCTTTTGAACCACCGTATTCGTCATTACGTTTATTCGTTAATGGGGATAGGAATTCATTGATCAAGTAGCCGTGAGCACCGTGCAACTCGATGACATCGAAACCAGCTTCGTTCGCACGTCTTGCACCTTCTTTGAAGGCAAGGATGGTTTCGTTGATTTGTTCAGTAGTCATTTCTTCCGGAGTTTTCATATCGTCATTGAATGGGATCGCAGATGGGGCGATGATCGGACCGTCTAGAACAGCCTTTCGTCCGGCGTGAGCAAGTTGGATGCCGACTTTTGCTCCTTGCTCTTGAGAAAGTTGAACAATCGTCTTTAATCCTTCAATATGCACATCACTCCAAATACCAAGGTCTTGAGGAGAAATTCGTCCTTGTTCTGTAACCGCTGCAGCTTCTGTAATAATGAGACCGGTACGACCGACAGCTCTGGAAGTATAGTGCGTATAATGGAAGCTTGTCGCTTTTCCGTCTTCTGCGTTGCACGAATACATGCACATTGGGCTCATAACAATTCGGTTCGGAAAAGTGACGTTCTTAATTGTATATGGTGTAAATAATGCTGATGACATCTTATCTCTCCTTTATTCCTTCTTTCGTGCCTCTAAAAGTATAGCATGTGCAAGAATAGTAGTCCTAAATCATGCTTTATCTTGTTATAGCGCTCCATAAGTTCTTCCACCAGGGCTGTGTTTGCTGGGAAATTTGCTTGTTGTGCATAATATTAAGTGCAAGGTCGGGAACGTCGGTCATAATACCCTCGACTTCCCATTCTAAAAATTGTCTGATCCATTTTTCTTCATTGACCGTGTATGGTCGAACCTTAATACCATGTGATCTTATTTCTTTAACAATAGATTTGTGTAGCGACTTATATTGAGGATGAACAGCATTTGCTTTTAATTTTTTTGCATAGTGCCAGGGCTCATACAGATTACCTTTGTAGAGGGGGGCGGTTTCTAACTTAGGCCATAGTTTATGAACATCAATCAGACGGTCATGTTCAAAGCTTGAAATCATGGTGTTCTTATCTGAGCGGTATTGTTTAATAAGCGGAATGGCTGTTCTTGCTAGTTTGTCATCATTGGCACTATAATATTTTAATTCTATGTTCAGGCACAGATCAGAGTAGTCCGAAGCCCAAATCAGAACTTCCTCTAGAGAAGGAATACGTTCATCCATAAAAGCAGAAGAAAACCAGCTTCCAGCATCAAGGTTTTTCAGGTCAGAGAAGTTTGTTTCCGTCACGATTCCTCTGCCAGATGTCGTGCGTTTCAGGGTTCGATCATGAATGACAACTGGTATGCCATCTTTTGAGAGTTGTATATCGATCTCGATTCCCCCTGCACCAATTTCTACAGCGCGTTTATAAGCACTCAAAGTGTTCTCAGGGCATTGTTTGCTAGCCCCTCTGTGAGCAAAAATGATTGTCATGGTCTACCCCATTTCTTCTGGTCTTTTCGGGATTTGTATGTATAAAATATGATAAGCGGATAGAGATTTCATAAAAGTCCGTCTATTCCCATTAAACCTACCAAAAACAGGTGATGTTTGCAAAAATAACAGACATAAAGGGGCGATTAGATGGGGAAGTGGCAAACAAAGGAAACCTTGATGTATTTGCTATCTAGACTTGTTGAGCACCAGAGTGTAACGGGTTCTTATCCTGAAGTTGCTCTTGCAGAATACATTCATCTGCAGCTTCAGGATTTGTCTTATTTTCAACAAAACCCTGAAATGCTTGCACTCCATCCTACAAGTGATGGTCGTTCTTTTGTAACTGGTCTTGTAAAGAATGAAGAATCTAGAAAGACGGTAATATTAATTAGTCATTTTGATGTTGTTGACGTAGAAGATTACGGTCAGTTCAAGAATTTGGCTTTTAGCCCGTACGATTTGACAGATGAAGTATATAAAAATCTCGAAAAGGTGCCAGAAGATGTTCAAAAGGACCTTGAAGAAGGTGAATGGCTATTTGGGCGAGGCGTAATGGATATGAAAGCCGGACTTGCGCTTCAAATGAGCATGCTTGAAAAAGCGAGTTTAGGGGCTTTTGACGGGAACATTTTACTTCTTACTGTGCCAGATGAGGAAGTTAACTCTCTCGGAATGATTGAAGCTGTTCCCGTGCTTGTGGATATGGCTAAACAATATGATCTTGAATTTACGGCGTGTTTGAACTCAGAACCCGTATTTACTAAATATCCAGGTGACCAGAATATGTATATCTACTCTGGCTCGATTGGGAAGCTTCTTCCGGGGTTCTTCTGTTATGGTCAAGAAACTCATGTTGGGGAGCCGTTTTCTGGTTTAAATGCGAATTATATGGTTGCGGAAGTCACACGAGAGCTTGAGCTTAATTCTGATTTTTGTGAAGTGATCGATGGAGAGGTCACTCCACCACCGACTAACTTGATGCAAAAAGATTTAAAAGAAGAATACTCTGTTCAAATTCCTCATGTTGGAGTTACGTTGTTTAATGTTCTTGGCATGGAGAGTAGTATTCAAGACATTACTGATAAATTGCTTAAGGCAGTTAAAATAGCAGCAAAGAGAATTGAAGAAAACTATCTAACGAAAGCTACAGAATTCTCTAAGCTTCAAAGGTATGCACCCAAACCTTTCCGTATTAATGTATTAACGTATGAAGAACTATTGAAACGGGCGGTTGAACTTTTTGGAGAGGGTGAGATTAAGCGTCGCCAGGATTACATTACCGCCAACTTTAAAGATCTTGGGGATCGAGATCTTTCAACTAGAATGGTATTTGATCTTGCTGCTTTATGTAAAGATGATGGTCCTATGATTGTATTATTCTATAATCCGCCTTTTTATCCAGCCGTTTCATCGCGTCATAACTCATTCATTCAAGAAACGATTAAGCGTGTGGTGGAATATAGTCAATCAAGACATCAGGTTACCCTTAAGCCGCAGCATTATTTTCCTGGGTTATCTGATTTGAGCTTTGTAGGACTTGAGCGAACAAAAGAAACGATTAAGCCATTAATGGATAATATGCCAATGTATGGGCAATCGTATAATTTACCCCTTGATGCGCTAGAACAGCTAAAGGTTCCTGTCATGAATCTTGGGCCGAAGGGAAAAGATGCACATAAGTGGACAGAGCGACTTGAGTTAACCTATTCTTTTGAAACACTGCATGATATGCTTCCATATGCAATAAACCAACTTCTTCGCTAAGCGTTCCATTTCATGTAAAGAAGTATTATTTGCTATGATATAGTCAAACTTCCATCAGAGAGTTTTTATTGCCCTTTCATGGTGGGTTGAAAGAATCGAAGTGAAAAGGAGTCTTGTATGAAAAAATCGATTCGTATCATAGCACTTGTATTATTTGCTTTCTTTTTTGTGTTTGCAGGAATAGCTCACTTTGTTCAGGGTGAAGGATTTGCGGCTATGCTGCCTGATTGGGTTCCATTAAGGCTCGGTCTTATTTACATCACCGGTCTCCTTGAAATCACTCTTGCTGTTCTCCTTCTTCTTCCTGGTACGCGCAAACAGGCAAGGTTCTGGTCAGCAATCTATTTAATCGTTATTTTCCCGGCTAATGTCTATGCTGCAATTGCAGGAATCCCTGCCCCAGGTCAGGAAGAAGCGAATCAGGTTCTTCTTTGGGTCAGATTATTATTTCAGCCGTTATTAATATGGTGGGTCCTATGGGCAGCGAATTCAAAGGGCAGTATGACGAACTAGTCATACTGTTTTTTTGATAGGTTCATCGGTATACTGGACATAACACTTGTAAAATTAGGAGGGCTGGTAGTGAACAATGAGAAATTTGAAATGACGATGCAGCCTGAAAAAAAGCCATATGAAACACGTTCGGACGAAGAAAAACAACTTATGCAAAATCGTTTGAAGAGGATTGAGGGACAGATAAGAGGTTTACAAAAAATGGTCGGAGAAGATCGCTATTGTGTGGATGTTCTCGTGCAAATATCTGCCGTGCAGGCTGCATTAAAAAAGGTGGGCTACACACTACTTGAAAGGCACACCAAAACGTGCGTATCTCAAGCAGTTAAAGAGGGCGAAGGTGAACATCATATTGAGGAGTTAATGAAAGTGATACAACAATTCTCGAAATAGCCGAATATACGTACAGCTTGTTTCACCTCAATGAATGGATTTACGTAAAATCAAGTTCACACTGTTAGAGCTCATTATTATTTGGTCGAACTTTGTTAGCAACTGAAATCTTTAGGGAATAATAGTTGTAGATAAAGAAAAGGAAGGAGAAGTTTGCATTGGAACAAATGACGATGAACATTAAAGGGATGACATGTGAACACTGTAGGACGGCAGTTCGTTCAGCTCTATTGGAACTCGAAGGAGTATCAGCAGTTGAAGTACACCTAGAAGAAGGTCATGCCGACGTAACTTTTGATTCAAATAAGGTATCTACTTCAGCTTTGAATGAAGCGATAGAAGAGCAGGGTTACGATGTTGTATAACAACACAAAACCAGCTGAGTGTATCAGCTGGTTTTGTGTCGTTATGTTTAACTATTGAAGAGCGTTTAGAATGTATGCGCCACGTCTTTTGCACGTTCAATGGCGTTTTGTTTGATTTCTTGAGCTTTATCTGGCATTGCATTGTGCCCCTCAACAAACAGACCTTCATAATTTGGAACGCCATAGAATTGCATCATAGTAGTGAAGTAGCGATGGCCCATTTCCATTTCAGCAGCAGGACCTTCGGAATACACGCCACCACGAGCTTGAATGTGGATTGCTTTCTTATCTGTTAAAAGACCAACTGGTCCATTTTCTGTATATTTAAACGCTTTACCAGCTACAGAAACAGAATCAAAATAAGCTTTCATTACTGGAGGAAAAGAGAAATTCCAGAGTGGTGTTACAAAAACATATTTATCTGCAGCGATGAATTCTTCACTTAATTCATTGAGGCGTTGCACTTTTTCCTGTTCACTTGCTGACAACTCTTCGAATCCTTTTCCGGACTGAAGTTTTCCCCAGCCGCTGAAAACGTCAGCATCGATTTGTGGAATATGTTCACGGTATAGATCGAGGTGAACGACCTCATCATTCTCATTCGCATTTTTGTAAGTGTCGATAAACGCCTTACCTACTGCCATACTGTAAGATTGTGTATCATCGTGCGGGTGTGCTGTGATGTACAAAACTTTTGCCATTTTTAGATCCATTCCTTTCATCTTGGTGACTATTGTCTTGGATTAAGATATTCTTAATTCAAAGTAAATTGTATAGGAGATAAAGTAATGAATCAACTAATCTGCTTAGCCCTATTATTTAGGCTAAGCTAATTTTAAAATATATAGTTTTAATTGACCATTCTCATCAATAGAATCTAAAGAAAATGCTATTTTCAAGAATGATGTGGATTTTTTATGCAAATGGGTCCGGTTTTGGAAATCACACGATAAAAGAAAAAGACTTGCCAGATTGGCAAATCTTCTATATCACTTATTTCCCTTGAGGTAACTGATATGGATTGCAACTGATGCACTTTCTGATTTCATCTGTTAGTTTAAATGGTTCCTTTTGCACTTGCGTCGAAGTTGCAGAATGGCCAGTGCTTCCATCAAAATGAAGGGGTTTCCCAATCATTTAAGTTCCTCCTTTCGTTTATTACCTATAGTTTACTTTTTTAATGTTTGTAAATAAACATATTTTTGCAAAAGTGAAAATATTTATTTGGGTCGTGTAGATTAGATGTGTTCGTGAATAAAACTTAATAACCTGAAAGAAATAAGGTAAACTGAAGTGAGTCGGAATAAGCTTAACAGCTTTCAATCCTTCTATTGTTCGTTAAAGGAGCTTTTATTTATGCATATTATATCGATTTTGTTAGGGATTCTATTTGTATTAAACCTTGTATTTGCTGCCCTAGTTATCTTTCTCGAAAGGAAAGATGCAGGTGCAACCTGGGCGTGGTTAATGGTTTTGCTTTTTATCCCTCTACTTGGCTTTATTATGTATTTAGTATTCGGGCAGAACTTAAGTCGAAGAAGGCTGTTTGATTGGGAAAATATTAAAAAAGTCGGCATTGAAGATTTGATTGAAGAACAAGTAAGTGAAATAAAGGATGGAGTCTATCCATTCAGACATGAAGAGATCGCAAAGCATAAAGATCTTATTTATATGCATCTTGTTAACGATGACGCTGTTCTCACTCAGGATAATTCAATTAAAGTGTTCACTGATGGAGAAAAGAAGTTCGATTCGCTTCTTAAAGATATTGAAAGTGCAGAAGATCATATTCACTTTCAATACTATATTATCCAGAAAGATAATCTTGGAAAGAGGGTTGTAGAGAAGCTTGCGATGAAGGCGAGAGAAGGTGTAAAAGTTCGACTTCTTTATGATGAAATGGGTTCAAGAAAAACACGGAAGAGATTTTTTAAGGAGCTGATTGAAGCAGGGGGAGAAGTTGAAGTCTTTTTCCCATCGCGTATTCCATACGTAAACACCCGATTAAATTATCGGAATCACAGAAAACTAGTGATCATTGATGGTGTTACTGGTTATGTTGGTGGGTTTAATGTTGGAGATGAATACCTCGGGCTAAACGCAAAATTTGGGTATTGGCGAGATACTCACCTTCGAATTGAAGGAAGCGCAACCCTTGCGATGCAAACTAGGTTTTTATTGGATTGGAATCATGCAGCACGGAATAAAGTAGGTTATGAAGCATGCTATTTTCCAATTGTTTCATCACCTGGAAAAGCTGGTGTCCAGGTTGTTAGTAGCGGCCCTGATTCGGAATGGGAGCAAATTAAGAATGGATATATTAAACTGATCACTTCTGCAAAGCGAACAATCTTTATCCAGACGCCATACTTTATTCCAGATGCCAGTCTGCTGGATGCGCTTCGAATCGCTGCGCTCAGTGGGGTAGACGTCAGACTAATGATACCGAATAAACCTGATCATCCTTTTGTGTATTGGGCAACTTATTCTTACGTTGGTGAACTGCTTAAGGCGGGTGCAAGGATGTATATTTATCAAAATGGTTTCATTCATGCCAAAACCATTGCCGTAGACGGCGAAATTTCTTCAGTTGGAACTGCTAACATCGATGTGAGAAGCTTCAGGCTTAATTTCGAAGTAAATGCGTTCATTTATGATGAAGAACTTACGAGACAATTGGAGCGAATTTTCATTGAAGATATGGAGAAGAGTTATGAACTAACTGTTGAAAATTATCATGAACGGTCGATGTGGATTCGATTTAAGGAATCAATTTCAAGATTACTATCCCCGATATTGTAATGTTTTTTATAAAGTACGACAATGGTATGTATTGTTTTGAAAAGAGTGTAGCTTAGCTACACTCTTTTATTATATGGACGAGTAACGATGCAACTTTCAAAATCTCATATGTTTATTTTGAAACAATTTTACCATCTAACTCGTCATTACTTATAGGGATGTAAGCGGTCTCTATTTTTAGATTAGTTGAATTTTTTCACTTTTAAGGAAAATAGTCCTAATAAACCTGTGTTATGATAGTTGGTAAGATAAGGAAATCCTTGAGGGGGCACTCAATGATTAAAGAAAAAATGAAAAAAACACACGTGCCGTTTCGGTTGAATATTTTATTTCTTTTTGTGTTTTTACTGTTTTCTATTTTGATTTTAAGATTAGGTGTTATTCAAATCGTTCAAGGCGAAGATTTTGAGAGAATCTCAGAGCAAACGGAAAATGTGACTGCGAAATCGTCAGCACCAAGAGGGAAGATGTATGATCGATATGGCAGAGTGCTTGTAGATAACGAACCAACTTTCACGTTGACCTATACCAGAAGTCAGAACACGAAACAGCAAGAAAGACTGGAAGTTTCTCGTAAGTTAGCTGAAATCATTGAAATGGATACTGACAAAGTGACTGAGCGAGATTTGAAAGATTTCTGGATTATTACAAGACCAGAAAAAGCGAAAGCGAAATTGACTGATGAAGAGTGGACAGATCTTTCTTCCAAAAACGCTTATCAGCTTCAAATCGATCGAATTACTGAGCAGGATCTTAAGGAGATTACAACCAACAAAGATGAATTTAAAGTCGCAGCGATCAAACGAGAGATGGATACTGGATATGCGCTATCTTCTCAATCGATTAAAAAAGACCTGACTCGAGAAGAAATTGCTAAAGTTAGTGAGAACCTTGGAAAATTACCGGGGGTTGATATTGCGTCTGATGCTGAGCGAATCTATCCTTACGGTGAAACGATGGAAACGATGTTCGGTAATCTCGGACAAATCCCAAAGGAATCGTTAGAAGCCTATACGATGAAGGGATACGAACCAAATGACCTGGTTGGAATTAGCTATCTTGAGAATCAGTATGAGGATTTATTAAGAGGGCAAAAAGCGATGAAGAAGTACGTGACAGACAAGTCTGGGAAGCCGGTCGGGGAGCCTGAAGTAATCCCAGGCAAGCGCGGAAATGATCTTGTTCTAACGGTTGATATTGATTTACAAAAAGAGCTTGAAGTTATTCTAGAAGAAGAGCTAGGTAGCGCGAGAGCGAAGGGGAACTATTCAGCTGATCGGGCTTTCGCGGTTGCGATGAATCCAAATACGGGTGAAATTCTGTCATTTGGAGGGACAAAGTATAGCTCTAAGGAAAATGATTATGTTGAATACTCCTATGGAACGTTATCAGAAGCGTATGCTATGGGATCTTCTGTGAAAGGTGCTTCAGTATTGACCGGTTACCAGACCGGTGTTATCGGCCATGGAACAACGCTTTATGATACGCCAATAATGATAGCCAGTGGGCAACCTAAGGCTTCATACGCAAAACTTGGATATGTCAATGATGTTACTGCTTTAGAGCGTTCATCGAATGTCTACATGTTCCGTATCGCTATGAAGATTGCTAATTATGATTACGTTCCGAGAACAGCAGGTATTCCGTGGGATCCAAATGCCTATAATGAAGTACGGTACTACTTTAATCAATTTGGACTTGGTACCAAAACAGGGATCGATATGCCGATTGAAACGAAAGGAATCAACGGAGGTATTAAGCAAATTGGTAATTTGATGGATTTAATGATTGGTCAATTTGATACGTATACGCCGTTACAACTGGCGCAGTACATTTCAACTATCGCAACTGATGGGAAAAGGATTCAGCCACACTTTCTAAAAGAAGTGCATGAAGCATCTAAAGTAGATGGTCTTTCCAATATTATCGTGGATCAATTCGATACGAATGTACTGAATCACCTTCAAATGAGTGAAAGTGATATTAACAGAGTTCAAAATGGGCTATGGAGAGTTACGAATGGAAGTAATGGTACGGCAACGAAATATTTTAAAGGCCAGAACTACACCCATGCTGGGAAAACGGGGACTGCTCAAATCGGTGATAAGTATAACCTAACTTTCGTTGGGTATGCTCCCTATGAAAACCCAGAAATTGCACTTGCGGTCGTTGTGCCGGACATGAACGACGATGGAGAACCCGTAAATAAGAATATTGCAAAACGATTATTCAAAGCCTATTTCGATCTCAAAGGTGAACCAAAACAAGCAGCTCCAACAGACGATTAAGATGGTTGATGTGAAATTTAATCTAATAAGAAAACCTCACCATCCACGGTGAGGTTTTCTGCGTAAATCTACCAGATCCCGAGCACATCTAGCATAACGAAAAGTATGAGCAATGGAGCAACGAAACGGATAAGGAAATACCAGGTTTCAAATAACCCTTTCTTCAATCCACTACCACGCTTCAATTCTTCATAGAGGGCTGTTTTTTTCATTTTAAGTGGAACGAATAGTGCAATAAGTAGGGCACCTACCGGCAACAGGACGTTGCTAACAGCATAGTCAGCAAGGTCAAAAATGGTTTTATCAAACAACTTCACATCGCTTAATACTCCATATGATAGAGCAGAGGGGACACCAGCAATAAAAATTGCTAGTCCAACAATCCACGCCCATTTCCTACGCTTCTCAAGCTCTCCTTTAGAAATAACCGATACAATAATTTCAAGCATTGAGAAAGCTGATGTTAAGGCGGCGAATAAGAACAGGACTAAAAATGCAATAAAGAATAACATCCCAAATGGCAATTGAGCAAATACTGTTGGAAGCACGTTGAATAGCAAAACTGGTCCAGCACCTACTTCGAGATCAAAAGCAAAAACTGCAGGGAAAATCGCAAGACCTGCCAACAATACAATGAAAATATTCATTCCTACAATCGAAAATGCCGAGCGAGGTAAACTCTGTGTCTTTGGTAAATAGGAACTATACGTTACCATGACAGATACGCCGACGCTTAAAGTAAAGAATGATTGGCCCATCGCTTCAAGAACCGTTTGTGACGTCACTTTTGAGAAGTCAGGTTGCAATAAGAAGACGATTCCGTCCATTGCACCTTCGAGTGTGACGGCTCGAACAACGAGAATAATGAAGAGAAGAAATAATGCCGGCATCATGATTTTACTCGCCTGTTCAATTCCTTTTTCAACACCTCTGGCAACGACGAGGATGGTTAAGATAATAAACACAAATTGCGCGAGAACGCTAATGAATGTGTTTGAAATGGTAGCACCAAACACTTCTGCGTACTCTTCGGATGATAAACCAGTTAGCTCTCCTGTCAGAGCTTTAAATAAGTAAGAAATAATCCAACCGCCGATTACGCTATAGAACGATAATAAAATAAAAGAGGTAATCATTCCCATAATTCCGACGCGATACCATTTTGATTTTGGTGCAATGGTTTTGTATGAATCAACAGCATTGCTTTGAGCTGTCCTACCTATTGAAAATTCAGCGAGGAGTAAGGGGAGACCGAGTATTAGTGTAAATAGGATGAAGATAAGAAAAAATGCCCCACCTCCGTTTTGACCGGCGGTGTAAGGAAACTTCCATATTGCCCCAAGTCCAATCGCGGACCCTGCTGCGGCTAAAATAAAACCAAGCCTCGAAGACCATTGCTCATTTTGACTCATGCTTATTCTCCTTTCGTTTTTTCATTGAATGCTAATCACGTTATCGACACAAAAAAATCGTCCCTACGTTATCCGTAGGGACGATTCACATCGCGGTACCACCCTGGTTGTAAGTAAAAAATACTCACCACTTGATTGTGTAACGATCTTCACCGTCTTTTGTTAGGCACAAAAGAAGCTCAAGAAATGAAATTCGCGTCCAATTGTGTACCGATTCACACCAACCATCGGCTCTCTTTAACAGGGAAAAGGTAGCTACTTATTTTCCTTCAAAGCAGTTCAATTATTTTAGAGTTATTCAATTTTTATCATGCTGAAGTGTCGGTGTCAATATGAATTTCAATATGGAAATTTTATCAATTATTCTAAGTGATCAGCTCAGCCAATTCAGAGTATATTCAAATACTGTGTTTGGTGACTGTTATTCGTCTTTTTTCTCTTCCTCAAAATGAGCATCCACAGGTCCCTTTGATTCTTCTTGCTTTCTCTTTCTGCGTTTAATTGTTTGTAAAATCTTTTTGTAATTTAATGAGAATGTTTTTGTTTCATAGTGTTCAGATGCTTTGATATCCTCCGTTGATGCCCGCATAAATGACCACCCAAGCATGATCATGATAAAGAGAAGTGGAAATCCTCCGACAATACTGGCGGTTTGGAGCGTGCTCAGTCCACCAACGAACATGAGGACGAGCGGCATTAAGCATAGCGCAAATGCCCAAAAAAGTCGGTTCCAGCGAAGCGGTTCGTCTTCTACCTCTTTTTGTACAACGGATGCAAGAATGTATGAGCTTGAATCAAATGTCGTTGCAAGAAAGATGATGGCTAACACGACAAATACAAATATCATGAGCCATGATAGGGGAAGCTGTCCAATCGTTTCTATGATTGCTCTCGGTGCACCTTGATCATTCAAAACCCCAATCACATCGAATTCTCCGGTTAGTTGCATATGAAGACCATAATTTCCTAGTATACCGAAGAAGAGAAGGCTTCCGAATGTCCCGTATCCGATCGTTCCGAGAATCATTTGCTTTATGGAACGGCCTCGAGAGATTTTGGCTACAAATAGCCCAACGAATGGTGCATAGACGAGCCACCATGCCCAATAGAAAACTGTCCAGCTCTCAGGAAATCCTGTTTTATTATAGGGTCCAAGGGCATTGAACGGTTCAGTCCATGTACTCATGTGAAAGAAATTATCTAACAATAAACCTACGCTGTTTGTTGTTGTTTCTACGAGAAAGCGGGTTGGACCAAATATTAGAACGAAGAGCAAAAGAAAAATGGCGAGAATTAAATTGATATCTGAGAGTACTTTAATGCCTTTTCTCAAGCCTGAATAAGCACTGATAGCAAAAATGGCTGTGACTAGTACGAGAATCATTGTTTTTAAAACCATCGTAACCGTAATACCAGTTAATGCATTAATCCCTTCGGCGATCATGGGTGTTCCAAGTGCGAGCGTCGTCCCGGCTCCTCCGAGTAATCCAAACATAAATAGAACGTCAATGATTGTACCGAGTGGCCCATCAGCATAATTGCCAATCAATGGTCGGGTAGCTTCACTAATTTTAAGAACAGGTTTTTTGCGCACGTAATAGAAATAAGCCATAGGCAAAGCTGGTAATGTGTATATTGCCCATGCAATTGGTCCCCAATGGAATATCCCATACGTACTCGCCCAGAGAATGGCATCCTTAGTGCCAGACTCGATTCCGAATGGAGGCCCTTGATAATAATAAGCCCACTCAATCGTTCCCCAATAAAGGATACTTGATCCAATCCCGGCGCAGAAAAGCATACCAGCCCATGAGAAATTATTGAATTCTGGACGCTCTCCTTCTTCTCCCAGTCTAACGCGTCCGTTATCACTAAATGCGACATAAATTAAAAAGAAAAATATGCCTAGTCCAACAATTAAATAGAGTACACCAAATTGGGTGGTTATAAATTCATTCGCCTTATTTACAACCTCTTTTCCGCTTTCAGGGAAGAGTACGAGTGGAACCGTAACCAAAAGTAATAAAGCTAAAGCACCGAAAAACGTTGGCCAATCGATTAAGCGTTTATCCATGAGAAATGAACTCCTTTGCAATAGCGTACTGCTCTTAGTTTTAAGCAATCGTTGTTTTTTATTCATTTAAAGGAAGAAGACGCTTTTTTTCCCATAGGCAAATGATCATTTGATATAGTTGAAATAAAGCTTATATATAATAGAGGGTGGAAATAATGGAGAAGTTTACTGAAAGTGTGATAGATATCATTCAAAACATTCCATCTGGTAATGTGATGACCTATGGGCAAATTGCTAGCCATGCTGGCAATTCTCGAGGAGCTAGACAGGTGGTGCGAATCCTACATTCAATGAGTACAAAATACAGCATTCCTTGGCATCGCGTAATCAATGCAAAAGGAGAGATAGCGATTAAGAGTGAGGAAGGTTCAGTTGACCAAAGAATGATGTTGGAGGCGGAAGGAGTTGTATTTACTTCAAGAGGAAAGGTGGACTTGAAAAAATACCGATATGAACCGAATGAACATTCATAGTTAAACACAAAGAAGGTGATCTTAGTAGAGATCACCTTCATTTACCAATATGCCTGCATTCTTCAGGTAGCTCTTCTCCATTAGCTTCCTCTAAAATCTTCACTTGCTTCGCTTTATTTGCATATAAAAAGCTCCCCTTCCATAGGAGGGGAGCAGAGCATTCGGTTCTTATTTACTGCTTTCAATGCAAGAAATCAATCGTTTTTCGATATCGCTACCAATTTCATTTAGCTTATCATCACCTGTTAAGCTTAATAGCGTTGTTGGTTTAGGCATTCCGATCTTAGTTTGGCCGTCGTCATCAAAAATGACGATTTTACATGGGAGAAAGTAACCAACTTGTTTATCTTCGTTTAGTACGCGCTCTGCTTCTTTTGGATTGCAAACTTCTAAAACGCGATAAGGGGTATTGAAGTCCATTCCTTTTTCTTGCAATTTTGCAGAAAGGTCGAAATCCCATAATACACCAAATTTTTCTTCCTGTAATACTTCGCTTAAAGTTTGAACAGCTTCTTCAACCGTTTTTGATGTTTTAACGGTATAATGAAAACTCACGTTCAACATCTCCTTTAATACTCGAATTATTTTCCACATCAATTTATATACCCGGTAGCGTATGTTTTAAACGGATAGTTGAACAAAAAAACAGACGCATAGCGTCTGTAGTTGATTATATTCCCGCTCTTAAGGTCCAATATGGGTTCAACTAACCATTTGAAAGGGGGGCAATGAACGAAAGCTCATTCTGGTGAAAGGTTCACTTTATTTCGTCATTTTAAATGCAGCATTAAGCTGGCCACGAATCATTTCATCTCTGATCTTGTCTTTATCTTTTTGTTTTTCTTTCTTATACAATTTCTTGATTTCGAACGTTTGCATCCCATCTTCAATCTGGTTAGCGATATCCATTAATTTCTCTACGTCCGTAAACGAGAACTTACGAGTTCCCCCACCTGACCGTTCCGGTAGGATAAGGCCTCTTTCTTCGTAGTAGCGGATTTTTCTTAGAGATAGTCCGGTTAACTCACTGACAGATCCGATTGGTAAGACTTTTTTATCTTTGTAAGACATCTGCAGTCACTCCCTATGAACATATTCATAATGCAGCTACCGCTACATATACTATTGAAGTCAATGAAACTGGCAATCTAGTATTATTATAGCACAACAATTTGAGGTAAATAAGCAAATTGTTAGATTATCTACCATATGATATGAGGAAAGTGTAAAGTTGTGTAAGAAAAGGTCCCAATAGTGTTGCGATTAACAAATTAGGGTGTCAAAATAAAAGAGTGCAAACGGTTGTATGAAAATCTAAGGAGGATGTTAAGATGACTTTCACTGAAACCGTTTTGATCACAGGGAAAGTAACGATGGCCTTTATAATGGATTTTGTTAAAAGTGCAAATTACTTTAGCAGCTATATTATTGTGGAAGTAGAAGGAAAGAAATTGAATGCGAAAAGTATCTTAAGCATGGGACGATTAACTGGACATTTCGGACCGATGACTCTTATTGCAACTGGGATGGATAGTGAAGAAGCATTGAACCATCTTAAAGAGTTATGTGTAGATGTGCAGAAGAGAAGCGTTTAGAGAAAAAAGAGAAGATTCTTTTTTATCTTTTGTACAAACGATTTTATTACCTTTGAAAAAGATTCAACCCGTCATTGCGAGCTGACGGGTCAACTGTGAATCATTCATTCTGTTTTTCGAAAATTTTTCCTAACTCTTCCGAACGTCGTTTAGCCGCGGTGATACAAGCTGATACAGCTTCATCATATCTGTATTCTTCGAGGATAGATAATCCTGCTTGAGTAGTGCCTCCTGGACTTGTTACTTGTTCTCTTAGTAGAGAAGCTTGTTGGTCTGTTCGACTTAACATCTTTGCAGCACCATTGATTGTTTGAATGATTAACGAGCGAGCTGTTTCTTCATCAATTCCGTTAAGTATGGCTGCTTTCTCCATACACTCCACCATGTAATAGAAATATGCTGGCCCACTCCCAGATACCCCTGTAACCGCATCAAGCTTTTCTTCTCCAACGTGAACGACTGTACCGATCGTATCAAATAACTTTTCCGCAAAGGAAAGGTGTACCTTTGTTGCGAACCGTCCTGGAGAAAGCGCAGTTGCTGAAAAGCCAATTGCAGCAGATGTGTTCGGCATTGCACGTACAACTGGGATTCGCAGTCCAATTACTTCCTCAACATATGAAGTGGTAATACCTGCTAGAACAGAGATAATGAGATGGTCATGTGTGATGAATGGTTGAATATTCTCGAGTGCGCTGGAAGCATCCATTGGTTTCATGGCTAGAACGAGAATGTTTGTACGTTTAAGCAGTTCTTCTGTATTTTGTGTGGTTTGAACAGAATACTTATTTTCTAGCTCATCAAGTCTCTGGGAATTGGAACGGTTTAAAATTATAAGTTTTTGGGGGTTCACAAATTCTTGCGAAATCATTCCTTCAACCATCGCTTCTGTCATAGATCCAGCACCGAGAAAACCAATATCTGTTCGTTCCATCTTCCCATCCTTTCCATATAAAACGCCCATTCATCCATATTTAAAGGACGAATGGGCGTAATCCGTGGTACCACCTTTGTTTGATATCATATTGATATCCTCGTGATCCCTGTAACGAGGGAAGCGGCTGTGTTTCCACAGCAGGCTCCCGGGCAGGTTCAAAGCTGACGACGTTTTAAGGAATCTTTCAGCCAATGAATTCCTCTCTCTGACACGCGCCTTTACTTTTACTTATCCCGTTCAAAGCCAAAACGATCATTCTAATTTTACATAGTATGCAATGAATTTTATAAGATGTCAACCTTAATTATTGGAAAATTACGAAATTAATTATCTTACTATAATGACAAATAGAGGGAAGAGCGATAAAATAAGAAGTAAAGTAAGCGATGAAAGCAAAGTAGAGGTGGCGGATAATTTGAATCTTACAAAGGCTAATGAAGTATTGTCTATCACGGTGCCGACACCGTTTCCTGTTGGTCCTGTCAATTGTTTTGTAATAATAGGTGAGGCGATCACTCTTGTGGATACAGGTCCTCGAACTCCTGAGGCGAAGCAGGCACTTCTGACACAGCTGCAAAGCCATGATTTAACATTCGAAGACATTGATCAAGTTGTACTTACTCATCATCATCCTGACCATATTGGTCTTGTAGGAATGCTCAAATCTCAAGGGAAAAAAGTTCTCGGGCATTGGAAAAATGACCGCTGGCTTCAAATGAGTGATTCGTTCTTAAGAGAGCATGAAACGTTTATGACTGGTATTTACCTTGAAGCTGGCGTAAGTGAAGAATATTTTGATCATGTACGCGATACGAGAAGTTACTTGGCTTTTACAGACCCTGCCATATGCGATGTGCATCTCTCTGAAGGAGATGAAATTACAGGGTGTCCGGGGTGGACTGTTATGGAAACGCCTGGTCATGCGCAAAGTCATATCTCTCTTTTGCATGAAGAAACAAGAACAATGATCGCTGGCGATCACTTGATCAAAAATATATCCTCTAACCCTCTCCTTGAGCCACCGTATGTGAAAGGAACAGAGCGACCAAAGCCGCTACTTCAACAGCGGGATTCATACCAAAAGGTGTTGGAGGCTCACGTATCACACGTCTACACTGGGCACGGTGAACCAATAGTCAATCCAGATGAATTGATTAAAGAGCGCCTAATAAAGCAAGAAGAGCGTTCTGCTAAAGTCGCTTCATTTCTTAAGAGCGAGCCGCTAACAGGTTTTGAGGTGTGTCAGAGGCTCTTCCCGGGTATTTATAAGAAACAGACCGGTCTAACCCTTTCAGAAACGATCGGGCATTTAGACTATTTAGAGTCAGAGAACGTGATATCGAAATTGAAAAATGAGAACAAAATGCTTTATTCGTATCGAGCGTAAGAGGAGGAATATATGAAAAATAATTTGGATAATAAAGTGGTTCTTATTACTGGAGCATCAAGTGGTATTGGACGTCAACTAGCACTTGATATCGCTAAGCAGGGTTCAAAACTGATCCTCGTTGCTCGTTCAGAAGAAAAATTAATGAGTGTAAAAAAACAAATTGAGTCAGACGGTGGCTACCCGCCTGCTGTTTGGACGATGGATGTTGGCAACGGTGAACGAGTGGATCAACTCCTGCCGAAACTTCTCAATGAGATGCCCGCCATCGATGTCCTTATTAACAATGCAGGATTCGGGAAATTTGATTCATTTGTAGATGCGGATATGAAAGACATCGAAGCAATGTTTGATGTGAATGTGATTGGATTAATGCGCTTCACATCGCACGTTCTCCCGGGTATGATCGAATCGGGTAAAGGACATGTCGTAAATATCGCATCACAGGCTGGAAAGCTAGCTACGCCGAAATCCTCTGGCTATTCGGCATCGAAACATGCGGTGCTAGGATTCTCGAATAGCTTGCGGATGGAAGTGAAAACACATGGGATTTTCGTAACGACCGTCAACCCTGGTCCGATTAAAACCAATTTCTTTGATATAGCAGATAGTAGTGGAACTTATACAAAAAATGTAGAAAAAATGATGCTTTCACCAGAAAAAGTTTCAAGAGAAATTATTTCTGCTATTGAAAAAGGTAAGCGCGAAGTGAATCTTCCGGGCTGGATGAATGCGGGTGCGAAACTATATCATACAGCTCCTGGGCTCGTTGAGAAAGCAGCTGGTAAATTCTTTGATCAAAAATAGAAATTAAACAAAGAGCATCGGTGGATGCTCTTTGTTGTATGGTCGTATTAACTTTCTTTAAAAGTTATATCATTTAGGTAAAAAACTTGTAAGGAGAAGATGTATGGAAGATGAACACATAAAGGTTTTCGATGAAAATAGGGTGCCGATCGGTGTTGCTACACGTAAAGAAGTACATGCAAGTGGGTACTGGCATGAGGTTTTCCAGTGCTGGTTTGTGGGTCATGAGAACGAGACTGATACTATTTATTTTCAGCTTCGCAGCGATTCAAAAAAAGATTATCCAGGTCTTTATGATATTACTGCTGCTGGTCATTTATTGGCGAATGAAACGGTAGAGGATGGGGTCAGAGAAATCGAGGAAGAAATAGGAGTGAAGGTCTTATTTGAAGAGTTGCTTCCGGTTACCGTGATGAATGCGGCTATCGAGAAAGAGAACATGATCGATAAAGAAATTGCGAATGTATTCTTGTATCGAAATAATAAAACATTAGATGATTTTCATCTTCAGATAGAAGAAGTTTCTGGAATCGTTCGGGCTGAATTCAATGACTTTTACAACCTTTGGACAGGTCAGACTGAAACCATACGTGTTCAGGGATTTAGAATGCTGTCTGAGGGAGAAAAGAGACCAGTTGATGAAAAAATAAGGAAAAATCATTTTGTACCTCATGAACCTTCTTTTTATGAAACAGTCACAAAAAAGATAAAAGCGATACTCTAAAGAAAATTAATTATTGGTAAACTATCTCGCCTTGCATGGGTGTGACGTATGAAGAACAACATATCGGTAATATTCTGGGTTTTTGTGGCTATCGTTCTATCGGTGGTCTGGCTCATATTAAACTGAACAAAGAGAATTTTAGAAGACGCATTTTCAAGAAGCGTCTTTTCTCATGTTTGATAAGCATCATCTGAAAGGGCTTCTAGAGAATATATAGCAAGGAATAATAGAGAGATATTGGATGGGTAAAAGAATGAAGCTCTTTGAAAAGGTCGACACGAGCTTACCCGTTTTAGAATTTAAACTTAAAAAAAGTTTGGCAGAGGGGGTTTTAAGGATTTCCACTTGACGGAAATTGGAATTAATGTTTAAATTATCTTAATTTTATAAAATAAATAGCTATGAAAAGAAGAGTAGATAAGTATTGTTCAAGACAGAGACCTCCTGTTGCTGAGAAAGAGGTGGACAAACTTATTGAATAAAGACTTGGAGCTTCGCTATGAACTTTACTTAAAAGAGAAGTAGCGACGTGTTCTCACGTTAATGAGATAGGGTATACAATCTGTGTACCTGATGAGGTTGATTTGGTGACATATCAACAAACTGAGGTGGTATCGCGACTAACTTTCGTCCTCAAGAAGTCTATTCTTGAGGACGAAAGTTTTTTGTTTTGGTTTTTAAAGTTCATTTGGGAGGGAAATGGGGATGAATCGATTATTAATGGACATCGACACACATTTGGAGACGGAGCGATTGGTTTTAAGAATGCCTCAATCTGGCGATGGCAAAGTGGTCAATCATGCGATCAGGTCGTCCGTTCAGGAAATGAAGCCATGGCTCGGCTTTGTACGTGAGGTTCCAACAGTCGAAGAAACTGAAATCAATACGAGAGAAGCGCATATTAAATTTCTTAAACGTGAAAGCTTGAGGTACCTTGTTTTCTTGAAAGAGACGAATGAATTTATAGGTTCAACAGGATTTCATAATATCGATTGGGACGTTCCAAAACTTGAGATTGGTTATTGGATCGATACGACTTACCGCGGTTTTGGTTATATGACGGAAGCGGTAGAAAAACTCACTGATTTCGCACATGAAACCCTTACATGCAGAAGAGTGGAAATTAGGTGTGATCGTGAGAACGTTAGAAGTCGTGCCATTCCTGAACGGCTTCGTTTTTCGTTAGAGGGTATCCTTAAAAACGAAGATTTATCCATAGATGGAACGAAATTAACGGATACTTGTGTGTATGCGAGCGTTAGATGATGATTTAGGCTCATTTGGTAGAAGAACGTATGGAAACTAACCTGGAAGTGTTTGACGAATGCCTCTGTGAAGAAGGACCTGTTTGAGTGTGCCGAAGATTGTTAAACCTTTTATATTAATTCCATTTGAAGTTAAGGAGTATGCCGCTGAAGGTTGAATACCGCAAAGGCACATCTTAATACCGCTATACGTAAGGGCCTTATTCATTCGGATCAAGCTGTGGACTGAAGTAAGATTTAGATTTGATACACCTGAGAGGTCAATGACAATATCGGTTAACTGTTGGGCGAAGCAATGGTCTAATGTTTCTTTCAACATCATATCGGCATAGTTGCCGTGCAGTGAATCTGAAATCGGGAGGAGAGAGAAGGTGTCCGTAATCGGAATGAAGCTAATTTGAAGGTGATCCGAAGGTGGTCCATCTTGTTGTAATGTTTGGCTTCGGTAGGCTATACAAATATCGTTATACGTGTAAGTAACTTCTTCGATGATTGAATCAATTCGTTTATTGATCTCAATTGAAGAGATGGTGTGGGAGTTAAGTTGAATTTCATGTAATGCTGCTTCAAAACTAACGCGTCGAAAAAGCGTCAAAACTCTAAAAGATTCTTCGAGGGGGATGCCATTTGAAATAGCGAGATGCCCTGTAGCCTTAGCCCAATCTCTTATAGCGATTTTAATTTTAGCAGAATCCTGGTATAGCGCTTTTCCAATATATTCAATAAGCTCTGCTCGCCAGTCAAGAATCTGGTTTTCTCTCACTTTGGAGAGCTTTAACTTTCTGCCGTAGCTTTCATCTTGAAGTACAAAAATTTTTTTACCTAACGTGTATTTTTCTGTTGAAATTTTGTTTCCTATTTCAAAATATTCATTTTCCATCCGATCATCCTCCTTCTTTCTTTTGAATAGTCTTCACGCTGGAGGGAAGTGGTCCAACAGTGGAAGGTGGACCGCTACTTATTGTTAAAGCTATCCTCAATTCTTTATTTACTCTTATTTCGACTTAAACAGACTGTCTCCTTTAATTCACTTCATTTTTCTCTGTTATCCTCTTTTTTCCATATCAGCAAGAGGGTAACGGGATTTAAGCATGCTCTGTTGCGTGCGACACCATTCGAAACATGATAAGGGAAGAATATTAATCAAATAACCGTGTAGAAAAAAGGTAAATCATTTAAAGGTGGTTGTATGATGTATTGGTTCACAGCGCTTTTCGATGAAAAGACAGAGGAACATATTAAAACTATCTGGAAAGAGCTAAGTGAGAAGTCACTTTCCTCTTATGGTAGAGAAGTAAAAGATGCAAGGCCTCATCTCACGTTGGGAAGCTATCGGTACTTAAATACAGAGGATTATATAAGAAAAATAGATCTGTTTTATAAAGACAAAGCTAGTATTGACATTACTTTTAACACGATAGGTTCGTTTTTGAATTATGGCACTTTATTTTTGTCACCGACAGTAACGAGTGAATTGCTTGAATTCCATTCTAATCACCAAAAATTTTTTTGTTCATTCAATGGAAGTGCAAATTCTTTATATTCACCAGGTAATTGGATTCCTCATTGCACTTTAGCGAATAATTTGAGTCCTAAAAAGTTATCTGATGTATTTCACTACTGCTTAAAAAGAAATGACATCATACATGGAAGAATAAGAGAGGTAGCTTTAATGGAATTAAATAAGGAGAATGAGGAGGTTATGGAAGCACCTGTTATCTATTCTAAATTTCTGAAATAATTTGTTTAGAAGCCCCTTGCTTCATATTGAAGCAAGGGGCTTTACAATGATGTTCAAATCGTTTAATTCTTATACTCTTTATCGCATCACGCTTCCGCCAGATATCTTTAACGATTCTCCAACGATGTTTTCAGATGCGTTAGAAAGAAGGTAAATGATACTGTTTGCCACCTCTTCAGGCTGTGTAATACGTCCTGAAGGTAATGCTTCTTCAACTGTTTTCAGCTCTTCTTCAAAACTTTTGTTCTCTCTTTTTCCTTTTGCTTCGATACTATTTCTTCCCATCTCCGTATCGACAAATCCCGGACACACAGCATTGACCCGAATGCCATCTTGAATCGCTTCATGTGCAAAAGATTGTGTGAATCCAGTTATTGCGAACTTTGATGCGCTGTATGCTGTATTACCGAATGTTCCCCTAAGACCTGATAGAGAAGAGAGGTTAACAATCGCCCCTTTTTGATTCTTTTCCTTCATACGTTGATAAACAAGTTGAGTTAGAAGGACTGTTGAAGTGTAGTTAAGGTCCATTACTTTGCGCAGGTCTTCTTCCGTTAGTTTGTCGAGTGTATCACCACCACCGATACCTGCTGAATTTACTAAACCTGTAATGTTCCCATTTTGTTTAATAGCATTTTTTATAAGATTTGAGCGATCCTGCTCATTTATCAGATCGGCAGGAAAGCTTGCGACTTTGGCTTCAGAAGAAAGCTGCTCGCATTCCTGTTTCAGTTGCTTAAGCTTATTCTCATTTCTTCCTGTGATTGTAATCGCGGCTCCTGCTTGTACAGAAGCTTTTGCCGTTTCATAGCCAATACCGCCTGTGGCTCCTGTGATAAGAATATGAGCGTGTTTCAGTGTGTCTTCTTTAAAAATCCCCATTTTTTCTCCTCCTTTAATGATCTAGCTTCTTCTTTCCCGTTTGGTAGCTTACAAAAACCCTAGCAATATAAAAAGACAGGCAGCTGGGGCTACCTGTCTAGTCAATTATTTTATTGAACGCCAACTGCATTGAAAGCCTGGTTGACAGACTGAACTTCTGAGCTCCCCGCTCCATATAAATCAGTTGCAGCTTGTACTGCTGATGATCGCATCTGACTAAAGTTTGAAGATGCAGTCAAGTATTGTGTTAGCGTGCGGTAGTAAATAGCCCCGAGCTTGTCTTTTCCAATTCCATTTACGGTTACCCCGTAGAACGTACCGCCCTCGCTCAGGAGATAAGCTGCTTTGTTCATAAATAAGATCGTGAATGAGCAATTGATAAGGAGTTTCCATTTGGTCCTGTTTTTTTGCAATCCGCTTTTTCTGTTAGCTAGCGAAGCCTCTCTAAAGTAATCTGCTTTGCTATCAAGTTTTCGAGTAAATGAAGTGGAAGCCATGACATTTCTCCTTCCGCTGTTCCACGCTACTTTAGCGGAGAACACTGACATTTCCATACTGGAAGAAAGTACTTATTGTAAAGAGAACGTATATTCGGTTAAAATACGGGTATATATAAAACAGAACAAACGTTCTTATTTGGTGTGTGGAGGGGGAATGAAGGTGGATTATTCTAAGTTTCCAATGAAAACAATCCTTTGTATTGATATGAAAAGTTTTTATGCTAGTTGTTCAGCAGTAGAGATGGGTCTTGATCCACTCACATGTTATCTAGCGGTGGTAGGTGATACTGAGCGACAGGGGAGTGTAGTGCTGGCAGCTTCACCGGCACTAAAGAAAGAATTTGGTATTCGGACAGGTAGCAGGTTATTTGAAATTCCAAACGATAAGAGAATTCACATTGTAAATGCCCGAATGTCTTCTTATTTGAAACAATCTATGGAAATAACGAGACTTTTTCATCGTTATGTACCATCAGAATGTATCCATACGTATAGTGTTGACGAATCGTTTTTGCAGATTGATGGGACAGAACGACTATGGGGTAATAAATTTGACGTAGCAGAGAAGATTAGGAATGAAATCAGTGAAACGTTCGGATTGCCGAGTGCGATTGGAATCGGCCCCAATCTTTTGATGGCAAAGCTTTGTCTCGACCTTGAGGCCAAAAAATACGGTGTCGCAGAATGGACTTACGAGGATATCCCTGAGAAGCTCTGGCCGCTTTCTCCGCTCAGTCAAATGTGGGGGATCGGCTCGCGGGTGGAACGAACGCTAAATCGTATGGGCATCATGAACGTAAAGCAACTAGCTCATTATCCGCTTCATCTGTTAGAAGAGAAATTTGGGGTTATGGGGAATCAGCTCTATCACCATGCGTGGGGGATCGATCTTTCTGAAATGGGAGCTCCAATTATGCAGGGACAGGTGAGTTTTGGGAAAAGCCAGATCCTGCTGAGGGATTACCATGATCAGAAGGAAATTCAGCACGTTATTCTTGAGATGAGTGAAGAAGTGGCCAGGCGTGCGAGAAGGGCGGGGAAAGCAGGCCGAACCATCGGCCTTGGCATTAGTTACAGTAAGGAAGAAGGCGGTGGTGGGTTTCATCGCTCAAGGAGTATCAATGGGCCAACATCGATTACCCTTGAAGTATATCAGGTCTGTCTTCAGTTATTTGAAGAATTTTATGAAAGAAAAACCGTTCGAAAGATTTCCATTACCCTTTCTAATATTTGCAATGACGAAGAAGTGCAGTTGGATTTATTTAACACGGAGCGTCCGAAACAGCGAGATCTTGGCTATGTAATGGATTCAATAAGAGAGAAGTATGGCTCAGATGCGCTACTTCGCGCTGTGTCGTACACAAAGGCAGGAACAGCGTTGCATAGAAGCAAGCTCGTTGGTGGCCATAAGGCATAGAAAGGAGAGGATGAGACGTGATTCGTGATCGTGGGAATATTAAATGGACGTCGATGATGCTCCCTGAACACGTGAAAGAGCTGCGTGATTGGAAAGCGGAAGAACAAAGAAAGGGAAAGCCGGTGCTAGATGAACAAATAATAGAAGAAATGAACGAAATCATTTGTGAAGCGATGGAGTTTCATCGGCCGTTATATTTTTATTATTTTCAAAACGGTGAAACCAACATACTCTATGGCTATGTGCACTACATTGATCAACTGAACAAAGAATTAAGGATTATGGATCTAGACGAGAAAAAAAGAAATATTCTACTATCTGATCTTGTGCATGTTGAATTCGAATAATGAAATCTCCGGACAGTGAAAAGTTTTTCATTTGAAGAATGGGGTAAAATACGTATAGCAATGATTGCATCAGTTGTATTTAACTACGCAGGGTAGGATAAACCAGGATCCGGAGTGAGATGAAAGATGTTATTAGCTGAGAATCTTAAACAGAATAAAGAGAACATCAAAGGAATCGATATTCATTATGAATATTATAGAAATAAGGAGGCCGAGGATCGCCCGGTTTTAACACTTCTTCACGGCTTTTTATCCTCGAGCTTCAGCTACAGACGATTGATTCCGTTACTTACAAAGGCCTATACGGTAGTTGCGATTGACCTTCCTCCGTTCGGGAAAAGTGAAAAATCCAATCACTTTGTCCATTCGTATCAGAATTATGCTGAAGTTGTTGTGGAACTGCTTGAAAGACTTTCGATTGAACAAACGGTTATGATTGGTCATTCTATGGGAGGACAGGTAGCGATGAGAGCATCTGCGATGAAAGATAACCTTGTTAGCAAAAACATTTTGCTATGTAGTTCGGGTTATCTAGAGAAAGCTAAGCAGAGTCTAGTTTATACATCATATTTGCCGTTTTTTTCAGTATATTTGAAGAGATGGCTCTATCGAAAAGGAGTAAGAGGGAATCTGATCAATTGTGTCTATGACCCTGCACTGATCGATGAAGAGATGATGGAGGGGTATATACAGCCGTTTTTCAATGAAGGGATTTTTCGTTCGCTAGTTCGAATGATACGTGATCGTGAAGGAGATTTGTCGCAAGCTGAATTAAAACAAATTCAAACGCCTAGCCTGTTAATATGGGGAGAAAATGACAGAGTAGTGCCACTGAAGATAGGTAAGCGTTTAAGTGAGGACCTACCGAATGCAGAACTCATCATATATGAGAAAACTGGGCACCTTCTTCCAGAAGAACGTCCGAGATTGATTATGAGAGATCTCGAAAACTTTCTCAATGGTTAGAGCAGATGAAGAAAATGGAAGTGCAGTGAAGCTTGAAAGCACATTAGGTCATCAGGTAAACTCCTTTTAGGGTAAGGAGTTTATTTTAGTGAATTATTCATAGTTGACTCATCAGAATAATGCGTGATAAAGTGATGATTCCCTGATCGAAAAGGGGTCCTTGGAGCAGATGAGCGTCTGCTTATTGATAACTGAATACATCTTATTAAGAGAAGTGGAGGGATCTGGCCCAAAGAAGCTTCAGCAACCTCTGAAGATCAGAAAGGTGCTGCTTCCAGCAAGAGTAATCTTGAGAGATAAGAGCAAAAGTCCTCTTCTCTTGAAGTGGGCTTTTTTTGTTGGCTATGTTAATGAATAGTGTGATTTATGGCATTCACTTCGAATGAAGAATGAGTCAAAAATTTAGAAGTTAGCAATATAGACTAACATAGCCTTATAGTTTTGAGAAACAAAAGAAGGAGATCAGACTAATGGAAAAAGAAATAAAAGGAAATGGTGTAGCACTACTTCCTCTAGGAATATTTATTGTGCTTTTTATTGGCGCAGCGATTTTAACAAAAGATTTTTATAGCATGCCGGTCATTCTCGCTTCATTAATTGCGGCAGGCGTAGCTCTTTCGATGAATCGAAAAGAAAGCTTTATGACAAAAGTGGAAGTATTCTGTCGAGGTGCAGGAAACACGAATATCATCTTAATGATTCTCGTTTTTCTCTTAGCGGGGGCTTTCGCTGGAACAGCTGAAAAGATTGGCGCGGTGGATTCAATCGTTAATTTAGGAATTTCGATTCTTCCGGCAAACCTGCTGATTGTAGGTCTATTTCTAATCGGCTGCTTTATTTCCATCTCGATGGGGACGTCGATGGGGACGATTGTTGCTCTTGCCCCGATCGGAATAGGGATTGCTGAACAAACGGGTGTTGCTTCGGCGCTCGCATTATCAGCGGTAATAGGTGGGGCAATGTTCGGAGACAACCTCTCTATGATTTCAGACACAACAATCGCAGCTGTTCGAACACAAAATACGCAAATGAAGGACAAATTCAAAGTAAACTTCTTTATTGTCTTGCCAGCTGCAATCGTTACTGCAGCTATTTATACTGTCTTAACGATGGGAGAGCAAGCAACTGTTGGAGGAGACCATGCATTTGATTTCATGACGATTATTCCTTATTTAGGAGTACTTGTAGCTGCTATCGCTGGTGTGAATGTCCTTGTAGTGCTTGTGAGTGGTACTCTATTTGCCGGAATTGTAGGACTTTATAATGGTACATTTGGAATGAGTGGATTGATTACGACCGTTACGGAAGGGATTAAAGGAATGGAAGATCTTGCAATGATTGCCCTCGTCATTGGTGGGATGATTGAAGTGATTAAACATAATGGTGGAATACAGTATGTGCTAGACAAAATTTTAAGCAGAGTGAATTCAAGAAGGGGTGCAGAGTTTGGTATAGCAGGTCTCGCAAGTGTGCTTGATTTATCAACTGCCAATAATACGATTTCAATAATAATGGGAGGTCCACTTGCCAAAAATATTTCTGAAGAATATGGAGTTGATCCAAGGAAATCAGCCAGTCTTCTGGATATTTTCTCAGGTAGTATACAAGGGATGCTTCCATACGGAGCCCAGGTGCTAGCTGCGGCTGGTCTCGCTTCGATCTCGCCTCTCGCCTTGCTACCATATTCCATTTATCCGATATTAATCGCAGTTGCTGGAATTATTGCGATATTCATCAATTATCCCGCTTCTCAAAGAGGAGAGAAGGTCAAGTAGAGAAGGGGTGGGAATTTATATATCCTGAGAATTTCCAAGTGCAGACTCAGCAAAAAGACAGGTAGCTCACCTTTGAGCGCACCTGTCTTTTTCTCATTCTTCAATTTGCTTTTGGAGATGTATAATTCGCTGAGGGAGAATATACAAGTATTCAATCAGCGAATCTAATAAATCAATAATAAGATTAGCGGTTTCTTCGCTTGTCGCTTTCTCTAGACAAAGCAGATTGTTTAAATTACTACCTTTTCCTAGCAATTGTCCTAGTTTAACAATAGGTTCTTCTAAATCAATCTGTTTCGCAAGTGTTTCAAGTTGTTTGGCAAGGGGTTGTCCTAACTCATTATCTGATAGAAAACTGCCGGTGATGCTCTCAAGAACTCGATTAGCCATAACAGCGGTTGCAGTCCAATCCTTCATATTATGTACGTTTACTGCAGACCGGTAAACACGCTCAAGATCATCGGGTAGTCGGGCTGAGCTAGTCAGTCTGCCGAGCGGCTCGCGTGTAAACGATGTTTGATGGACAAAAAGCTCTACTTCTTCACCCCGATCACTATGAGATGTTTTGATTAGAATAAAAAGCACGGCTTCTTTACAGATTGAACATCGAGAAAGCGTTGAGAAGACGGCTTGATTAATCTGGTAATCGAATTTTAATTGAAATGAAGCGTCATTTCCGCATTCGGGACATTCTGTATTAGCCGATTTTGGAAGCTTTGTTTGTCCATATTTTACAACCGAATTAATGGTAGTCTGTTGTATCTTTCTCATGATATACCCCCTGGATCGATTTTGAGCAACTTGTTGTGATTCGTGTTTAACCCATGCGGTCGTTCGTCAAATTCATTAGTTGGTTGATGGAAAAAGTACACAATCAACTTATAATGTTCGTCCCTTATGGAAATATAAGGGGGTTTGAAACGAAGTGCACGCATAGTAAGCGAAATGCAAAACAAAAGTCCTTTGCAAAAATGAGTAAAATAGTACCAAAATTATGAATTTATTGACAGGTGAGGTCAGCGAATCCTACACTATAGTTTAACGAACTAATGAACTATAGGAGGTAACGATATGCAACAAGGCCGTCTTATTTGGAATCATTTTTGGAAAGAACATCATCATGCAAAGAACCTCTTAACATTCGCTTCTTCACACACGCCGGAAATCCCTTCTCAAACGACACAAAAAAATACTGGTATTAAATCTGGCCCAGATCCCGCGTACGATAAAAGGAAACTGGTTGGGCTAATTCTTGGACCGGCACTATTTCTTAGCCTCATGTTATTTTTTCATCCCAATGGACTTTCAAATGCTGGACTAGCCGTACTAGCAAGTACAGCATGGATTGCAACATGGTGGATTACGGAAGCCATTCCGATTCCAGCAACGTCTTTATTGCCACTGATTTTATTTCCGCTCACGGGAGGGCTAAAAGGCGATTTAACGGCATCGGCATATGGAGACAATACCATTTTTCTATTTATGGGCGGATTTCTGATTGCGCTTTCAATGCAGAAGTGGGACTTACATAAACGCATCGCCCTTTTTATTATATCAGCTATAGGAACAAGTACGGAGAGAATTGTTCTTGGTTTTATGGTAGCAACAGGATTTCTATCGATGTGGATTTCTAACACGGCAACCGCTATGATGATGGTTCCTATCGGACTTGCGGTCATTTATCAGGTTTCTGATCAACTTGATCTGGATAAAGACGAAGGAGCACCAGCATTTAATTTTGGGAAAGCTATCATGCTTGGGATTGCCTACAGCGCTTCGATTGGTGGTCTCGCCACATTGATTGGAACACCACCAAACACTATATTTGCAGCCGTAGTGAACGAGTTATATGGAATCGAGATTTCATTCGCACGCTGGATGATGTTTGGGGTGCCGTTAACCGTTCTTCTCTTGTTCGGATGCTGGTATTATCTTGTGAAAATGGCCTTCCCCATGAAAATTAAAGAACTACCCGGTGGAAAAGAAGTCATTGGAAAGGAGAGAAAGGATCTCGGGAGAATGTCCGTTGAAGAGAGCGTGATTCTAACGATTTTTTCGCTCACTGCACTAGCATGGATTAGCCGCTCGTTTGTACTAAGCGAGCTTAATCCGAACATTAATGATACGGTCATTGCGATGACTGCAGCTTTGTTACTGTTTCTTATACCGGCTCCTTCGAAAAAAGGGGAATTTCTTCTAGACTGGCAGACCGCGAAAGGACTTCCCTGGGGTATTCTGCTTCTGTTTGGAGCAGGTCTTGCGATTGCATCAGGGTTTCAGGAGTCGGGGCTTGCAAAGTGGATTGGAGAACAGTTGACCGTTCTTGAAGGCATTCATTTATTCGTTATTTTGCTTCTGGTGACAACACTTGTTATTTTCTTAACAGAAATCACCTCTAATACCGCGACAGCGACGATGATGTTTCCGATTATGGCTTCGTTATCAGCTGCGATTGGTGTTCATCCATACGCCTTAATGATTGGGGCTGGAATTGCATCGAGCTGTGCTTTTATGCTTCCTGTTGCCACACCCCCAAACGCGGTTGTGTTTGGTTCAGGTTATTTAAAAATTCCAGATATGGCGAAAGCTGGTTTCTGGCTTAATTTTACTTCTATAGTAGTGATCACACTGGCTATCTATTTCTATATGCCGATTGTGTGGGGGATTGATCTAACTCAATTTCCAGATGGGTTGAAATAGAAATGTGATAGAACACTAAAAGGCGATGATATAATGACCGATGTACAAAAGAGTGAAAAACCATATACTTCGAAAGATGCTGGATTCTGGCGAGCGGCGATCAGCCTTGCATGTGGGGCTTTACTCATATTTTCAGCACTTTATGCTTTTCAACCCTTGCTCCCTGTTTTTGCTACTGAATTTCATTTAACAGCAACAACTTCCAGTTTACTGATGTCTACACCTGTTATGACGATGATACCTGGACTTCTTGTTCTAGGTTTTGTTTCAGATCGCTATGGACGAACAGCTGTGATGAAACTATCACTTCTTTTTGTACTAAGTACGTTGATTGTGATGCCATTTATGAATTCATTTATCCTCCTACTGATTATTCGCTGTATAGAAGGATTCTTTCTTGCAGGTATCCCAGCAGCAGCAATGGGATACTTGGCAGACGAGGTAGCTCCCAGCAGTGTCGGGCTTGCTACAAGCATTTATATAGCGAGTAATGCGATGGGAGGACTTGGTGGACGAGTTGCGACAGGGTATTTGACTGATTTATATAGTTGGCAAATTAGCTTCATGTATCTTGCGGGATTCGCGGTAATCGCAACCCTTGGTTTTTACTCGCTCCTTCCATCTTCGCGTTTTTTTAGAGGGGGAAGCAACAGTGTCATCAAGGACATAAAAGGAATGCTTGTGCATTTAGGAGATCGACGATTATTGTCTTTGTTCACGCTCGGTTTTCTTATTCAAGTCATCTTTACAGGTGTATGGACCTATTTGCCTTTCTATCTGGAACATGATCCTTTTGCGCTTTCTTTGAGGTGGATATCGCTTACCTATTTTGCGTACATCCTTGGCGTGATTTCACCTCCGATCGCAGGCAGAATATCATCAGATGTTGGCCTGCGACGCACGATGATGACAGGGCTATTTATTCTTTCAGTAGGGGTTATCCTTACGATGTTTCATGGTTTTACAATTGTAATGATCGGACTGTGCATCATTTGTGCTGGCTTTTTCATTGCTCATTCGATGGCGTCAGCATCTGTTGCAAGTACTGCTGAACATCATAAGAGCGGTGCTTCTAGCTTCTATTTAATCAGTTATTATGCCGGTGTAGCTTCAGGAAGCTCCGGCGTCGGCATTCTCTGGGATCACTTTGGATGGCAAGGGGTCGCGAGTTTAATAGTTCTCATTGTTCCTCTACTCTTTCTATTTACAAACAAACGCGTCTCAAAACGATACAGGTATCATGCATTAAGAGAGGAGAACGCAAAATGAAGGTAAGAAATGCTAGAGTTGGAGATGAAGATGGAATCGCTTCCTTGCTTTTTGATATGGGATACCCTTCGTCGAGTCTTAGCGTGAAAGAACGTTTCAGACCGATTATGAACGACAGTCACTATGTCACACTGATAGCTGAAGAAAATGATTGCCTGATTGGTATGCTCGGGATGCATTTTGAGCGATCTTATGTGTCGGACGTGATAATAGCGAGGATTATCACGATGGTCACTTCTGGAGAACATAGGCAACGTGGAGTGGGGAAACTATTAATGACGGAAGCTGAAAGGTTGGCAGTGAAAAGAGAAGCCTCAACAATTGTTCTAAACAGTGGAAATCGTAAAGAGAGAGAACCGGCCCATCATTTCTATAAAGCTTGTGGTTTTATTGGGAAATCCACAGGATTTTATAAATCCCTCAGTTAATGGTAGTGAGAAAAAATCCTCACAGCTCCGTTTTAGGAGCAGTGAGGATTATTCATTATATTATTTTCTTGTGAATCCTTCTTCATCGAGATACTGAACCGCTTCATTGCGAGAAGGGAATGTTCCATCAAGAATATCTCCAGCATACACATTCCAAAGTTCTAACTCAGGTTCGTACATTAACTCAAGAATTTGGTCCTCATCATTTACCCACATCTGCACTTCGATGTCGGAACCTGGAAGGACTGAAAGAGAGTGAATGGATTCACCAATAATTTTACGAAGTTCGTTGCTAGAGAAGTCACGAATATTGACCATGCCTCTCTCATCTAATGGATAACCTTCGATCAGGTCACCGAATACATAGCCGTTTCCATTTGGGTGTAAGTGATATACGACGTTCTTCTTATCTATAACCGCTTCTTCATAATGAAAATTCACACGCCCAAGAGAAACGTCTTTTCTGGTAAGTTCAGGGAAAGATGATTCGATAATTTCTAATTTTTCTTCAAAAGTTAGCATAATGCCTCCATGTGCTTAAATAGTCTTACTACATTCAGTTTGAACAGGATTCATCCAAATCAAACATACTGCACCTTATCTTATCATGGCTAATCACAAAATTGTATGCTTTCTCTGTAGTTCTTGAAGAAAATCCGTGATTTCAGCTTTGTTTTGCAGTAGTATAACTGTTTTTTCTGGTCCCATTTGCTTAAACCGCGCAAACCGTTCGTTCATTTTCTGTTTGCGAGGATAATAGGTTGTCCAAATAAATTTAAGAAAGGACCATTCCATTTTTTCTTTACAACCGCTACCCATATCTGATCGTGTATGGCCTAGATGTGTTAACCAGCGTTTCAAAACTCTGTAGATGCATATAATTCTAGGAATTTCTAGATAAATGATGGTGTCGGCTCGTGTCGCTCGAATGTCATAAGTGCTACTGTAGTTTCCTTCTATAATCCAAGAAGACGTAGCAGCAATTTTCTCTTGAGAAGCACGAAATTCTTCAATGCTAGCTTCTTGCCAGCCTGGTTTCCAGAAAAGCGCATCTAGATGGTATACATGGAGATCAAGTGAGTTACCGAGCTTTTTTGCAAATGTTGACTTTCCTGCTCCTGCTGAAACACCCATTACTATAATTCGATTCATAGTCGTCCTCCCTGAAAAATGAACTCTTTCAAAAGTTTACCAGAAGGTTAATGTGGAAGGAAGCAGATGGATGGGACTGGGTTTTGATGATTTGATAATTTATATAATTAAAGATGATGTTGGGATAAAATGAAGACTGGGGGGATGTGAATGGTAAATCTATCAAGTGTTATTCAATTAGCTAAAGAACTTATTCGGACAAAGTCTCCTGAATGCGAAGCCGCTTTTCTTGCAGGGAGCGTCGTAAGAGGAGAAGCAACAGCTACTTCAGACCTTGATATTGTTGTTTTTGATTCATCCGTTCCTACTTCTTATCGAGAGAGCTTCATCTATAAGGATTGGCCGGTCGAATGGTATGTTCATAATTTAGAAAGTTATTACGCTTTCTATGAAAGTGATTGTGCCCGTGGCAGACCTTCCATGCCAAAAATGGTTTCGGAAGGTGTTATTCTTCAGGATAAAGGTCGTGCGAAAGCGTTACAGAAGGAAGCGGAGGTAATTCTACGGAAGGGACCCGATCCATGGGGAGAAAAGACAATAAGGAGTAAACGCTATTTTCTAACCGATGTTCTCGAAGACTTTATTGGTGCTAATGAGCGTGGAGAAGAATTGTGCTGCGCCGCAGCACTTGCTGATCAAGTTCACGAATTTATTCTCCGAACAAATAATCAGTGGACAGGTTCGTCAAAATGGATTGTTCGGGCTTTGAATAGCTATAATCCTAACCTTGCAGCTGAATTCGTTCGAGTTTTTGATCAGTATTTTGTAACAAGAGAAAAAGAAGAGGTAATCGCGTTCGTTGATCAGGCTTTACAACCATACGGTGGTCGTCTATTTGAAGGATTTTCGTTAGGAAAGTAATCGCTCATCCAATGCAATTAATTATCTGATTGGGAATCCTTTTGTTATGATCAATTTACTAAACTAGTGAGTGGGAGGCTACATGATGAAAGACACCTTGCATATTCTAATAGCCTTCCTTCTTATAATCGGTATCGGAGTAGTCGTTAATCTGGTAGGCGAAAGCAATTATTATAGTAATTTATTTAATAAAGAGGATGAACCTCTTCCAACAGAACTTCATCCAACTGTCGTTGAAGCTAAAGATACATTGATTAAACGAGCTGCAAAAAAAGGCATAGAAATCGTCATCACAGCTGGCTATCGAACTGAAGAAGAACAGGATGACCTTTACGAGAAAGGCCGTTCGACTGAAGGGAAAGTTGTGACGAATGTAGCGGGGGGCGGTTCTTATCATAATTATGGACTTGCCATTGATTTTGCGTTGAAATTAGATGATGGTGACGTTGTTTGGGATATGCAACGTGATGATAATGGCAATGGAAAATCAGATTGGATGGAAGTAGTAAGCATAGCGAAAGATTTAGGGTTTGATTGGGGTGGAGACTGGACAAGCTTCAAGGACTACCCCCATCTGCAAATGGACTTTGGTTTAACGATGAGAGAATTGAAGAATGGAAAAAGACCTGATGCTAATGAATACGCAACAAAATAGCTCTCAAAGATTAGAAGGAATTTGCAACAAAACATCTTCTTATAAATTAGTAAAAAAAAGGTTTATCTTTTTTGATACGGGGTAAATTTAAACTAACATAATTTTCCCCCTTTTAACCGTCCGAGGATTCGGGCGGTTTTTTTTAGTCAAAGAGGATGCAAACCGAATTTCGGATTTTTTAACTATCCTTCAGTTGTTTCTTGAAAATAATACCTATTATCGATAGGATAAAGACATTGATCTAACAACAAAAGAAGTAGACGAACTTAACCTATCATCCCTGTTCGCCTATTAGATAGGAGAGTGTCGTGCGACGTGTAAGTTTTTCTAATCACCTTTATCTATTTTACTCACTTATTTTTATATTGGATGTTATCCACATCTTTTGGTCTAATTCTCAACTGTATTCTGCTATAGGTGTGCTTGGAATCGTTATGGTCGTAATTAATTTCCCAAGAGCAGATCGCGTTTTTAAAATTCTAGGAGCTATCCTTTTAGCGGCGGGAGCGATTTTTTATTTTTCGAGTGATGTACCATTTACAAGAATACCATCCTTTTTTGCTAGAAATATAGGGATACTCTTACTTTTATCAATGCTGCCGTGGATGAATAGCGTGGTAAAAGCGGGAAGGTATAATAGGTTATTGCAATCTTTACTTGGTGGCAATGTAAAAGGTATGGGGGATCTCTATGTACGAAGTGAAGCAACGATGGTATCCCTGGCAGCATTTCTGAATTTATCCTCAGCTACCATTTCTCAAGATTTATTGAAAAATCAGTTGAATCAAGCCCATCATGCTATTCGAAATAGCTTTATAGCCATGTCTACGCTCAGAGGGTATTCACTCGCATTGCTATGGAGCCCATTAGAAATCCTTTTAGCAACGTCAATTTTCATTACTGGGGCAAATTACTTAGAGGTGTTGCCGTGGATGTTGCTTGTTGCACTTCTCGGTTTTATTATGGATGCCGGAATCGGAAGAATGATATTCCGAAATGAGGAAATAGGGGCAACTTCAACTAATGCAAGACAAGTAGCAGTAAACAAAAAGAAATTAATTGAATTTATCGCGGCCCTAGTCATGTTTTTAATAGTAGTTGTATTCCTGGCTAACGTAGTTCACTTCAATTTCTTGTTTTCAGTAACAATAGCCATCTTTCCCTTTGCCTTCATCTGGGCTTTGCTGATGAAACGAAGGTGGAGTTTTTTTCGATTAGGTTGGCCGACCTGGAAGAGACAAATGAATCACTTAAGTAATTTCATCGTTCTATTGTTATCGTTGTCCTTCTTAACAGAAACGTTAAATGCTTCTCCATATTTAAGTTATCTTCAGGACCCACTCATTGCTTTAGATGGCCACCCGGTGTTCATCATGCTGTTTATTCAGGCTGCTTTTCTTGTAATGACGTTACTCGGCGTCCATCCGCTTGCAACAATGGGGATCTTCGGTGGAGTTAGCGGATTATTAATGGGAGCATTACCTTCGGTTACCTTAACAATTCTTCTAGCAAGTTGTGCAATTGCAACGGTTCCATCTGCACCTTATGGCCTTATCGTCACCCTTACATCCATTGGGTTAAAGATGAACCCATACAAAATTGCATTCAAAAACCTTCCATATAGCTTACTTTGTGGCTTCATTGGCGTGATTGTAGCATACTTAACATTGTTCATTTACTAATATTGTGCTTAGTGCTTGTCTGTAAAACGAGTCGTTAATGGTGGGGTTTTATTATTTTAGAAGACATAATGAAGAAGGAGTAACTATGAAGCTACAAAATCACTTTGTTAAGTCCGTTCGATTATACTTTAAAGAAAAGGGAGAAGCATGGTTGAGGAGTTTGCCGGAGTTACTTCATTATTGTGAGCAAAAATGGTCTATGAAAATGAAAGAACCTTACAATCTCTCAATCAATTATGTAGCCCCCGCTGTAATCGAAGATGGTACTGAAGTTGTCGTGAAAATTTGCCTCCCTGGAACGGAGTTTCTTAATGAATTGCAAACCCTGCATTTATTTAAAGATAAGGGTATGGTTAAGGTATTTGACTATGAGAAAGAAAAGGGGATCATCATTCTAGAAAAAATATCACCTGGGTATACATTGGCAGAACTCAAAGATGAAGAGAGCGCCTGTCGTGTTGCAGCAGAAGTCATCAAGAGGTTATCACGAAAAGCTCCGATTGGGTCTGGTATTCAAACGACAAAAACCAGGGAAAATCAGCTTAAGAATATTGCAAATAATAACAAGACCGGACTTGGACCGATTACACAAAAGATGTTTGAGAAGGCAACTGAAATCTTCTCATCATTGAATCAAACCATTGGTGAAAATAAGCTTTTGCATGGGGATTTCCACCATTACAATATTCTTAATTCAGGAGAAAGAGAATGGAAAGTCATTGATCCGAAAGGGTTGATCGGTGAAAGAGAATACGATTTAATTCAATTTCTACTAAATTGCCTTCCTGATGAGGGGACTTATGAAGTTACTGAAAAACGAATTGGAATATTAACGAATGAGCTGAATCTAAATAAAGAACGATTGATGCTCTGGGGGTATTGCCATTCGGTCCTAGCCACATCGTGGACGGTGGAAGAGGACACTTATGATAAACGTTTTTTTCATATGATTGGGGTTTTTGAAAAGTTGTATAAGAGGACTTATGGGAAAGAAGTAGGGATGTTGGAATACAAGCCATGACGATCAGGTTATGTAAATTGAAAACGCTCAGAGCTAATTTATTTAATTGCTCTGAGCGTTTTTTATGGGGAATTAGGTTTGAATACTATAAGGTATCTTTCTATTATTTCTTAGGTTTAAACGGCCACCAAATTCCGTTCCCAAATGAAACAACGACGGCAGGGATGAGAAGTGGTAGAACGATTAGACCGTAGAGAAGTAGTCCGGTTATGACAATTGTAGCAATTTGCATTAAGCTAAGAACGCCAGAAGGCATCATTGCTCCGAAGGTACCAGCTAGAATGATAGCAGCAGTGATGACGACTGTACCCATTTTTGCCATCGATCGATGCATCGCCTCATTTATTCCAATAGATGCTTCCTCGTTAAAGCGATCGAGTAGGAAGATTGAATAATCAACCCCGAGTGCAATTAGCATCACAAAACCAAAGAATGGTACCGCCCATGTAATACCATCATAGCCGAGTAGATTAATAAAGATCAGCTCTGAAATGGCAATCGATGTAAAGTATGTTAGCAAGAGCGAACCGATCATAACAAGCGGCATAATCATGGAACGGAAGAGAATGGTAAGGATAATAAACAATCCGACGAGCATGATGATAACCGTTCTAGTAAAGTCACTTGTTGAAATATCAGATAAGTCACTATTAATACTTGAAACACCGCTATAAGCTACAGTAGCATCTTCGAGAGGGGTGCCATCGGTTGTGCGAGTCACGGTTTTCTTTATTTCTCTAACCGTATCGATGGCTTCGGTTGAGTAAGGATCCTCTTTTAAGACTACTTCAAGCGTCACAGCTTTTTGATCATCAAAGGCATATCGATCGATCGCAGGCTTAAAGTCTTCATTATCAAGCGTACCATCTGGTATGAACACTCCTGTGTCACGTAGTGATTTGGATTCGCCCATCTTACTAACTAAGTCAGCTGCATCTTGAAGTCCATTCTTAATTTCATTTAAACCATCGATCGATGATCCAACCCCTTCAGAAAGTTGAGAGAGGCCACCACTAAGCTCTGATACCTGACCTGCTTGACCCTGAAGTTTGGAAGAAGCTCCTGAAAGTCCCTGTTGAATTTGACCTAACTGCTGTTGCACCTGCCCGAGTTGTTGCGTAGCAGCAGCAATATTTTGGGATTGCTGCAGTCCTTGAGAGATGGAGCCAAGCTGTTCATTTACTTGTCCAAGGCCATTGACCGCATCTTCAAGTCCACCTGTATTACCACCTGATGGAATTTGACCACTAATGTTATCAAGGTTTTTTTGAACTTCTGTTAAACCATCTTGAACATCATTAATACCGTTTGTAGCTTCGTTTAATCCTTCACCTACTTGAGTAAGCTGGGAATCAACGTATAGATCATCGATTACGTCTCCTGCGGGTCTTGTAATGGATCTAACAGATTCAACGTCTTCGTTCTTCTCAATTTCTTTACTGATGTTTTCAATATAAGGAAGATACTCTTCCGTAACGATTTCCTTATCCTGTTGAATAATGACTTTAACAGGAAGGGAGTCGCCATTTCCGAAACCTTCTTCGATTGCATCCAGTCCTTTAACAGAATCATAGTCACTACCGATTTCATTTACAGTATTAAAGGATAGCTGATCATCATAAGTGAAAAGAAGAGGGACCGTGATAATTGCGACAACCACCATCGACCAGATCGGTTTGTTAATTGAAAATCTACCGAATGCTGTCCATAGTTTACTATCTTTGTGTGATGCGGATTTCTTAGATGGCCAGAATAGTTTGTCTTTCAGTAGCGCCATAAAGAATGGAACGATTGTAAAAAGGACGATCATCAACACCGCAATACCCACAGCTACAGCAACAGCTGATTTAAAAATAGGGAAATCGGCAAAACCAATAGCGGCAAATCCAATAAATACGGCAAATCCACTTATTAATAACGTCCGTCCAGCAGTTTTGTATGTGTTTACAATCGCATCTTCTACGTTATGTCCCTGAGTTAATTCTTCTTTGTACCTACTTAAGAGAAGGATACAATAGTCAGTTCCAATACCAAATAAAACGGCGACAAGGAAAATTTGAGTGTAATTGGAAACAGGGAAACCGAACCAATCGATCAAATAGGCAACGATTGATTGACTGAGTAAATACGTAACTCCAACAGCAAGTAGAGGGATGAATGGTGTTGTAATCGAACGGAATACCGCAAGTAGCAGAACAAAGATTAAAGCAACCGTTATGATTTCAGTTCTCTCAAGTCCTTTTTGTGCGCTTTCGTTCACGTCATGATTAATAATTGGCTCACCAGTGAGATAGGCGGTTGTATCATCTGGAATCAAATCTTGACGGATATGATTCGCTAGTTCAGTAACTTCATCGTCAGTCCCGTCAACTGTGATTGGAAGAAGGACAGTCTTCTTATCTTCCGAAACGAGTTGATCAGCTGTTTCTTCACTTTCAAAAGGGTCCAATACGTCCTTGATCACTGAACCTTCTCCCTCAATCTCTTTTGCTATTGAAGAGATTTTTTCCTGAAATTGCTCGTCCACAGGTTCATCAAAAGTGAACACAAGCGAGATCGTTTCATCGCCAGCACCAGCTTCTTCAAGAATATCAGCTGCTAATTTTGAGTCAGCGTTCTCAGGAAGTTGGAATGTACCTGCATCTTCCGCTTGTTTGGTAAGATTTGGAGAAAGAATAAAAAGTACAGCAGTTAGTGCGATGAGTGCGATAGCAATGGGCCACTTAAATCGTAAAATTTGTTTCATTTTTAATCTCCTTCTGTTTTAAGAATAGAACTTAGTTTGCGAAAAATACGTAGAAATTCATCGATTTCTTTTTCTTGGAAATCGTTTAATACAATGTTCTCAACATGCTTGTAAATCACCTCGTTAAATAATGTAACAACCTCTTGCCCTTTGTTAGTAAGAGCGATGGATTTTCCTCGTAAATCTTCTTCGGATTCAACAGTTGTGACAACCCCTTTAGCTTCTAGCTTTTTGTATCGATTAGAAATGGCGCTTTTGTGAACCCCCTGTAAAGAAGCGAGTTTACCAGGTGAAATATGGCTAGACTTTGAGATGATTTGAAGCATCTGGAGTTGTTCTGAAGAATATTCTTCAAAGATTTGATGTTCAAATGATCGAATAACACGTTCTGTTCCATACATAATTACTTCTTCAAATAGCTCGACAGCTTCGCATAGCTTCTTATTCATGTTATATACCTCCACAAGTTTACCCTCTAAACATTATTAGTTTAACCGCTAAACCATTTGGGATGCAACTATTTAGATTTGTACTTCTTAATTAGAAAAACTCGTAAGGTGGTATACATTGGTTTATGTAAAAGAGCTCGCTGATAAATCCGGAGTGTAAATGCAATAGTGAAAGCCATAGTCTTAACCTAATAAAGAGAATTGATTGCAATGTTTTTATCTCATCGTTGTGATGGTAAGGATGAAATTGATTTAGGAGAGAATAAAAAAGTGTTAATTAACAGAATATTGGCACATTATCTGTTGCAAAATCCTATTATTGGCATTATGATTAATAAAACAGATAAACGTTCGCTAAAACGAAAGGGAGGAATGATCATGAAGAGCACTGGTGTTGTTAGGAAAATTGATGAACTAGGCCGAATTGTCATTCCAAAAGAACTTCGACGCACACTTGATATCCAAGTTAAAGATCCAATAGAGATCTTTACTAGTGATAACAAAATAATTCTACAGAAGTATCAAGCGGATATGGCCTGTATGATTACCGGTGAAGTACTGGATGAAAACATGTCGTTTGGTAATGGGAATATTATTCTAAGTCACGAAGGAATGGTTCTTCTACAGGAAGAGTTGGAAACGAAATTGGGCATGAAGCCTAAAGAGATGGCTTAAGGCTTCATGGCATTGAGATAAAAACCTATCAATTCCCATTAAAAAACACATCCGATTTGGATGTGTTTTTTGTTGTTTTACCAGTATTATAGTAATAAGTAGTCAAATTCACAGTTGAAATAAATGTTGAAGTCATATGAATTGCGTATAAAAAAGAAGTGTAACCTGGATAGTTATGTTGTAGTAACCGGAGAATGAAAGATCTTATAACGGATAAGGACAGCATTCCTGCTGGGAAGATGAAGTAAGATATAAGGGGACTTTAATTGAATAATGAATCTAAAAGAGCTTGGAAAATTGCCATTTCAAGCTCTTTTTTTGCATGCTATTAACTCTAAATTCTTACGTGAATGTTCTCCTATAAATTTCTTTGCTATTTCTAGTATCGTAATTTAAGTAAAACATTTCTTATTTCTTCATCCTTCATGATCCTGCTTCCAAATTTCCTGGTAATTGCCGTTAAAGCAACATCATGATAGAAAAATTCAGAGAAAAAAATGACGAGAGGGCGAGATTTAGTGTGAATGGCCTGCCAGCTTGTCTGTTCAATTCCTGCAAAAAGCACCTCTTCATTATCGATGATAATGAGTCGGCTACGTTCTAGGTTCTTGTGATTAGCATCTGGAATAAGTGTTGTCACATTTTGAAGTTCTGTATTTAGCTCACCAATAGAATGAATTTCAATTAATAGCCCATCCTGTTCCTTTCTTTCAAGTGAAAGTTGATGTTGCTCAATATCATCTGACCATCCAGAAAACACAATGGAGGATTGAGCTTGCTCGAGTAATTCAGCAACACGTGAGTGAATTGACTGGTCGTCCTTGAGTGTCCAAACACGATCATCCGAAGGTTTCTTTCGAGCAGTTATTGATTTCAGCTCAGAAATATTGTCGTTAAAATCGCGACGTAATTTTGTAATAGCTGAATCAAGTGGGAGGGGGGTGTATAGACGTTTCTTCTCAACAGTTGATTCAAGAACCATTCCTTTTTCAGTCATACGATGTAATACTTCGTATACCTTGGATCGAGGAACACCAGAACGTTTAACTATTGCAGTTGCGTCCAGGGGTTCGTCAATAGTAATGAGCGCTTCGTACACCTGACTTTCATATTTAGTAAATCCGAATTGTTGCAACATGTCATATATCTCCTTGCTTTCTACAATGCTTTTCTTCATCATAGCACAACGTGTTGGTAGTCGTAAGAAGACATGATTTTTCTGTTGCTTTTTTAATTTATTGAAGTTACCCTTGTAGTGGTAACTTATAAAGGAAGAGGCGGATAATCGTGAACAAGCGTGTGTATTTACTTACAATGGTTTCATTTGTGGTAGGAATGGTTGAATTAATCATAGGTGGAATACTTGATCTAGTGGCCGAAGATTTAGAGATCAGTCTAGGGAGAACTGGATTGCTAATCAGTGTGTTTTCAATTGTATTTGCTTTGATGGGACCGATATTACTTACCTTGACTGCAAGGATAGAACGTAAAAAACTCACCATTTATTCATTGATTGTTTTTATGGTTGGAAATCTGATTGCGGTTTTTAGTACAACGTTTGGAGTATTGATGGCAGCTAGAATACTATCTGCTGCAAGTGGTTCTCTTCTTATTGTGCTATGCGTCACAATCGCTTCAAATATTGTAAAAAAGGAATACAGAGCAAGAGCGATCGGTATTGTGTTTATGGGAATTAGTGCTTCGCTAGTACTTGGTGTTCCTATTGGCTTGATACTAGGCAATACATTTGGATGGAAAGCACCTTTCATTCTAATTATTGCGTTAACTGTTTTATCCATGGTAGGAGTATACTTCTTTATGGAAAACATTCAACCGAAACCGTCAATTCCTATTAGAAAGCAGCTTCAGACATTAAAGGATAAGCGTGTTTTTACAGCTCAGTTGACCTCATTATTGTTTCTTACTGGCCACCTCACACTGTACGGATACCTCACTCCATTTTTGAAAACAACGCTTGGCTTGTCTGGAAATTGGATAAGTATTGTTTATCTCATATTTGGAGTTGCAGCTGTCGCAGGAGGGGGACTTGGGGGGCTCGCATCTGATCGATTTGGAACAAGACCGACCATTTTAATTTCAATATTCGTTTTCGGAGTAGCTATGTTTATCATTCCTTATACGACCTTCTCATTCCCCGTATTTCTAATCATTATGGTGATTTGGAGCATGATCAGCTGGGGGATTACTCCTGCACAACAAAGTTATTTAATTGAACTTGCTCCTGAGTCATCAGATATCCAACAAAGTTTAAATAATTCCGCTCTACACCTTGGTATCGCACTTGGCTCCTCAGTGGGGGCCTTTGTCATTGATAGTGGATCTGTAGAAATGAATGCAACAGTTGGAGGGGGATTTATTGTGTTGGCACTTCTTACTTCACTCTTCTCGATGAAGAAAGTAATGAAAAATGATTCCTCCCTCTGGAATAGCCAAGCTAGTTAGTTGCGATAGGAAAATGTGTTTGAAATAATATGGGGAGATATTCAGGAAGGAGAGTGTAATCATGAACGTATTAGTTATCGGAGCGAATGGTCAAGTAGGCCAAAAAGTTGTGAATCTTCTTCATCAGAACAAAGATCATTCAGTAAAGGCAATGGTTCGAAAGCAAGCACAGGCAGACGAATTTGCAAACAAAGGGATTGAAACAGTTGTTGCGAGTCTTGAGGACTCTGTTGAAGTGATTACTGAAGCCATGAAAGGGACTGATGCGGTTGTTTTCGCTGCTGGTTCAGGAGGTAGCACTGGATCAGATAAAACCCTCCTTGTGGATCTCGATGGGGCTGTGAAGACAATGGAAGCAGCTGAAAGTCTTGGGATTAAGCGTTATGTGATGCTAAGTGCACTTCAAGCTCATAACCGAGAGAATTGGAATGAAAATCTCCTTCCTTATTATGCAGCCAAGCACTACGCAGACAAAACACTTGAAGCAAGTTCTCTTGACTATACAATAGTTCGACCAGGTGGCTTGTTGAATGAACCAGGAACAGGTCAGGTCGCTATTGCTGAAAACCTTGACCGAGGTTCAGTATCTCGTGAGGATGTTGCGAATGTAATTGTTGAGACACTTTCAAAAGACAAGACGATTCGTCGATCATTTGATTTACTCTCTGGTAAGAATTCTGTGGAAAAAGCAATCTCTTCTTTATAAATGTGAAACCGGTTCTCTTAACTGAGAATCGGTTTCCTTACTTTTCTTGTCATAAGAATGATAAATGATGTTGAGTTTAGCACCAGACATCTTTACAATATGTAGTGAGTACATAAATCTTTTTATCTAAAAGGAGTCGAACAATGGAAAAAGTATTAATTTTTGGACATAAAAATCCTGATACGGATACGATTACTTCAGCACTTGTTTATGCAGACTTGAAAAGAAAGCTTGGGATGGAAGTTGAACCAGTACGCCTCGGGGCAGTGAATGGTGAAACACAATACGCATTAGATCAATTTAATGTTGAGGCACCAAGAATGGTACAAACGGTATCAAATGAAGCAAGTGGCGTTATTCTAGTCGACCATAATGAACGTCAGCAGAGTGCAGATGACATCGAGAACGTTCGCATTCTAGAAGTAATCGACCATCACCGTATTGCAAATTTTGAAACGGCAGACCCGGTTTATTATCGTGCTGAGCCTGTTGGTTGTACTGCGACAATTCTAAATAAGCTTTATAAAGAAAAGAACATCCAAATCGACAAAAGTATTGCTGGGTTAATGCTCTCTGCCATCATTTCTGACTCACTTCTGTTCAAATCACCAACGTGCACAGAAGAAGATGTAGCTGCAGCACGTGAGCTGGCTGAAATTGCAGGTGTTAATGCAGAAACATACGGGTTGGAGATGCTAAAAGCTGGTGCTGATATGAGTAGTAAAACGCCCGCTGAATTAATTTCACTTGATGCAAAAGAATTTGGAATGGGTTCTGCTAAGGTGGAAATCGCACAGGTTAATGTTGTTGATACGCTGGACGTACTTGCGCGTCAAAATATGGTAGAAGAGGAAATGAGGAAAACGATTGAAGCGAAAGACCTTGATCTTTTTCTTCTAGTCGTGACAGATATCCTTACAAATAACTCAACTGCTCTTGCGTTAGGAAGAAATGCTAACCATGTTGAGAAAGCCTTTAACGTAGAACTCGTTGAGAACCTTGCTGTTCTTGAAGGGGTTGTCTCTCGAAAGAAACAAATCGTTCCAGTTCTAACTGAAGCATTTACATCGTAATGGTAAAAACGGTCAGGTTCACCAATTGAACCTGACCGTTTTTTGGTTGTGTTTTGTAAAAAGAACCAGAAACATCATGATTATTCTCCAAGTAAGGATAGACCGCCATCAACGATGATCGTCTGACCACGAATCATACGTGCTGCAGGTGTCGTAAGGAAGTATGTAGTATCAGCCATGTCGGTTGGTTCTACAAGACGACCAGCAGGATTTCTTTTTTTAGCTGATTCTAGTAATTCCTCTCTATTTGGAAAATGTTTTAGAGCGTCTGTATCTACAGCGCCACCGGATACAGCATTAACGACAATTCCTTTAGGAGAAAGTTCAACAGCTAGGTACCTCGTAATAGCCTCTACAGATGCTTTCGATACTCCTACTGCTACATAGTTAGGAAGAGCTCTGATGGACCCAAGACTTGAAAGAGCAACGATTGACCCGCCGCCGTTCTTCTCCATAATTCGTGCAGCTTCCTGAGCAGCAAATAAATAAGCTTTAGCATTAATGTTCTGTGTCCAATCCCAGTGGCTTTCTTCAATCTCCATCAGGGGTCTGAGCACACCGGATGCTGCATTATTAATAAAAACATCAAGTCTCCCAAATGTTTCTTCAGTTTCATGAAAAAGAGAAGTGATTTGTTTCACTTCGCCAACGTTTGCTTTGACTATATGTACAGTAATACCATATTCCTCTTCAAGCTCCTGCTTCGTTAGTTCAGCATCTTTCTTTTTTCTCATAAAGTTAAGTACAAGGTTGTATCCTTCAGAAGCAAATTTTCGAGCAATCGCCTTACCGATACCACGTGTACCACCTGTAATTAAAGCTACTTTATTAGCCATTGTAAGTCACCTCTTCTATATCTGATCATCCCCTATCATACAGGAACGAATGACAGCTGAAAAGTTTCATGAAAATGCATTGGTTGGAATAGAGTATGAAAAGTGTGATGGATCTCACTTTAGAAGCGTTATTTATCATGTAGGACATATGCTATAATATAATTTATCTAAAGAGAGAAGAAAGATAAGTAGCATTGGGAGGAGTTTGGAGATGAAGGTTAAAGTATTAAAACCAGTTTTTGCAGAAACAGCAAGTCAACTTGTGAATACAGCCAGTCGTTTCCCTGAGACGATTCTATTGAAAAAAGAGCATTGGGTGGTTGATGCTAAAAGCCTTCTTGGTGTACTTGCTTTGTCTCTTCAACCCGGTCAATCGTTAGAAGTCAATGTGGAGAATGGAATACCAACGGATATTAAGGAAGCATTTCTTTCACTCGGTTTGTTTGAAGAAGTTTGAGCCCCTCCGTTTGGGAGGGCTTTTTTTACGAAAATAAGAACGAATTAATTTATTTGATACATAGATAGGTCCATAGGCTTCTAAAGAAGCACTTGTTTATTTTTTATGAGTAGGAAGGAAATTATTTTTTTTTGCAAAACACATCCAAATTAGACTGATAGACGTTAGCTATACATAAGCTTTCTGCCTCTTCAGGCTGGTGTCAGTTGTGATGAAAAGGAGAATAGTATGAGAAAACTTAACGATGCCGACCTCTATGAAAAGGTTCAGGCAAAGGATAAAGAAGCTCTCGCCTCTTTATATGATCGATATGAAAAGTTGTTATACTCTTTCTCGTATCGGATTGTAAAAGACGGTGGGCTTGCTGAAGAAGTCATGCAAGAAGTGTTCATAAAGCTCTGGAAAGGGAACGCGCAATATAGTCAAGATAAAGGAAAGTTCTCATCCTGGCTTTTAACGATGACACGTCACACAGCAATTGACTTGTTGCGAAAGCAATCAAAAGAGCCAGATTTTGAATTGGACGAACGAGATTCGCTTCATAGCGACGAAGCTTCTGTAGAGGATCAAGTCGAATGGAAAGAACGGGGAAAGGTACTTCGCAGTGCTGTATCCACACTAAAAGATGAGCAAAAGAAAATTATTGAGATGTTCTATTTTAAAGGAATGACACACAAAAAGATATCTGAAGAGTTCGACCTCCCACTGGGGACTGTAAAGGGCCGAATTCGGCTCGCGCTTAAACATTTAAAAACCAGTCTAGGTGAGAAAGGAGGGGTCTCAGATGAAAGCAAATTGTGAACAGCTACTTGATTATTTCAATGGAACCATGACAGAAGAAGAAAAAGAGCGGTTTGAAGCTCATCTCGAATCTTGTGAAGAGTGCAGAGAGGAGTTAAAGGAGCTGGAAGAATTGACAGGTGACCTTCCTTATCTCTCCATACCTGAAGAACCGCCGGCAGGTATGAAAGAACGGATACTTGAAAGCGTGTTTGAAAGCGATAGCGAAGAAACGATTAAGGATCATAATGTAGACGAGGATATTGTAAGAGCGACTAACGTATCGGATTTTCAATCAGAAAAAAAAGCAAGACAGGGTAAATGGGTAGCTCCCACACTTGCGGCAGCACTGTTCCTCTCTCTAGCAGGAAATGTTTATACCTATGTGAATGAAGAAGAGGGTATAAATGAAACGTCACAAATTTCATCGCTTATCAAAGCTGTTCAATTGCAGCCGTCTGAAGCAGAAGCATCTGCAGGATCGGCAGCTCTGATGAATGAAGATGGTACAATGAATTTAGTCGTTCAAGTTAATGATGTTGCAGAAGTAAAAGGGGATCAGGTGTATCAAGTTTGGTTACTCGAAGGCGATAAGCCTTATCGAGCAGGTTCATTTGTTCCTAATCAAGATGGAAAGGGCGAAGTTGCCTACGAAGTAGATTATGATGGTGAACATAATTGGGATGCAGTCGCCATTACATTAGAGCCAGATCGTACAAGTGAAACACCAAAAGGGAAAGTCGTATTAAGTTCAGGATTGTAGATAGTGAAAAGCAGAGGCGCTGGTCGTCTCTGTTTTTTTATTTTTTTTTTGGTTTTAGTGAAAAGTAAGGGGTATATTATACTAAATCCTAATAAAAATTTGATAAAATCGTTCTGTTTCATTATTATAATTAACTATGTGGTTATTATTTTGAAATATTTTTGTAATGCACATAATAGAACTAGGAGTGGATGGAATGGAAAAGGTTACGAAAGTATATTGGATAGGAATTGCTATTGCGATTGTTTTTGTTGGTTGGGGTGTAATCATGCCTGGAAATCTAGACACGGTTATGACGGTATCTCAAAATTTCTTTCTTGATCAGTTTGGCTGGTTTTACCAACTTGCTGCAACGTTCTTTCTTGTGTTTGCAATTTATTTGATTTTTAGCAGGTTTGGAAATATTAAGTTGGGTAAAGACACTGATCAGCCTGAATATAGTAGGCTCACCTGGTTTGCTATGTTGTTTAGCGCCGGGATGGGAATAGGGCTATTGTTCTTCGGAGTTTCAGAACCAATGTCCCACTTTTCTACCCCGCCATATGGTGAAGGTGGCACGATTGAAGCAGCGCACCTTTCTCTACGCTATACATATTTACATTGGGGCTTTCATGCATGGGCAATTTACGCAACCATTGCGTTAGCACTAGCATATTATAAGTTCCGAAAAGGTGCTCCAGGTTTAATGAGTGCTACTTTATACCCTCTAATCGGCGATCGCGTAAAAGGGCCAATTGGAATTACTGTCGACATCATCGCTGTTTTCGCTACGATTTTTGGGGTTGCAGCTTCGCTTGGACTTGGAGCGCAGCAAATTAACGGAGGGTTAAGTTATGTAACGAGTCTTCCGAACAACTTTACTGTACAATTGATTATTATTGCAATTATCACAGTTCTATTTACAGTATCAGCTGGAACGGGTATTAAACGGGGGATTAAATATTTAAGTAATGCTAATATGATCCTCGCTGTAGTATTGCTAGTATTATTTGTTTTCCTTGGACCGACAAAATTTGTTCTAGACCTATTTGTCACTACATTTGGTGAATATGTTCAAAATATTTTTGCTATGGGAATGAGACTTTCTCCTATGAATGCAGAAAATGAGACGTGGATCCAGAACTGGACGATTTTCTATTGGGCTTGGTGGATTGCGTGGTCTCCATTTGTAGGAACGTTTATCGCGAGGGTATCAAAAGGTCGTACAGTTAGAGAATTTATGGTTGCTGTAACGGTTGTCCCTACCGTTGTTTGTGCCTTCTGGTTTGGTGTTTTCGGAGGAACAGGTATCTTCTTCGATTTTACGCAGGGCACAGACATTGCTGGTCAAAGTCTTGAAACGGGATTATTCTACGTGTATCAGCAGCTTCCACTCGGAAACATTCTTACTGTGATTACTCTTTTATTAATTGCTACCTTCTTCATTACATCAGCAGATTCTGCTACATTTGTTCTTGGAATGCAGACGACGAACGGAAGCTTAAACCCTCCTAACTTCGTAAAATTCAGTTGGGGATTTGTACTTTCTGCTTCAGCAGTCGTTCTTATGATTACAGGTGGTTTAGAGAGCATGCAGACAGCTATTATTGTCAGTGCATTTCCATTAAGTATCATACTCCTGTTCACATGCTGGGGATTGCTTAAATCCTTTAATGAAGAAGTACCAAGGAAGCAGCGAAGTATGGAAAAGAAAACCAAAATTAAAAAAGATATGAAAACAGTTTAACCATGAAACCTTTGAAGATAGTTTTTCTTCAAAGGTTTTTTTCGTAAGGTTAGGCTGCTTTAGGAGACGTTGGTGCGATAAGAGTAATGGTTGACAGGATGCTGACCTGTCCTGCTTATTCTGTAGTCATTGAGCATCTCCGCTCCTTTCAACCATAAAGTTTTTGAAAAGCTTTTTTAAAACAATAATCTTTTAGAAAAGAGCTAGTAGATGTTGCGAATCTCAATATTGGAAGGATGAACAAAAATTCGATATGATAGTACTATGTGGAATATAAAAAAGAATACAATCATACGAAGCTGGTGGTCTCGTCTAGCTGCTGCGGATCCCGGTAGAACGAGGTTACATCAAGCAGCAAGAATCACGATTAGCGTTTTTTCTTCCGTAATGACAATGATATGGCTTACGAGGGAAATTGGAATTTCGTTTACACCTGCTATTCTAGCGGGTGTAGTCAGTCTTTTATCTTTATTACTTGTGAATGATGACACAGATAAGAAGAAAAAAATCACATCCCTTTTGTTAGTTATTTCGAGTATTATATGGCTGACAGTTAGAACCTTGCTCAGTCACATTCCTCTGGTAACAGACGGCTTGTTTTTGCTCGTCATCTTTTTCGCCTATTATTTACAACATTATGGCTTTAGGTACTTTGGAATATTTATGATCGCTTTTTTATCGATTTATTTTTCAACCCTTTTAAATCTTCAATCAACCGATTTACCTGGTTTTATCCTCGGAATTCTTGTAGGAGGAGCTTTCTCTTATCTCTATCAATTTATCTTATTCAGGAATAAACCAAAGAGACAACTTAGACGAAGCATGAATTCATTTCATATTCAAACTAATCTCACGCTCGATCTTGTCTTAGAAGCGATTGCCGATCCTACTCCAAATCGTTATCGAGCCCTATTACTAAAGCGAGATGTAAGAAAGTTGAATGAGTACGCTCAGGTGATTTCCAGTCAATTAACTACGACAGATCCGGGAGAAGTCTGGCGTGGCATCGATGCAGAGCAACTAAGAATGTATGTGTTTGATGCTGAAATGTTAATTGAAACGCTTTATCCTGCTGTTAACCGATTGAAAGAACTTCATGCATTAGAACATAATGAAGTAAGAAAACTATTATATAAAGTCGTTGAGTCTGTTAGAGATGCAGAGGTCTTAAGAAGCCATGACGTTGTTGGAAATCTGCAGAAAACAGAGAAGGTTATTAAAGAATTAAAAGAGCAGCTTACAGAGTTAAGACTTTCAAATCATCAAAATAAAGATTGGTTATGGTTGATGAGAAGGATTGAATCGATTGCGAATCATCTTGTCGATAGTTCGAGTGAACTTGGAGTAAGGCGCATGGCGAACATTGAAGAAAAAGAGCGGTTAGGCGAAGTAGAAGAAACTAAGAAAGAAAATGGCAATAAAGAGGGAAAGTCAAACCACCCAAGATCAGCTACGATCAAGGCTTTACAGGCAATCGTAGCGGGAGCAGTAGCGATCTTTCTAGGCTATTTTCTTTCACCTACTCACCAGTACTGGGTTCTTCTCTCAGCCTTTGTTGTATTATTAGGTACAGATACAGTTGGAATGACGCTTCAGAAAGCTTTCCAAAGATCACTTGGTACCATTTTTGGTGCTATTGCAGGCTTTGGCCTTGCCCATCTCCTTGCAGGCCAGGTGATCTTAGAATTAATTGCGTTATTTTGCTGTATCTTTATGGCTTTTTACTTGCTTTCCATTTCTTACGCAATGATGATGTTCTGGATGACAATGTTGATTGCGATTATGTATGACTTTTTACTCGGAGGTATTACTGAGCAAATTCTTATGGCGCGTGTATTTGATACGCTTGCCGGTGCATTCATCGGATTTCTTGCAGCAGCGATGATTTATCCTAAAAGTACAAGGGAAAAAGTTGCAGATACAGTTGAGGATTTTCTTAACAAACTAAGTGCATATGTATCGAACTACATTAATTCATTCGCTAACGCAGAGGATAATTATGATTTTACAAATCAGGCGTTTGGAATAGATGAACAAATGAGACAAATAACAGAAGATGCAAGGCCACTACGAAATCGGCCGGCTATCCTAGCTCGTTCAGGAATTGAACGGTGGTTAACTGTCCTTACAGCAATTAATTACTTTGCAAAGCATTTACTCGCTTCTACGAACCGCAACAACCGATCGAGAATTATAAGAGGTTCAGAGAAAACATTAGACAAGGTAAACGAAGTGATTAAACATAATATAGCCACATTAATGAAACTGTTAAAGGGTGAAACAGGATTAGTAATGTATCGTTTAAATAAAGAACGAGAGCAGATTGAAAGCCTATCGGAAAACATCACGAACGAAGACGAAGAAGTGAAAAAGTTTGTGAATGATTTATACTATATTTGGCGGATCAATCAGTCGTTACTCGTGTTAGGGAAGGAACTTGGTTCTTTAAAGAGCAGAGAAGCCTTGAGTCATGATTTTCATGCGAATAACCCGGAGCAGTAACGCACCGGGTTATTTTCTGTAATCTTTTTTAGAAGAGTTCAATCTTTATAAACGGCAAACTTGCGCAGTTCAAAGCAAGATTAAAAAGACTATCGCTAGTAGCGCTACAAAACTGCCTCCAATAAGAGAGGTAATGCGATATCGTCCTTCTATTTCCCTCACGTCCATAAAAATATCAAGCTGTACTAAAACTTGAATGAGCGCGAATATGAAAAGAAAAAGCAGAACCAAAGGTGGTGAAATGAAATTGGACAGAACAAAGTAAAAAGCTAAAGCAGTTAACCCAACCATTAAAATGAAATAAAAGGTTAGCTTACTAATCTCTTTTCTTTTCTTCTCCACTTAATTCACACCTTTCCTAATAAATAGATGACGGTAAAAATCATTACCCAAATAATATCTATAAAGTGCCAGTAGAGACTTGCGATAAATAACTTAGGCGCAGTTTCTTGATTAATTCCTCTAACCCAAAGTTGTACAAGAAGGAGACCGATCCAAAGAACCCCAAATAATACGTGGGCCCCGTGTGTGCCAAGGAGCATATAAAAAGCGCCAAGGAAAGCACTAGTAGAAATAGAAGCGCCTTCGTCTATATATGAGATGAACTCCTTTATTTCCATCCCAAGAAATGCGAGGCCAAGAACGAGGGTCAAAAGAAAAAAGAGAAAGGTCAATGATTTTTTAGAAAGATTAAGAAAAAAGATAGCTAATGCGCACGTAAAGCTACTTGTCAGCAAGAAAAAAGTAGAAACCATAATCTCACGAAGGTGAAATAATTCTTCTGGTCCTGGCCCTTCACCCGTTAAGGATTTTACGGCAAAATAAACACCAAATAAACAGCCGAATATCACCACCTCTGCCCCTATGAAAAACCAAAAAGCGAGAATATTCATTTGAGCCTGTGAATGACTAAGCAAATTTCTTTCTGAGGTTGTCTCCATTACGGCTCATACCTCCTGTCTCTATCCATGACGGTCTTTTTAGAAATATGATAACCGTTCTTACTTTGAAATGATCTCATCCCCATTAGAATAAACACCAAAGTCATCCCTGAAATAGCAACAAACCATATCTCAAACACAAAACCGAATGAAGCGAGTAGAAAGGCCATTCCGATGAAGAAGGGAAGGCTGGATGAGTCAGGCATATGAATTTCTTCGTAATCTCCGATAAAATCGATGTTTTCTTTTCCATTTTCATAAGCATCCCATAGCGGTTCGCGGCTCCTGACATGAGGAAGGCGTGCGAAATTATATTCTGGAGGTGGTGAAGGAACTGTCCATTCAAGCGTACGCCCTCGGTTAAGCCAGGGATCATGTAAGCTAGTCTTCTTAGAGTATCGTGTCGTTATGTATATATTGATCATAAAGAAGAATACGCCAACCCCCATTAAAAAAGCGCCACAAGTGCTGATGAAATTAAGTAAGCCCAATCCTTCTCCAGCTGAATAAGTAAAGACTCGTCGCGGCATCCCCATCAATCCCATAATATGCATGGGAAAAAAGGTGAAGTGAAAGCCAATCCCAAACGTCCAAAAGTTCCATTTTCCAAGTTTTTCATTTAAAAGTTTTCCAAACATTTTGGGCCACCAGTAGTAAACGCCTGAAAAGACTCCGAATATTGTAGCTCCAATAATGACGTAATGAAGATGCGCAACTACAAAATAGCTATCATGGTACTGATAATCCGCTGGAACGGTACCTAACATAACCCCAGTTACACCTCCGATAACAAAAGTGAAAATGAATCCTAGTGCATAAAGCATTGGCGTGTCAAAACGGATTCTTCCTCCTCTCATTGTAAATAACCAGTTGAAAATCTTTATCCCGGTAGGAACAGCGATCAACATAGTTGTAAGGGCAAAGAAAATCGTAATATTGGTATCTAATCCTACTGTAAACATATGGTGTACCCATACCATGAATCCGAGAAATCCAATCAATATAATTGCAAAAACCATAGAAGGGTAGCCAAACAATTTTCGTTTGGAAAAAGTACAGATGACATCTGAAAAGATGCCAAAGGCAGGGAGGGCTATGATGTATACTTCTGGATGACCGAAGATCCAGAAGAGATGTTGCCATATGAGTGGATTTCCTTCCGCTCCTGATAAGATTACCGTTCCAAAGAGTCGTTCAAAGGTAAGTAGCAGCAGTGCTACTGCTAGGGCAGAGAATGCATACACAATAAGGATAGAAGTCACCAGCATCGACCAAGTTGAAAGTGGCATTCTCATAAATCGCATACCTGGTGCTCTCATCTTAATAATCGTCACAATAAAATTGATTCCACTCATGATGGTCCCAAGTCCAGCGACCTGAAGACCAATAGGATAATAGCTATTTCCTGGCCCCGGCGTAAATTCTTTTAATGCAAGGGGGGCATACGTTGTCCATCCAGCATTTGGTGAGCCGCCTGCAACAAAACTGACATTGATCAAAATTCCACCGGAAATAAACAACCATAAACTTAATGAATTCATGAAAGGAAAGGCGACATCTCTCGCCCCAATTTGTAAAGGCACAATGACGTTCATTAACCCAATCAGAACAGGTGTAGCCACTAGGAAGATCATAACGGTACCGTGAGTACTAGTAAGTTGATTGAAACGATCATCTTGAAATACCCAGAAATCATTGTTTGGAAAAGCTAACTGCATCCGAATGAGTAATGCTTCAATTCCAGCTCGTATGAAAAATAAAAAGGAAACAACTAAATACATAGTACCAATTTTTTTATGATCCGTTGTGGTAATCCAGCTCCATAGCCATTTCCATTTTGAATATAAGGTCAATAAGATAAGGGTGATAATGAACATTATGATAAATGAAATATCAGCAACGATTATGTCTGATGGTAGCGATAAAAAATAGTCAATAATCTCATTCATAATTTAATCCTCCTGATTGGCAATAGCACGGACCCATTTATCAAATGACTCTTGCTCAATTACAGTAGTTTGAAATGTCATGAGAGCGTGATAAGCACCACAGAGCTCCGCACATTTTCCATCGTATTTTCCAGTTTCGAGCGGAGTTAGCGTCAGCGTGTTTTCTTTGTTTGGTAGAACATCTTTTTTACCGCCGAGTTGCGGGATCCAAAATGAATGTATGACATCTTTGGAATGAAGGTTAAAGACGACTGAACGATCGACAGGAAGTGTAAGCTCGTTTTCAAGAGATATGTCATATTCGGGATAGTAAAACTTCCATTTAAATTGCTGACCGGTTACTTCAATTTCTAAAGGTTTATCTAGATTCTCCGTTTTCTTGTCGAGCTGATATGTAGTTGCAAACGTAGGTACGGCTAAGATTAATAGAATGATAATAGGTAACACAATCCAGGTTATTTCGAATTTTTTATTCCCCTCGATTTGCTTTGGAAAGTCGTTTTCCTGTCCGGGTTGTTCCCGATATTTAATTAAAAAGCGTGTAAATAATGTAAATACTACAAGTAATACAATACCCATTAAAATCAAACTAAGCCAGAGTAAGGCTAGCTGTGAATGGGCAGCAGATCCTTTGGGATTTAATACAGCAATGTTCGAACACCCAGAAAGCATGAGGATAGCGATGATAAAAGTGCAATAACGAAAAACGTGCTTCATTCTCCTCTTTCCTCCTTTCATTGATGGATTATTCTGTTATTTTTAAATACCCTAATTCTTGTTTGGAAAAACGCACCATCTATTATTTGATATTTAATGTAGGTTTTGTGAGGGGTGCAAATTAATCTATTGAATAAATAATGAAAATGAGAAGTTTATTAATAGGAAGAAAGGGAAGAAATGGTGTGACATAAGTATTTTAAGTATTTTAATTAAGAAGCAACAATAGGAGGATCTATTCATGGTTAACAACAAGACTGTATTTATTACAGGAGCAGCTAGAGGAATCGGGTATGAGATTGGTGAGACCTTCGCTGAAAATGGAGCGAAAGTTGTATTATCTGATATAAATGCAGAAGGGACCGAAGAAGCAGCTCAGAAATTAAGAGACAAAGGATACGATGTGATTGGTATTAAAGCAGATGTTACAAATGAAGATGAAATTAAATCTGCCATTAACCGTACCGTGGAAGAATATGGTCGTTTAGACGTTTTAATCAATAACGCTGGGCTTCAGCATGTATCGGCTTTAGAAAATTTCCCAACAGAAAAGTTTCGTATGATGCAGGATATCATGCTTACAGCTCCGTTCATTGCGACAAAACACGTATTTCCTATTATGAAAAAACAAGGATTTGGAAGAATCATCAATATGGCATCAATTAATGGCGTAATAGGTTTTGCTGGTAAAGCGGCATATAATAGCGCAAAGCACGGTGTGATTGGTCTAACTAAAGTTTCTGCACTAGAAGGTGCTGAACATGGCATTACAGTGAATGCTATGGCACCAGGTTATGTTGATACGCCGCTTGTCAGAGGACAGATGGAAGATCTAGCAAAAGAACGAGGAGTAGAACTTGAGAAGGTACTAGAAGAAGTGATCTATCCACTTGTTCCACAGAAACGTCTCCTTGAAGTAAAAGAAATTGCTGATTATTCCATGTTTATAGCGAGTGATGCAGCAAAAAGTATTACTGGCCAAGCATTACTTATTGACGGTGGATATACTGCCCAATAATCTTATCCATAAAGATAGATATGAATATAAACATAGCGCGTGCATTTCTATGCACGCGCTATGTTTATTTATCACTGAATGCAATTTGAATTCCAATGATGCCTAGTAGGATGCCCTTCAAAATATTGATTCTTCTAGAAATAATCGTGTTCCTTGTCAATAGATTTGATAGTTTACTAGCAAAGAGACTGATTACATAGAAAATGAGTAGTGCCTGTATTAGAAAAACTCCACCGAGCAAGACTATTTGAATAGCGGGGTTACCAGCTTTCTGATCAACAAATTGGGGGAGAAGAGCTAGAAAGAATAGTGACACTTTTGGGTTCAGTATATTCATTATGATTCCTTTTCGATAAAGAGCTGAATAGGTTTGAGGTGGATGGTTTTGGGATGAGGTGGCAGACTCTTGTTCTCTTAAGGCTTGAATAGCCATGTAAAGAAGATAAGCTGCACCAACATATTTAACTAAAGAAAATGCAAGAGAAGAATGGTAGAGAAGTGCAGAAATGCCAACTGCAGCTGCAGTAATATGGATGAGTAATCCAGAACAAAGCCCAAGTGATGTAGCAAAGCCGGCTTCTTTATTTTGAGATATGCTTTGAGCGAGTACAAATAAATTGTCGGGTCCTGGCATAAGCGTCAACAGGACGGCTGCCACAAGAAATGATACTAGTGTTGATAAGTCCATCATCTCACCTCCTTTCAATGGGGGGGTTAGTATATATGATAATGTTTAATTTTAACAAGATTTCATAAATACGGGTATCAAATTATTCCATTATATAGAACGACCAACCGCAACTAAGGTGAGTCGATAGCTGTTGATGCAGCGGAATATAACTTGACAGATTTTTAATTAATGGTATAATTCTGACATCTTTTAGAGTAGTTGGAGGACCTGTACCATGGAACCGATTCTTATTGATTTTCCCTATGAGTTCGAAACAAATCGTTTACATATTCGGTATCCTTTGCCTGGAGATGGAAAAGTCGTTCATGCGTCAATTCAGGCTTCAATCGAAGAGCTTAAACCATGGATGTCCTTTGCGCGATCGGAACAAACGGTTGATGATGTAGAAGTGAATATTCGTGAATCTTATGAAGCTTTTTTGAAAAGGGAAGATCTTAGGCTCCTTTTATTTCATAAGCAAACAGGTGAATTTATCGGTTCTTCTGGACTTCATCGAATCGATTGGGAAGTTCGTAAATTTGAAATCGGTTACTGGATGGATTCTAGGTATACCGGTCAAGGTTATATGACTGAAGCAGTCAAAGGTATTTGTGAATTTGCTTTTGAGCACCTTCATGCACGGAGATTGGAAATTCGCTGTAATCCTCGGAATATAAGAAGTCGTAAAATCGCCGAAAGTTCGCAGTTTAATCTCGAAGGTATATTGAAGCAAGAGGATAAGTCTTTTGATGGCATAGAAGTAGAAGATACGTGTGTTTATGCAAAATTAATGACTAATTAGCTCACTTATTATGGACTAGGATCATGGTGAAATGATCCAATATTGGCTTTTTAGAAGGAGTGGACCTATTAGACCAAGAATTAACGAGTAATGAAATAATAAGCTGATGGAGGGGACAACGTGTGATTGAACGAGCAAGTAGAGAAGAAAGAGACTATATTCTATCGAATTCAATTCAGTCAGTTAATGAAGGAACAACAAATCCCGGTATTGTAAAGGAAGAAAAGGCGCTCGAAATCGTTTCATCGATTCTTGATCGTGGTGGTTATCACCTTATTTATAGAGAAGAAGATGAGATTGCTGGTTGGGTTTTGCTAGGTGAGAACACAGATTACTTTACTGAAAATAAGCATGGCTTTATCTATGATGTGTTCGTGTTTCCAAAGTTCAGAGGAAAAGGATATTCGAAAAAACTTGTCGAGGCAAGCATTCAAAATTTTAAAGAGCAAGGATACGATGAAATTCGTTTAAATGTCTACTCATCCAACTTTGCAAAATACATTTATAAAGATATTGGATTCAAGGAACTACAAACAATCATGGTTTATAAATAGTTGATGTTCTTTTCATTTATTAAAAGAATGTGAAAAACAACTCATAATCAATCAACATATACCTGGATCTTGCTACACTGATTTTGCAGGAACTTCCCCGGTTCCTGCCCCCCCTTAAAATATATAGTGTGAGCCCCATGCATTTCCCGGCATGGGGCTTTTCCTATTGATTCAAATTGAAGGAAGGTAGATTTATGGAGTATTATTTTAAGTTGATAACTCAGGAAGAAGTTGAGATTATCATATCCTGGAATTATGAAGGTATTTACTCCTTCTATAACATGGAAGCTGATCCTGACGATTTAAAAGAATTTCGAGAAGGAGCAGCAGGGAATAGAAATTATTGGAGTGTCTATCGGAGTCGACAGCTAATAGGCTTTTTTTGTTTTATTGAACAAGGCGAAAACCAGGTTGAATTAGGTCTGGGAATGAGTCCTGATATGGTAGGGAAAGGTAATGGTCTTCCCTTCTTAAAGGCTGGAATTCAGAAGTCGATTGAGTTGTATCATCCTACTTCTCTCGTGATGGCTGTTGCACATTTTAATGAGAGAGCGATTAAAGTTTATCAAAAAGCTGGATTTCACATAACTCATACGTTTGATCAACAAACAAATGGAGGAACTTATCCTTTTATTAATATGAAGAAAGAGCTTTAGTATAAAAAAGAAAACATGATTAACGTATGAGCCAAAAGTCGAGAAATCAATAGGAAAACTAACATAGCCTAAATAAAAGAGGGGAATCCATAAAGATTCAAAAAGAAATATAATGCGCAAAACCTTTGGTTTACAGGGGTTTGGCGTTTTTTTTATATCTATCGATTCAAAAAAAATAAAAAGTTAACAAAAATAATGATCCAAATTGATCTTCTCTCCGTTAGCTAAGTGTAAATCAAAAATTAAGGGGAGTGGATTTGAAAATGAGGACGGAAAAAAATATGAAAAAGAAAGTGATCGACTGGAAAAAAGGACTATTAATTGTACCACTTAGTTTTTCACTACTAATACCAACTGCAGGAGCGTACGCTCATGATGGAGAAAGCCACATGGACAAGCCAACAGTTGAAACACCAGCTGCTGACCTTCGCGCAGATATGGGTCACCTACTTAGTGAACATGCTTACCTTGCAGTTGAAACAATGAGAAAAGGTGCTGAAGGAGCAGCAGATTTTGAAGCTTCTGCTGAAGCACTAAGTGAAAATACAGAAGACCTTACAGATGCGATTACATCGGTTTATGGTGAAGAAGCTGGAGCACAATTCCATGAAATCTGGAGTAATCATATCGGATTCTTCGTTGACTATGTGAAAGCTACCGGTAATGAAGATGAAGAAGCGAAACAAAAAGCTCTAGATAATTTAGATGGGTATAAAAAAGATTTCTCTATGTTTCTTGAAAATGCAACTGGTGAACGTCTACAAGCAGAAACATTATCAAAAGGATTACAGGCGCATATTCAACAGTTAATCGGAGCTTTTGATAGCTATGTCGCAGGGGATTATGAAATGGCTTATGAACAAGAACGTGAAGCGATTGCTCACATGCAAATGGTGGCAAAAGGATTCTCTGGAGCGATCACGGATCAGTTCCCGGATAAGTTCGAGAATACAAAGGCAGTAACCCCAGCATCTGATCTTCGTGCAACTTTAGGCCATCTATTATCTGAACACGCAGGTCTAGCAATGATGACGATGCAAAATGGTATTGATGGATCAGAAGATTTCGATGCTTCTGCGGCGGCATTAAGCGAGAATACAGATGATCTTGCTGCAGCAATTTCTTCCGTGTACGGTGAAGAAGCAGGAAAGCAATTTAAAGAAATGTGGTCTGGACATATTGGTAACTTTGTCGAATACGTTCAAGCAACAGGTGCTGAAGATGAAGCTGCTAAAGAAAAAGCATTAAAAGCTCTTGAAAACTATCGAGCTGACTTCTCTAGTTTCCTTGAAACAGCAACTGAAGGAAGATTAGCAAGCTGATGCACTTTCAGAGGGACTTCAAACTCACGTTAATCAACTAATTGGCGCATTCAATAGCTATAACGATGAGGATTATGATGCTGCCTATGAAACTGTACGTGAAGCATATGCCCATATGTATATGCCAGCCAAAGGACTCTCTGGTGCTTTCGTAAACCAATTCCCGGACAAATTTGCTATGGAAGCAATGCCAACTGATATGCCGAAAACTGGTATGGGTGGTACAGCAGAGCAACAAATGCCTGTGGAATGGATCATTGCAGCTATTCTTGCTACGATGGCAGCAACTGGTGTGATCGTTCGTAGAAAAATGCAAAAGAGCTAATCTAAACAATGATAGGGTAGCCTAACATACCCACTTTAGAAGCAATAGCCATTGTGGCTATTGCTTTTTTAATTTATTCAATCGATCGATCTTGTAAGGAGGGTTACAGCATCCCGAATGTAAAAAAGGTATACTTAATGGAAGAATGTCATGGTCATGTTGATTTAGAAGAAGCACAATAAAATTAGTCTAAAGGGTGCAACGGTTGCTACGATAGTGTAAAAGGGGGAGAAAAATGAAGGGGAAGTATTTATTCATCATATTAGCACTGCTGGTTAATATGGCATGTGGAAATAGCGAGAATAGTAATAAAGAGAATGAAGAAGTTCTATCTAAAGACTGGGAGCAAATTGAATCTTCAGCTGAGGGGACAGAAGTTAACCTTTTTATGTGGGGGGGAGATGAAGGGATTAATCAGTATATTGATGAATGGGCAGCTCCTCGGTTAAAGGAGAGCTATAATATTACACTTACTCGTCAACCGATGAACACAGAAGAATTTATGCAAAAACTTTTAACTGAGAAAAAAGCTAATAAAAGCGAAGGAACGATTGATGTAATTTGGATCAATGGTGCTAACTTCAAAAATGCTAAAAATGCAGATTTATTAATTGGCGCTTTCTCGAATAATCTACCTAATTTTAAGAATTATATTGGGACGAATGATCAAAACGCTCAATATGATCAAGGAACCGAAATAAATGGCCTAGAAGCTCCGTGGGGCAACGTTCAGTATGTTTTTCACTATGATTCCAACAAAGTTGAAAGCCCACCGAGTTCACTTGAAGAATTAAAGGAATGGATACATGAGAATCCAGGGAAATTCACATATCCAAATGTTTCGGACTTTACAGGAAATACTTTCGTAAAGCACCTTCTGGTTAAAGGCTCTGGGGAGAACTCATCCCTTCTAGCGAAAGAGTATAACGAAGATATTATTCAACGTTCAAAGGAGTACGTTTGGCAGTATCTTGATGATATCAAATCTGATCTTTGGCGCAATGGCCATACTTATCCCGAGTCGTTAACAAAGCTTGATACACTGTACAGTCAAGGAGAAGTCTGGATGACAATGGGCTTTAATGAAGCGCGTGCGGAAAATTTAATCGACAAAGGAACGTTTCCTAAAAGCACGAAATCCTTCATACTGAAAGATCCAGGCTCTATTTCAAATACCCATTACCTCAGTATTCCATTCAATAGTCCGAACCCTGAAGGAGCAATGACGGTGATTAATTTTCTTGAGTCCCCAGAAGCTCAAATCGCTAAGATGGATCCAAAAATGTGGGGAGAGGGAACAGTGTTGAATTTTGAAAAGCTAAGTAAAGAAGATCAAAATAACATTAATACCCTTGATCGTGGCGATAGTGTACTTTCTACAGAGATCTTAAATGAATACAAACTACCAGACTTAGACACAGGGTACACGGAGTGGATTAACAATGAATGGGCAAATCGAGTTATCGAAAAATAAGCGGAAAACGGGTCTTGCTTTATTACCCGCAATTGTGGTTATTTTGCTGCTTGTCGGTTATGGCATGTGGTCTGCAATAGCTCAAAGTTTTCAAACGATAGATGGAACATGGACTTTTGCTTCATATGTAGAACTTTTTCAAAGTCATGCTTTCTTTCATTCGCTCCGACTAACTTTTCGAGTCGCGGTTCTATCAAGTTTGCTGTCCTTAATGATAGGATTAGGGATGACAAAGATGTTATACAAACTTTTTGAGAATTCTAATTCAAAGGTGCTCGTTTGGCTTCCAATTCTCATTCCTCATTTTGTTGCGGGTTACCTGGTTTATTTGTTTTTCTCACAAAGTGGTTTGATCTCAAGCATGCTTTTTCAAATAGGTATATTGGAGAGCCGAACAGCTTTCCCTGTTCTCGTTCAGGAGAGATTTGGAATTGGAATGATCTTAACCTATGTTTGGAAAGAAGTTCCCTTTGTCATTCTGATGCTTTTACCAGTCTATTATGAAATAGATCACCGGTATGTTGAGGTAGTTAGAACACTTGGTGGAAGTAAGTGGGATGCTTTTAAAACCGTTGAGCTCCCATGGCTGCTACCTATTCTGATTGAGACGGGTGTTATTTTATTGGCTTTTGTCGCATCGGCGTTTGAAATCCCATACCTATTAGGTGTAACAAGGCCAGAAATGCTCCCAGTTAGAGCGTATGAGTGGTTTTATGATGGTGATTGGAGTAAACGCCCTCTCGCTTTTGCAGCAATGATTCTTCCAGGAGTAGTCGCACTTTTACTAGCCATCCTCTCGATAGGGAGTGTCCAAAAGCATAGGCATAGGATGATGGAGGGGAGAGGCAGATGAGGTTATACACGAAGCGTTTAGGGAAAAGAAAGATAGCAACTAGGCTGATGCTTTTGATTTTTATCGTATTATTCATCCTTCCATTTATCACAGTTATCATAAAAAGCTTTTCATTTGGATGGAGATGGCCATCTCTTTTACCGAATGATTTAAATCTAGAGGGATGGAGAGCTATTTTTAGGGATCCTTCGTTGATGAAGTCGATCGCAACAACGATAAAGGTCGCACTTCTCGTAGTAACCCTCAATCTCATACTTGCCATTCCAACTGCAAGAGCACTTTCCTATCAAAACTTTAAAGGGAAATCACTGATTGAAGCCTTTTTACTATCACCCATTTTGGTTCCTGGTATCTTACTTGCCATGGGCCTGCAATTTACAATGATTCGATACGGCTTAGCTGATAAGATGTCAGGTGTTGTGCTCGTGCATTTAATTCCTACATTGCCTTATGCGATCCGTATAATGCGGGCAGGCTATGAGAGGTTAGGTAGCGAGCTAAGTGAGCAAGCTTCTGTTTTAGGCGCTGGTGTATTTGTCCGTTTTATGACGATATCACTTCCGTTATTGTTACCTAGTATAAGAAGCCTAATGCTCCTTACTTTTGTTATATCGTTAGGGCAATATGCTCTTACTGCAATTATAGGTGGTGGTACAGTCATAACACTCCCTTTGTTATATTATCCTTATTTTTCAAGTTCGAATGAAGCCGTGGTTGCTGGTTTTTCAATTCTTTTTGCTTTGCTCCCTCTACTCTTTATTGGTGCAGTAGAAGTCATGTTAAGGCTGGTTATTCGAGCTGTTAATCGCGTTTGAAAGGAAGATTGTTTTGAACCAGCTATTACAATGTAAAAACCTGAATAAAAAATATTCAAATATAACTATTCTTAGAGATCTTTCTTTTCATTTACGTAAGGGAGAGCATTTTACTGTAGTTGGACCATCGGGTTGTGGAAAAACAACTCTACTTAGATGTCTTGCTGGATTAGAAGATTTAGATGGAGGAGATATATGGCTTGGAGACAAATCGATTGTTGGGAAAAAACCAGAAGATCGTTCTATCGTTCTCATGTTTCAGGATTCATTATTATTTCCTCATTTAACAGTAATAGAAAATGTGACTTATGGTTTGAAAAGACAAAAAATCTCTAGAAAAGATCGAGTAAAACAAGCTGAACGAATGCTTGAGAAAGTAAAGTTAAATCAATGGAGGAATGCCTACCCTTATGAACTATCGGGTGGTCAGAAACAGAGGGTATCGCTCGCAAGAGCACTTGTGCTAAATCCTCAATTACTACTTCTAGATGAACCGTTTAGTTCATTGGATGCTACCTTAAGAGAATCACTTCGAGGTGAAGTTAGAGAATTGCTCAGAGAGGAAAGCATCACCTCTCTATTTATTACACATGATCGAGATGAAGCGATTGAAATGGGTGACAGAGTTGCTGTCATGAGTGAGGGGCAATTCATTCAAATTGGTACACCTTATGAAGTGGTTACAAGCCCTTCAACGATTGAGAGCGCTAGAATTATTGGAGAAGGTCTAGCATTAGAAGAAGGTTTTATTCCCCTTAATAAGCTAAGCGCAGTTCCTATCGAAAACGAAATACCCAAAAAGGACTTTAGGTATGTTGAAGGAAAAGTAAGTGCGGTTACAGTGAAAAACAACACGGCATGCTACCGTATAAAATGGGAGCAGGGAACCATTCTCGCCATTTCAGAGGACCAACTAGAAGTGGGTCAAAAAATCCTTATGAAAGCTAGAAGAGATGATATTAAAGAATATAAGGATCTTGAAGATAAATGGAGACAGGTTCAATGACGGGGAAAACAATACTTAAAGGACTGACATTAACATCGCTTATCATTGTAATTTATATGCTTAATCAGTACGTGTTTGATTTTCGCCCATCGCATATTAGAGAATGGATATCTTCATTTGGTTTTTATGCCCCGCTAATTTTTCTGCTCATTTGCATAGGCAGACCTTTTGTTCTTTTTCCAACTTCTATTATTTCGATAACTGGCGGGTTAGTATTTGGTCCATTACTTGGAACTTTTTTAGCTGTCGTAGGCGGTTCGATTGGGGCTCTCCTTTTCTTTTCACTAGCAAGAAAATTAGGATTGCATATCTTACCGAAAGCCTGGAGGAGACGTGGAGAAAATCTTGAGAAGCGTTTATCAGAAAAGGGATTCCTTTACGTCCTATTGTTACGCTTAGTTCCTTTTCTTCATTTTGATTTAGTGAGTTATGTGTGCGGGGTTTCTAAAGTGAATCGCCGGAAATACTATTTAGCAACACTGCTCGGTATGTTGCCAGGTGCTTTTGCGTTGAACTTTCTAGGCGCAAGTTTTTTATCAAATAATTTATCATCGGTCATTATTGCGGCCGGCGTATTACTTTTATTACTTATTGTTAGTTTATACATTCGCAGAAAAGCATTTGGTCCTTCCGTTGAGGAAGAACTTAAATAAGGAAGGTGCTGTCGTGTTAGATACTCATGCTAGGAAATATGTACAGCCCTTGATGGATCGAACAGCTGACGCATTGCTTCGTATTGGTCTAACAGCAAATCAAGTAACAGTTTTATCATTCATTATAGGAATTTCTTCAGGACTACTGATTTATTTGGATTATTTTGTTTGGGCAGTTATTGTATTATGGTCTTCAGGCTATCTAGATGCAGTAGATGGCACGATGGCACGTAAAACAAAGCCATCTGCCTTTGGAACTGTTCTAGATGTCAGTTTTGATCGAGTTGTAGAGATTAGCGTGATACTTGGTCTTGCCTTTCGATTTCCTGAGGCTATCTGGGCGCTACTCCTATTAAGTACCTCTATAATTTTTGCCATGACCATCTTTCTGACGGTTGGAGCAGTATCTGATAAAAAAGGGATTAAATCCTTTTATTATCAGGCAGGTGCCGCAGAAAGAACAGAGGGGTTCCTGTTGTTTACGGCTATGATTCTATTTCACGATTTTTTAGTTGTTTTAACCCTCGCATTTGTAGTAATCGAACTGTTTACAGCTTTCCAAAGATTAGCTGAAGCAAAAAGGATATTAGGATAGAGGAGATGGAACAAATGAAAGAGTATGATTTAATTGTTATCGGAGGTGGTTCTGGTGGTTTAACGGCTGCATCTGGAGCCGCAAATATGGGTGCAAGCGTTGCTCTCATTGATGACCAACCTGGACTTGGCGGAGATTGTCTTCATTTTGGGTGTGTACCATCTAAAGCGTTTATTACGGCTGCAAAAGAAGTCCATGCAGTATATAAAGGTGCAGCAGAATTTGGACTTACTGTCAGTGGGAATGTTCTTTTTAGTCGTGCTATTGACCGTGTCAAAGAAGCTATTGCTGAAATTCAAGAAATTGATAGTGATGAGCGCTTTGAGAAATTAGGAGTAGCGATCTATCGGGGGAAAGGATCTTTTAAAGATAGTCACACAGTCCTAATTAATGGAAATAATCCAATCAAAGGGAAACGAATTGTCATTTCGACTGGATCAAGTCCAAAAGCACCACCTATTGCTGGCCTTGAAAACGTCTCCTATATGACAAATGAAACGATCTTTAATCTGGACTACCTTCCAAAAAGCATCGTATTTATTGGCGGTGGCCCTGTCGGTCTTGAACTTGCTCAATCTCTTTCAAGGTTTGGCTCAGATGTAACTATTTTGGAAACTTCAGAGTCAATCTTTAAAAAGGAAGATGATGATATCATTCCCATTGTATCAAAGGAATTAAAGAAAGAGCTCGCATTTGTTTTTGGAGCAGAAGTAAAAGGGATCAAAGACGAAAAGGATCATAAAGTCATAACATACGATGTAAATGGGAAAGAGAAAACGATTGAATCAGAATCAATCATGATGTCAGCAGGTAGACAACCGAATACGAATAAACTGAATTTAAAAGCTGCAGGAGTAGAGGAAAAACAAGGATTTATTACTGTGAACGCTTCTTTGCAAACGAGTCAATCCCATATCTATGCGATTGGTGATGTGAATGGTGCATTCCCATTTACGCACGGGGCGGGGATGGAAGGAAAACTGATTGTTCAAAATGCAGTGTTTGGTTTGAAAAGAAAAATAAACTACGATAACGTTCCATGGGTTACGTATACAGACCCTGAAGTTTTTCATCTTGGTATGACTGAAAAGGAAGCGAAAGAGAAACATGGTGAGAATATACGTGTATTTAAAGTCGGTACAGGAGATGTTGATCGCTTTATTGCAGAGCGTAAAAAGGATGGGCTTGTAAAAGTCATAACTGATATGAAAGGCCATATATTAGGTGCTCATGCTGTTGGAGAAGATGCAGGTAGCTGGATGCAAGAAATTGTTTTCGCGAAAGAGCATAGTCACAAAATCGGTGACATTTCTACCGTCATTCATCCTTATCCTACAAAGGGAGCAATCTTAAATCAGGCAGCTGATTTATATTGGAGAGAAAAGTTATTTGATGGTTGGCTTCCTAAAGTTTCTGAAAAATACATTAAGTGGGTTCGATAAGTAAAAAAGGAGGAGTAGCTTGAAAAAACTGTTGTTGCTTGGAGCAGGACATGCGCATCTTCATGTGATGAAAATGCTTCAAGAGGAGAAGTTAGAGCTTGAAGTCACGCTTCTTTCTCCTTCTGACTATCAATATTATTCTGGAATGTTTTCTGGGTATATGGAAGGTTTATATCATGAGAAAGAAATGCGTGTACATATTAAAACGTTAGCGGATGCGGCCAAGATTCATTTTATTAAAGGAGCAGCGTTGTCGATTGATGCCAAAACGAAAGTTGTTTTAACGGAGAAAGGGGATATTCTTCCTTACGATGTGCTTTCGATCGATATTGGTTCTTTAACGGCAGGCATTGATGATGTACCAGGTGCTCGTCAACATGCGCTTAGGATAAAGCCTAACTATCGAATAGAGGAAGTAACAAAAGCGATGTGGGATGCTAAAGCTCCAGTTATTGTAGGTGGAGGAGCGGCAGGGGTGGAAATGGCTCTTGCTCTAACAGCTCGAAGAATGAGTGAAGGTAAAAAGCCTGTTTCGTTACTTTCACATTCCTCACTTCTACCGAATGCTTCTCACATGGCGCAGGCAAAGATCAACCAAATCGTGGATAAAAAAGCATTGGAAACGTATTTGGATGAAAAAGTATCAAACATCACTTCCAAAGATCTTATCACTTCAAATGGCACGCAAATTTCATATGATCAACTATTATGGCTAACGGGACCAAAAGCACCTGGACTTTTTAATGCTTCTAAATTGCCGGTTGATCAAGCTGGCTATTTATTGGTAGAAGATACGTTGCAAGTGAAAGATTATCCGGCCATTTTTGCAGCAGGAGATTGTGCTTCGATTCGTCAATATCCTGATCTTCCAAAAGCAGGAGTGATAGCTGTACGTCAATCAGAAGTGCTATGGGAGAATATTAAAGGGTTTATAAATGAGAAAGATGGGAGTCGTTTTCACCCACAAAAGAATTACTTGTCAATCCTATCAACAGGCCAAAAACAGGGTTTGCTTATATATGGAAATGTTGTACTTCATCATCATCTTTCCTGGAGATTAAAAAATCGAATCGATCAGAAGTTTATGAGAAAATATAGTGATAACGATAGATAAAAATTTAATAGCCACATCGGAAATAGACCCCATCTCTTTCAACGTATAGAGATGGGGTCTATTTTATTTACGGCTATGTTAATGAGTGGTGTTGATTTTTGGCTCATTTACGCCCTGTGATGGCCAATCGCTTAGAGCAAATTCATTTGCTCAGGCGATTGGCCATCACAGGGCGACCTTTCAGCAAAGCTGAAAGGCGAGTGAAACTCAGGTTTCACTCGAATGAGTCAAAAATCGAGAAATCAAAAATGTAAGCTAACATTGCCTTATTTACAATGAAGCTCCAGATATATCTTACTCTCTGAAATGTTTTTGAAGTATCTTATGAAATTACTCAGATGTACTTCATACAAATCGACTACGACTTTATAAGGGGAACATTTATGATAATGTCGTATTTTGGTGTTGTATAATAGAGGGTTGACGAGGCTATCCTTAGCGAATATAAGATGATGGTAATGATTTATAGGGAGTTATGTAAGTTAAACTAAATAATATAGAAGAAAACTCCTTCTTTTTTAGTAGATTAAAAAAGAGTGATTTTCTGCTGCAGTAGTTTAGTAATGAAGCTCAGATCTTAGGAGTGTCATACGCATCAATAGTCACGGAATGAATAATGGTTATAAAACCAATGATTCCTTTATTTGTTGAAGTGAATTAAGGGTCATAAGTCATTTTTTTATATTAAAAGTATAATGAGTTGAAATGTTCATTTTCTGAAAATTCGGTCGTTTTTAATTTAATTATGACAAATACTGGTATAGCATGGTAAGTGAACTTAGGAAACGGAAAGGAGGAGTGGATGTATTACCAAAACAAATAAGGGAGGAAGAATTTTGAAGAAGCGAAAACGTAGAATTGTAGCTCTAATTGCTTGTTTGATTCTCCTCATCACGAGCTTCATGCAACCAGGGATGCAAGTAAAGGCAGGAAACGATTCATCTGTGTCGATGAAAGAAGAGGGCAAACAGATCAATCAGAAAGTAACAAAAGCCTTTGAGAAAAATGAAAAAGTGACGTTTTTGATAAAATTTACAGAACAGGCAGATACCACAAAAGCAGCAAAGGATGCGAAAGAGACAGCAAAGAAAAAGAAACTAACCGCATTCCAAGCTGAAATCACTCAGCGATCAGCTGTTGTTAATGCACTTAGAGCTACTGCTATTGAAACACAGCAAAATGTCACAACATACTTAGAACAGCAAGAGCAAAAAGGCCATGCAGAAGACATAAAATCATTTTATATTGTAAATGGAATGGCGGTCACTGCAACAAAAAGAGTCATGAATCATCTAGCATCTATGCCAGAAGTGGATAAAATACTTCCAAACGAGATCAGGCAAATTCAGCCAATTCCAGATCAATCGAAAACAAAGGTGGAAACGACTGCGGATCCGAATTCGGTTGAATGGAATATTGATCGAGTGGGTGCTCCGGAAGTATGGAATATGGGAATTGATGGAGCGGGTACGGTTATAGCAAACATTGATACCGGCGTTCAGTGGGATCATCCAGCTCTTATGGAACACTATAGAGGATATAGTGCAGAAGGGGTCGATCATGAGTTTAACTGGTTCGACGCTGTTAGCGGAGAAGCCGCACCATATGATGATATTGCTCACGGGACGCACACGATGGGGACGATGGTTGGAGTTGAACCAGATGGTTCGAACCAAATTGGTGTCGCACCAGGTGCGAAATGGATTGCAGTAAAAGCATTTAGCGAAGAAGGTGGATCGGATATCGATCTTCTTGAAGCGGGAGAATGGATTATTGCTCCTAAAGATGCTGAAGGAAATCCACATCCTGAGAAGGCTCCTGATGTAGTGAACAATTCTTGGGGAGGGGGGCCAGGTCTTGATGAATGGTATCGCCCAATGGTTCAAAACTGGCGAAATGCAGATATCTTCCCTGAATTTTCTGCAGGTAATACAACCTTATTTAATCCAGGAGGTCCTGAATCCATTGCTACCCCAGCAAATTATCCTGAGTCTTTTGCTACGGGAGCTACAGATATTAACGATAATCTTGGAAGCTTCTCACTTCAAGGACCATCGCCGTATGATGAGATTAAACCAGACGTTTCAGCTCCAGGTGTCAATATTCGCTCTAGTGTACCTGGGAGTGGCTTTGAAGGAGGATGGAATGGAACTTCGATGGCAGCCCCTCATGTATCAGCGATCGTAGCTCTCCTGCGCCAAGCAGATCCATCCTTAACAGTTGATGAGATAGAAGACATCTTATTAAACACCGTCACACCACTTACTGATGATGAATTTCCAGATTCACCGAATAATGGTTATGGTTATGGGCTAGTAAATGCTTTTGATGCCGTTTCTTCCGTTATCAGTGGTCTCGGTACACTAGAAGGAGACGTAATGAAAGAAGGAAGTGATGAAGAAGAGCCTACGTATCAACATGTTGCTCCATCAGAAGCCTATGCAGGGATGGATCTTCCTCTTACCATCACAGCAATGGACAATATCAGCATAACAAGTGTAGAGCTTGAATATGTAAATGATGGAGAGTGGACGTCAACTGAAGCCACCCGAGTTGATGGAAACTATCTTTCTGGATCCTATCAAGCTATTATTCCAGGTGACGCTATCAATGAACCTTCTGTTAGCTATAGGTTTAAAATCGAAGACTATGGCGGACATATTGTCACAACGGATGAATATCAGGTGGAAATTATCCCTGGTATCTCAACAGGTTATGAAACGGACTTTGAAACAGAGCCAGCTGGATGGATGAGCTGGGGAGAAAATAATTCATGGGAGTGGGGAACGCCAACGGTTGGTCCTGAAGCTTACTCTGGAGAAAAAGTTTATGGAACTAACCTTGATGGGGCCTATGATAACAGTGCTAACATGACGCTGATGATGCCTCCTATCGATTTACCAGAAGGTGAAGCTTATCTTCACTTTAATCAATGGTATGAACTAGAAAGAAACTACGATTATGGTCATCTCTTCGTTTCAACCGATCAGGAAAATTGGGAAACTCTTGCTGAGTATAATAATCTTTCTGATGGATGGGTGAGTGAAGAGGTTGATCTATCAACCTATGAAAATCAGAGAGTTTATTTAGCTTTTCATGTAGAGACGGATGGTAGCGTGATGAAGCAGGGCTGGTATATTGACGATGTAAGTTTATCAGCAGAGCCGATGGAAGTTGCTGCTAAGAAAAACAGCTCTAAAGTCTCTATTCAACCAGCTGAAAAATCTGTGAGCGTAAAAGCGAAAGAAAAAGTAAATCCTGACAAATTAAAACCATCATCACTGTTCGATGTAGTAAATCCTGTTCAAGAGAAACCATCACCTACACCTCAAGCACTGCCGCTTCAAGCAGAAGTGTCTATTCTTGAAACAGGACGCTCTGCAACAACTAATTTGGAAGATGGAAGCTATTCCATGATCCATGCAGCAGGGGACTACACAGCTATTGCAGAAGCATATGGCTATCAGTCAGAGACGCAGGAAGTGACGATTGTTGATAATGAAGTGACTGAAGCTGACTTCACATTAGAAGCGATACCTGAAGGAGAAATTGAGGGTACAATAACGAATAGTGAAACAGGAGACCCAATTCAAGATGCAACTGTTCTACTAATAGAAGATGCTGCGATAGCCCCTGTGCAAACGGATGAAGAAGGTCACTACTCATTAACAGGGTATGAAGGGGAGTATACGTTAAAAGTTCTTGCAGCCGGTTACTATAGCGAATCATTTAACGTCACTGTGGAAGCGAACGAGACAGTTGTTCAGAATGCTGAACTTACCCCATTCATCGGATATGCAGGGGAAATCGGCTATGACGATGGTACAGCTGAGAATGCAAGGGCGTTCTATGATGCTGGGAACGGTTGGGCAGTGAAAATGTCGCTCGCTGAAGGCCAAGAACGTGCGCTTGTGACTGGAGGGTTATTTAGATTCTGGAACACGGAATGGCCAAATCCAGGCGGCACAAATTTCAAAGTTGAAATTCATGATGCAACAGGTCCGGATGGAGCTCCAGGTAAGAAGCTCGCTGGTCCAATCGCGGCTACTGCTCTACGAAACGGAGAATGGACTTTGGTCGACCTATCTGATCAAGGAGTAATTGTAGAAGGTGATTTTTATATCACTTATATACAAGCGGATGCCAATCCAAATGCTCCAGGTCTTGCAACAGATGAGGACGGGGAATATGTCGATCGAAGTTGGCAGTATGTGAGCGGAGCATGGTCGAAGGCTCCTGAAGAAGAAGGGAACTATATGATCCGTGCAGTGGTTGATTATGAACTAACAGCGCCAATGATTACTTCTCCAAAAGATCACTCATATACGAACAAGAATAAGATTATCGTTGAAGGTGAAACAGCCCCTTCTACTACGGTGCTTCTTTATAACAACGGAGAAAAAGGAGCGACGACAACTTCTGATGCTGAAGGGCACTTTGCAGAAGAGATTCAATTGAGCCAGGGAGAAAATAGCTTGACGGCACGTGCGTCAACTGACAGAGGAATGACGCAAGAATCAAATCCTACTCTCGTCACCCTTGATCAAGACAAACCTGAGCTTACGATTACATCGCCGAAAGATGGCTGGAAAACGAATAAGGGTTCCGTAACAGTCAAAGGAGAAATAAATGATGAAAATCTTGCCTGGGTAAAAGTGAACGGAACAAAAGCGAAAGTGGAAGATGGGGAATATACACATCGCATACTGCTTGATCAGGGAGAGAATACCATCAAAGTGGTGGCAAAAGATAAGGCTGGTAATAAAAAGAAAAAATCCATTACTGTTTATACTCAACAAGAAGGATTGGTGATCAGCGAGCTAAAGCCTGATGAGGATAAAAATCTTCATGCGGGTGAATCGGTGAAAATCGAATTCGACAGTACACCGGGAATCAAGGCAACTTTTTCAATCCAAATGCCTCTGGTGAATCCGACCATGATGCCTTCTAGCGTTACTGAATTTCCAATGATGGAGGTATCAGAAGGTCATTATGAAGGTTACTGGACAGCGACTTCCAATGTCGTTGCTGAAGGAGCAAAGGTTGAAGTAAAGGTAAAAGATGCCTTTGGAAATGAAACGAGAAAGACTGCAGAGGGATTACTGAATGTGAATAAGAAAAAGAAGTGAATCAATAATGAAAGCAGGCTGTCAGATGACAGTCTGCTTCTTTTAGGTGTTATAATCGTCAGAGCACAGAAAGAATTCTCAGATATGACCACCAACCAGGCCAAGTGGGAGACACAAAACTAATGTCGTAATTTTCGATGATGTGATGGCTGCAACTCCAAATGTGCAAAGATATTGTAAAGACGTTTATAATGAAGTAGAAGCAAATTGCTAAAAAGGAAATGATGATATGGCTTTACGATATGCTCTTCTTGGATTACTGACCAAGAAACCCTCAACTGGATACGAATTGACCCAGCAATTCAGAGAAACGATGATCCATTTCTGGTCCGCTCATCACACGCAAATCTATCGTGAGCTGGGGAAAATGGAGAAGGAAAATTTAGTTTCATTTGAAATTGTCCCACAGGAAGATCTCCCAGATAAGAAAATTTACTCGATCAAAGAGAAAGGATATAGCCAATTAATTGAATGGCTTGCTCATCACACGGTTGATCCGCCAAAGATGAAGAATGAACAATTAATGCGTGTTTCTCTCTTTCACTTGATACCAAAAGAAGAAGCGATTCAATTTCTTGAAAAAAGTAAAAAACATCATCAGATGGTGCTCGATCACATGAATCAGTGGAAAGAAAAAAATGCGATTGATAGGAAAATAAAGAAAGACAGACTAGGGGAATACCTGACCCTTGAATATGGTAGAAGACAAATGAAAACCTGGATTGAGTGGTGTGACTGGGCGATGGAGTTTATAGACGTTATTATAGACGATAGAGGAGATGAGAGATAAAATGAAAATAACATTCACTGAAAAAGCTATTGAGAAATTACAACATGAGCCTGAAGGAGATTTGAAATTACACTATGACATTGAAGATTGTGGATGTGTTGTAAATGGTGTTACCCAGCTAGTTCGGGATAATGAACAGGGTGACTTCAACTTAGAACTCGAATCGAATTTCAGACCGGTTCGAATCCAGGAACAGTATGCAGTCTTTTTTGATAAAAACATGAAAATTGACTACCTTCCTAAACATCAGTGTTTTATGCTGAAAAGCGATAATGAAATATTAAACCCTAGAATGCGGTATGTTAATAAAGGGTAATCCATTGGAGGATATTCTGGCGTGACTTTTTTGATGTATTTCGCAATTTTCTTTGTTGTATTTATTGTTGTGAAAGGCCTTCTTAATTTATTTAAAGGGCAGAAGATGGATCGGATCACTTTGATCGGAGGTATCATTCTTGCCTTGATATATAGTACGATCCTTACCATTGTCAAAGGATAAAAAAGCACACGAGTACGTGTGCTTTTTTATTAAGTTTACCATAATTTTTATATGTCTACTTTTGTGAGGTGGATTTTTCTTTCATATAGAGCGTTCGATAAGGGGTGTTGATTGATCGAGAAAGATGCGGTTCAATTTGATCGATTGCTTTCATCAAGATGTCAAGATCAATACCTGTAGAAATTCCCATACGTTCGAGCATATACACCACGCTCTCTGTGGCCACATTACCAGTAGCTCCTTTCGCAAAGGGACAGCCTCCGAGACCACCAGCAGAAGTATCAAACCTGGAAATACCCGCTTTAAGACAAGCATAAATGTTAGCAAGTGCCATGCCTCTCGTATCATGGAAATGAGCTGTTAGTAAAGTTGAAGGAAATTCCTTCACTAGTTTACTGAAAAGAAGGTGTGCTTCTTCGGGAGTAGCCATACCAATTGTATCTGCTACGCTTAATTCATCAGCACCAGCTGTCACAAATTTGCGACATACATCTAATGTATTCTCTAACTCTATCTTACCTTCATAAGGACAATAGAAAGCAGTTGATATACAAGCGCGTATGAAGAATCCATCGGCTTTTAATTCTTTTATTAGCTGAATCAGTTCATCAATAAGCTCTTTTGTTTCCTTGTTGCTATTCTTGCGATTAAACGAGTTGCTAACGCCAGCAAAAAGCGCAATTTCAGTTACATTTGTAGATCTCAGTCGCTCTACACCTTTACGGTTCGGAGCAAGGACAAAATTTCTTGTATCATCAAGGCAAGTGCTTGCTATCTCACTGGCATCCTTCATTTGAGGAACCCATTTAGGTGATACAAAAGATGTAATTTCCATTTCTTCAATACCAGATGCCTTTAATGTTTTGATGAAATTTATTTTATCGCTCGTTGGTACCTGGTTAGATTCATTTTGGAGCCCATCTCTTGGGCCAACTTCAATAATTGTTACGCGGTCTGGAAGCAAATTAGTCAACACCCTTCTTTTGTAAGCGCTATCGTAATTATTAAATCAAAGGATTCGAAGACTTGCAAGTTAATCGTTTGAATAATGGAAATTCTTGTGGAGAGGAAGGAGTTTTCTTAAGTAAGTAAGAATTATGTAGAAGAGAGTCACAGATACATAAGGAGGAAATCGAAATGAGTCGAGAGGTCGTAATTGTAAGCGCTGTCAGAACGGCAGTAGGTTCTTTTAATGGTTCACTTAAATCCGTTTCTGCACCTGAACTTGGTTCGATCGTTATTAAAGGAGCTGTTGAAAAGGCTGGATTAACGATTGATCAAATTGAAGAAGTAATAATGGGCAATGTTCTACAAGCAGGTCTAGGTCAAAATCCAGCGAGACAGGCTTCCATTAAAGCTGGAGTACCTGTTAGCACTCCTGCATTGACTATAAATAAAGTATGTGGATCAGGTTTGAAAACCGTTCATCTCGCTGCACAATCGATTATGCTTGGTGATCAGAATATTGTGGTTGCTGGCGGAATGGAGAATATGAGCCAGGCGCCTTATTTGCTTCAAGGGGCTCGTGAAGGGCTACGAATGGGCGATCAGAATATGATTGATAGCATGGTTCACGATGGCTTATGGTGCGCATTTAATGATTACCATATGGGAGTTACTGCCGAAAATCTTTGTGAACACTACAATCTCTCAAGAGAAGAGATGGATGAGTTCGCTGCATGGAGTCAACAAAAAGCCCAGGCCGCCATTGAAGATGGTCGGTTTAAAGATGAAATTCTCCCCGTTTCGATTCCGCAAAGAAAAGGCGATTCAATTGTCTTTGATACAGATGAATATGTTAAACCTGGAACGACTTCTGAGAAGCTAGCTAAATTACGCCCTGCCTTTAAGAAGGACGGAGGGGTAACCGCTGGGAATGCTTCTGGAATTAATGATGGTGCTGCTGCAGTCGTACTTATGAGTAAAGAAAAAGCTGAGGAACTGGGAATCGAGCCTCTTGCAGTCATTCGTTCAAATGCGAGTGGAGGTGTTGACCCAAGTGTAATGGGACTTGGGCCAGTACCCGCAACCATAAAAGCACTGGAACGTGCTGGGCTTTCGATGAGTCAGATGAATCTCGTTGAAGCAAATGAAGCCTTTGCTGCTCAATCTCTTGCTGTTGGAAGAGACCTTGAGTTTAATAAAGAAATTCTTAATGTAAACGGAGGAGCGATTGCTCTTGGCCATCCAATTGGTGCCAGCGGAACTCGAATTTTAGTAACGTTACTTCATGAATTGAAAAGAAGAGATGAACGTTATGGTCTTGCTACCCTTTGTATTGGTGGAGGACAGGGCGTTACAACGATTGTTGAAAGAACTTAATTAAGAGATTAGGAGGTATGACTAATGAAACCAATACTTGATTCATTTGAAGATGCTGTGAAGGATATACAAGATGGTGCAACGATTCTAGTAGGTGGGTTTGGTCTAGTGGGAATTCCTGAAAATTTAATCATTGCACTGAAAAACAAAGGTGTGAAAGATTTAACTGTGGTTTCGAATAACTGCGGCGTTGATGACTGGGGACTTGGACTGCTATTGAAAAATAAGCAAATTAAAAAAATGGTCGGCTCTTACGTAGGTGAAAATAAAGAATTCGAACGACAAGTACTATCAGGCGAATTAGAAGTAGATTTAATTCCACAAGGAACGCTTGCCGAACGGATACGAGCAGGAGGTGCAGGTATCCCCGCTTTTTACACGCCTGCAGGTGTAGGAACCCCTATAGCGGAAGGGAAAGAAGTAAGGACTTTTAACGGTAAGGAGTATTTACTAGAAGAAGCGATTATAGCAGACTTTTCATTAGTCCGTGCTTTGAAAGGGGACATCATGGGGAACCTCGTTTATAACAAAACGGCTCGTAACTTCAATCCCATGATTGCTTCAGCAGGTAAAGTAACCATTGCAGAAGTAGAAGAACTTGTAGAAACAGGCGAGCTTCAGCCAGATCATATTCATACCCCGAGTATTTATGTTCAAAAGGTTATTGTAGGAGAGCAGCAGAAGAAAATTGAGCGACTAACAACGCGATAGGAGGTTTACTATGGTTAAAGTAGACAAAGCAGCAGTCCGTGAAAAAATTGCAAGGCGAGCAGAAAAAGAAATTCTTGATGGTTACTATGTGAATCTTGGAATTGGTATGCCTACGATGGTCGCTAATTATATTCCTGAAGGAAAAAAAGTTGTCCTTCAATCTGAAAACGGGCTTTTAGGCATAGGGCCTTATCCATCAGAGGATGAGGTTGATCCTGATTTAATTAATGCAGGAAAAGAAACGGTTACAGCTATGCACGGAGCATCCTATTTTGATAGTGCTGAATCGTTTGCAATGATTAGAGGAGGTCATATCGATGTAGCCATTCTTGGTGGAATGGAAGTATCAAAGGATGGTGATCTCGCCAATTGGATGATACCAGGTAAGATGATTAAAGGGATGGGTGGAGCGATGGATCTCGTCCACGGTGCCAAACGTATCGTAGTCATAATGGATCATGTAAATAAAAACGGGGACGCAAAGATACTAACTTCATGTACCCTACCTCTTACGGGAAAAGAAGTAGTGAACCGAATCATCACAGATCGGGCGGTTTTTGATGTGACGAATGAAGGTCTTGTTCTTAAAGAAGTTGCAACAGGATATACAATTGATGAAGTGAAAGAGTCTACAGAACCGGATATAATTATTGGAGACGTACAATTAGATGCTTTTTAATTTCTGATGGCATTTCTTCTCATTAAAAAATCAAAACAAGGAGCGCAGTTACTAACTGCGCTCCTTGTTTTGATTAACGGTGTTTATCATATTTATTTTCTTTTGAAATTTGACGGATATTTTTGACTTCTTCTGGTGTTAATTCAGGTGCATTCTGTGCGGTAAGGTTAGCAAGAAGCTGTTCACTCTTGCTTGCGCCAGGAATAACTGTGGCAACAGCAGGGTGAGCAAGGGCGTACCTGAGAGAAGTTTGAGTCATGTTTCTGCTGTCGTCTTTTAATTCAGCAAGCTGATTCGCTGTTTCTAGTACCTCAAACTTCGAATAATCAAGGAACCCATCTTCTTTAACTTTTTCTTCGAAATTATCGGTTAGCATCCCTTTTGCAAGGGGTCCTCTAGCAATAACGCTAATGTTATTGTCATGTAGCAAATCAAGAATTTCTTCTTCTGGCCTTCTATCAAGAATGCTGTATTGCATCATTACCGAAGCAATAGAGGAGCGCTTGACGTATTCTCGAATGACATTCGGACGAATACTTGAAATACCGTACTCTAGAATAACACCTTCTTTTTTTAATTCATCAAATGCTTCTATTGTTTCATCGATTGGATCTTCAAGTGTACCTCCATGCAGCTGAAAAAGGTCTAAATGATCGGTTTTTAGACGTCTCAAACTTTCTTTTAAGGCTGATTTTATGTGTTTTTTGGAGGGATCCCAAAACCAGCCCTCTTTCCCTTCTTCCCAGTGGTTTCCTGCTTTTGTTGCAAGAATGACAGAATCTCTTCGATCACGTAGGGCTTCTCCTACAATCTCTTCATTTAATCCAAAGTCGTATAAGTCAGCTGTATCAATGAAGTTAACACCGTTATCAATTGCTTCATGGATAAGTGCGATGGCTTTTGCTCGATCAGTGCCAAGAGACATGGTTCCTAATCCAATTTCGCTAACGTAAAGATTTGAATTTCCCAGTTGATTGGTTTTCATAGAAAATACTACCTCCCATAATAAGCCTGTACTTAGTGTATCGTGATAAAAGGTTTGATGCCAATCATAAGATAATTGGAACTGTCTTGTCACCTTGATTTCTGACTGCTATAGTGAAAATAATGGGAGGCGATCATATGGAGAAAGAGGCACTATTAATCATTGATATGAGTAATGATTTTGTTCATGATAATGGAGGGCTTACTGCAGGAAAGAAAGCACAGGAGATTGTTCCTAGTATTGTTACTCTTGCTAACTCGTTTCTTGAGGAGAATAAAGAGGTTGTCATTTGTATGGATGAACATGAAGAAAATGATGGTCACTTTGATCTTTGGCCTGTACATAATGTAAAAGGCTCATGGGGACAGGAGTTATACGGGCAACTACACGAATGGTTTAAAGCAAATCACAATCACCCTCATGTCTCGTATGTACCAAAACCAGAATATGATGCTTTTTATAATACAAATCTTGAGGGAATTCTCAAGTCACGAAATGTTGAAACAGTCCATCTGGCAGGTGTGTGTACAGATATTTGTGATTTCTTAACTGCTTATGGTGCTTATGCCAGAGGGTTTGGAACTGTGGCGCATCGAACATGCATGGCTACTTTCACTGATCACCATGAGGTTTTTTTAGAACAGATGAAGAATATCTTTAAAACTGAAATCCGTTAAATAAGACACGCTGCCTCATATAATATGGCAGTGTGTTTTAAATTCTTTATCTATTGAATTAATCGAAGATGAGATTTGGTTCGAATTCCTGGGGCGTTAATCCATTCATCGACGGTCTCATAGTGATTCATATAATGTCGTATCATTAATTGAATTTGCTTTGGCTTTCCTACCATCGTGACGCCATTTGGTTGAATGTATATCTTCATAATCTAGACCTCCTAATAGATCGATACAGTAATAAATAGGGTACTTTCCCTATTATCTGTCTCATGTGATAGACTTTATGTATCGAATTGAATTTTTAGAACCAGGAGATGAGGATTGAATGGATCATTTATTTGAGAAGACCTTACATTCAGAAACAATATATAAAGGTCGCATTATTGATGTAAGAGTAGAAGATGTAGAACTACCAAATGGAAAAACGAGCAAACGTGAATTAATTGATCATCCTGGGGCAGTAGCTGTCATAGCTATTACGCCCGATAATAAAGTATTGGCGGTTAGACAATATCGGAAAGCTCTCAAAAAGGCAATCGTGGAAATCCCAGCTGGCAAATTGGAACCAGGTGAGGAGCCAGAAGTTACAGCTGTCCGAGAATTAGAAGAAGAGACAGGTTACACTTGTGATGCTTTAGAGAAAGTGATTTCCTTTTATACTTCTCCCGGCTTTGCGAATGAGCTTGTTCATTTGTACGTTGCAAAAGGACTGCAGAAAAAAGGAGAACAATCTGCTGATGAAGATGAATTTCTAGATTTGTTACACCTCTCGATTGATGAAATGGATGAGATGCTAGAATCTCAAGAAATTCATGATGCAAAAACGGCTTATGCGCTCATGTACTTAAAAATGAAACAAAGGTGATTTCATGTTAGACTGTTATGCTGATTTTCATATTCATATTGGAAGAACTTCTTCTGGAAATGCAGTTAAAATAACAGGCTCCAACAAACTCACCCTTTCAGCAATACTTAGAGAGGCTGCTGTGAAAAAAGGTCTTGATATGATTGGAATCATTGATTGTCACGTGCCTGAAGTGATCAATGACATCGAAAATCGCATTGCTGCTGGTGAAGGTTTCGAATTAAGAGAAGGTGGTATAAGGTTTGATTCCATTACTCTTATCCTAGGTACAGAAATCGAAATCTATGATGGAAATTGTCAAGGCCCGATTCACGTACTAGTGTATTTACCAAATTTAAAACAAATGAAACTGTTTTCAAACTGGTTAAAAATAAGAATGAAGAATATTACGCTCAGTTCACAGCGTATTTATGAGAATGCTGTGACAGTTCAGGAAAAAGCAAGAGAGCTTGGTGGTCTTTTCATACCTGCGCACATTTTTACTCCTTTTAAAAGTTTATATGGAAAAGGAGTCAATCAATCCATCCAAGAGGTGTTTGATGCTCAAAAAATTGATGCTGTTGAACTTGGGTTATCTTCAAATACGATGATGGCTGACAAGATTGAAGAGCTTCATTCTTATCCGTTTTTAACAAATTCAGATGCCCACTCATTAGCGAAAATTGGTCGTGAGTATCAGCAACTTTCTTTGGAATTTCCAACTTTTGTAGAGTGGAAAAAAGCACTAAGAGAAAAAGACGGCCGTGCGATTAAAGTAAATTATGGTTTGAGTCCAAAGCTAGGGAAATACTATGAAACCATCTGTTCCAATTGCAATCAAAAGGTGCAAAGAAGTCCCTGCTTTTCATGTGGTAGTAAACAATTAATTAAAGGTGTTTCAAATCGGATTCAAGAATTAAGTAGTGCCTCCGGGCATTCAATGCGTCCCAAATATATTCATCATGTCCCGCTTGAGTTCATACCAGGGATAGGGCCCAAAACGCTTGAACGTCTTCTTGATTTTTTCGGAACGGAAATGACGATCCTTCATCGGGCAAGTGAAACGGACTTAGGTAAAGTGATCGGAGCTTCTCTAGCACATCTTATCGTCCTTTCGAGAAGTGGGGAACTTCCTTTAAAAGTAGGCGGGGGAGGTACTTACGGCAAAATTGTTGCCAAAGGATAGTCAATCTATCGATTCTGTCATACCTCTATATTCGAATTCATAGACTTAACCAAAGGTAGTGTGAAGGGGGAAGTCGTATGAATCGAAGTCGACAATTAAAGCAAGTGATATCTGCCCATCTATCCGATCATTTATCAATTTACACATTCATAGCAGTACTCTTTTTAATGGGGATTGTGTTCGGAGCTGTGATTGTAAATAGCCTGAGTCTTACTCAGAAAGAAGAACTTGCCGTTTATTTAAGTAGATTTTTTGGACAAGTATCAGAAGGTCAATTCGCTACTTCTTCTGAAATGTTTGATCAAAGTTTTACTCATTATGTGAAGTATATAGGCTTAATGTGGCTGCTTGGCCTTACCATTATTGGACTACCTATCGTACTAATCATGTTGTTTCTTAAAGGAATTGTTGTTGGTTTTACAGTAGGCTTTCTAGTGAATCAAATGAGTTGGAAAGGATTCTTGCTTGCATTTGTTTCCGTCTTTCCACAAAATATACTGGCGGTTCCCGCTATGATTGTTGTTGGAGCTACCTCTTTAACGTTCTCCCTTAGATTGATGAGGCAGTTATTGATGAAGAGGAGAACAGAATTGATTTTGCCACCGTTTATTAGATTTACTGCTCTTGTTATTTGTTCGCTCGGTGTCCTTTTTGTAGCCGCATGGTTCGAAGCATATTTATCGCCAGGTTTAATTAAAGCAGTCGTTGATATAAAGTAAATTAAAACTATTATTATCTGATACTCATTATGTGATTTGAGTTATAATGATTTTAATTTGACACCCTTTTTCCTACTGCTTATAATTAAAATGGCATCGATCGAGGGAGGGAAATGGGATATGGAAAGCAGAATCGATCGAATTAAGAAACACCTTCATTCTCAAAGCTACAAGCTTACGCCTCAAAGAGAAGCGACGGTAAGAGTTCTACTCGAGAACGAAGAAGACCATTTGAGCGCTGAAGATGTCTATCTTCTCGTTAAAGAAAAATCACCTGAAATTGGACTTGCAACTGTATACAGAACGCTTGAACTTCTTGCTGAACTGAAAATTGTTGATAAAATTAACTTTGGGGATGGTGTCTCTCGATTTGACCTTAGGCAGGAAGGCGCTGCCCACTTCCACCATCATCTTGTTTGCATTGAATGCGGAGCAGTGGATGAAATACAGGATGATTTATTGGGTGAAGTTGAGAAAGTAGTGGAGAACGACTGGAATTTCAAAATTAAAGATCATAGGTTAACGTTCCATGGAATCTGTCATCGCTGTCAGAAACAGGAAGATTCAGAGCAGCCGGAACAAGCAGCTAACCATTCATAATTGCAATAAACTTCGTTTAAGACCCTGATGATACCTAACGATGTATAAAAATCTCCATCCCTGGCATATCTTTTACTAGAGATGGAGGTGCGTTAGATTGAAAAGGGGTCTATTACTTGTTTTAGACACAATGAAAGTATTCTTGCTGTTCACTGGTTGTACATTACTGTTTTACTTTGGAATCCTCTGGGTAAATCAAGAATACCAGAATTATCACCGGTATGATGTGCCACAGGGAAAAGCAGTGAAAGTCGTCCAAATGGAAACCACCACACAGCACACATTCCTTGAAAGGCTCGGTTTGTTTTACCAGACAGGTGAATAAGGAGCGTTTACAATGGAGGATCAGGTACAGGACTTTTTACACTATTTAATTGTTGAGCGGAGTCTGTCAAAAAACACTCTCGATGCATACAGACGAGATCTTGCTCAATATACCAAACATCTTAATGAGAAAGAGGCCATCGGATCTCTTCAAGAAGTGCGTCGAGCTCATATTGTAAACTATCTTTATGAGCTGAAAGATCAGGGAAAGGCCTCAACAACGATTGCACGTAATATTGCTTCAATTCGATCGTTCCATCAGTTTTTACTAAGGGAAAAAGCTGTTGATCAGGACCCATCTGTACATATTGAAACCCCTAAGACAGAGCGGAAATTACCCAAAATACTATCAACATCTGAAGTGGAGCAACTATTGGAATCTCCTGATTACTCTACTCCCTTTGGAAAGAGAGATCGAGCGATGCTGGAGGTGCTATACGCGACTGGTTTACGTGTAACAGAACTAGTAGATTTAAAGACGGAAGATATCCATTTAACGATGGGCTTTATCCGGACGATTGGCAAAGGAAATAAAGAAAGAATTGTTCCACTTGGTACGATGGCACGAGAAGCTCTAACCACTTATCTTGATGAAGGAAGAGGCCAACTGATGAAAAGTAACAAAACGGATTTTCTCTTTCTAAATCATCGAGGAGAAAGACTCTCTAGACAGGGATTCTGGAAAATCCTCAAAAAGCTTGCGGTTAAAGCCAACATCGTAAAGCCACTTACTCCGCATACGCTTAGACATTCATTTGCGACTCATTTGTTGGAAAATGGAGCTGATCTCAGAGCTGTTCAAGAGCTTCTTGGACATGCTGATATTTCCACCACACAGATTTATACACATGTTACAAAAGCAAGGTTGAAGGATATCTATTCTACCTATCACCCTAGAGCCTGATGTTGGGCTTGCCCCAGAAAAGAGATCTGGTCATCGGCCAGGCTTTTTCTTTTTCTGCTTTCGTAAACGCATTCACATGTGTGTTTTTTGTTTTTTTCAAGGGAATAGTAAGAAAGTGTGAACGATTAACGAGGAGGATAATAATGACAAAACGGTTTAAAAGAGTATTTCTTGTTGTGATGGACTCGGTAGGTATTGGTGAGGCACCTGATGCAGAGAAATTCAATGATAAAGGTGCAGATACGTTCGGTCACATTGCAGAACACATGAACGGACTTGATATGCCAAACATGGAGAAGTTAGGGCTTGGGAATATCCGTGAATTAAACGGTGTTTCAAAAGCGCAAAAACCAATGGCGCATTATACGAAAATGATAGAAGCTTCTAATGGTAAAGATACAATGACAGGACATTGGGAGATTATGGGTCTTCATATTGAACAACCTTTCAGAACTTTTCCTGACGGATTTCCCGATAAATTAATTTCTGAACTTGAAAAAAGGTCAGGGCGGAAGGTCATAGGTAATAAACCTGCTTCAGGTACAGAAATTCTTGTTGAATTAGGGGAAGAGCATGTGAAAACAGGCGCGCTTATCGTCTATACGTCGGCTGACTCAGTTCTTCAAATTGCAGCACATGAGGATGTTGTCCCTTTGGATGAACTTTACCACATTTGTGAGATTGCAAGAGAAATGACGAAGGCAGAAGAGTATATGGTTGGACGTGTGATAGCCCGACCTTTCGTAGGAGAACCTGGGGAATTTAAGCGTACTTCAAATCGACATGACTATGCTCTTAAGCCTTTTGGTCATACGGTTATGAATGAACTGGAAGAGAACGGGAAAGACGTTATTGCAATTGGGAAAATCTCAGACATCTATGATGAAGAAGGGGTGACCAAATCTCTTCGTACTAAATCAAATATGGACGGAATGGATAAATTAATCCAAACCCAACAAATGGAATTTGAAGGGTTGAGTTTCTTAAATCTTGTGGATTTTGATGCACTTTATGGTCATAGACGTGATCCTCAAGGTTACGGGGAAGCTCTTGAAGAGTATGACGAAAGACTTACAGAAGTACTTGAACGCATGAAAGAAGATGATTTGCTATTAATTACTGCCGATCATGGTAATGATCCGATTCATCATGGTACGGATCATACGCGTGAATACGTCCCATTACTTGCCTATCACAAAGGAATTTCAGTAGGTAATGATCTGGGGATTCGCAAAACATTTGCAGACATTGGAGCAACTGTGGCAGATAACTTTGAAGTGAAGCTACCGGAACATGGAACCAGCTTCCTTGATAAGCTGTAACAAATCAGAGGAGGAACAAATGATGAGTGTAGTTAAACAAGAAATTCAGGATGCATCGTCCTATATTTTGGATCAGGTTGGAGAAACTCTTCCCGAAATTGGCCTAATTCTAGGATCAGGTCTAGGCGTCTTAGCGGAGGAAATTGAGAATCCTGTTCGCATTCCCTATAGCGACATTCCTAACTTCCCTGTTTCCACTGTTGAAGGTCATGCAGGTCAATTTGTATTTGGTATATTAAATGGGAAAAAAGTTGCAGCTATGCAGGGAAGATTTCATTTCTATGAAGGCTATCCAATGGATAAGGTTACGTTCCCAGTTCGAGTAATGAAAGAGCTTGGAATAGATAAGATCATCGTAACAAACGCCGCAGGTGGTATTAACGAAGAATTTCAACCTGGTGATTTAATGGTTATAGCAGATCATATTAATAACTTCGGAACAAACCCGTTAATTGGGCCGAATAGCAATGAATTTGGACCACGTTTTCCTGATATGTCTACTGCATATTCTATTAAGTTACAAAACCTCGCTCAAGAAACAGCAGTGGAGCTTGGTTTAAAACTTCAATCAGGTGTTTATGTTGGGAATACTGGACCAACTTATGAAACTCCTGCAGAAGTGCGGATGTTAAGAACACTTGGTGGTGACGCAGTTGGTATGTCAACTGTACCCGAGGTAATCATTGCAAGGCATGCAGGTATGGATGTTCTTGGGATTTCCTGCATCTCAAATATGGCCGCTGGTATTCTTGATCAACCCCTTCATCATGATGAAGTGATCGAAACGACCGAGATGGTCAAAGCTAATTTCTTGTTATTGGTTAAAACTATTGTAAACAAAATGGTCTAAGGTAGAAGGGAGAGCAGTTCCGATGAGAATGGTCGATGTTATTCAAAAGAAACGAAATGGGAAAGAACTTACGAAAGAAGAAATTAATTTCTTCATACAAGGATATACAAAAGGTGATATTCCTGACTATCAGGCATCTGCCCTAATGATGGCAATCTACTTTAATGGAATGAAATCCACGGAAACAGCTTTGCTTACACAAGCTATGGTGGAATCGGGAGAGACGATTGATCTATCCGCGATTGAAGGTCATAAGGTGGACAAGCATTCAACTGGCGGCGTGGGAGATAAAACGACTTTCATCGTTGGGCCACTAGTAGCATCAGTAGGTGTACCAGTAGCAAAAATGTCTGGAAGAGGCTTAGGCCATACTGGAGGCACGCTTGATAAGCTTGAATCCATCGAAGGTTTCCACATTGAAATGACTAAAGATGAGTTTGTTAATAATGTGAATACCCATAAATTATCTGTAGCGGGACAAACAGGAAATCTTGCACCAGCTGATAAAAAGCTCTATGCTCTTCGTGATGTAACTGCAACTGTTGATTCGATTCCCCTTATTGCTGGGTCAATCATGAGTAAAAAGCTTGCTTCTGGTGCTGATGGCATTGTACTCGATGTGAAAACAGGCTCAGGTGCATTTATGAAAAAATTAGATGATTCGGAAGCTCTTGCGAAAGAAATGGTTAATATAGGGAATAATCTTGGGCGACATACGGTAGCTGTTATTAGTGACATGAGTCAACCACTAGGATACGAAGTAGGAAACGCTAATGAAGTGCGAGAAGCATGTCAGGTGTTACAAGGAGAAAATATCGAAGATCTTCGCCTTTTATCACTTGAACTTGCTTCGCATATGACGGTTATCGCCGGCGCATTTGAGAATTTTGAAACAGCCTACAAAGCTTTAGAACAGAACCTTAAGAACGGAAAAGCGTTTGAGTCATTTCGAACTCTTGTAAAAGCTCAAGGTGGAGATGTGAGTGTGATCGATGATCTTTCGAAACTTCCGCAGGCCAAGTATCATATTGAGGTCACTGCCCAGCAGGATGGATATGTATCAGAGATCGATGCTGAATCAGTAGGGGTAGCAGCTATGTATCTTGGTGCTGGACGAGCAACAAAAGATGATCAAATCAATCACGGTGTGGGAATTACGCTTAAGAAAAAAGTTGGTGACAAAGTTAGAAAAGGTGAAGCTCTTGTTGTTCTTCATAGTGATCAGGAACAACCTTCTGATTCAGTCAATAAAATTCATGAAGCTTATTCCCTTTCTGAGCAGGCGCCGAATAAGCCGCAACTCATTTATAAAGTGATTAACTAAATGTTTTTTCAAAAGTCTCCTTTCTGGAGACTTTTTTTATAGGTTCCGAAAATATCCAGTCTTAATTGCTGGTTTATTTTTAATGGCACTCAATATGGAACCCGTATAATTTTCCAGTAGGATGGAAATCCTTGTAATACTAAGAATGGAGGGATCACCGATGAAAGTTGTTGCAACATTGCTTGCCATCCTGCTTGGGGGGAATTTACTTGTCCCGTCTTTTGCAAATGCAGAAGAGACAAAGCTCAAAATTGCAGAGAAATCTTCTTCTGCTATTTTGATTGAGCGAGATACTGGTGCGGTTTTATTTGAAAAAGATAGTGATAAAAAGCTTCCTCCAGCGAGTATGACGAAAATCATGACGATGATTTTAATAATGGAAGCGATTGAAAGTGGAAAGATAAGCCTTGATCAAAAAGTTAGAGCGAGTGAGTATGCTGCTTCGATGGGTGGATCTCAAATTTTTCTTGAGGCTGGTGAAGAAATGACGGTTGACGATATGCTGAAGGGCATTGCGGTTGCTTCTGGGAATGATGCTTCTGTTGCAATGGCAGAAGCAATTGCAGGTTCAGAGGAAGAATTCGTCAACATGATGAATGAAAAAGCAAAATCAATGGGACTTAAAAATACCCACTTCGTAAATCCAACAGGCCTTCCAGCTGAAAATCATTATTCAACAGCAAACGATATGGCGTTAATGGCAAAAGAGCTGTTGAAATATGAACTGATTACAAAATACACCGGACTATACGAGGACTACTTAAGACAGGATTCTGATAAGAAGTTCTGGCTAGTTAATACAAACAAACTTGTTAAATTTTATCCAGGTGTGGATGGCCTAAAAACTGGCTTTACAAGTGAAGCAAAATATTGTCTCACTGCTACAGCAAAGCGAGACGATATGCGAGTTGTTGCAGTAGTTATGGGTGCCCCTTCTCCAAAAGTTCGTAATGCAGAGATTACAAAGATGTTTGATTATGCATTTTCTCAATATAAAACACAAAAGCTTTTTGATCGTCATCATATCGTGAAAAAAGTTGAAGTGAATAAAGGAAATCAACCTTCGATGTCAGTTGTAACATCTGAGCGTATATCTGTTCTTTTGAAGAAGGGGCAGGAGAATGGGGATATCGCTACTTCTATCAAAATGAACAAGAATATTGAGACACCAATTAAAAAAGGTGATGAAGTTGGGCTGTTGTCAGTGAAGATTGATGGCCGTGTGACGTCAAAATCACCTGTATTGTCCGCAGAAGATATCCATTCTGCTTCCTGGTGGCAGCTAATGAAACGAACAGTTGCACAGTTCGCCAAAGCGCCTAATCAAAGTGTCAAGTGACCGATAGTTTCATCGAATCATCACTAGTTTTGTCATGAAGAAGGAATTAACCCTATAAAGAGAGAAAAAACTCACAAGCAAACATGAGGAGGAATGCTACGTGAGTCTTTCAATCAATCTTGAAGTGAGACATCCCGTTCTATTGATTCGGCTTGATGGGGAGTTGGATCATCATACGTCGGAAGAGCTACGAGACAGGGTAGATACGATTATTGAAGAACGCAAAATTGAACATATTGTACTTAGTCTTGAAGGTCTGTCTTTTATGGACAGTTCTGGTCTAGGAGTTATTCTTGGACGCTACAATAAAGTGAAAAGCTTCGGTGGTGAAATGGTAGTTTGCTCGATATCCCCTCCTGTTAAACGCTTATTTGAGATGTCAGGTTTATTCAAAATTGTGAGGCTTGAGGCGGATGAGCAGCATGCCCTCGCAACCCTGGGGGTGGCATAATGAGGAATCGTATGGATTTGGAATTCTCAGCTCTCAGTCAGAATGAATCCTTTGCTCGAGTTACCGTTGCGGCTTTCATTGCTCAGCTTGATCCGACTGTTGATGAACTAACTGAGATCAAAACAGTTGTATCAGAAGCAGTTACGAATGCCATTATTCATGGTTATGAACAAAACTCTGAAGAGAAAGTTTATATTTCAGTTGAGCTAAATGACGATACTGTCAATCTAACCATTCGCGATCATGGAATAGGTATTCTTGATCTTGATGAAGCAAGACAACCGTTATTTACGACAAAGCCAGAACTAGAAAGATCAGGTATGGGCTTTACAATCATGGAGAATTTCATGGACGAGGTCAAAGTGGAGTCTGCAAGTGGCCAGGGTACGACAATTCACTTAATGAAGTACTTATCAAAAAATAAAGCGCTATGTAATTAAGGGGACCTGCATATGGACGTGGAGGTTAGAAAAGGGAAGCAGTCGCAACTAAAGCCTGATGAAGTGAAGGAATTGATCAAGCAAAGTCAGGATGGCGACCAGGAAGCGCGAGATCTCATTGTACAAAAAAACATGAGGCTCGTCTGGTCTGTTGTTCAGCGATTTCTAAATCGAGGGTATGAAGCGGATGATTTGTTTCAGATCGGCTGTATCGGCCTTTTAAAATCGGTTGATAAGTTTGACTTAAGCTACGATGTGAAGTTCTCCACTTATGCAGTTCCTATGATTATTGGGGAAATACAGCGCTTTATTCGAGATGATGGTACAGTTAAAGTTAGCAGATCGCTTAAGGAGACTGGCAACAAGGTTAGAAAAGCAAAAGATGAGCTTTCAAAAACACTTGGAAGAACCCCAACAATTAATGAAATAGCTGATCGGATTGAGGTAACTCCTGAAGAAGTTGTCATGGCGCAGGAAGCTGTTCGAGCACCTTCTTCCATTCATGAAACGGTTTATGAAAACGATGGTGACCCAATTACGCTATTAGATCAAATCGCTGACAATACCAATTCAGCCTGGTTTGATAAGCTGGCACTTAAGGAAGCGCTCCAGTATCTTGATGCAAGAGAAAGGCTCATCGTTTATTTAAGGTATTACAAAGATCAGACGCAATCAGAAGTTGCAGATCGGCTCGGAATCTCACAGGTGCAAGTTTCAAGATTGGAAAAGAAAATATTAAGGCAAATCAAAGAACAGATGAGCAAATAGCTTGTCTGTTTTTTTTGTGTGCAGAATTATGGTCTGCTTGTAAGGAACCAATTCCACTGTCTTTCAAGGGAATTAATGGAACATGGATGGCATTGGAATGAGAGTGATATGGCAGAAACATACTATAACCAATATGCCCCTCGAATAAGGAGGTGGAGGATAATGCAGAATGAAATGATTTACCTTCGTTTAAGACAGAAGAAGAAAGTGCCACCTAATGCGGGACTTGTGATCGGAGATATTGCTCAACTTATTGGAGATGACTCGAGTTGCTCCAGTGTTGAGAAAATTCCTCTTTACCAAATCACAAAAGAAGATAAGAATCTCATTGTCATCGATGTTATGCATGTCATCAAGGTCATCCAGTTAGAGCTTAGAGACCTGGAAATTCAAGTAGTTGGACCTGCACAAACAATAGTTGAGGTTCAATTTCCAAAGAAGAAATTGGCACCTGTTTATTTTGTACTGATCTGGTTCCTATTATTTATTGGTGCAGCACTCGCGATTATGAATTTCCACGAAGATGTGAGCATGAGAGAAGTTCATCAACAGATCTATAAGATTGTAACAGGTATTGATAATCCGAAACCGTTGCTCTTGCAAGTTCCCTATTCTTTTGGCCTGGGAATTGGTATGGTCCTATTCTTTAACCACTTATTTAAAAAACGCTTTAATGAAGAACCAAGTCCTCTAGAAGTTGAGATGTTTAATTATCAGCAAGATCTCGATCAGTATGTGATCGTTCATGAAAATGAAGAAAACGGGAAAAACAAATGATGAATGCGCAGTTTGTACTAGTTATCTTAATCGGTTTTGCAGAAGGAATCGCAGTAGGGGCGGGGTTTGTCGCTTTCCTATCTGTTCTTGGAATCATACCACGCCTAACTCAACTATCTAAAACGCTACATTTGATTCGATATTACGAATGGGGGATTATCTTGGGTGCTGTCGTGGCAAGCTTTCTCTCACTCCGTAATCCAACCCTTAACATGCCGAAGTTCGTAGTCATTCCTATCGGTCTAGGGGCAGGAATCTTTATTGGTATGCTGGCAGCTGCATTGACAGAAGTATTAAACGTATTGCCAATATTAACAAAAAGGATAGGATTTATAGACAAAATTCTTATATTATTAATGGCAATCGTACTTGGTAAAGTTTTTGGGTCATTGTTTCATTGGACAATTTTTGTAGATGGAGGAGCTAACTAATGTCGAAACCTTTAAATGATCAGGGGCAATATAATAAAAACATTAAAACTTATCAACCAAAGCCGCCTTATGTATTAAATGCAGTTAAAGCTTTTGTTGTTGGAGGATTTATTTGTATGTTTGGTCAGGTGGTTCAAAATTTTTATATGACCTTCTTTGATTTTTCAAGAGAATCAGCTGGTAATCCAACAGTAGCAACGCTTATTCTTATAGCTGCACTTTTAACTGCTTTTGGCTGGTATGACAAGCTTGGTCAATTTGCAGGAGCTGGTTCTGCAGTTCCAGTAACTGGCTTTGCCAATTCGATAACGAGTGCTGCACTTGAGCATAAAAGTGAAGGGCTTGTGCTTGGGATTGCGACTAATATGTTTAAGCTTGCAGGATCAGTTATCGTGTTTGGAGTCGTTGCAGCGTATATTGTTGGGATGCTAAGAATGATCTTTAGAGCGCTGATATAAGGAGAGAACCTTTATGAAATTAGGAAAGCAGTCATGGGGATTTTCAAATGTCTATTTGCAATCTGTTGGCACTGCGGTGGGTCCAAAAGAGGCTGAGGGTCCGTATGGCGAATCTTTCGATGTGACTTATGAGAACCTTCATTGCGATCAGGCGAACTGGGAACTTGCTGAAAGGAAATTATTAGAAGATGCTGTGAACACGTGTTTGCTTAAGAAGGAGATGACTCATGATCAGGTAGACGTATATATAGCAGGAGATTTACTTAATCAGATAGTCAGTGCAACTTTTTCCGCAAGAACCAATCAAATCCCTTATCTGGGGGTGTTTGGAGCCTGTTCAACTTCGATGGAATCATTAGCTATTGCCTCGTCCTTAGTGGAAGGTGGTTTTGCTGAACATGCTATTGCTGGAGTGAGTAGTCATAATGCTACCGCTGAAAGACAGTTTCGATACCCCACAGAATATGGTGGACAAAAGCCAGGAACGGCTACTTCTACCGTAACGGGAGCAGGGGCAGTGCTAATTGGCAAAGAAAAGACTGATATACGAATTTCAGCTGCGACGATTGGAAGAGTGATCGACTGGGGGGTTAAAGATCCTTTTGATATGGGCAGTGCTATGGCTCCAGCAGCCGCTGATACATTAGCTACACATTTCCAAGATTTGAACGTTCAACCATCAGATTATGACTTAATTGCAACAGGGGATCTATCGGCAATCGGATCTCCCATTGTACGTGATTTGTTACTTGAAAAGGGTTTTGACATTACGAACAACCATAATGATTGTGGATTAATGATCTATCGCCCAGATCAAAAAGAAGTTTTTGCAGGGGGAAGTGGTTGTGCTTGTTCCGCGATCGTAACGTATGGACACCTTGTAGAATTACTTAGAAAAGGAAGTTATACAAAGATCCTCGTGGTAGCAACAGGGTGTCTGCATAGTCCAGTGATGATTCAGCAAAAAGAAAGTATGCCGGCAATCGCTCACGCAGTTGTGTTTGAGCGAGTTGGAGGTGAATCCTAATGGAATATTTTCTTGCATTTGTTGTAGGAGGAGCTATATGTGTTATAGGGCAGCTATTGCTTGATATTTTTAAATTAACACCCGCACATGTCATGTCTTCCTTTGTTGTAACAGGAGCCGTTCTGGATGGATTTGGAATTTACGACAAACTAATCGAATTTGCTGGCGCAGGAGCCACCATACCAATTACAAGCTTTGGTCATTCTTTGCTTCATGGTGCTATGCAACAAGGAGAAGAGCATGGATTTATCGGAATTGCAATGGGGATTTTTCAATTAACTTCAGCCGGTATATCTTCAGCAATCGTATTTGGATTTATTGTGGCGATAATATTTAAACCAAAGGGGTGAAATAAGTGAAAAAGCGGCGGGTGATCTTCGTTACTGACGGAGATTTATATGCACAAAAAGCAATTGAAAAAGTAGCGTCTGAAATAGGAGGAAGATGTATTAGTCAGTCAGCCGGGAATCCTACCCCGCTCGCTGGTTATGAAATTGTTTCTCTTATTCTTCAAACACCACATGATCCTGTCTTTGTGATGTTTGATGATAGTGGTTTTCCAGGTGAAGGCTATGGAGAGCTCGCGATGCAGTCTGTCGCGGAAGATGAGAACATTGACTTACTTGGTGCCATTGCAGTTGCTTCTAGAACGCATTTCTCTGAATGGACAAGAGTTGATGTCTCTATTGATCGTGACGGAGAGCTAACCCATTACGGAGTAGATAAAAATGGTTTCGCAGATATGGAGGCAGGAAGAATTGATGGAGATACCGTTTCCATTTTGGATAAGCTAAACTTGCCCATTATCATAGGTGTTGGAGATATTGGTAAAATGTCAGGTCTTGATGACCCTGCGGCGGGTTCTCCTATTACGCTTAAAGCCGTTCAAATTCTACTAGAAAGGAGCGGCTTTAATGACATCGAAAATTGATAATAAACAAAAAATTTTCAAGAAAATTAAAGAAAATGAAGATTTCTTAAAGAAATCGATTGGAATAGGTAAAAGTTTTGACGTTGGCGTTCGAAAATTAAAAATCTTAAACAAAGAAATCCAGTTTTACTATTGTACAGGTCTCTGTGATACGTCGATCATCGTTGAAATCATGAGGGAATTAATGGACATCGATGATCACCATCGATTAACTGTGAAATTCGAGCAGGTTATCCACAATCATTTACCTCACCAGCAGGTAACAATGGTCGAAACCTTTGATGAAGTTGTAGATCAAGTGCTCTCTGGATTAATCGCTGTATTTATGGAAGGCGAAGATCAGGCTTATATTATCGATGTTCGAAAATATCCTGGAAGAACTCCTCAGGAACCAGATACTGAAAAAGTCATTAGAGGATCACGCGACGGATTTACTGAAAATATAATTGAAAATACGGCGTTAACGAGAAGGCGGATCAGAGATGGGCGCTTAAGAAATGAAATTTTCCAGATTGGTGAACGTTCAAAGACGGATATCTGTATCACTTACATTGAAGATGTAGCAAATCCAAATCTTGTGAAGATTATTAAGAAGAAATTAAAAGATATTGATATAGATGGCATTCCAATGGCTGATAAAACCGTAGAAGAATTTTTGGTTCATCAGGCTGGTAACCCATTTCCTCTTGTGCGATATACGGAAAGGCCGGACGTTGCAGCTGCTCATTTATTAGAAGGACATGTCTTGATTATTGTGGATACGTCGCCAAGTGTTATCATTACACCGACTACATTTTTCCATCATGTACAACATGCAGAAGAATATCGTGAAGCTCCCTTACCAGGTGCTTTTCTTAGATGGGTACGCTTTGGCGGTATGCTTGCAGCGCTTTTATTGTTGCCTCTATGGCTTTTAGCCGTTTATGAGCCTCAGCTACTACCGAAATCGATTGATTTTATTGGACCTAATGATGAAACAAATGTACCAATTTTTGCGCAAATTATTCTAGCTGAAATTGGAATAGAAACTCTAAGAATGGCCGCAATTCATACTCCTACCCCTTTGTCGACAGCGATGGGTCTTATTGCTGCGGTCCTAATAGGTCAAATTGCGATCGATGTTGGATTATTTGTACCCGAAGTTATTCTGTATGTTTCGATTGCTGCGATAGGATCATATGCTACGCCAAGTTACGAGCTATCGATTGCCAACAAGCTAGTCAGGTTGTTGTTACTCGTTCTTGTCTATTTATTTAGGGTACCCGGGTATATCATTGGGGTATCAGCTGTCATCCTTTTCCTTGTTAGCTTAAAGCCATTGAACACGCCATATTTATGGCCATTTATTCCTTTTAATCCTAAAGCATTTGTTCAGGTGCTCATTCGTGTATCGGTTCCACTTACAAAGCTTCGTCCAAGTATTACAGAGCCACAAAATAAGACGAAGCAAAAGGACAAACAACTTGCTGAATCATAAAAAGTATGATAATTTATTTCTTAATAGAATAGACCTCATTGAATGTAATGGGGATAGAGGCGCAAAACGAATGAGTAAGGTATCTGAGCATATAATTGGAGTGCGTAGATGATACCAGAAAGGTCAATTTGCCGAAGTGGGAGAAGGACCAACCTTTTCTTGCTGGGCTGCTGCTGAAAAAGTTGCAGACTGTCACTGTTAGATTGATTTCTTTCAGTGGTGAGCTAATCCAACTCGTGAGGATACGGAGAAAACAGCCAATGTATCTATAGTTGGCTGTTTTTCTTATTGTATGGAGGGAGCTCGCATTATTAAATAGCGAGAGGGGAGAAAGTTTGTGAACCTATATGGTACGTCAGCGGTTTCAGAAGAAGGACATTTAACAATTGGAGGGGTTGATACCGTTCAATTAGGAAAACAATATGGTACTGCGCTATATGTATATGACGTAGCAATGATTCGAGAAAAAGCCAGAGCATTTCGCAACGCTTTCGAAAAGAATAATGTCAGCTATCAGGTAGCCTACGCGAGTAAAGCTTTCTCTTGCGTAGCAATGATTCAGCTTGCAGAAGAAGAAGAATTGAGTCTTGATGTTGTATCAGGTGGAGAGCTTTATACTGCCCTCCAAGCCGGTTTTCCAGTCAATCGTATCCATTTTCATGGTAATAACAAAAGTGCAGCGGAAATACGTATGGCATTGGATGCTGAAATTGGCTGTTTTGTTGTTGATAACTTTTACGAATTATCATTATTGGAACAGCTTTCTGAAGAAAAGGGTGTTCAAACTAATGTGCTTTTACGAATTACCCCTGGAATAGAGGCGCATACACATGATTATATTTTGACTGGCCAAGAAGATTCGAAATTTGGATTTGATTTGCAAAGTGGTCAGGTAGAACAGGCCATTCAAGCCGCTACAAGTAAGGATGCCATTCACCTTCTTGGTCTTCATTGTCATATTGGCTCTCAAATTTTTGAGACGACTGGTTTTATCATGGCGATCGATAAAATTTATAGTTACCTTACGACATGGTATAAATCATTTGGATTCGAACCAGAAGTTCTTAACCTGGGTGGTGGATTTGGCATTCGTTATACCTCTGAGGATGATCCTTTACCTGTAGAAGATTATATTGCTGCCATGACAACAACGGTGAAGAAAAATCTTAGCGAAGGGATGACGATGCCGGAAATTTGGATTGAACCAGGTCGTTCTCTTGTAGGAGAAGCTGGTAGCACTCTTTATACGGTTGGTTCCCATAAGCATGTTCCAGAGCTTCGAAATTACCTTGCCGTTGACGGAGGGATGAGCGATAATTTACGTCCTGCCCTTTATCAAGCGAAATATGAGGCGACGATTGCCAATCGAATGAAAGAGCCGAGCAATCATCTTTATTCAGTCGCTGGTAAGTGCTGTGAGTCAGGCGATATGTTGATTTGGGATTGTGAATTGCAACGCGCTATTGCTGGCGATACGATGGCTGTCTTTTCAACAGGCGCTTATGGGTATTCCATGTCTAATAATTATAATCGCCTTCCAAAACCTGCTGTCGTGTTCGTTGAAAATGGTGAAGCAAATCTGGTAGTTAAACGTGAGTCATATGAAGATTTGATTCGTCATGACTTGCCATTGAAACATGCGATTATTTCAAAATAATATTCTAGAGACAGAAATAATATGGTACAGCTAAAGTCTGTGCTATAATGAAAGAGCTTTTAAGAAAATTGTTTGTGCAGGAGGATATACTTATGAAAAAAGGTACAATTGCATTTGAAAATGGTGAAGTGATTCAAATTGAATTCTTCCCTGAAGCTGCACCAAATACAGTAGCTAACTTCGAGAAGCTTGCTAACGAAGGCTTTTATAACGGAGTAAACTTCCATCGTGTTATTCCTGGTTTTGTAGCACAAGGTGGGGACCCAACCGGATCTGGTATGGGTGGACCTGGTTATACGATTGACTGTGAGACGGAAGGAAACCCTCATAAGCACGTAGCTGGTTCATTATCTATGGCGCATGCAGGTAAAAATACAGGCGGAAGCCAATTCTTTCTTGTTCATGAACCTCAGCCTCACCTTGATGGCGTTCATACTGTTTTCGGGCAAGTGACAGATGGAATGGATACTGTTCTTCGAATTAAGCAGGGCGACGTTATGAAAGAAGTTAAGGTTTGGGACGAAGAATAGTCCGCTAAAAAACTAAATACTTTCCTTCGGGGTCGGGTGAGAGTCCCAACCGGCGGTGATGACTGGCGTTTAAGCTAGCTAAGTCCGTGACCCGGTTGCGTAAGCAAACGGTGGATCTGGTGAGAAACCAGAACCGACAGTATAGTCTGGATGGGAGAAGGAATAACGATGACCATTTTCCTTTTGAATCATAGATTCAAAAGGGTTATTTGGCATATGCTTTTTGCCTCCCGAAACGTTTGTTTTGGGGGGCTTTTTGCGTTTCTCACCCCAATATCACCAATGGAGAGTGAGACGGGAGTAGATACTATGAATGATATGGATTATATGAAGACAGCGATCGAAATGGCAAAGAGTACATCGGGGCAGACCAGTCCGAATCCTGCTGTTGGTGCCGTTATCGTAAATAATGGATGTATTGTTGGAATGGGAGCACACTTAAAAGCTGGCGAAGGCCACGCAGAAGTTCAGGCGCTTAAAATGGCTGGATCAAAAGCCAAAGGTGGCACAGCCTACGTGACCCTCGAACCTTGTAGTCACCATGGCCGTACTCCTCCATGCTCAGATGCACTAATTGATGCGGGAATATCATCTGTTTTTATTGCGAGTCAGGATCCAAATCCTCTTGTTGCAGGCAGTGGTATAGAAAAGCTTAAGCAAGCAGGTGTTAAGGTAGAAGTAGGTCTCTTTGAAAAGGAAGCATTTGCTCTTAATCGAATGTTTTTCCATTATATTACAAATAAACGTCCATTCGTTACCTTGAAGTCGGCGATAACTCTTGATGGAAAAATAGCCTCTCGAAACAGAGATAGTAAGTGGATAACTGGTGAACTAGCTAGAAGAGATGGGCATGCATTTAGGCATCAGCATGATGCCATACTTGTAGGAATTGGAACCATCATTGCGGATGATCCAGCATTAACAACAAGATTCGGAGAGGGACGTTCTCCAATTCGAATTGTCCTGGATCATCATCTGAGAGTTCCTTCTGATGCTCAGGTTTTGAACGATGAAGATGTTGAAACGTGGATTGTAACCACGAAAGAAGCTGTAGACAAAAATGTACGGACATTCAAAAAGCACGTTACGCTTATTGAGGTTTCTCAAAACTCCATTTTGATTAATGAGGTGCTCGATCTTCTTGGAGAAAGAAATATTACTTCCTTATATGTTGAGGGAGGTGCAGAATTGCACGGTAGTTTCCTTGAAGCAGGTTCATTTCAACAAATTATTACATACATTGCACCAAAATTAATTGGTGGAAAAGATGCTTTCACTTCGTTTGGGGCTGAAGGAATATCAAAGATGAGGGATGCAGTGAATCTAACTATTGAGAGTATAGACAGAATTGGTGATGATATTAGAATCATTGCAACTCGAAAGGAGAATGACTAATGTTTACTGGAATAGTTGAAGAAATCGGTAGAATAGAAAGCGTGCAACAAGCAGGTGAATCGATCGTTATGCAAATTGCTGCATCGACTGTTCTAAAAGACGTTCATTTAGGAGATAGTATAGCCATAAATGGTGTGTGTTTAACCGTTACATCATTCACGGATGCTGCTTTTTCAGTAGACGTCATGCCAGAAACCTTTCGGGCGACAGGTCTTCGTCACCTTGGTCCTAACTCGTCAGTGAATCTTGAAAGAGCTATGGCAGCTAATGGGCGATTCGGTGGCCATTTTGTATCTGGCCACGTTGACGGAGTTGGAAAAATTACTCGAGTAGAAAATATTGATAACGCGGTCTATTACGATATTGCTATTCCGAGAACGCTTTTGCTTTATTTTGTTGAAAAAGGGTCCGTATCAATAGATGGGACAAGCTTAACAATTTTTGGGTTAGGGGAGGATACCCTGACAATATCTCTGATTCCTCATACAGTTGAAGAGACAGTACTTGGCAACAAGCGAGTTGGAGATTTAGTAAACATCGAATGCGATATGTTAGGCAAATACATTATGAAATACCTAGAACAAAGAAACAGTTCTAAACCCAAGGCTACTTCATCACTTGGTAACCAGTTCTTTGAAGACCACGGGTTTAAATAATGATGGCAACAGGAGGGTGAGACATGTTTCATACGATAGAGGAAGCAATCTATGATTTGATGCAGGGCAGGGTGGTTATTGTCTGCGATGACGAAGATCGTGAGAATGAAGGCGACTTTGTTGCATTGGCGGATAAGGTTACTCCAGAGACGATTAATTTTATGATAACAAAAGGTCGAGGACTTGTGTGTACCCCGATTACTGAGGAGCGTGCTACTTCACTTTCGTTAAATCCCATGGTTGATCACAACACAGACTCACACGGTACGGCTTTTACAGTAAGTGTCGACCATAAGAGTACAACAACAGGTATTTCGGCCGGAGAAAGAGCAAAGACAATTCAGGAATTAATTCATCCAGAAGCTCGGCCAGCGGATTTCAATCGCCCTGGACATGTTTTTCCCCTCATTGCTAAAGATGGTGGAGTTTTGAGAAGAGCGGGTCATACGGAAGCTGCAGTTGATTTAGCTAGACTTGCAGGGTCAGCGCCTGCAGGAGTGATCTGCGAGATCATGAAGGAAGATGGAGAGATGGCTCGTGTGCCTGACCTTACTGAAATTGCTAAAGAATTCGATTTGAAAATGATTACAATTAAAGATTTAATTCACTACCGAAATCGTAAAGATGTTCTGGTTAAAAAAGAAGTAGAAATAGAACTTCCAACAGAATATGGTTCTTTTCGAGCAGTGGGTTATTCGAACGTTCTTGATCAAAAAGAACATGTTGCTCTCATTAAAGGAGAAATTCTTCATGATCAGCCTACTCTCGTTCGCGTGCATTCTGAGTGTTTAACAGGTGATGTTTTTGGTTCATTTCGCTGTGATTGTGGACCGCAATTACATGCTGCATTATCTCAGATTGAAGACGAAGGTCATGGCATCCTCCTCTATATGCGGCAGGAAGGTAGAGGCATAGGCCTTCTGAATAAAATGAAAGCCTATAAACTTCAAGAACAGGGATATGACACTGTTGAAGCAAATGAGAAGCTTGGTTTTAAACCAGATTTACGTGACTATGGAATCGGCGCACAAATTCTAAGAGATCTCGGTGTTTCTAAAATGAATTTGCTCACTAACAATCCTCGTAAAATCGCTGGACTAAATGGGTATGGTTTGGAAGTAGAATCGCGAGTTCCGATACAAATGCCGTCGAGAAAAGAAAACGAACGTTACATGAAGACAAAGCACAGTAAGTTAGGTCACATGCTACATTTCTAGAATAGAAAATGAATTTAGGAGGCTTTTGAACAATGGGACAATTATTTGAAGGAAATTTGGTTGGATCTGGTCTAAAAGTGGGTATTGTAGTAGGAAGATTTAATGATTTTATTACGAGTAAACTTCTGGGAGGTGCTGAAGACGCCTTAAAGCGTCACGGTTTATCAGAAGAGAATATTGATGTAGCTTGGGTACCTGGTGCGTTCGAAATACCATTTGCTGCCAAGAAAATGGTTGATACTGGACAATATGATGCAATTATTACTCTTGGAACTGTTATTCGAGGAGCTACCCCACATTTCGATTATGTTTGTGGTGAAGTTTCAAAAGGTGTTGCAAATTTAACTATGCAATCAGGGATTCCGGTCATCTTTGGTGTATTAACAACGAACACGATCGAGCAAGCTGTCGAGCGTGCTGGCACGAAAGCTGGTAATAAAGGTTGGGATGCTGCAACGGCTGCGATCGAAATGGCGAATTTATCAAAATCATTTGAAGGTTGATTATAAGTAGATTTTTGGCTATGATGAGTATGGTGCTCAAAGAAAGGCAAGGGAGTTTTGCTTTTTGAAGCATGGAAGAAATCAAGAAAAATGGTTGATTCGTTTATGTGTACTCATAGCGATCATCATGCTCACTGCGCTTGTCCGTAGATTAATTTGAACGTTTTATATCACCCTAGAATAGTTTAAATTACGGCGAGCCAAGAATTACTTTAATGAGGGATAATCATGCTAATTCGTTATAAGAAAGCCCATGAGAAGATAGCTATGGGACTATTAAGTTTCATGCCAAACGAAAAAGACATTAAGAGACTGCAACAATCGATTAAGGATTATGAAGAGATGGATTCATGGCAGCTTTTTCTTTGGAAAGAAGAAGATATTATCGGGTTACTAGGAATTGAGTGGATAAATGACAATGAAGTTGAGCTGAAGCATATCAGCGTTAATCCATCTCATCGACATCAAGGGATTGGGAAACAGATGGTGGAAGCCCTTCGCGAAATGCTTAGTGAAGAGATTAATATCAAAGGAAATGAATATACTGGAACTTTCTTTGAACGTTGTCATTTAGAAGAAAACATGAAATAGATTTCTTACTATGCAAAAAAAGGAGCGGCTCAGCCGTTCCTTTTTTGCTGTCTAATTTGATATTGTTGGTCTCTTTCCTTCAGGACATCAGTTCGATCACGTCGTGAATGTCTATGGATGAGCTCTGCATCTGACAAGTCACTTGGGCTCCCATATACACATCCTAATTCAATACAACGCTGTTTACACTGTTGAAGAAGCATTTTACTTGATATCGGAATTTCGAATCCTATTATAGGGTGATTTTTCTTCGATTAATTGGTATTCATGAGCGAGTATTTTAAGGAGTTGATCGACATTTATAGAAAGGTTCTCAAGTTCATTACGTTCTTGAGCCGAGATACGTTCAGCATTTGCAATCATTCGTCCTGCGCCAGCAAAATTTCCGCGTCTATGGTGATAAAGACCGACTGCAATCTGTATTAGCCCGACCCAATGTAGTTTTCGTTTTCCTCTAGGTTCTTTTTTCCAATGTTCCTCAAGAATTTCATGACATTCGAAGTAATCACGAAGGCCGTGGAAGTGTACCAGATAGTTAATATAATCCTCTGAATACATATCGTTCCCTCCATTTCTTTAGTAGTGTAGCACACGATCATCGTTCTGTTAAAGTGCATGACTTTAGAACTTATGCTGCATAATAAAGATGGTTCATAAAAGAACCAATATGAATCAGGGAGTTGCTTCATATGGGTAAGAGAAATGGATTGATGTCCGTACTGGCAACGATTAGTGCTGGAGCTGCTGTGTACAGCTTATATCAGAATCACCAACCAAAGAAAGTGGATGCAGGTAATGTGATGAAAAGTGTTCTCTCCCATCAAAAGTAATAAAAAGACCGGGTTTTGGCCCGGTTTTTTCCTTGTCTATTTATTTAGAGTGAGTTTATCAAGTTATGAACGTGGATTTAAGGCGAGTTATCCTAATCATTTTAAGGTAATCCGACAATAGTTTCAAATATGATATAATCGGTATATTAGAAGGACATGGATAAAGGAAGATGGAAAAATGATGCAATATAGTGTTAAGGTTGATGCATTTGAAGGTCCACTGGATCTATTGCTTCACCTGATTAATAAGTACGAAGTTGATATTTATGATATTCCTGTTTCGCAAATAACAGACCAATATTTAACATTTGTACATACAATGCAAGAGCTGGAACTTGATGTGGCTAGTGAGTACCTTGTAATGGCAGCAACTTTGCTTGCCATTAAGAGTAAAATGCTTCTTCCACAAAAGGAAGAAGAGTCATTAGAGGAGGATCACGATTTTGAAGATGATCCTCGTGATGAATTGGTTCAGCGCCTCATAGAATATCGGCGTTTTAAAGAAGCGGCTAATGATCTGAAGGAGAAAGAGAGCAGCCGTAGTCTGCTTTATGCACGACCACCAGCAGATATAAGTGAATATAGCCATGAAGATAACCAAACGTCGATTGGAGATGTGACATTGTACGATATGCTTGCCGCATTCCAGAAGATGTCGAGGCGTGTGAAAGAAAAGAAACCTAAACGAACGAGAATCCAAAGTGAAGATATTCCAATTGAGGATCGCATGAACGATATCAGAAAGCAACTTCATGGAAAAGGACGTAAACGGTTTACTGACCTGTTTGGGGAAGAAAATAGAGGTAACATGATTGTGACGTTTCTTGCTGTTCTAGAATTAATGAAAACACGAGACGTTGCTTGTGAACAGGATCAGAATTTCGGAGAAATTATGATTTTTGAACGTGAAGGGAAGGCATCATAGTGACAAAAGAAGAAGTGAAAAGTATCATTGAGAGTCTTTTGTTTGTAGTAGGTGATGAGGGGATCACTGTAAAGGATTTATGTGAAACCATAGCACTTGAACAAGAGACTATTCTTGATGCACTAAACGATTTACAACAAGAATATGATGAGAAGGACCGCGGATTTAAAATTGCATATATCGGAGGCGGTTATCAGCTGACGACAAATGCCAAAAATGCCACTTATATCGAGAAATTGATTGATAAGCCTGGGACTCACACTCTCTCACAAGCTGCTCTTGAAACACTTGCGATTATTGCTTACAAACAACCAATCACTAGAGTCGAAATTGAAGAAATACGTGGGGTGAAAACTGATAAACCACTCCAAACGTTGATGAGTAAATTGCTAATTAAAGAAGCAGGTAGAGCTGAGAAAGCAGGCAGAGCCATTTTATACGGAACGACAAGAGAATTTTTGTTTCACTTTGGTCTGAGTTCTATTAAGGAACTTCCTCCATTGCCTGATGGTAGCGAGGATACAGAAGATGAAGAAGCAGACTTGTTCTTCGAGAAGTTTCAAGAATTGCCCGAATAAGAAGCGCAATCGATCATCACTAAGGAGGGCTACCTTTGATTGTGACCGGCATCGCTTACGAACATCTTGAGAAAGAGCGTTCAAATTCCCCTGAAGATTCATTCGTTCGTTCATCAGTAACATATAAAGAATCTGGACAAGAAAAGGTTTTTCATGTGCTTTATCCGGCTGTTTTCGCTGAAAGGGCTACTGAAGAGGGCATATGGGCTTTAGAATCACCGATACATGAAGTCATTGCTCTTAATCTTTTGCCTTTATATCTAGGAAGAAAGCGTCTTTATATCAGTGAAGAAGCTGAGTTTCGGCAACCGTTACAGAACGCAGATTTATCCAAACTCCTTTTAATAATCCAGGACGTTAAGTCAAAGGGTTCCTATCAGTATTAATAGACACAAGAGATGCCTGCAATCGTGGGGTATCTCTTTTTTTAAAAGGCTCTTTTCTAAAAGATTGTTGTTTTTGAAGGGGTTTTTGCATAAAATCCAAACTTCAAAGGTGATTGGAGCAGAAGGTGCTCGACTCCTGCGGGATTAGCGGGACAGGTGAGACCCCACAGGCGAGAGCCGATGAGGCTCACCGCCCGCCCCGCGGAAAGCGAGCATCCTGGAGCGGAAATCACTCCTACTCATATAGCAACGTCTGCGAAAACAGCCTTTTTTAAAAAGTAATTAAATAAAGTTGATTCTAATCTTTTTATTAAATCCTGTCCACGAATACACTTTCCATTTCTTGCATAAAATGAGCTCTGGTTTCTCACACTACTTAAAAAGAGTAGTTAAAGGGGTTTAGCTGAATGATATTATCGATCGGAAAACATCTTCCACCTCATTGCCTTAATCAAACAGATGCTGCAGTCTTTGCAAAAAAGCAATTTGGAGAGCATTTTCGCGATATCGATCGACTTCTTCCAGTTTTCGAGAGTGCAGAAATTGATACAAGATACTTTGCGATGCCAGTTGAATGGTATAGCTCTGGTCCAACATTCGAAGAGAAAAACGAGCGTTATATCGCCCTCTCGGTTGAATACTCAGAAGCTGCCATAAGAGACTGTCTCGAAAATTCATTTTACTTGGAAGAAGCTATTGATTGTAGTGAGGTGGATGCGATTTTTTTCGTATCCACTACTGGTATCGCAACCCCTAGTATAGATGCCAGAATCATGAATATACTTCCATTTTCACCACATACAAAGCGCATTCCGATCTGGGGTTTAGGGTGTGCAGGGGGGGCGGCCGGACTTTCAAGAGCAAAGGATTATTGTCTTGCTCATCCAGATAAAGCTGTTATTGTTGTGAACGTTGAATTATGTAGCTTAACATTTCAACACGGAGATTATTCGAAAAGCAATTTAATAGGAACAGCTCTGTTTGGAGACGGTGTTTCCTGTGTTCTTGTCACTGGGACAGAATCTAAATTAAAGATGAAAAGCAAATTGTCAAGTTTACCAGATGTTGTCGCAACTCAATCAACCCTAATGAAAGATTCTGAAGATGTTATGGGGTGGGAAGTAAGTAATGAAGGGTTACATGTTGTTTTCTCTAAATCCATTCCTTCGATCGTCTCCACTTGGCTTGAACCGAATGTAAAAGAATTTCTATCGTCAGAAAATAAACAACCTGAGCAAATTGACTATTTTATCGCGCATCCTGGAGGTACAAAAGTACTAACTGCTTATGAAGAGGCACTAGGAATTGACCAGTCGATGACAGATGTCTCTCGTACCATATTGCGTAAGTATGGCAACATGAGCTCAGTCACGATTATCTATGTACTTGATCAGTTTCTGCGTGAAGGCTGCACAGACGGTGCCATAGGACTTATGGCAGCCCTTGGTCCTGGATTTTGTTCCGAGTTATTGCTTTTGGAATGGAAGGGAGGATACGAGTAAATGGTTGTTCTATTTACAATAGTCTTTCTCTTGCTCGTTGTTCAACGTATAGCTGAACTGCGACTGGCCAGAAAAAACGAGAAATGGATGAAAGATCGTGGTGGAATTGAAAAAGGAATGGAGCATTATAAATATATTGTGATCTTGCATGTTTCCTTTCTTCTTGCAGTTGCAGTAGAGACAGCAATGCGAGGTTTCACACTTTCAATGATCTGGATGTATATGCTAGGGCTTTTTTTGCTCGCTCAGTTGCTAAGAGTTTGGACAATAAAAAGTCTTGGGCGGTTCTGGAATACAAAAATCATCGTACTTCCTAAAGCGAAAGTCGTTGCTAAAGGACCTTATCGATTTATTAGACATCCCAATTATTTCATTGTAGCTATTGAAATAGTAACGCTCCCATTAATCTTTTCGTCTTATTTAACTTCGATCCTATTTACGATATTGAACGCAGCATTGTTGTTAAAGGTTCGCATTCCTGTTGAGGAAGAGGCATTAAAAGAAACAACAAATTATACCAGTGTTTTCATAGACACTAGCGAGAATTGATAAACATATCCATCGTTTCCGTTTCATAGACTTGTACAAATACGGAGTTTAGGGGACGTGGATGAGATGAAAAAATCGTTACAAATAAAAATTGGCGTCTTAATAATGATAACAGCTCTGCTGTTCCTGATGATTCCACGCAATGCTTCAGCGGAAGGAATAGATGTTTCCGCAAGAAGCGCCATACTTATGGAACAAGAAACTGGAAGAGTTCTTTATGAAAAAGATGCCTATACACAAAGAAGAATTGCAAGTATAACGAAAATCATGACGGCGATCCTTGCGATTGAATCAGGGAAAATGGATAAAAAAGTTATTGTAAGTGATCGTGCTGCGGGAACAGAAGGCTCTTCTCTTTATTTGAAAAAAGGTGAAAAAATAAAGCTCGAGGATTTAGTATATGGTCTTATGCTTCGCTCAGGAAATGATGCCGCTGTTGCCATAGCGGAAACGGTTGGAGGGAGCCTAGAAGGGTTTGTGGAACTAATGAATCAAAAGGCAGAAGAAATTGGGATGTCCAATACTGTCTTCATGAATCCACACGGACTTGATGACCATGAAAATCACCTTTCAACTGCCTATGATATGGCTCTCCTCACGCAATATGCGATGAACAATGAGGTTTACCGTATTATTTCAGGAACTAAGGTACATAAAGCACCTAACGAAACAGAAGATTGGGATTATGTTTGGCGCAACAAGAATAAACTGTTAACAAGCTTATACCATGATTCAACTGGAGGTAAAACGGGTTATACGAAGCGAGCAAAGCGAACCCTAGTATCGACTGCGGAACGTGACGGTATGACACTCATTGCCGTTACTCTTGACGCACCAGACGATTGGAATGACCATATTTCAATGTTTAATTGGGGATATTCAAATTATGAACTTACTCTTCTCGAACCAGAGGGAATTCTGAAAGATGTGAAAGAAGAGCCATATAAAGGGAAGGTAAAATTAAACCGAGCACTATTTTACCCTTTCACTGAGGAGGAAAAAGAAAAGGTAGAAAAGTCGATTCAATTGGTTCAACCGCCTGAAAAAAGCAAGTGGGATGAACCGACCGCTTTCGAAAACCCAGTTGGTTTATATAAAGTAACTTTGGACAACGAAATACTAATTAAAACACCGCTCACATACGAATCAAAAGGGGAGAAATCAAAAGGGTTCTGGCGCTTCTTCAAGAATTTATTTTCTCTCGGCTACGAGCGTGAACAACATGGTTAATTTAATCTGGGCAGCGTTATTTTTAATTGGTATACTTTTTGCACTGATCAATGGAAAGATGGAGGAAGTAAATAAAGCAATTTTTGTTGGTGGGGAAGAAGCGATTGCAGTTTGTATCGGATTACTAAGTGTGTTGGTTTTCTGGCTTGGTCTTATGAGGATAGCGCAAAAAGCAGGACTTCTAGACGTATTGGCAAAAGGATTTAAGCCCATTGCAATGAAGCTCTTTCCAGAAGTGCCACCTGATCACCCAGCGATGGGCTATATCCTTTCAAACATGGTGGCGAATATGTTTGGTCTAGGGAATGCTGCAACCCCCATGGGCATTAAAGCGATGGAAGAATTGAAGAAACTAAATGATTTGAAAGACAATGCAACTCGATCGATGATTACACTACTCGCACTTAATACATCTAGTTTAACTCTGATTCCAACGAGTGTAATCGCAATTCGGATGAAGTACGGCTCAGTTTCTCCAACTGAAATCGTTGGGACCACAATAGCAGCAACAGCGTGCTCAACAATTGGAGCAATTTTGATTGACCGCTTTTTCTATCGGAAAAGCAAGGGAGGCGGCTGATTTTGAACGCATCTATTTGGATTATTCCGATACTAATAGGTTTCATTCTTGCTTACGGAACCTGGAAGCGTGTTCCTACTTATGAAACTTTTGTAGAAGGCGGAAAAGAAGGACTTTCTATCGCGGTTTCGATTGTTCCGTATCTCGTTGGAATGATGGTGGCCATCTCAGTATTTCGTGCATCCGGTGCGATGGCTTTTGTCAGCGGGCTGCTAAAAGCACCATTAGAAGCTATAGGTGTTCCAACAGAAATTGTACCATTAGCGCTTATTCGCCCAATTTCAGGCACTGGCGCACTTGCGATGACGACTGACATCATCCATACTTATGGACCTGATTCTTTTATAGGTAGATTAGCTTCAACAATGCAGGGGAGCACGGATACCACCTTTTATATCATCACGGTTTATTTTGGAGCGGTAGGGATCAAACGGATGGGGAATGCACTGAAAGTTGGTTTGTTAGCTGACTTGGTTGGGATGGTGGCCGCAATCATTTTTGTAACGATTGTGTTCGGGTAGGAGGTATTGCTTAAATGCAATGCCTCTTTTTGACATTCATTGAAGGTTTGTAATGTTCCTGTTTGAGCATAATAAATGATACCATGAATCTGTACTTGAGGTTTGACTACGACAAGAGTATGATGTTTTAGTGAGGTGAATTTGATGGAACGTTTGCAAAAAGTAATTGCTCAAGCTGGAGTTACCTCCAGACGAAAAGCAGAAGGTTTGATTGAAGAAGGTAGGGTTAAGGTGAACGGCAAAGTCGTAACCGAACTCGGAACAAAAGTATCTGATCGTTGTAAAATTGAAGTGAATGGTATTCAGGTTGAACGTGAAGAACCGGTTTATTTCTTATTTTATAAACCAACAGGCGTTATTTCTACTGTTGAAGACGATAAAGGAAGAAAAGCCGTAACAGACTATTTTCATGAAATTGAAGAACGAGTATTTCCGGTTGGAAGACTGGATTATGATACGTCCGGGGCATTGCTTTTAACAAATGATGGGGATTTTGCGAATAAATTAACCCACCCGAGCTATAACGTTGATAAGGTCTATGTGGCGAAAGTGAAAGGGTTAATGAACAAAGAAACAATTCTGAAACTCGAAAAAGGTGTTCAGCTTGAAGATGGAAAGACGTCTAAAGCTAGAGCAAGAATTCTCTCGGTTGATAAACAAAAAGAAAAATCGATCGTTGAGTTAACGATTCATGAAGGGAAAAACCGTCAAGTGCGGCGTATGTTTGAAGCGCTAGGTTATCCTGTACAAAAGTTAAAGAGGGAGCGCTATGGTTTTCTTGAACTAACGAGTATGAATCCTGGTGATTACCGTGAGTTAAAACCATACGAAGTAAAACAGCTTCGTAACCAAGCTGTCACACAAAAGTCAAAAAAGCGATAAACTAACATGCTGACAGCGCGTTATAGTGAAAGTAGTAGTGCTTTGTTTGATTGGAGTTGGTTATGATGAAGAAGAAAAACCGGCTGATCGTGCGGACTGTTATACTGGCTATTGTCTTTATAGCAGTCGGCTATACGTTCTATACGAACTTCTTTGCAAATGAAAGCGGAATCGTACAGGCTGGAGATGAAGCACCAAACTTTATCTTGACTGATCTGGAAGGAAATGAAGTCGAGCTTAAGGATTATAGAGGTAAAGGTGTGTTTTTGAATTTCTGGGCAACGTATTGTGAACCTTGTAAAGACGAGATGCCAGCAATGGATAAGAAGTACAAAGAGTATAAGGGGAAAGGCGTTGAAATTCTTGCGGTTAATGTTTCTGAGCCAAAGTTGACAGCCGAAAGTTTTGTCGATCGATATAACCTTAGTTTCCCTGTGCTCCTAGATAATAGTAACGATGTAACGAATCATTTCGGAGTTGGTCCGATTCCAGTTACATTTTTGATCGACAAAAATGGAAAGGTTATCAAAAAGACACAAGCAAGTTTGTCTGAAGGAGTCATTGATGACTATATGAAGCAAATCCAACCGTAACGGGGTGTTCCAATGAGCAATAATAACATCACCTGTGAATGCGGACATGTAAACCCTTATGGAACTGAGATATGCGAAGTATGTGGTAAACCGCTACAGGATGAGCTAGACTCGAATAAACTGCTTAATATGAGGTACGAAGGAAGCGCACGGCGATCTCAAACATATAAAACAACGATCATTGATAAAATTTGGAATTTTTTCTCATCTGTCAAAGTTGGGATCTGGATTATTGTTTTGCTACTTATTGCATCAGCAATTGGAACGATTTTTCCTCAAGAAATGTACATACCACAGTTGGCAGATCCAACTAGTTATTATAAGGAACAATATGGTATTCTCGGACAACTTTATTATGATCTAGGCTTCCATAATTTATACGGTTCCTGGTGGTACATGCTATTAATTGCAGCGCTTGGCTTGTCGCTTATTGTTGCAAGTCTCGATCGTTTTGTACCACTATATCGATCCCTTAAGAAGCAACGTGTGATTCGACATGAAAGCTTTATGAAACGCCAGAAATATTTTGGTGTAACGGAGGTTGATGACGATTCACCCGAATTGTCTGAATTGAAATCAGAATTGAAGAAAAAAAGATACAACGTAAAAGAAGAAGACGGTCATTTATTTGCTGAAAAAAATCGTTTCTCCAGATGGGGACCCTATGTAAACCATATTGGACTTATTATCTTTCTGATCGGTGGAATGCTACGCTTTTTCCCTGGAATGTACGTTGACGAGGTACTCTGGTTAAGAGAAGGAGATACTCAGCAAATCAAAGGAACCGAAGAAGCTTATTACTTAAAGAGCGATGGTTTTACACTTGAAACCTACGATAATAATGACGCAAAATTCAAAGATGCAATCGAAGAGTCTGGACAAGCTGCTGTGGCGAAAAATTATCAAACGGACGCTGTGTTATATAAGCAAGTTGGTGATAGGATCGCAGGTACAGATCCAGAACTTGAGAAGGTAAAAGAGCATCCTATCCAGGTAAATAAGCCATTGAAGTTTGAAGGGTATGCAATTTACCAGGTCGATTATAAACTGAATGAGCTTCAAAGTATGACTTTTACAATGGATAATAAAGAGTCAGGTGATGCAGTTGGAGAGCTTACCATCGATTTGTATAATCCTGAGAAGCAATATGAAATTAATGATGATTACAGTGTGGAAGTAATGGATTATTTTCCTGATTTCGAATTTAATGACAAAGGTGAGCCTACTACAAAATCTAAGGTACCAAATAATCCAGCATTTATTCTCAATATGATTTCGCCTGAACATCCTGATGGAGAAGTTGCATTCGTTGCGATCAAGCAGAACCTTGAACCACTAGGAGAAAATGACTATAAGATGTCGTTTCAAAATGTCGATACGAAAGATGTATCTGGTCTGATCGTGCGCAAAGATAATACGTTATGGATTCTAGCTATAGGTGGAGTTATCTTCATGATCGGTGTCATTCAGGGAATGTACTGGAACCATCGTCGTATATGGATAAAAAGAAAAGATAACGAAATTTGGGTCTCATGTCATACAAATAAAAATTGGTATGGACTAAAGCGAGAACTTGAGACGATATCGAATGAAACGAGCCTTCAAATGCCAGACGACCAATCGGTACAAAAATAATTATTTATAGCGCGAAGGGAGGCACGATGAGATGGCTCAACTAAGCAGTAACTTGCTTTATGTTGCTTTTTTTATCTATTTTGCAGCAAGCATCGTTTTTGCTATATCTCTTTTTGGAAAGAAATGGAGAAAGTCAGATGAAGTTACCCATTCAAAGAAATGGGGAATGTGGGGGTTTACTCTATCAGCAGTTGGTTTTCTCTTTCAACTGAGCTATTTTATTACAAGATGGATTGCTGCTGGACATGCGCCTGTTAGTAACCTCTTTGAATTTACGACGTTTTTCGGGATGGCGATGGTATTTGCTTTCTTAATTATTTATTTGATTTATAGAAGTAATGTCATTGGTTTATTTGCGATGCCTGTCGCAATTATTGTTATTGCATATGCTAGCGTTTTTCCATCTGATATCCAGCCGTTGATTCCTGCTTTGCAAAGTAATTGGCTTAAGATTCACGTGACAACTGCTGCACTCGGCGAAGGGATTCTGTCGATCAGTTTCGCAGCTGGTCTCGTTTACCTTGTTCATACTGTGAATCAACAGAAAGCGAGCAAATCTACTTTCTGGCTAGAATTCGTGATGTACTCATTAATTAGTACAATTGCTTTTGTAATCTTATCTCTTGGGTTTGAAGCGGCAGGCTATTCGTCTACCTATCAATTTGCTGACCAAAATGAACAACAAATTACTGTGGAATATACGCTGCCTGCGATTACAGGACCTACAGATAGCACGTATGTAAGCGGGAATGAATTCGGACCTCTTTTAGATGCACCTTCATGGATGAAAGGCGAAAAAGCGGCACACAAGCTAAACACATTAATCTGGTCAATTGCAGGAGGACTTGTGTTGTATTGGATCGTTCGTCTTATTCTTCGGAAAAGGATTGGCGCTGCCCTACAGCCTGCCTTGAAAAATGTGAATGAAGAATTAGTGGATGAAATTCAATATCGCGCAGTAGCGATTGGATTCCCGGTTTTCACACTAGGTGCTCTCATTTTTGCAATGATTTGGGCTCAGGCAGCCTGGACGCGTTTCTGGGGTTGGGATCCGAAAGAAGTATGGGCACTTGTGACATTTTTATTCTACGCAGCCTATCTTCACCTTCGCCTTTCGAGAGGATGGCAGGGTGAGAAGTCAGCCTGGCTTGCTGTGGTAGGGTTCGTAATTATCATGTTAAATCTCGTAGTTGTTAATCTAGTGATATCTGGGCTTCACTCATATGCGTAATGTAGAAAACCTTCACTATTCGTGAGGGTTTTCTTATAAATGTAAGTTGCTTATCGCCACGCCTCAGAATATTCCTTTGCTTTACTTAATCCCCTTGATTCAGTTATTAAGACTAAGAGAGCTGACGCAGATTTTTGATGTCCATATTCACCGGACTTTTCAACAAAATCTATAAGAGCAGAGTTGTATGCGGTTACCCACTACTGGTCTGGAAAGCTTCATACGTGGTAGAATAGGAGACATGAGTTCATGTAGGAGGGAATCTTCTTGGAAAAAGATGCAAGAATTTTAGTTGTAGATGATGAAGAACGAATTAGAAAATTGTTACGCATGTATTTAGAAAGAGAAAATTATGAAATTGAAGAAGCTGAGAATGGAGAGGTAGCGTTAGAAATCGCTACTGAAAATGATTTTGACCTTATCTTACTGGATTTAATGCTTCCAGGGATGGACGGAATAGAAGTTTGTCAGCAAATGCGTGAGCAGAAAGCTACTCCAGTAATTATGTTGACTGCAAAAGGTGAAGAAGCGAATCGTGTCCAGGGGTTTGAAGTTGGTGCGGATGATTATATTACCAAACCTTTTAGTCCGAGAGAAGTTGTGCTTAGAGTGAAGGCGCTACTAAGAAGATCTTCAACAACCAAGTTTCTACAAACAGAGACCACTACTAAGAACGTCATTGTATTTCCTTATTTGACGATTGATCATGATGCTCACCGTGTGCTCGCCGAAGATCAAATTATTAATTTAACTCCTAAGGAATATGAGCTGCTTTATTATTTAGCGAAAGCGCCAGATAAAGTGTTTTCAAGGGAAGAACTTCTTAAGGATGTTTGGAATTATGAATTTTTTGGAGATCTTCGCACAGTCGATACGCATGTTAAGCGGTTAAGAGAAAAATTAAACAAGGTTTCCCCCAATGCGGCTTCAATGATCTCGACAGTTTGGGGCGTTGGATATAAATTTGAGGCAGTAAAAGAGTAATGATCTGGAGAAGCGTAGTTGGTAAGCTTTGGCTTACGATTATTTTACTCGTAGCTTTTGTCCTCTCCATCTTAACGATTCTTTTGCTTCAGTTCTTCGAAGACTTTCACGTTGAAAAGGAAGCGGAACAAATGGAGCGACTTGCGAATAAGGTAGCATCTGTCATTGAAAGGTATGATGATCGGGAACAGGCTCTTGATACAGCTTGGGAAATAACAGACTTTTATCCTACTAGAGTGATGATAATTGAGAACAGCGATGAAGGGAATCTTTGGTATTCGCCTAATGCTCATGGGCTCCCTAAGTTTTCTCTGGATGCATTTCGTGAAGACCCTGTTCTTAAGGACGTTTTCACCAAAAGAGAAACGGTTGTAAAGCAGGGAGACTTTGAAACGAATACAGGTCAGACATCTACACATAATGACCTGCTAATCGTTGGAGTTCCCATGCAAATCGATGGAGGAGAACAAGGTGCTGTTTTCTTATACCAATCTCTTGATGTAATCGCAAAAACAACGAGCCAGGCCCGTAATTTAATCTACATAGCAGCAGGGATTGCGATTGTATTAACAACAATCTTTGCCTTTTTTCTATCAACACGAATAACAGCCCCCCTTTTAAAAATGAGAGAAGCAGCAACACAGGTGGCTAAAGGTAAATTCGATACGAAAGTCCCGATGGTCACACACGATGAAATCGGTGAGCTATCTGTCGCATTTAATCGTATGGGCCGGCAATTAAATAATTATGTAACGGCACTCAACCAAGAAAAAGAGCAGTTGGCAAGTATTCTGAGCAGTATGGCAGATGGCGTAATCACCTTTGATAAAACAGGTGCGATCCTTAGTACGAATCCTCCGGCAGAGCGCTTTTTGAAGGCTTGGTACTATGAGCAGGGTATGGAAGAACATCCTGGGAATGAAATACCTCAAGATATTAATGAGTTATTCGGCCTTGTGGTTATGCTTGAGCGCGAGCAGTTGACTGAAGTTGAATTGCAAGGTCGAAGCTGGGTTGTGGTTATGACGCCACTCTATAATCAATCCACGATTAGAGGAGCTGTTGCAGTCTTCCGTGATATGACGGAGGAGAGGCGTCTGGATAAGCTTCGGAAGGATTTTATTGCGAACGTCTCACATGAGCTAAGAACTCCGATTGCGATGCTTCAAGGCTACAGTGAAGCGATTGTAGATGATGTTGCGAGCAGTGACGAAGAGAAAAAAGAAGTTGCTCAAATCATTTATGATGAATCACTGAGAATGGGTCGACTCGTAAATGAATTGTTAGATTTAGCACGGATGGAGGCTGGCCATAATGAATTGCATTATAGCAGTATCAACCTCAACGACTTTGGACAGCGAATTATAAGAAAGTTCTCAGGCCTTGCACGAGACCGAGAAGTTGGACTTCGCTTTCATGTTTCAAACCAAGAGCGAATGTTGATGATTGATCCTGACCGTATTGAACAGGTTCTGACAAATTTACTTGATAATGCAGTCAGGCATACTCCTAATGAGGGAGAGGTTAGCTTAGTGATTACTTCTCTTGAGAAAGGTGTACAGTTTGAGGTGACAGACACTGGATCAGGGATCCCCGAAGATGATCTTCCATTTGTATTTGAACGCTTCTACAAAGCTGACAAAGCAAGGACCAGGGGCAGATCTGGCACTGGGCTGGGATTAGCCATCGCTAGAAATATTGTTGAATCTCATCTCGGTCAGATTTCTGTTCATAGCAAGACAGGGGAAGGCACGACGTTTTCTTTCTTTATTCCAGACAAGTGACAGGCACTCCTCGGTATTTGTTGAATGGTGTCGATTGGTTTTGGTAGCTCTCTGTGCAGGCGGCGAGCTACTTTTTTTGTTTTTAAGGTAGCGAGCAAATAAGAATGTGCAGGAGAAAAGGTATCCGCTTGTCCCTTTTATGCGTTACAATGGTATATGGAACTTTCAAACTAGTGCGATAAAGGAGTTGAGATTGTGTACACTGACTATCATAATCACCTAGAAAAAGGGACATTAACACTCGATTATTTATCACAATTCGTTGAGGAAGCAAAACGAAAAAATGTTAGCCATTTCGGAATCTCTGAACATGCATACCATTTTTATGAAACCGAAGATATCCTAAGTAATCCGTGGGTAAATCAGCGAAGATGGTATAACATGAAAGAATATGTCGATTTATTTCATGAAGCGCAAGAAAAGGGCATGGATGTAAAAATGTCAATTGAAATGGATTACACTCCCGGAAAACATGCAGAGATGAAGAAGTTTATTTCAGGTTACAATTTTGATTATGTTATTGGCTCGATTCACTGGGTGGAGGATTTCGGAATCGATCTTGCCGAGTATCGTCATTTATGGGACGAAAAGGATATCAACATGGTCTATCGGAAATATTTTGATCAAGTCATAACACTTGCAGAATCAAACTTATTTGATATTGTTGGACACCTGGACCTTGTGAAAATATTTAAGTATAAGCCTGATAGTCGCGATTTTCTTCTTGAGCAATACGACCGGGCTACGAATGCTTTATCCAATTCAAAAACATGTGTTGAGATCAGTACAGCCGGTTTAAGAAAACCAGTAGGCGAATTATATCCTGATCCTGATCTTTTGAAAATGTGTTATGACAAGGATATCCCGATCGTTCTTTCATCAGATGCTCATGTTCCAGGAGACGTAGGAGCCGACTATGACAAAGCGGTTGAACTTGCAAAATCAGTTGGGTATACCAAACTCATGACTTTTGAACAAGGCGAACGTAAGTCAATTTCACTATAAAAAAAAACAAGAGCATGAGCTCTTGTTTTTTTTATAGTTTTTTAGAATTAGGGTGATTGATTCTCTGGAGAATGATATATCTTTACACGCCTCCGATTTGCTCAACTTTAACAATATCCTGAACAGATTCAAGCGTTTTTTCAATATTAGGAGGAAGAGCATTATCAAAAGATAGCATCATAATTGCTTCTCCACCAGCTGTCTTTCGTCCAACCTGCATCGTAGCGATGTTAATACTATGCTCGCCAAGCACTTGACCAACATTACCGATAACCCCTGGGCGATCGGTGTGTTGAATATAGAGTAGGTGTCCTTGTGGATGAAAGTCAATGTCAAATCCATTGAGCTGAGTAATTCGATCACCGTATTCTTTGATGTAGGTGCCTTGTAGAGAAAAGCTTTCTTTATCACCTTTAACCGTCACAGTGATAAGGTTTGAATAGCCGTGAGTCTCAGAACTATGCTTTTCACCGTAGGTAATCCCTCTTTCTCTTGCAATTGAAGGCGCGTTAACTTCATTTACGGTAGTATCAAGCCTTGACTTAAGGAAAGATGCCATTAAATTTCGAGTTAATATAGCAGTATCAAGCTCCGTTAATTTACCTGCATAGGTCACTTCTACAAGGCTAACAGCAGACTTCATACATTGTGACAGGATGCTCCCCATTTTTCTTGTCAATTCATAATACGGTTTTATCTTCTCATATTCTTCTTTAGAGAAACCAGGGAGGTTAATCGCATTTCGAATTGGTTTTTCTTGAAGAAAGTTTAGCACCTCATCAGCTACTTGAGCGGCAACGTTTAGCTGAGCTTCCTTCGTAGATGCGCCAAGATGAGGGGTCACGATCACTTGATCATAGCCTAAGAGTGGATGATCGCTTCTCGGTGGCTCCGCTTCGAATACATCCAAGGCAACGCCCCCGATATGTCCTGAATCAAGGTATGGGATAAGTGCTTCCTCATCAATGATACCACCGCGAGCACAGTTAATTAGAAAAACACCTTTTTTGGTTTTTGCTAGTGATTCTTTATTCAAAAGACCACGTGTTTTTTCTGTCAGAGGGGTGTGGACAGTAATGATATTTGCTACTTCGAGCAATTCATTGAACTCAACAGAAGCTACATCTAATTTTGTAGCACGATCATTTGTTAAGAAAGGATCGAAGACAACCACATTCATACCAAAAGCTCTTGCTCTTCTTGAAAGTTCTGTCCCAATTCGTCCCATGCCGACAATACCAAGTGTTTTACCATTCAATTCTGTGCCAACATATTCTTTTCTCAGCCACTTCCCATTTTTTAAAGAGGAAGTACCTTGTGGGATATTTCTTGCGAGAGATGCCATCATTGCAAACGTGTGTTCAGTAGTTGAAATGGTGTTTCCATCTGGAGCATTGACTACAATGACACCACGTTTTGTAGCGGCGTCGATATCAATGTTATCAACCCCAACGCCTGCTCTTGCTACTATTTTCAAAGAGGGCATTTGATCGAGAACTTCAGCAGTTACTTTCGTTGCACTTCTAACAAGCAGGGCTTCATAGCGATCCAATCGATCACTGTAATCATTAACCGAACCAATGTCACATTGAATTGTACTTTCATTCAATAGAGGTTGTAGTCCATCTTCTTTAATACCATCTGTAACAAGAACGTAAGCCATCTTCTCCACTCCTTTTTCTATCTCTTCTCATTTTTTAGAAAACTCAATACTATACTTTTTATCATGAAAGCACTAAAGTGTCAATTTCGTTCGGTTGATATTTTTAATAAAATCTAAAAAAAAAGAAAAATCCCCGATTTTTCTATCGGGGATTTAACAAATGTTTTATTCAAATTTCGTAGCGTCACCGTCAAACGACTCATCAGCAATCTTAATTGAGTCAGTTGGACAACCTTCAAATGCATCCATCATATCTTCATGCAGCACCTCAGGAATTTCAACAATACCTTCATTATCATCGAGGGTTACGAAAGCAATACCTTCGTCGTCATAATCATAAATGTCCGGTGCAGCTGCGCCACAAGCGCCGCAAGCAATACATGTGTCTTTATCTACAATAGTATACTTAGCCATGATTTAACCTCCTATTCAATACTTCTATATGCCTTTCATCATCCTATTATTCGTAAATGAAAGTATTTAATAACCTTATTGTAAAGGTGATTTCTTGACTTTTCAATAGTCAAATCCTTTTATGACTACCTAATTCAATGTTCACCGAATTTAAAATAAGTAAACCGAACTAAAAATTTGATACAATAACAAGTAGAAAGAAATTGGGTGAACTAATCATGAATTATATTGATGGTGTGCTATTATATGTGCTTAACCGCTTAAACGGAGAACGATCCATATCAGCTGTTCTCCACCTTTTAAAGGGTAAGAAATCTTCACAAACGATTCAGGATGCAAAATTATTTAAAGTTTCCTTTTTGTTTGGAATGCTTAAGCATTTAAACCGCTCTCAATTAGAGGATGTGACTGATCGTCTTTTGAAAGAAAAATGGATTCAGCCAACAAACGTTGAAGCGTATGAAGTTTTGCCAGGCGGTTTGGAAATGCTTCAACAATTTTTGGATACCCATCCCTTCCCTAAATATTTAAACGGATGGAAGTACCATCATCTTTCTGGTCAATTCTGGGAGCGTCTTAGTTTATATACGCAAAGCGTGTCATATTCTGTACATGAGAATATGAACTTTTATCCGATTACAAGAAATGAATCAACTCAAAAGTGGGTTAGGAATAATTTCCCTTTCGAAAAAGAAAAACGTCTAAAGGTAGCGAAAAGGCTGATAGGAGAAATAACATCTGTTCTCGAAAAAATCCCAGATCAACAAGCTGACCTATTTGTTTACCGACTTAGTGGTTCTGGACGAACAGGTCTTACACTTGAACAAATTGCAGCAAAATATAATATGACAATTGAAGAAACAACGATTTTATTTAATAGTATTATTCATACCTTTTTAACATTTATCCAAAGCTCAGTTGCACAGTATCCATTACTGGGGGTTTTTGCAGCAGATGAGAATGCAGAATGGCCTTTAACGTCGTCTACAAGAAGAACTTACTCTTTGCTTCAAAGAGGCATGACAATTGATCGTATCGCTGAAGTTCGCAAGTTAAAGAGAAGTACGATTGAAGATCATTTAGTGGAAATTGCAATCAATGTACCAGACTTTTCAATCGATCCATTTGTGTCATCAGAAGATCAACAATCGATCATCATAGCTAGCAGGGAACTTAACAGTCAGAGATTAAAGACAATTAAACAGCATTTAGACAATAAATATCCTTATTTTGAAATTCGATTAACACTTTGTAAGGAAGGGATTTAATGACCTTAAAAAACTTATTATACGATCATTTTGGTTATCATGAGTTTCGTCCCGGTCAAGAGGAAATTATCATTGATGTCCTCAATGGAAATGATGTATTTGCGATGCTTCCTACAGGAGCGGGTAAATCTCTCTGCTATCAACTTCCTGTATATGCTGGTTCAAATCCTGTTCTAGTCGTTTCGCCACTTGTTTCATTAATGGAAGATCAAGTTCAACAGCTTAAGACTCAAGGCGAAAAAAGGGTCGTGGCATTGAATAGCTTTTTGGATTTCGAAAAGAGGATGAGCACTTTGAGAAACCTATCCAACTATTCCTTTATATATGTCTCACCTGAAATTCTTCAAAATCGATCTGTAAAGGAATCATTAAAGCAGGTTTCACTTGGTTTAATGGTCATTGATGAAGCACATTGTATATCTCAATGGGGTCATGATTTTAGAACAGATTATTTAAAATTAGGATCGATCAGAGAAGAACTTGGAAATCCACCTCTACTCGCATTAACTGCGACAGCGTCGGAAGATGTACGCGAAGATATAGTGAAACAGTTAAAAATGAATGAACCAGCTTTTCACATACATAGTGTTGATCGACCAAATATCGCGATTAAACTTGAAAAACATCGCTCTTTGGAAACGAAAGTCACATCGCTTCTTCAATACACTGCTGATCTCGAGGGACCAGGAATAATCTATTTTTCAAGTAGAAAATGGGCTGATAAAATGGCAAGAAAAATGAGAGAAAAGGGGCAGCGCGTGGCATCTTACCATGCCGGTCTTTCACAAGAAGACCGAACTCTGATCCAGCAACAGTTTTTAAATGATGAATTGTCAATTGTTTGCTCTACAAATGCATTTGGGATGGGAATCAACAAAAAGAATGTGAGATACGTCATCCATTTCCATCCACCTTCAACGATTGAAAGTTACTTACAGGAAATCGGTCGTGCTGGAAGAGATCAAAAGAAGTCCATTTCGATCCATTTGTTTACGGAGGAAGATGAATTTTTACCACTTTCATTCATCGATAGTGAGCTCCCACATCGTGAACGAATGAAGGATGTTCTGCTGGATATTTCAATGCGTACAGGAGAAAGACTGTCACAAAAAGATTTCGAAATAGAACGCGAAAGGTTTGGCTTATCAGAAACGGCTTGGCGATACATGATTCATAAACTTGAAGAACATCATATTTTACAAAATGACTTCATCCGCCAATTTCAACTAGAAGAGAAACTAAAAGTTTTGGTACAAGAGACGGACGTGCGGAGATCGGAAAAGTTGAAAAAATGGTTTGAATTTAAAAAATGGTTAGAAGAGAATCGATGCAGAAGAGTAGGATTGCTCGAAAGGTTTCAAGAGTCTCCAATTGTTGTAGATCCATGTTGTGATTACTGTGGGTTAGCTGTTATGGACTATGCAAAAAGTACAGTCAACTTGGGAACTCAATCAGATCAATTCTTCAATTGGAGGCATGAATTGAAGAGGATGTTTACACCTGACAAGGAGGAGCGTGGTGAGAAATCGACAAGCTGAAGCAGTAAACAAACTTTCAGATCGTGAACTTCTCTTGAATGTGTATTTAACACAGTGTATTTTGCTATTATTATCATTTGTACTTGGGTTAATTCTTTTTCGAGAATTTTGGTTTTTAACCGATATGTTAGAATTTAATATTAAAGAAATGATTCTCTACGGTGGAGGGACAGCCTTTCTAATTGTATTAATCGACGTTCTACTTATGAAGGTGTTGAAAGAGGAGCAATTAGATGATGGTGGTATAAACGAGAGGATTTTTGCTAATATATCTTTTTTACATATCTTTCTTCTTTCTTTTGTGATTGCCTTTAGTGAAGAACTATTGTTTCGAGGAGTTATCCAAACCAATTTTGGTCTCTTTATTGCAAGTGGTTTATTCGCGATTATTCATGTTAGGTATCTTGCAAAACCTGTTTTATTTATTTCAGTTGTGGGGATTAGTTTTATAATTGGGATCCTGTTTGAATTGACTGGTAATGTTCTTGTCACGATTACTGCCCATTTTCTTATTGATTTTACAATGGGTTGTCTCATCAAGCGAAAAGCACGTATTTGAATACATCATGAAAGGTGAGTTCAATGAAAAACGAAAGTCCATTGCCTTCAAGAAAAGAATATCATCGGAATAAAACAACGAAAAAAAAACGACCAGCTCCAAAAGAAAAAGGTGAGAATGAATTACCCTCACTCATACTCATCAGAGTTCTAGCACTAGTTTTTATCGGAATGGTTACACTGTTTCTTCTTTATTCATACTTCTTATAATAGTGAACTCTTATATATTGTTTTTTCGGGTGTTAACTTGTCCATGTGGCGCATAAACTAGTTTCATTAAAGGGGGAGGGAACTAGTTTGGATGCATTTAAAGAGTGGAAGATTCCACAGCCTCAATCAAATGTAACCATTGTATTATTACAAGAATTAGTTGAACGAAAGAATAACGAAATGGAGTGTAAAGCGAAGACACTTTTCTATGGATATGTACTTACTTTTTTGATACTTATGATCGGTGGAATAGTGGTGTATGAGCTTGAGAAGAGTACGGCGTTTTTTGTACAGAGTTTTTCTGCTAAAACAACGCCGATGCTCTCATTATTTTTTGTGATGAGTATTGTGGCCTTCTATCAATTAAGGAAGTTTACAAAGAAATGCAAAAAGGCGGAGGACGAATTCGAATCTCTTCGGCTGGAAGTGTTGGATCGAAGCGATGAACTTTTTGAAGGACAAAATCAATGGGAAAATCGACATAGCGTATTCAGCTATATGAAAGAGACATTTGATATCAATCTTTACTACAAATAGGAATTATCGTTGTTCTGGACATCCGAAGAAGAGGTATTGTTCAATTTGAAAATGATTTCCGTTTATAGAAAGTTCATGTTCAGCAAACATTTCTATTTTTCCGAAAGCGACTGTGTCATTTAGCTTAGGGCAGAATACTTCAACGGGCATACCCAAACGGCGGTTAAAATCCAGGTCTTCATTACCCAACAATGATTTGGTCTTTAGTTTGTTAATCATTGATCCATCATCTCCGTTTTTTTGGTATCCGTCCCATACGGTCTGGTTATAGTTTAATCTTAACTCAAAAAGACTGAATCTTCAAGAAATTATAAAGCCCAATTTAGGAAAAGAATGGCCCGAATTTTATTAAATTTCAATTTGAGGGGGATATTATTGTGGAACTGTGGTATTAATTAAGTGTAGTGATTTTACTAAAGAGGTGATAGCAGTGTACGTACGAAGTGCCATGAAAACTATTCGAGAAACTGTTTATGTGAATGATGACACAATGTTGGATGAGACGCTAGAATTGCTTAAGGAAAAACAAATTGACGGTGTTCCTGTCATTAATGGAAAGAAATACGTAGGTATTGTAACCTTCAACCGTATCTATAAAGCATTTTTCAAGAGTGATATAACGGATAAAGAAAAGTTCTTAAAAGAGACAACTGCAGGGGAGATAGCGTTCCAAAGAGATGTTACCGTTGATCAAGAAGCGGTTTTTGAAACAACACTTCTTCTTGCAAAGGATGCTCCTCTTGTCGCTGTAGTAGATGATGAAGAGAACTTCATTGGTATTATTACAAGATCAGATATTCTTGACCAATTCCAAAGTGCTTTTGGAATGCGTAAGCCTGGAATAAGAATTGCATTTGCTTCTTCTGAAACGGAAGGCAGAATTGCGAGACTTGCCAAAATAGCAAAGAGTTTCCATGAAAACATTATTTCACTTTCTACTTTTGATGAATCAAATCAAAACGTAAGAAGAATTGTAATGAAAATCGAAAAAAGAGAGAACATAGACCAATTTATCGCTAAGCTAGAGCAGAATGGATTTAAAGTGCTGGATATTAAAGAAGTATAACTATCCTGCCTTTAAGGTTAGATCGATTCAATTTATGATTCGAGGAAATAAAGCAAAGCCTCCACTGTTGAAGGTAACTTTAGACCCATAAAACCTCCTACTCTCACATAAGTTAGAGTGGGGGGTTTTGCTATGCTGCTTCGTGTTGGAAGGTTACTTGTCATCTTTTGTTTGCTCTATCTCGCAGAAAGCAACTTAAATTTGAAGAGTATAACATTTACGGATATGATGTTAAATAGTGTCCGTTATGGAATGGGAGCTCTTTTTTTTCTGTTTGGTTTTCTCATTGTCGCAAGAATTATTAGGGGATTAGTAGAAGGTTTTATTGCATTCAGTCTTCGTAATGGCAGTTACTTAAAAACATTTTTGTTTGAGCTAAGTTTATTAACTGGAGTATACTGGGTATTGTTTCAAAATAATAAATGGTTGTCATTAGCATCACTTTTGATGGCTTTAATATATGGTGGCCTTTCAGCAAACTTTAGGGCCGCGAAAGCGTTAAAAAGATTTCAGAGGAGCAATGAAGCATGATTTATATAATAGGTTTAGCTGCTGTTGGTTTCCTAATGCTTGGCTATATGTGGATTGAAGCCCATTTAAACAGGGTTGTTACAAACGAAATAGAAATCAGTCAGTTACCAGATAGCTTCGAGTCATTTCGAATTTTTTTTATTTCTGATTTGCACAACCGTTTAATTTCAGAGCGCATTTTAAGCAAAGTCAGAGGCAATGTGGATGCTGTAATTATTGGTGGAGACGTTATGGAGAAGGGTGTATCCTTCGATAAGGTGACACAAAATATGAAGAGGTTAAGTTCTCTTGCTCCTTGTTATTTTGTTTGGGGGAATAACGATTATGAGGAGGATTCAGCTCAACTCGAAAAACTTATTATTGACTATAACATTCGAATTCTTAAGAACGAGGCTGTTCGTATTATAAAGGGAAATGATGCGATTAGCTTGCTTGGCGTAGATGATCTGTCGACAGAGAATGCTTCCGTTACAGATGCACTTGAGGGAGCCGATGAACCGACCAAAATCCTAATTAGTCATAATCCCGACATCAAGCACGAATTACCTCTGAATAGTGGCATTCAATTAATCCTTTCTGGCCATACGCATGGAGGTCAAATTCGATTATTTGGTTGGGGCATACGTGAAAAAGGCGGCATTAAACGACTGAATGAGACAACGATTGTAATTAGCAATGGATATGGAACAACGACGTTACCTTTAAGGTTAATGGCCCCGGCTGAATCACATATTTTTATATTAAAAAGAAAATAAGAGCTATAATACGAACGATTACTTATACAAAGTTTACACAAACCTCATTCACCCCTTATACTAGGTGTGATAATGGCTGTATTTAGAGGGGAAGATGACGATGTCTGAAGGTAAGTACAATATAAAAGCGGTCTCAAAAAAATTGGGTATTCAACCAGGGACCTTAAGGGCATGGGAGCGCCGGTATAATATTATTTCTCCAATACGAAATGAGGCCGGTCATCGTCTCTATTCGGAAGAACATATGTCAATATTAAAATGGCTTGTTCAAAAGACTGAGCAGGGATTTACAATTAGTCAAGCAGTAGAGTTGCTTGAGAATGGAAATACTTCCACAGACTCCGAAAGTATTGATATGTATACTGGGCGTGATCGTGCTCATTTATTAGCAGATGAAATCCTAGAAGCCCTACTTGCATTCGATGAAACAAAGGCTCAAGAATTGATGAATCAAGCATTTTCGGTTTTTAGTATTGATAAAGTTGTTCATGATATACTCGCCCAGTTACTCGTCAGGGTGGGAGATTTATGGGAGAATGAGAAGATTACAATTGCACATGAACATTTTACAACGGCTTTCTTAAGGTCGAGAATAGGGATGATTTTTCATACACTCCCAGTAGATGGTTATCTCCCAAAAGTTATGGCAGTTTGTTCTTCTGGAGAATACCATGAGCTAGGCTTAATGATATTTACTCTCTATTTAAGACGAAAAGGTTTTGAAGTGATTTATCTTGGATCGAGTATTCCAGAAGCGGATATAGAGACAGTTGTAGAAGATACAGATCCAAAAATCCTATTCCTTTCATGTACGCTTATGACGAATTTGCCACGTTGTCTTAAGCTAGTTGAACGTATGGATCAACGTTTCAAAGACTTATCGATTGGGATCGGTGGATCTGCAATCGAACATTTACACGGAGAAAAGAGACAGGCTTACGAAACGTTTTTCGTAGGAAACAATAAAGAGGAATGGGATGGCTGGATTAAAGATACGCTGAACAAGCACTCGTCATAAAGGTTAGGTGTAATGACTTGTCTAAGCTTCCCAAATCAGTGTAAACTAGAAGAATATCGTCAACCAAGAACCATCTTTGTATTATCACATATAGTATGAATAAAGGATTTACGGGTGACAGACGGTAGGGGGGAATTAGATGCGTCTTGAACGTTTAACATACGACAAAATAAAAATCTTTCTAACTTATGACGATTTAAATGAGCGTGGAATTACGAAAGAAGAACTTTGGCAGGATGTACCAAAAGTTCACAGACTCTTTCGTGAAATGATCATGGAAGCTGATGATGAACTTGGGTTTAAAGTGGATGGTCCTATCGCTGTAGAGGTATTTTCACTCCCTGCTCAGGGGATGGTGGTCATAGTGACAAAAGGTTCTAACGAAAATGACTTTGAAGATGATTACAATGAAGAATATATTGAAATGCAAGTGACGCTTGACGAAAGCGATGAAGTATTCTATGAATTCAAATCGTTCGAAGATGTAATCGGACTTTCAAAAAGATTGATCAATGTTGGGATTCAGGGAGGAACACTTTATTCGTTTCAGAAGCACTTCTATCTCAAATTTGATGAAGAAGAATTTGCTGAATTTGAATTAAATTCCCTTGTGGCGTTGCTTGCTGAATTTGGTAATCCATCTACCATTACAAGCTACCGAGTAATTGAGTATGGTAAGACATTGATGGAATCAACTGCTGTACAACAATTAAACCATTATTTCAAATAAAAAACCTCCCTTGTGGGAGGTTTTGTTCGTTATTAGAGTAAAGATGTCGATTTGAAAGCAGGATTTTGCCAAGCTTTAATAAAATACTCTTTATTATTAAATTTAAGGAACCCATTTTCTCTATGAATTGTTGGGAAAACGCGTTCTACTGATAAGTGTTGCGTTTTGTGAGCAAGGAGTGCTTCTCGCACTTTTTCCATATGAACGTCAGAAAATGATTTAATTTGAGTGATCGTATCATCGGGATCTGCAAAAGCTGGATTTCCAGTTTCATCAGCTAACGACTGAGGGAACGTTGCGTAAAATAGCTCTTTTACTTGATTTGTTTCTTGAACTGCTTGAAGTGTTGCTTTCTGTATCGCTTTGTGATCGGGATGCCCAGATAAACCATGTGGTGGAAATGTTACGATAACATCTGGTTTAACCGTTTCAATATGCTTGAGTAATTCATTTTTCAAAACTTCTGTAGGAATTTCATTTAATTTCCCATCTTTGTAATCATCGACGATTAATTCATCAATTCCAAGCAATTGAGAAGCCTCTTTCAATTCGTTTCTACGCACTGAAGCTAGTTCATCCGGGTGACATAGTGGAGGCTCACCACATTTGCCAGCATCACCAGGTGTTGCACTATAAAGAACGGTTCGAACTTCATCCTTTTTTGATAGTTCAAGCAGAGTACCTCCGCACGTGAAACTTTCATCATCAGGGTGCGCAAAAACAAACATAATCGTTCTGACCATAGAGTGATTTCCTTTCTTAAACAAGATTAATTCAAGTATAGCGAATGTTCTTCGCTTTTTTCCAATAATATAACCTCTTATGGTCAATAGTGGTAACATAGCATTCGAAAAACATGGTATGATGAGAGAAGTTTTGATAAGTTCCATTCAGTTATCAATCGAATATAATGACATACATATATGTGCCCAGGAGGTATAAAACATGAAAGTTGGAGTATTGTACGGAGGAACTTCTGCAGAAAGAGAAGTTTCGCTATCTAGTGGTAAAGGGATTATGAACGCTCTTAAAGAAAATGGTCATGAAGTGATCGGAGTAGACTTTCATCCCGAACGTTTAACGGAAGTAATGGAATTAGATGTTGATATTATCTTCATTGGCCTTCATGGTAAATATGGAGAGGATGGTCGGATTCAGGGGCTACTCGACATGTTACAAATACCTTATGTTGGATCTGGAGTTCTTGGTTCAGCAGTTGCTATGGATAAAGCGAAAAGTAAAAAAGTACTAAAAGATTCAGGGATTCGCCTTGCTAAAGATCTTGTGTTAAACAAATCGGATGACTATCGTTCAATTGACTTACCTTTCGGCTATCCTGTTGTTGTAAAGCCAAACAGTGAAGGTTCTACAATCGGATTAACGATTGCGCAAAATGAGGATGAGTTAATAACGGGCATTGAAGAAGCATTCCGTTTTGATCAAACAGTTATTCTAGAAGAATTTATATCTGGGACCGAAGTAACAGTAGCTGTGATGGGCTCAAAAGGAAATGTGAAGTCTCTTCCGGTAGTAGAAATCGTTCCGAAAAATGCATATTATGATTATGAATCGAAATATGCTGAAGGAGGTAGCGAGCATATTGTTCCAGCTCGTATTTCTCCTACCTACACTGAATTGATTCAACACCAGTCAGTCGTGGCGCATGAGTTATTAGGGTGCGAAACCTATTCAAGAGTGGATTATATCGTGCCAAAAGATGGCTCAGAGCCTGTTTTTCTAGAAGTGAATACTCTCCCTGGAATGACGCCTACTAGCTTGTTTCCAGATGCCGCACGTGAAATTGGATATTCTTACGAGAAGATGATTGAAAATCTAATCCAACTTGGTTTAAAGAAGAAATAATAATAGGACCTCACCTCGCTGTGGGGTCTTCCTTATAAATCATTATAGCGATGCTCGTTAAGTAAGCGTTTACATTAATGTGGAACAAATTGCATAAATGTAGCCATAATGCCTTCTCATAGGTTGGGGAAACGTGTATACTATGTTTTGAAAGCAGAGCAATAGAACATTCTATAAACATAATAAGAGTAAATTTAATAAGGAATTGTGTGAAAGGTCGCAAGGATTCGGCCTTCAAAATGAAAAACAACGGAGTAAGTGCATAGTAATGGGAGGTAAAGTAATGGTCGACAAAAACGAAACAGATAATGGACAAGAGAACAAGAAAAAACGGAACGTATTAGAGTCGACGCAATCGGTCATTCATGAAGCGCTTGACAAATTAGGTTATCCTAGTGAAGTTTATGAGCTGCTAAAGGAACCAATGAGATTAATGACAGTGCGGATTCCGATTCGTATGGATGACGGATCGATTAAAATTTTTACTGGATATCGTGCCCAACATAATGATTCGGTTGGCCCAACAAAAGGTGGCGTTCGTTTCCATCCAGATGTAACGGAGACAGAAGTGAAAGCACTTTCGATATGGATGAGTTTAAAAGCTGGTATTGTAGATCTCCCATACGGTGGTGGTAAAGGGGGAATTGTCTGTGACCCTCGTGAAATGTCCTTTAGAGAGCTTGAACGCTTAAGCCGTGGTTATGTACGTGCTATTAGTCAGATAGTAGGTCCTACGAAAGATATCCCTGCACCGGATGTGTTTACGAATTCTCAAATTATGGCGTGGATGATGGACGAGTACAGTCGCATTCGTGAATTTGATTCACCAGGTTTTATCACAGGAAAACCTCTTGTACTAGGAGGATCTCATGGAAGAGAATCTGCTACTGCAAAAGGTGTTACAATTTGTATTCGAGAAGCAGCAAAGAAAAAAGATATCAAGGTTGAAGGAGCTCGCGTAGTCATTCAAGGATTTGGAAATGCTGGTAGTTTTCTTGCTAAGTTTATGCATGATGCTGGAGCAAAAATCGTTGGTATTTCTGATGCGTATGGCGCTCTTCACGATCCAGAAGGTCTAGATATTGACTATCTGTTAGATCGTCGAGATAGCTTTGGTACAGTAACGAAGCTCTTCAAAGAGACAATTTCCAACCAGGAGCTCCTTGAGCTCGACTGTGATATTCTCGTACCAGCAGCTATCGAGAATCAGATCACAGAAGACAATGCACATCAAATCAAGGCAAGTATCGTTGTGGAAGCTGCTAATGGTCCAACTACAATTGAAGCAACGAAAATTTTAACTGAGCGGGGCATTCTTCTCGTTCCGGATGTACTAGCAAGTTCTGGAGGCGTTACCGTATCGTATTTTGAATGGGTTCAGAACAACCAGGGTTACTATTGGACAGAAGAAGAAGTAGAAGCGAAACTAGAGAAGGTAATGGTAAATGCTTTCAATTCCATATATAGAACTTCAGAAACACGTCGTGTAGATATGAGATTATCTGCTTATATGGTTGGTGTCCGAAAAATGGCAGAGGCATCACGATTTAGAGGCTGGATTTAAATAGTTGCCAATCCGTTGAAAATTCCCTATCATTCAGGTAGGGAATTTTTCTGTTAGAATGCGTAAAATAAAAAGAGAAATTTGCAGTTTCTTATGGATAGGTTCGGGAGTGAGTGAAATGAAAGAAGAACAAGTAGTAATTATAGGTGCAGGACCTTGTGGCATGTCAGCAGCAATCGAATTAATGAAAGAGGGCTACGACCCGTTAGTGATTGAAAAAGGTAATATTGTGAATGCGATTTATCATTACCCAACACATCAGACTTTCTTTAGCTCCAGTGAGAAGCTTGAAATTGGTGATGTGCCATTTATTATCGAAGAACGAAAGCCGAAACGAAATCAAGCGCTTGCTTATTATAGGGATGTTGCAAAGCGTAAAGATCTTAGGATACATTCTTTTGAGAAAGCTAACTTGATAACGAAACAAGAAGATGGTTTTTTAATCAAGACCGAGAAAGTTCATGAATCCAAACAATTAACTTACCATGCAAAAAAGCTAATTATTGCAACAGGCTATTACGATAGTCCTAATTTCATGGACATTCCCGGAGAAGATCTTGATAAGGTTTTACATTATTTTAAAGAACCACATCCTTATTTTGATCAGGATATTGCGGTTATTGGTGGTAAGAATTCTGCTGTCGATGCAGCTTTGGAACTCGAAAAAGCCGGGGCGCGTGTAACGATTTTGTATCGGGGATCTGAATACTCTAAAAGTGTTAAACCCTGGATCCTCCCAGAATTTGAAGCGCTTGTGAGAAACAACAAAGTATCGATGGAATTTAATGCAAAATTGCTTGAAGTAAGAGAGAAAGAAATTGATTACGCCGTAAATGGAAAGCGAAAAACAATTCCTAATGACTTTGTTTTTGCAATGACAGGTTACCACCCGGATCATTCTTTTCTAACTAAGATTGGCATTGAAATAGACGCGAAGAGTGGACGTCCTACTTTTGATCAGGAGACTATGGAAACCAACGTTGAGGATTGTTATATTGCTGGAGTTATTGCAGCTGGTAATAATGCGAACGAAATTTTTATTGAGAATGGTCGTTTGCATGGCGCTATGATAGCAAAAGCAATCATTAATAAAGCTAAAAAGCCTACCGATTAAGGGTAGTGCACCCCGGAAGTTAGAGTTAATAACTAACTTCCGGGGTGTTTTTTTCTAGCTGAATAGTTACTTGTAAGTTCTTTATCTGGCTAACGGAACTTATCGGAGGAAAAGCTCGTGTAATTCTGTGGAGTGTGCGGTTGCTTCAAGTGTGACGAGCAATTTTAATCGCGCTTTTTGTCCATTAAGTCCATTGGAAAAGATGACACCAAGTTCTTTGAGATGTTTCCCACCACCTTTATATCCATAGACATCCTGTACAATCCCGTTGAAACAACGAGATACCATCACAATGGCGATTCCCTTGGCCCTTAAATGTCTTACACCCTCTACCATTTCTGGTGGCAAATTACCCTGTCCAAGAGCTTCTATTACGATACCATCGATACCAAGTTCTCCTGCTGCATATAACAGTTGGGAGTCCATTCCAGCATACGCTTTTAAAAGCATGACTTTTTTTGTCAAGCCTGATATATGATAACGGTCACGATTGGTCAAGGTCTGATGAAAGAAAACACGCTGCTTGGTTACAATTCCTATCGGTCCATATTGAGGACTCTGAAACGTGGAGACATTACTTGTATGAGTTTTAGTAACGTTCTTAGCCGTATGTATTTCATCGTTTAATACAACAAGAACACCTTTTCCCTTTGCTTCTTCACAGCACGCTACTTTAATGGCTGAGATTAAGTTGTACGGGCCATCTGATCCCAATTCATTACTCGATCTCATAGCCCCAGTCACGACGACTGGCAAATCGGTTTGTAGAACAAGATCAAGCAAATAAGCAGTTTCTTCTAACGTGTCCGTTCCGTGAGAGATAACGACACCACTAATGTGCTCCTCTTTAATTCTTTTCTCAATTCTTTCAGCTATTTGAAACATGGTGTCTGGTGTCATATGGGGGGAAGGAATGTTAAGAAAATCGTCAATAATGACATCCACTCCATTTAGTAAGTGATGAAGGGTTCTGTTTAGGGGATTTTCTTTACCTGGACCAACTGCTCCTGATTCTTTATCCTCCTCCATGGCAATGGTTCCGCCTGTGTGTATAATCAATATTTTACTCATGATGTCACCTCGTCATTTTCCTAATAATTGTTTCCATAAATAAAGTAACATGATACGATTATAAAAGTATAGTTAGGATAGAGCCTGTATGATAAGTCATTGCAGGATAGAAATGGGGAAAGCCTATGTTAGCAGCAATAACTGCTGGAATAGCACCGGGCATTGCACTTCTTTGTTTTTTTTACCTCAAACAACATAAGTACGAATCTGAGCCGATTGGTCCTGTCGTACGAAGCTTCGTTTTTGGAGCTATGCTTGTGTTCCCAGTAATGGTCATTCAACATGGATTTAAAGTTGAGCATTTTTTGCAATCTCCATTCAGTCAGGCTTATTTAATGTCGGGATTGCTTGAAGAATTCTTGAAATGGTTTATTTTCTATTTTACTGTTTACATTCATATAGAATTTAGTGATTTTTATGATGGGATTGTTTATGGAGTAGCGATTTCTCTTGGGTTTGCATCTGTTGAGAATGTATTTTATTTGTTTGCTTTCGGGATCCAAGAAGCCTGGTGGCGTGCCCTTCTTCCAGTATCTAGTCATGCATTATTTGGGTTAATGATGGGCTCTTATCTTGGAAGAGGACAATTTTCATTACAAAACAAAATCGGGAAGTGGATTTCGCTCTCACTATTGGTACCTTTTTTGTTTCATGGCACCTATAACTTTCTAGTTCTTCAGATTAACAGTAATACCATCTATTTAATGATTCCTTTCATGATCATGCTATGGTTCGTAGGTCTAAGGAAAATAAAAGCGGCAGATATGAATCAAGCAGAATTAATGGAAGCAAAAGAAAACGTACGAATGTTATAACGTAATCGAACTAAGATGCCGAACTGGCGTCTTTTTTTGTATGGTTGTATAAAATGCCTTCTGATACAAAAACTACATGTGTGAAAACAGAATGATCAGGGAGGTCCACACCATGAGAAAGGCGTTTAATATCCTGAAAATCCCTCTGATAATCGGTATCTTATGTGTACCGCTTATCACAGTACTTGATACAGGAAATGAAGTTGATGCATTTTCTAATCAAGTTATTCAGAAGGGAGCTACAGGTACGGATGTCATCGAACTTCAAACCCGATTAAAGTATATTGGCTTTTATACTGGGAATATTGATGGCGTTTTTGGCTGGGGCACGTACTGGGCCGTTCGGAATTTTCAATATGAATTTGGAATGGACGTTGATGGGCTCGTTGGCCCTGAAATGAAGGCTAAGTTAGCGAAATCAACTAAATATAATCCATCTGCTCAACAAGGAAGTTCCGGAAACCAATCGACAGGAAATAAAAATACGAATAAACCAAAGGACACGAATGTACAAGGGAAAAACACGCCTTCAGGATACTCACAGAACGATATTAAGCTCTTAGCAAATGCGGTATATGGTGAATCAAGAGGTGAATCTTATGAAGGGCAGGTTGCTGTAGCAGCCGTTATTTTAAATCGGGTTCAGAGTTCTTCTTTTCCTAACACAGTTTCGGGGGTCATTTTTGAACCACGTGCCTTCACTGCTGTATCAGATGGGCAAATCTGGCTTGCACCTAACGAACAGGCAAAAGAAGCAGTGATCGATGCAATAAACGGTTGGGACCCTTCAGGAGAAGCCTTGTATTATTTTAATCCAAGTACTGCAACTTCAGGATGGATTTGGTCGAGGCCGCAAATTAAACAAATTGGAAAGCACATATTTTGTGAATAAGGGAGGTGAATACCATGATTCGTTCGATTTTAATCGGAGCTCTAGCAATTGGTGTTGCTGGAACAGGGTACTGGGGGTATAAAGAGCATCAGGAAAAAAATGCGGTGCTCATTAATGCTGAAAATACCTATCAACGTGCATTTCATGATCTCAATTTTCATATGGATGCCCTTGAAGAGAAGATCGGCTCAACGCTTGCAATGAATTCAGGAGCGAGCTTATCACCCGCATTGGCAGAAGTGTGGCGATTGACTTCCGAAGCTCAGAATGATGTGGGGCAATTACCGTTGACTTTAATGCCTTTTAACAAGACGGAAGAATTCCTTTCTAACATAGGATCATTTAGTTACCGGGCAGCGATTCGAGATCTGGATGAGAAACCACTCACAAATGATGAATACGATACATTAAAAAAACTTCATAGTCATTCTTCTGATATTAAAAATGAATTGAGAAAAGTCCAAGCTATGGTAATTGATCATAATTTGCGTTGGATGGATGTAGAACTCGCACTGGCTTCTGAAAATCAACCCCAAGACAATACGATTATTGATGGATTTAAAACGGTTGATAAGCAAGTAGAAGGTTACAGTGAAGTGAATTGGGGTCCTGAAGTTACCCAATTAAATGAGAAGAAAGAGAATTTGGATAAAAATATTACCGGGAAAAAACTGAATGAAAATGAAGCGAAGGCACATGTGATTGATTTCTTAGATCTTGATAAAGACGCCTCTATTGACATTACAACGACGGGGAATAAGTCGAAGTACCAGGCTTATAGCTTATCGATCGAGGACGCTAAAAAGAAATCAAGTATTAATTTGGATGTGACGAAAAAAGGAGCAAAGCCAATCTGGATCTTAATGAATCGAAAAATAGGTGACCCCCAAATCAGTTTGAATGAAGCAGCTGATAGAGCAACGAGTTTCTTGAAAGAACATGACATCACGAATATGTCCATTTCAGAAAGTAGTCAATATGATCGCATGGGAGTGTTTACCTTTGTATTTCAACAAGACGATGTGACAATTTATCCAGATGCGGTGCATATTAAAGTAGCCCTTGATAATGGTGACATTTCTGGTTATGAGTCACTTGACTATTTAACCAACCATCATGAACGTACGCTACCAAAACCAGCTATTTCAAGAGATGAAGCTTTAAAGCAAGTGAATTCGAAAGTTCAAATAATGGACGAAGGACTTGGTGTCATCCAAAATGATCTTGGAGAAGAAGTATTATGTTATGAATTTATGGGTACGATTGAGAAGGAAACGTACCGCATTTTCATTAATGCGGAAAACGGTAGAGAAGAACGTGTAGAGAAAATGGATGGTACAGAAATGAATTACGATACGATCTAACGAAGGTAGGTTTGGATCTTGAGAAGAGTAGAGAGGATATTATTGAAATTAATCATCATACAATTTGTTTTTCTGATGATTTCCCAAACTTTACTCACCCACGAAGACTTTCGAATTTACCTTAATAAAGCCATTTATTTTGAAGGCGTGATAAAAGATCTGCCTCCATTAATCAAGCTTCAATAGTGAATAGACCGATAAAATGTCTTGTGTTATGATGAATATGGGCTTTTGCCCTTCCAAAAGAAAGCAGGATTTCCTGCTTTTTTTGTACGTTAAAATAGGATTATGAATGTTCAAGTTATGATGATGAATGGAATGTGGAGGCAAGAATCATATGGATAAAAAAATTAATATAGCAATAGACGGCCCAGCAGGGGCTGGCAAAAGTACAGTAGCACGGAAAGTAGCAGACAACCTTTCTTTCCTATACATTGATACTGGAGCTATGTACCGAGCATTAACATTTAAAGCGATTGAACATGGGGTTGACCTCGAAAATGGGCCAGTACTCAAAAGCCTTTTGGATGAAACAGTAATTGATCTCCAAGTTGGTGAGCAAGAACAGCATGTGCTAGTTGATAATCAGGACGTTACGACGGATATTCGTTCTTACCATGTAACCAATAACGTGTCGTTTGTAGCAAGACAAAGCGAAGTCAGACAAGAAATGGTGAAGCGACAAAAGGAGTTAGCTAACAGAGGTGGTGTCGTGATGGATGGCCGTGACATAGGTACCCATGTCCTACCTGAATCAGAGCTTAAGGTCTTTTTAAGTGCATCTGTGGACGAAAGGGCATCACGTAGATACAAAGAGCTAATTGAGAATGGGATTGAAGCGGATTATAACCGAATCAAGGACGAAATAGCTTTAAGAGATAAAAGAGACACGGAGCGAGAAATAGCTCCTCTTGTTAAAGCCGATGATGCAATTGAAATCGATACGACAACGATGTCCATATCAGAAGTGGTTGATCACATTTTACAATTAGCGAAAGAAAGGGCATGATCAAGTGAGTTTATACGGAGTAGGAAAAGGCTTGTTTCAGATTTACTTTAAGCTATTCAACAAAGTAACAGTTGTTGGAAAAGAGAATTTTCCAAAAGATAAAGGCATTCTGCTCTGCTCAAATCACATTAACAACCTTGATCCACCCCTAGTAGGGGCGATGTGTCCACGTGATGTTCGATTCATGGCAAAATCTGAATTGTTCACAATACCTGTCCTGGGTAAGTTGATTTATAAGGTTGGCGCTTTTCCTGTAAAGCGTGGAATGAGCGATAAGCAGGCACTACGAAGTGGTATGAAAATATTGAAGGACGGTGGAGTCGTCGGATTATTTCCTGAAGGAACAAGAAGTAAAGATGGTGAGCTAGGTGAGGGACTTTCAGGTGCAGGTTTTTTTGCCCTTCGCCCGGAAGTGACAGTTGTCCCTTGTGCTATTAAAGGATCTTATAAACCATTTGGTCGCATAAAGATTGTTTATGGTAAACCAGTTGATTTGTCACCTCTTCGTGAAGAACAGGGAGCAGCCAAAAAAGCGACACAGGCGATTATGAAAGAAATTCAAGATCTAATCGAAATTCATCATAAATAATTCAATATTGTTAAAAAATTTAAATAAATGTGTCAGGATACTTGACAAATCCGTCGATTTTAGTGAAAGTTAGAGGAAAGGGTGCTTAACTTTTCAATAAATTTCTTCCAATATTCGTGGGAGACTTTTATAAATCATACCGAAAAGTTTTATTTCTTTTGGATTGAAGGAGGAGTTTGTCAATGGGTGAAGAGATGAATCAGGAAATGACCGAGTTCAAATCATTCGAAATTGGAGATGTGGTGACTGGTAAGATCTCTAAAGTCGAAGAAAAACACGCATCGGTTGATGTAGGTTTTAAAGTTGATGGAGTGCTGCCAATCAGCGAACTGTCAAGCCTTCACGTCGAAAAAGTAAGTGACGTGCTCTCAGAAGGTGATGAAATAAAAGTTAAGGTAACTAAAGTATCTGAAGATGAGCTAGTGCTTTCTAAGAAAGCGGTCGAAGCTGATCAGGCCTGGGATGCTCTTGAAGAGAAATATGAGAATTCCGTACCTTTTGATGTTGAAATTGCTGACGTTGTGAAAGGTGGACTTGTTGTTGACCTTGGCGTTCGTGGCTTTATTCCAGCCTCTCTCGTTGAAAGGCATTATGTTGAAGATTTTTCAGATTACAAAGGTAAGTCCTTGAGTGTTAAAATTGTTGAATTCGATCCAGAAAAAGCGAAAGTGATTCTATCACATCGTGCGGTTCTTGAACAAGAAGCGGATCACAAGAAACAAGAAACACTTGCATCTCTTCAAGCTGGACAAGTTGTTGAAGGTACAGTTCAACGTCTAACTGACTTCGGTGCATTTGTAGACATTGGCGGAGTAGATGGACTTGTGCATATTTCTCAAATGGCCCATCACCGTGTTGAAACGCCATCCGAGGTTGTATCAGAAGGACAACAAGTGAATGTGAAAATTCTTTCTGTCGACCGTGATAACGAACGTATTTCATTATCCATTAAAGAAACACTCCCTGGACCGTGGGAAGAAGTAAAGGGAAAGCTTAATTCAGGAGATGAAATCGAAGGAACTGTTAAGCGACTTGTTAGTTTCGGTGCCTTCGTCGAAGTAGCTCCTGGTGTTGAGGGACTAGTTCATATTTCAGAAATATCAAATAAACACATCGGTACACCGCAAGAAGTACTTTCTGAAGGTGAAACCGTGCGAGTGAAAGTATTGGATGTTAACCTTGATGAGAAACGTATCTCTTTGAGTATTAAAGTGCTTGAAGCGGAACAAGTATCAAGTGAGGTTGAAGAATATCAAAAAGATAGTGATGGAAACTCTCCTTTCTCTCTTGGTGATATGATCGGTGATCAACTTAAGAAGTATAAGTGAAGTATAAGTAAATAATGAAATTTTAAAGCTCTCTGCCAGTGGCAGAGAGCTTTTTTTGCTTCTATTAATAAGTAGGCATTGAATTTTGGAGAACCAAAATTTGAGAAAGAAATAATTTTTTTAAGAGAGTCTTTGTTCATTTAATTCGGGCCGTCATTTCTATCAGACCAAGTCATAAATCGAATCAAAAAAATTATTGTTGACCATTTCGCTTTCGTGCTTCAGTTGGACCTTCTAACATAGTGGCTCCCTTGTGCTCAATAGATTGATCTCGGTCAGATTCTACCCTCTTAGATTTCTTTAGCTTTTTCTCCTGGCGATCTTTGCCCATTATTACCCCTCCTTTCTTATTGGCTTGCTACGTTAATAGTAGTGGTGTTGGCGTAAATGCTTAGAAAATCACACAGTTTATTAACAGAGCCTTATAAATAAATCACTTTCTTATGATGAAAGAAAACAACTAATCTTATACATTTACTAAATTTAAGTCTATTCAAGAGGAAAACATCCCATACTGATCTTAATGAGAGGGGGGAGAAAGTGGAAGGTACTATTTTTCTATGGTTTGCGTGGATTGGTGTCGTTATTACGGTATTCTTTCTTAAAGCATCCATTCATAGAGATCAATTGACGATTTTATTATTAATGGCGCTTTGTCTATTGAATATAAAACTCCACATAGCGAGCTATACAATCTCGGCCTTATTTTTATTATCATGGGTAACCGGCTATGCGTTATTATTGAGAAACATGCAAGTAAAAAGGTTATATGCCGTTATTGTTGTAATCATGTTAACAGCTGCTTATACAGCAATTCAATTATTCTCTATTTATGATCCTGTTTTTACGTACATGTATAGCAAATGGTCAATAGGGGCGGTTTTATTCATCATCATCCATGTTACATTGACTGGAACTGGTCAACGTTGTTCATTCTTGCTTCTGAGTATTGTGCATGGTGAAGCGATCCTCATGATCTTGTTTCATCAAATGGGTATTGTAAGGATTGGAGGAGAAATGGCTTCTTTTGATACGATGGCCATTTCTGTTATGGGAACAATCGTTTGGAATTCTTTTGTGCAAGTAACAGCGCACCTCGAAAAAATCGTAAAAAAACATCAAGAAAGACGGGGTTATTCATGAATGAGTATACATTCCCAATCCTATTTGGAGTCGTAGCAGGGACGCTAGCGCGTATCTATATGTTTCGAACGGATTATCGTCAATACCCAACGTATCCTCACGGTATGATCATTCATCTTGCCCTTGGGTTCATTGCCGCGTCTTTAGGAGCTCTCGTCGTTCCATCGATAATGGAGGAAGAATTTACGGCTGTAACATTTCTTACCCTGGCTGCTTCTCAATTTCGAGAAGTCAGAAATATGGAAAGAAAAACGTTAACAGAAATGGATTCGCTTGAACTCGTACCAAGAGGTGCTTCTTATATCGAGGGAATCGCAGTTACGTTTGAAGGGCGAAATTATTTAGTAATTTTTATTTCTTTTGTTTCCACTTTCGCTTACCTTGCTGTTAATATTTGGGCAGGTTTACTTGCAGCTTTTCTTTCGTTTCTTGTCGCGAAAAAATATATGACAGGGAGCAAACTGGGGAAAATTGCGATGATCGAACAGTCAACTGTCACCTTCGATGGTGCGGGATTATACGTAGATAACATTTATATCATGAATATTGGTATACCTGCTCGCCAAAAAGAAATACTTACACATGGTCTAGGGTTCATTATCAGGCCAAAGAATTTTGATGCAAGATCAACGATAGGGAATCTAGGGCAGCGTCAGGCAATTCTACATGATCTAGCTATTACACTTGGGGTGTACAGAGATTCAGGGACGCCTGCATTGGTGCCACTAATAAAGAGAGATTTAGATGACGGGCGAATCGGGGTATTCATTCTCCCGCAGAACAAAAGTCCAGAACTTGCAATGAAAGTCATTTCTCAAGTTCCCACGCTAGAGAATGCGATTCGAATGCCAACAGAAACAAAAGATAAAGGGAGTGGGTAGACGTGATTATTGAGAAGGCGATTCTAGCTACAGTGACCCTTTCAGCTAATAAGGCACCTGTTGGAGCGAATGTTTTTGTGTGTGATACGAACGAAGAAATGGATCATGTAGCTGCAGATCTAGAAGCGATATTAGATGGAATCGCTCATAAGTTGAGTAATAATGTGTACATTATCGTGAAACATTAACGAGTAAATACGTCTGTAAAATGAAGTTTAATTTGATCATCTGTTGTTCATTGGGTTCTTTTTTGATAAGATATATAGGCTATCGAAGACGACGCCCTTCTTATAGAGAAGGGTTTTTTACAATGAACTCCTGGAAAGTTTGTCCACGACTTTCTGGTTTCAAGCTTAGATAGTTTTTAGAAAGGGCGTGCATATAATGACAAAACCAGTAGTCGCAATAGTAGGTCGACCGAACGTTGGGAAATCGACCATTTTTAATCGTATAGTAGGAGAAAGAGTTTCAATTGTCGAAGATACTCCAGGTGTTACAAGAGATCGTATTTACAGTACTGGAGAATGGCTAAATCGTGAATTTAATATTATAGATACGGGTGGTATTGAAATAGGTGATGAACCATTTCTTTCTCAAATCCGTTACCAAGCAGAAATAGCAATTGATGAAGCAGATGTCATCATTTTCATGGTGAACGGGCGAGATGGTATATCAAATGCGGATGAAGAGGTTGCAAAAATTCTTTATCGTTCAAATAAACCAGTAGTCCTTGCAGTTAACAAAGTTGATAACCCTGAACAGCAGACACTCGTTTACGACTTCTACTCACTTGGGTTTGGAACACCATTTGGTATTTCCGGGTCGCATGGCCTTGGGCTTGGTGATCTTTTAGATGAAGTATTTAAGTCTTTCCCTGAAGAAATTGAAGAAGAGTACGACGAAGGTACAATTAAATTTTCATTAATCGGCCGACCAAATGTTGGGAAATCCTCGCTAGTTAACACGATTCTTGGAGAAGAGAGAGTTATTGTTAGCGATATTGCTGGAACAACTCGAGATGCTATTGACTCAATGTTCACTCGAGATGGACAGGATTACGTTATTATCGATACAGCCGGAATGAGAAAACGCGGGAAAATTTATGAAACGACAGAGAAATACAGTGTACTTCGGGCTATGAGAGGCATTGAACGTTCTGATGTTGTGCTTGTTGTCATTGATGGCGAAGAAGGCATCATAGAACAGGATAAGAAAGTAGCGGGTTATGCTCATGAAGCTGGTAAAGCTGTCGTAATTGTTGTCAACAAATGGGACGCTGTAGAGAAAGATGACAAGACGATGCGTGTTTTCGAACAAAAAATTCGTGATCATTTCTTATTCCTTAGCTACGCACCTATTGTTTTCTTATCTGCTAAAACAAAACAGCGACTCCATACATTATTACCTGTTGTGAATTCAGTGGCTGAAAATCATGCCCTTCGTGTGAAAACGAACGTTTTGAATGAATTAATCATGGATTCTGTTGCAATGAATCCCACTCCTACAGACAATGGCAAACGTTTAAAAATTAATTACGCGACGCAAGTGGCGGTTAAGCCACCAACGATCGTACTCTTTGTTAACGATCCCGAATTACTTCACTTCTCTTATCGTCGCTTTTTAGAAAATCGCATTCGTGAAACGTTCGGTTTCCAGGGGACCCCGCTTCGCATCCTGGCGCGTAGAAAAAGCGAATAGGTTATCTATAATAAGTATTGAGCCATGCTAATAATAAGGGGGAAATCACATGATCGCGATCCTGATTTGCATTGCTGCTTACTTGCTCGGTTCAGTTAGCTTTAGCTACTTGATTGCCAGAATCGTTAAGAAAATAGATATACGAGATCATGGTAGCGGTAATGCAGGAGCGACAAATACACTTAGAGTGCTTGGGACAGGACCGGCAATTGCGGTCCTGGCACTTGATGTGATTAAAGGCATACTTGCCGTTTGGTTAGGGTATTGGTTCTCAAGTGAACCTATTGTCCCTTTCCTTGCGGGAATTAGTGCTATCATCGGACATAATTGGCCAATTTTCTTTGGATTCCGTGGCGGAAAAGGTGTTGCGACGACTATAGGGGTATTTGCTACGCTAGCATTTCTTCCAGCTATCTATGCTGGAATCATCGCTATTGTCGCAATATTCATCACTAGATTTGTTTCGCTTGGATCCCTGATTTTTGTCGTTTTAACACCTGCATTTATTTTTTTGCTTGGTGGATATCCAGCTTCATATATTTTGTTAGGGACAATTCTAGCGGTTCTTTCAGTGTGGAGACATCGTACAAACGTGAAACGGTTATTTTCAGGAACTGAAAGTAAGCTCGGTCAAAAAGTCGAGCAGTAAGGAGGAAGTTCAATGGCTAAAATATCAGTAGTAGGAGCAGGAAGCTGGGGAACAGCTCTGGCAATTGTGTTGGCAGACAATCAGCATGAGGTTAAGCTATGGGCGAGAAGGCCTGAGCTTGCAAACGAAATGAATGAAAATCATACTAATGAGAAATATCTACCCGGCATTACTCTGCCTGAAGGGATAAAAGCGACAAGTTCACTTGAAGATAGTGTGAAAGGTGCTGAAGCGATTTTGCTCGTCACGCCTACTAAGGCATTACGAGAAGTGCTTCCTGAGCTTAAAAATTACCTCGATAAGCCTGTGACAATCATCCATGCAAGTAAGGGGATTGAACCTGAGACTTCAAAACGTATTTCTGAAGTGATAGAGGATGAGATTCCTCAGAACCTAAGAAAATCGGTAGTTGTGCTTTCTGGTCCAAGTCACGCTGAAGAAGTCAGTCTTCATCATCCAACAACTGTTACCGCTTCATCGAAATCAATGGAAGAGGCTGAATTTGTTCAAGACCTATTTATCAATTCAAATTTTCGAGTTTATACGAATCATGACATCATTGGTGTAGAGTTAGGTGGGGCTTTAAAGAATATTATTGCACTCGGTGCAGGAATTTCTGACGGTCTAGGTTATGGTGATAACGCTAAAGCAGCTCTTATAACGAGGGGATTAGCAGAAATTGCTCGTCTAGGAGCAGCAATGGGGGCAAATCCATTAACTTTCATGGGATTGACTGGAATAGGAGACCTTGTAGTTACGTGTACAAGTGTACATAGTAGGAACTGGCGTGCAGGAAACCTTCTTGGTAAAGGAAACAATCTCGATGAAGTGTTAGAGAATATGGGAATGGTTGTTGAAGGCGTTCGAACCACAAAAGCAGCTTATTATCTTGCAAAAAAACAAAATGTTGAAATGCCGATAACGTTTGTTTTATTTGAAATTCTCTTTAATAACAAAAATGCAAAAGATGGTGTCGACAAGCTTATGGGCAGGCTTCGCACACATGAAACCGAAGATCTTAACTCCTTGCTTGCAGATCGCTTTGAATTGAGTCCTAAAGAACAATAAATAGGCAAAGCACGAAGTATTCCTCCTTGCATACACTATGTTGAACGTTAAGGGTAAGGAGGAAAACAGCGTGAGCGATCTGTTCGATAACATAGAAAAGAAAACCAATGTCAAGAAGGAAGACATTTTTAAACTGGCTAACTCAGTTCAGGGAGCAGATTTTACTGATGAAAAGACTGTGCGTAAATTAATTGCGAATGTTGCACGCGTTGCGAACGTAAATGTCTCGAAAGAGAAGGAAGATCGAATCGTAAAGGCTATTGTTAATAAGAATATGCCTTTCGACCTCTCAGCAATCGCAAAACTTTTTAGTCAAAAATAGGAAAGCGTCAAAAAATTAGGCTAATCAACGATACCGCCTTCGAAAAAAGACATATACTAAAAAGGAACCATCAATGTGCAAAAGCACACTTCTATGTGAAATTCATATAGTCAAAGCTGAAGAAAAGCCCCTTTCTTCAGCTTTTTACATGCGATTTTGAAAGCGGTACCAGTTGATACCTGATGAAGCAGTGGTTCATGCTATTCCATGCAAAGGAACTTCATCTAAATGAATACATCACTTGTTAAAATGTTGAAATGTTATAGGTGTAATCGTCAAAGGTTTGGTATAATGATGGGCAGTATTAGATAGATTGGTTATTCTAGGGGGATTATAATAATGTCACCAGGTTTAATAAAAATGTGGGTAGCGCTTTCTGCACTTGGATTAATGTTTATCGCCGTAATGGCGATCATGTTAAGTCGCTCTAAACTAAAAGGTTTTTTCAGTGTGCTTGTTTCTATTTTCGCCTATCTATGCATGTTTGTCGCCGGCTTGCTGATGCTTATTGTCGTCTTCACAGGTCCTACAAACTAAGTCAGCAAATTTGTGAATAAGGAATGAGTGCAATGAAACAATTAGTAAAACAACTTATTTTATGGACATGCCTTGTTACGATTCTCTCGGGATGTCTTTATCCAGAAAGTCAAAAGAATGAGAATCAGATTCCATACACTGATCAAATAAAATCAGTGCAATCTGCGGTAGAACAATATCAGAGTAATAAGGCGGTACTTCCTATTAAAACAAGGGACCAGAGCACACCCATCTATCAGAAGTATCCAATAGACTTTAAGAAGTTAGTACCGGCTTTTTTGCAACAAGCGCCAGGTAATTCATTTGAAAATGGTGGCGTTTTTCAATATGTATTGATCGATGTAGAAGAAAATCCAACTGTGAGATTAATCGACTTACTTACTGTGGAAAAAGTGAAAGATCTTCAACTTCGAATTAATGACTACCGTCGCAAAAACGACTATCCACCTTTTAAAGATGTGTTAGCGAAAGACAGATATTCAATCGACTATGACGCTCTTGGAATGGATGAAGAACCTACTGTGAAAAGTCCGTTCACCAATGAGCAGCTGCCCTTCTTCCTTAATGAAAAAGGAAATGTACATATAGACTATTCGAAAGATCTAACTAAGGCAATAGCAAGCAATCCTGATCACACATACCAAAACGGTGACGATATTCGGGATTTATTAGCGGATAATTCATTTTATGTTCCTGTTTCTTCAGTCCCGTACACAATTGAAAATGGCAAAGCTGTTTTTTTAGTGAAATAGGTATTTTCCCTTCTCTTTAGCAATACAACTATAAAAAAGAGGAGGGACTTTTTTATGATTTTTTTCGATAGAGGTCAAAAGGTTTATCTTTTATATCAAATCCTTTTGCTATGAACTGTCATATTTATTGGACAACATCATAGAATGGTAGTGTTCAAGAAAGTCTGCGGTCTGTAGTGAATCATTTCGTCCTTTGAGGCGGAATTCAGGAGGCGATCACGTGGAGAGAGTGGATATCTTCAAAGATATCGCAGAGCGTACAGGGGGAGATATATACCTTGGAGTCGTAGGTTCTGTTCGAACAGGTAAATCGACGTTTATTAAGAAGTTCATGGAACTTATCGTACTGCCCAATATGGAAAGTGATTCGGACCGAGCGAGGGCACAAGATGAGCTTCCCCAAAGTTCTGCAGGCAGAACGATCATGACAACTGAACCAAAATTTGTACCAAATCATGCCGTTCAAATTCATGTAGAAGATGGACTCGATGTCAACGTACGGCTTGTAGATTGCGTTGGGTATGCGGTGCCTGGGGCAAAAGGGTATGAAGATGATGATGGACCGAGAATGATCAATACCCCATGGTATGAAGAACCTATCCCATTTCAGGAAGCAGCGGAAATTGGTACGAGAAAGGTTATTCAGGAACATTCGACACTGGGAGTTGTTATAACAACGGATGGCTCTATTGGAGAAATTCCTCGTCACGATTATCTTGAATCTGAAGAAAGAGTTGTTGAAGAATTAAAAGAAGTTGGTAAGCCGTTTATTATGATCGTTAACTCGGCCCATCCACACCATCCTCAAACAGAGGCATTAAGAGGCGATCTCTCTAACAAATATGATATACCGGTCATTTCTTTGAGTGTAGAGAGCATGACGGAACATGACATCAATAATGTAATGAGGGAAGTTCTTTATGAATTTCCAGTACTAGAAGTAAACGTAAACTTACCTAGCTGGGTAATGGTTCTTCATCAAGACCATTGGCTCAGACAGAATTATGAAGAGTCAGTTAGAGAAACTGTAAAAGACATTAAACGCCTTAGAGATGTCGACCGAGTGGTAGGACAGTTCGAAGAATTTGAATTTATTCAAGATGCCCGCCTTGCTGGAATTGAGATGGGGCAGGGGATAGCAGAGATTGATCTTTATGCACCAGAGGATTTATACGATCAAATTCTTAAAGAAGTCGTTGGCGTTGAAATAAGAGGGAAAGATCATCTTCTTCAGCTCATGCAGGAATTTGCATTTGCGAAAGCAGAATATGATCATGTTTCAGATGCTCTTCGGATGGTTAAACAGACTGGATACGGAATTGCTGCTCCAGCGATTGAAGATATGAGTTTGGATGAGCCCGAAATTATTCGACAGGGTTCAAGATTTGGTGTAAGACTTAAAGCGGTAGCTCCATCAATTCATATGATTAAGGTCGATGTGGAATCAGAATTTGCTCCGATTATTGGTACCGAGAAACAAAGTGAAGAACTTGTTCGGTATTTGATGCAAGATTTTGAAGAAGATCCACTTTCGATATGGAATTCAGATATTTTTGGCAGGTCGTTGAATTCTATTGTAAGAGAAGGGATTCAGGCTAAACTCGGATTAATGCCTGAAAATGCACGATATAAACTTAAAGAAACGCTTGAAAGGATTATTAACGAAGGTTCCGGAGGATTAATTGCGATCATACTATAATTTAGCCGACTCCACTACATGGAGTCGGTTTTTTATTTGGATGGGGTTTAGTGCAGTGTGATTTTGGGGTAATATCTATTCAGACATTCAAAATTGAGCAAGGCGGAATACCTTAAAAAGTATACATTTATGCGGATTAGTGGAGAATTGCTTGAATTAACTGATTTTAATGAAAGTTGGTGTCAAGCGTTTACAAATCGCGTTTTTAGCAGATAATAGTTAAAAAAACACTGAAAAATCGTTGAAATCGAGACAAACGTATTGAATTCTTTCTCGTCTTCGTATAATATAGGGCTTGCAAACGTACTAAACGTGCATTGCGACGTATAATTATCGCTCAATAAGTGAATGAATGTATTTATCCATCTCTCTTGAGAGGAGGTGAACAGAATGAACAAGACAGATCTAATCAATGCTGTTGCAGAATCTGCAGAGCTTTCTAAAAAAGAAGCGACAAAAGCTGTTGACTCAGTTTTTGATAACATTATGCAATCCTTGCAAGAAGGTGACAAAGTTCAACTAATTGGTTTTGGTAACTTTGAAGTCCGTGAGCGTTCTGCTCGTAAAGGGCGTAATCCTCAAACTGGCGAAGAAATCGAAATCGCTGCAAGTAAGGTTCCTGCATTTAAACCTGGTAAAGCCCTTAAGGATGCAGTGAAGTAAGAAATACATAGGGCCAAGAAGAGTCGCATATTCTGCGACTCTTCTTTTTTGCTAACTTTTTCTCCTTGTGCTAGAATCTTCATAGGTATTAAAGGCCCTGAATGGAGGAGTAAGAACAATGTACGAAGTTAATCATGAGAAAATACAAGAAGCAGTGAAGATGATCCTCGAGGCGATCGGAGAAGATCCAGAACGCGAAGGGCTATTGGAAACTCCTAAACGTGTAGCAAGAATGTATGAAGAGATCTTTCAGGGACTTCAGCAAGATCCAAAAGAACATTTCCAGACGATATTTGGGGAAGATCATGAAGAGCTCGTTCTAGTTAAAGATATTCCTTTCTATTCAACTTGTGAGCATCATCTTGTTCCTTTCTTCGGAAAAGCACATGTTGCATATATTCCAAAAGGCGGTAAAGTGACAGGACTGAGCAAGCTTGCGAGAGCTGTTGAGTCTGTAACGAAACGTCCTCAGCTTCAAGAGCGCATTACATCAACAATTGCTAATTCTATGGTCGACACGCTTGAGCCTCACGGAGTAATGGTAGTTGTAGAGGCGGAGCACATGTGTATGACGATGAGAGGCGTTAAGAAGCCTGGTTCATCCACAGTTACGTCAGCTGTAAGAGGTGTCTTTGAAAGTGACGCTGCTGCACGTTCTGAAGTGCTTGGTTTGATTAAAGGCTAATTCAGTTAATCGGAGTGATAGAGATGAAAAGTGATAACAATGATTTCTTTGTTATTAAAGCCCTTGAAAATGGTGTGAATGTTATCGGATTAACTCGCGGTTCTGATACGAGGTTTCATCATTCTGAAAAGCTAGATAAGGGTGAAGTCATGATTGCTCAATTTACTGAGCATACATCCGCAGTTAAAGTGAGAGGTAAAGCAGTCATTCAAACGGAACATGGCGAAATAAGTACAGAAGGGTAAAGCAGGATGTCGGAACCTGCTTTTCTTTCATTTTGAAACATTGTAGTGTCGTTTTAGAGAAGGGGTTATTGTGCTATACTAGAGGTAAATACATAATTTATGCTTTATAGACGTTTTATTTTTGTTGATTAAAGTATAAGCAAAAGTAAGGCTTCTGCATTACATTATCGGGAAGCTAAATTTTTCTAATTGGAAGACATGTTAGGGGTATGGGATATGAAAAATCCGAAGGAAACCACATATAAACAAATAGAAGGAGTTCGAGACATGCTACAGTCTCGCCTATCCCATTCATATTTGCTTCGCTTTATCGATTTCCCAATTATTGATGAAGAGAGGCTATATGTATTCTACGGCATGCTAGAGCAAACAAAACTCGAACATAGAAGAAAGCAGGATACACTTCTGTCAATTATGCTAGTGCAGATTGCACTTGATACACATGAGCTCATTTCACTAGATGAAATGGAGAATGAGAGTGAACGGAAGAATCGTCAGCTGACTGTTCTTGCAGGCGACTATTTCAGTAGCATGTATTATCATATTCTATCTAAATGGCATGATAATGAGCTTATACGTACGCTTTCTAGTGCGATTCAGGAAGTTAATGAAGCCAAGATGTCACTTTATCAAACCGACTATCGGTCGATTGAGTCGATTTTTGATACCTTGAAAGAGATTGAATCGATTTTGGTTCGCAAGGTTGCAGAGCATTATGGTCTTAAAGAATGGAGCATGTTTGGAACACAGTATTTCTATATGAATCGCCTTCTTTTTGAACGCAAACAGGTTCTTCTTCATTCTGGATCAAATTTGCTACATAAAATCGCTTATACTCTCCAATCGGTCAAGGAGTCGAAGCTAACAACAGAGCAATCTTCTAAAGCGAAAGCGGTGCTAGATTCGTATGTAGAGCATGCAAAGAAAGAGATTGATTTCCTTTTCCAGCATTATTCTGAGCTACACGGTTTATTTCAGAATAGGCTCGAGTCTAACTGGGGATTGACTGGGATACAGGAAAAGAAAATGGCGGAAGAGGGATAAGAAATGGCTTCATCTAAAGAAGAACGGGTACATGATGTTTTTCAAACGATTTCGAAACGATACGATGTCATGAATTCAGTCATCAGCTTTCAACGTCACAAGGCATGGCGTAAAGATACCATGCGCCTAATGAACGTCCAAAAGGGAGCATCAGCTCTTGATGTTTGCTGTGGTACTGCGGATTGGACTCTTGCTATGGGTGAAGCTGTTGGTGAGACTGGCAATGCGATCGGACTTGATTTCAGTGAAAACATGCTTGAAGTAGGCAAAAAAAAGGTCAAAGAAAAAGGGCGACAAAACGTTACGCTTTTACATGGCAATGCCATGAACCTTCCATTTGATGATAACTCATTTGATTATGTGACGATTGGCTTCGGTCTTCGAAACGTCCCAGACTATGATCAGGTGATTAAAGAAATGTACCGAGTGGTCAAACCGGGTGGTCAAGTTGTATGTCTCGAAACGTCGCAACCAACCATGCCTGTTTTCAGACAGGTGTACTATGGATATTTTAAACACGTGATGCCCGTCCTTGGTAAATTACTTGCCAAAAGCTATGAGGAATACTCCTGGCTACAGGAATCAGCCAGTACCTTCCCTGGGAGAGAAGAATTAAAAACGCTTTTCTTTAACAATGGATTTAGCCGAGTTGACGTTAAACCTTATTCTGGTGGCGTTGCAGCGATGCACAGAGGCTTTAAACCAGATCAAACATAAAACAACAGATATTTTGTGATCAGTTAGGTGGATCTCATGAAATTAAAAACCATATACGCTTCACTAAAAAAAGATTTATCCTTTATTGAATCCGAACTAGAGCAGACTGTAGATGCGCATCATCCGGTCTTACGTGATGCTTCTAACCACCTATTAAAAGCTGGAGGGAAACGAATCCGTCCTGTATTCGTATTGCTTTCTGGGAAGTTTGGTGAATATAAACTACCTCTAATGAAAAATGTTGCAGTTGCGCTTGAGTTAATTCACATGGCGTCACTTGTCCATGACGATGTGATTGATGATGCAGAGATGCGACGAGGAGCAAAAACAATTAAAGCAAAATGGGATAACCGTGTGGCCATGTACACGGGTGATTATATATTCGCTCGTGCGGTTGAGCTTGTTACGGAACTGGAAAGCCCTGAGGCAAATAACATCTTATCAAATGCTATTTTAGAAATGACAATTGGTGAAATTGAGCAAATACGGGATCAGTTTAATTGGGAACAAAATGTACGGGATTATTTTAGGAGGATCAAAAGAAAGACAGCCCTATTGATTGCGACATCTTGTGAATTAGGTGCTGTCGCTGCTGGCGTGTCTAAAGCAGAACAGCTTCACCTTAAGCAATTTGGCTATTATGTTGGCATGTCCTATCAAATCACAGATGATATTCTCGATTATACAGGAACTGTAAAGCAATTAGGAAAGCCTGCTGGAGGAGATTTGTTACAGGGTAATATTACCCTTCCTGTTCTTTATGCAATGAATCAAGGGAATTGTAAAGATAAAATTAAAGGTGTTTTTTCAGAGAGCTTCAACGCCTCTCAGGAAGAAGTGAATCAGGTGCTCTCCATTGTGAAATCATCAGGAGGGATCGAGTATGCTCAGAAAATTAGCGATCGCTATTTGACAAAAGCATTTTATGAACTCGATCAACTTCCCTCCCAATCTGCAAGAACTTCTCTCAGACAAATCGCCGAATATATAGGGAAACGAAAACATTAAAAGGAAATGTTGTTATTTTTGCGAATATTTGATAGAATTTTGAAGGGCAGAAAAATGCTTTCTGCCCTCTACATATAAAGTGTTGAAAGTGAGGAGATTTTTTTGGAGAAAACATTTCTAATGGTCAAACCAGATGGCGTACAGCGCAACCTGATTGGCGGTATCGTATCACGCTTTGAGAGTAAAGGATTTAACTTAGTGGGTGCAAAACTGATGACGATTTCAAAAGATCTTGCAGAGACCCATTATGGTGAACATAAAGAGCGTCCTTTTTTTGGTGAACTAGTTGAATTCATTACTTCTGGTCCAGTCTTTGCAATGGTGTGGGAAGGCGAGAATGTTATTTCAACAGCACGTACAATGATGGGGGCAACTAATCCTAAAGATGCGAATCCTGGAACAATCCGCGGAGACTATGGTGTACAAGTCAGCATGAATGTTATTCATGGTTCAGATTCTCCAGAAAGTGCAGAGCGAGAAATTTCATTGTTTTTTAACGAAGGTGAATTGAACGAATATACAAAAACCATTTCTAAATGGGTTTAATTCTACCCCAAAAATGAAAGCGCTTATATTTGATGAAGCCGGACAATTTGTCCGGCTTTTCATTTTGTATGCGTTTGAATGATGTTGATTTTAGCTCAGATCCGCTCAATTCCACTAGTCCAAGATCAAAGAATACACCAGGTATGCTTATAGTAAAGGTGATGGAAAGGGGCTTGCTTTTTCGATTGTGTGGGCGATACGAAGTAATAGGCTATCATTAAATTTATTTGACGCAGCCTGCAATCCTACCGGCAACCCTGAGGTAGTTAATCCGGCTGGAATAGAAATGGCGGGGTGTCCAGTGCAATTATAGATCTGTGTCATCATCCAATCAGAGATTGGGGCTACTCCTTTACCATTGATCATATCGGGACCTTCGATCTGATGAGAAAATGCCGGCACCCCAAGGACTGGAGAAAGAATAGCATCAAAATCATTTAATTCATTTTGCAGTGTATTCCAAATCATCGTGCGCTGAACTTCTGTTTCTCTTAACTCGACAGCGCTTAAATTTCTTCCTGATTCAATCATGTCAGAAACCGATTGACTAAATTGGGACGGAAAACGATCGTATAGTGACCCATAAGCGGAGGCAAGTCCTGCAAACCACATTTTATTGAAGAAGGCAATCAATTCTTCTAGTTTCAAACCAAAATCAAAAGGGATTTTCTCTACTATTGCTCCCTTTTCACGTAATTTTGAGATGGCGTCTTGAATTGGGTCTAAAATGTCTGGATCAAACGGATATAAGTTGAAATTGTCCGTATAAGCGAACCTCATCCCTTCTACCCCCAACGTTAATTCATCAATCAAGTTGGCTTCTGGAAGAGGAACAGAGTAAGGGTCGTTAGGTTCATAGCCTTCCATAATCGATAGAAGTAATGCGGCATCTTCAGTAGATCTGCTCATGGGTCCATAATGAACGAATGGTTGAGTTGTGCCGAATCGATTGACTGGTGAACTATCGAATGGTACTCGTCCGAATGTCGGTTTTAGTCCAATTATTCCGTTAAGACTCGAAGGAATGCGAACAGATCCTCCGCCATCACTTCCTTCTGCTAATGGGACGCATTTACTCGCTACAGCTGCAGCAGAGCCTCCACTTGAACCACCAGCTGTTAATGCCGGATTCCAAGGATTTTTGGTTGGTCCTGCTAGAAGATTGTCCGTTGTCCCTTTGTGACCGAATTCAGGGGTGTTCGTTTTTCCAATAATGATGGCTCCCGCATCTTTCATTCTACCGACAATCGCTGGCTCATGCTGACTGATGTGATCTTTAAATAGAGGTGAACCAAACGTTGTTCTCCGTCCTTTTACTGGTGTAAGGTCTTTAAGTGCGACGGGTATTCCATGGAGAGGACCCTGAGGACGGTTTTTCATAAGTTCATCCTCTGCAACTCGAGCTTCTTGAAGAGCTTCTTCTTCAAAAACAGTAATAAATAAATGAAGATCAGAGTTTAAATGCCTTATTCGATCAAGATGACTCTGAACAACGTCAACTGGTGAAAGCTCTTTTCTTGCTATATGTTCAGCCATTTTTCTAGCAGATAGGTCGATAATATTCATATGTACACATCCTTATCTTTAGCTACTCTTCTAACTCTATCGAAAAAAAGAAATAGAGGCAATCTAGATCGTTGCAAATACATAAGTCAATAAAAGTAATGGAAAAATTCATTGAACATAGTTCCTGCTATAGTGTTTTTTCTTCCAAACTGTGGTAGGATATGCGCAACCATTATTCAAATTACCGTAATCGCAGGTTATTGAATATTCGGCAATACTGGAAGAAATGTACGTTGAATTTAACGAAATGATGACAGAGCAGTTCAAAAAATCAAAAATCATTACACGAGTTTTATTTGATATGATATAGTAGTACGTAAAAGCGTCAAAGCATATTGGAGGAGATAGGATGAGATACTTAACAGCAGGAGAATCACACGGACCGCAATTAACTACTATTTTAGAAGGCCTTCCTTCTGGACTAGAACTAGTCGCAGAAGATATAAATACTGAACTTGCAAGGCGTCAACTTGGATATGGTAGGGGACGTCGAATGCAAATCGAGAAAGATCAGGTTCAAATTCTCAGCGGTGTTCGCCATGCGCAATCAACTGGTGCTCCAATTGCGCTAGTCGTTGAAAATAAGGATTGGACACACTGGAAAAATTATATGGGCGCTGAACCGTTAACGAAAGAACAAGAAGATAATATGAAGCGGCAGATTTCACGTCCTCGCCCTGGTCATGCTGATTTAAATGGTGCCATCAAATACGGCCATCGCGATATGCGGAATGTGTTAGAGCGTTCCTCTGCTAGAGAAACGACCGTACGTGTCGCTGCTGGAGCAGTGGCGAAGAAATTACTTAAAACCCTCGGGATTGAGGTTGCAGGCCATGTTCGTATGATCGGTGGAATCGAGAGTGGGTATGAAGGTGGCATGTCTCTTCAAGAAATGCAGCGCGTTTCTGAAGAATCTCCTGTTCGTAGTCTTGATGAAGAAGCAGGAAATAAAATGATGATAGCAATCGATGATGCGAAAAAAAATGGCGATTCGATTGGTGGAATTGTAGAAGTAATTGTTGAAGGGCTTCCAGTTGGACTTGGCAGTCATGTCCATTATGATCGTAAGCTCGATGCTAAAATTGCCGGAGCAGTGATGAGTATTAATGCATTCAAAGGGGTAGAATTCGGAATTGGTTTTGAAGCAGCCAGAAAACCAGGAAGTGAGGTTCATGACGAAATTCAGTGGTCTTCAGAGGAAGGTTACACACGCAAAACGAATCGGTTAGGCGGTTTTGAAGGAGGTATGACGACTGGAATGCCAATCGTTGTGAAAGGGGTTATGAAACCAATTCCGACGTTATATAAACCTCTTCAAAGTGTTGACATCGATACCAAAGAACCATTTTCAGCAAGTATTGAACGCTCTGATAGCTGTGCGGTACCAGCTGCAAGCGTTGTTGCAGAGAATGTTGTGGCATGGGAAGTGGCTTGTTCGATTCTTGATAAATTTGGACATGACCGTATCGAAGAAATCGCTGATGCTTTGGAACGGTACAGGACATATAGCCGGGAGTTTTAATCATGGATACGATAAAGATCGAAACGAAAGGCGGAAGTTATCCTGTTCATATCGGAACAGGCATAATAAGGAATTGGAGAGACCTAATTGATAATAGTGCATCCTATTCAAGTTTTTTCATTATTACAGATGAAGAAGTTGAAAAGCGCTACTTGTCATCGATTCAAGGTGAAGAGAATCTCCCTGTTTTTGTAGTTCCATCAGGAGAAGAATCGAAATCATTTGCTCGCTATTATGAATGCATGACAGCACTCCTTGAAGCAGAATTAGATCGGAAGGCATGCATTATTGCTCTTGGTGGTGGAGTGGTTGGTGATCTTGCGGGGTTTGCAGCTGCTACATATATGCGAGGGATTGATTTCATTCAAGTTCCGACTACTCTTTTGGCCCATGATTCAAGTGTTGGTGGGAAAACAGGGATTAATCATGAACTTGGTAAAAATTTAATCGGTGCTTTCCATCAGCCAGCTGCTGTTATTTACGACACTACATGCTTGCAGACTCTTCCAGATAGAGAATGGCGCTCTGGTTTTAGTGAGGTAATTAAGCATGCACTAATTCATGATGAAGCATTTTTGAATTGGTTATTGGAGCGTGGGAAATCAGTTCAACACTTTACGGATGAAGAACTTCAATTCATGATTAGGCAAGGGATAAGTGTCAAAGGAGCCATTGTGAATGAAGATGAACGAGAATCAGGTGTGAGAGCACATTTGAACTTCGGTCATACTCTTGGTCACGCAATTGAAGCCGAATTAGGCTATGGTCATGTGACTCATGGTGAAGCGGTTGCTATTGGTATGATTTATGCGCTTAGAATGAGTGAAGAATATTTTAACACAAAGCTTCGTATGGATGAATTAATCAATTGGTTTAAGGAGATTGGTCTTCCTGTTACAATACCAAAACAACTCGATAGCAAGAAATTAATTGAACGGATGAAGAAAGACAAAAAGGCTGAAAGCAAGAGATTACAATTTGTATTGCTAAAGAAGATCGGTACTCCTATTAAAGTGATGATCAATGATGATACAGCACTTAGACTGCTTGAGAGAAGCATGGAAGGGAGTGGATAACGGTGGTTAGGGGAATTAGAGGCGCAACGACAGTAGAGAATAATGAGAAAGACAATATTATTCATGCGACGACCAAATTATTAGAAGTAATCATTCAGCAGAATAACATCAAGCCTAATAACGTAGCATCGATTCAATTTACAATGACAGCTGATTTAGACGCCGTATTTCCTGCTGAAGCGGTCAGAGGTTTTAAGGGGTGGTCGAATGTGCCATTGCTTTGTTCATCAGAAATCCCTGTCCAAGGATCTTTGCCAATGTGTATTCGACTACTTATGACTGTGAATACAACGAGTGAGCAGGACCAAATAAACCACGTTTATTTAGAAAAAGCAATTTCCTTACGTCCCGATCTTGCAAGTTGACAAATAACTAACATCATACTAGGATAGAAATTAGTTTAGAGCAGAGGCAAAATGAGATTTTATGAGTTGAGAGAGCTGAGAATAGGATAGTTGAGTTGAGGAGAGCTTAGTGGGATACGTCTATACACCCCCTGAGGTTATTCAGGGGGTTTTTATATACCTTTATTGGTATTTTCATAATTCAGACACTTTTAGTCTGTTTTTTGTTATACCACATTTCCATCCTCGGTTTACTCGGCTTTTCCATTCTCCATTACTAACTATGGAGAGGTGAGAAAGTTGACTACAGATTATTCTTCATTTCAAAGGGATGCCGCTAAGTACGGAACAATCCCACTGATGAAGTCGTATTTCCTTGATACGGCTACACCCATTCAAATTTTTCAAAATATAGGTAAACGAGCAAGCTTTCTATTAGAGAGCAGTGATCAGGAATCTAGGTGGTCACGCTATTCCTTCATTGGAATCGATCCTGTCTATTCTCTAATGGAGCAAAAAGGAATATTTTCAGTTGTCGATGAAAACCAAAACAGTATTCTCGAGCGTCAAGACTTCCAATCTGGAGTTAAAGCGTTATTTGACTATTTAAATCCAAAACTCCCAGAGACGGATTTTCCATTCTATGGAGGAGCGGTGGGCTATATCGGTTATGATGCAGTCAGTCAGTTTGATAAAATACCGGTTCATCCAGATCGAGATGAAGAGATGCCCCTTTTCCATTTCATTGTTTGTGAGAATTTGTTGATCTATGACCACCATTTGAAGCGTTTGACCGTTTGTCATCACGCTAGAATAAACAATGATGTCGAAGTTGAGCAAGTCTACAACAATGCTTTTGATGTGATGGATGATCTTGTTTCATTAGCTTCAAAATCGATTCAGAGAGATGCAATGCACCTTCCTGAAGATTCTTCAGATGAAGTGGATTTCTCCAGCATTAAATCCAATTATGAAAAACAACAGTATTTAAATGATGTCGAAAAGATCAAGAAATATATCGAAGACGGAGATGTGTTTCAAGCGGTTTTATCACAGCGCTTTGAAAAAGATATTTCAATCGGGGGCTTGGATCTTTATCGTGTTTTAAGGATTATAAATCCTTCTCCGTATATGTTCTACCTTAAAATGAACAATGTTGAAATTATCGGAAGTTCTCCTGAGAAATTAGTTCAGGTGCAGGACGGAAAAATTGAAATTGATCCAATCGCTGGAACAAGAAAGCGTGGAAAAACGGATCAGGAAGACCAACAGCTTGCAGAAGAACTTCTTCAAGATGAGAAAGAGCGGGCAGAGCATTATATGCTTGTCGACCTTGCGAGAAATGATGTGGGAAGAGTAGCGAAGTATGGAAGTGTTTCAGTTCCTCAACTAATGGATATTGGGAGATTCTCACACGTCATGCATATTATTTCAAAGGTGACAGGTGTCCTTTCTCCTCGATTTACTAGTTTGGATGCAGTGGTCGCCTCGTTCCCTGCAGGGACAGTTTCAGGTGCACCGAAAGTAAGAGCGATGCAGATTCTAAATGAACTTGAACCAACTTCTCGCTCCATTTACTCAGGAGCAATCGGCTATATAGGGTTTGATGGCAATATTGATTCGTGTATCGCTATACGAACAATGGTCATTAAAGATGGAACAGCTTACGTCCAAGCTGGAGCGGGTATCGTAGCAGATTCAAAACCTGAAAATGAATGGGAAGAGACTAGAAATAAGGCGAGCGCCCTGATTAAAACAATCCAGGTTGCTGAAGCTATTTTCGACAAAAGGGAGGAGCGGTTAAATGTTTAAAGAACAACTAAGAAGTATGATCCAGGGACATACACTATCAGAGTCGACAGCGGAGCAAGTGATGGATGTTATCATGGAAGGAAGAGCAGATGATGCACAGATTGCTAGCTTCCTAACCATCCTCCAAATGAGGGAGGAGACAGTTGAAGAATTAACTGGATTTGTGAGATCGCTTCGGAACCACGTTGTTCAGCTTGATCATGGGGAGCTGCCTCTTATCGATACGTGCGGGACAGGAGGAGACGGCCACTCAACCTTTAATATATCAACAGCTTCGGCCATTCTTGTTTCTAGTCTAGGTGTAAAAGTCGCCAAGCACGGCAATAAAGCTGTATCTTCGAAAAGCGGCAGTGCTGATGTTCTGGATCAACTTGGAATTCCTACTCAATCAAGTCGAGATGAGGCTGTTGAAACACTTAAGGAAAAAAACATGTGCTTTCTTTTTGCACCAAATTATCACGTAGCAATGAAACACGCCGTGAGTGCTCGAAAAGCAATTGGATTTAGAACCGTTTTTAACAGCCTCGGGCCGCTTGCAAATCCAGCTGGTAGTCAGTCACAGTTAATTGGTGTCTATAGTCATGAGAAGGCACTGAAGATGGCTGAAGCCCTTAAGAGGATAGGAACAAAGCGTGCTCTACTTGTGACGGGTGGAGAAGGAATGGATGAATGCTCCATCTCAACTTATACTGATTTTGTAGAATTAAAAGATGGAGAAGTCGTTACTTATCGACTTACACCTGAAGATGTTGGACTTACTTCAGAAGAATCGAAGGATTTGATTGTAAATACATCAAAAGAAAGTGCCGATCTCATTGAGCGAATTTTCGATGGAGTTGGAAATGAAGCGAGTAGAGGCATCGTATTATATAACGCTGGTGCAGCACTATACCTTTCGGGGGCAAGCGCTACAATAAAAGCTGGCGTACGAATGGCTAGAGAAGCGATTGAGAACGGTACCGCAAGAAAACAACTCGACGCGTTAAGTGCAAAAAAGGAGCTGAATGTCCATGCTTGATAAAATCATAACAGTGAAACATGAAGAGATGGAACGTTTTATAATGCCTGAAGAGCAAAAGCTTACGAAGGTACCATTTGCTGATCGTTTGCGGCATCCGACACATGAGATTGGACTTATTGCAGAGGTGAAAAAAGCCTCTCCTTCAAAAGGAATCATCAAAGAAGATTTTGATCCGATAGAAGTGGCGGTGGCCTATGAAAAAGCAGGGGCTGACGCAATATCCGTTCTCACTGATGAAACCTTCTTCATGGGATCGAATACGTATTTGACAGAAGTAAAAAAACACGTGAGTCTTCCGGTGTTAAGAAAAGATTTCATCATAGATAAACGACAGATTGTAGAAAGCAAGAATATTGGAGCGGACGCCATTCTATTAATTGTGAGAGCTCTTGGGGTAAAGAAGACGAAAGAGTTTTATGACTATGCTTCAGACATGGGATTAGAGTGTTTGGTTGAAGTGCATTCAGAAGAAGAACTTTTGGAGCTAACGTCTCACTTCACACCTGAGGTGATTGGTGTTAACAACCGTAATCTAGCCACATTTGAAACGTCCACAAAACAAACGCACGTACTTAGTCAATATGTTCCGCAATCATCCGTTATGATTAGCGAAAGCGGCATTTCAAATTATGAGGATATTAAGGATGTTAAAAGTGCCGGTGCAAAAGCTGTACTGGTTGGTGAAGCGTTGATGAGAGATGGTGCATATGAAGCAGGAATAAGACGGTTATTTGGTGAAACAGCTCATGAGAACGCCTGAATTAAAACTCTGCGGAAACCGGTCGTTGGAAGATTGGAAGATTGTTAGAGGTAGTGGTGTTTCATATGCTGGATTTATTTTTGCGAATAGTGCACGTCGCGTAACGGACGATCAGGTTAAAAAGTGGCTAAAGGATTATCCACCTATAGATAATATGCAAATTGTTGGTGTGTTTGTAAATCCGGAAATTGAGGAGTTAGCTCAGACAGTTAGTGAAGTTCCACTTGATGTTATTCAATTACATGGAAATGAAACGCCTCTTTTTGGAGCGAAAATCAAACAGATGACAGGAAAGACATTGTGGAAAGTAATCCACCACGGAGACGATGCACGTAACATGATGTCAACCTTCAGCGGAGTAGCGGATGGCTATATTGTTGACACAAAACTCCCTGGACAATGGGGAGGAACAGGAAAACGGTTCGATTGGAGTGCTATTCCAGAGTATCAGATGGAAGCTGTCAAACAACAAGTGCCTTTATTTATTGCAGGCGGAGTAACTCCCGTAAACGTTAAAGAATTATTAAGATACCATCCCGATGGTATTGATGTATCAAGTGGAATAGAAGAGACCGATCGTAAAGATCAGACAAAATTGAACAGATTGAAAGAAAGGCTGGGATGAGAATGTCAATAAATGTACCTGATCAACGTGGCAGATATGGTAGATATGGTGGGAAATATGTGCCTGAAACGGCTATGTATGCATTAGAAGAATTAGAACAATCGTTAAATGAAGCGATGGCTGATGAACAATTCATGAAACGTTATCATGAAGAATTGAAAAAATATTCTGGTCGTCCGACCCCGATCACCCATGCAGAGAACTTATCAAAACGTCTTGGTGGGGCACAAATCTATCTAAAACGAGAAGACTTAAATCATACTGGGGCACATAAATTGAACAACGCTATTGGACAGGCTTTACTGGCTGTTCGAATGGGTAAAGAAAAAATTGTAGCAGAAACGGGTGCTGGGCAACACGGTGTTGCAGCTGCAACAGTCGCGGCTCGATTTGGATTAGAATGTAAAGTGTTTATGGGTGAAGAGGATATTCGACGCCAGGAATTGAATGTTTTTAGAATGAAGCTTCTCGGAGCTGAAGTTGTACCTGTATCCTCTGGAAGTAAGACATTAAAGGATGCAACGAATGAAGCAATACGATACTGGGTAGCGAATGTTGAGGATACGTTTTATTTAATTGGTTCTGTAGTAGGACCACATCCATATCCTAAAATGGTGCGTGATTTCCAAAGAGTGATTGGAGATGAGTCACGCGAACAAATGGAGAAAATCCCTGATAAAGTAATCGCTTGTGTAGGCGGTGGTAGTAACGCGATGGGGATGTTTTATCCTTTTCTAAAAGATGATGTCAAGTTGTTTGGTGTAGAAGCTGCTGGAAAGGGAATTCACACAGGAGAGCATGCAGCAACTCTGTCTGAAGGACGTCTAGGAGTCATTCACGGTTCAATTACGTATCTTCTTCAAAGTGAGACAGGCCAAATCCAGGAACCTCATTCGATTTCAGCTGGTCTTGATTATCCGGGAATTGGACCAGAACATGCTTATTTAAATGAAACGGGTAGAGTAACGTATACTGGTATTACCGATATGGAAGCACTAGATGCTTTGAAAGCACTATCTGAAGAAGAGGGTATTATTCCGGCTATTGAAAGTGCTCATGCGTTATCCGAGGCAATCAAACAAGCGCCTGACATGCAAGAAGATGAAATCATTCTGGTTTGTCTTTCTGGTAGAGGAGATAAAGATGTACACACGATCATGGAACATCTTGGAGGTGACGTTGATGAATAAACGGTTTAAGCAATACGTTGAAGGGCGAAGTGATTTGTTCATACCATTTATCGTAGCGGGTGATCCGACTGAAGAGGCGACAATTAATTTGGCACTAATGTTGCAAGAAGAAGGCGCTAATGCGATTGAACTGGGGATACCATATTCGGATCCACTAGCAGATGGGCCAGTCATACAGCGAGCGTCCCTTCGAGCACTAGAGCATGAAATGAGTCTTGAAAGAGCTATGAATCTTGTACAAAAAATGAGAGAGAATGGGCTCGAAATTCCGGTTGTTATATTTACTTATTACAATCTTTTGTTACAATTAGGAGAAGAACGCTTCTTCGCTTTAGTGCGAAAAAATGATATCGACGGTCTATTAGTTCCGGATCTTCCCTTTGAAGAAAGTGAAGAATGGAGAACAAGCTGTAAAGCAAATGGAACAGCGCTCATTTCTCTTGTAGCTCCGACAACCTCAGAAAAACGCCTTCAAGCAATTGCTGAAGAAGCTACTGGCTTTCTATACTGTGTTTCATCACTCGGTGTTACTGGAACGAGAACTGATTTTCATTCAGCAGTTTTTAAATTCCTTGAGCGGGTGAAGGGTTATAGTCAAATTCCAGTTGCCGTAGGATTCGGTGTTTCAGCACCAGAACAAGTAGACAAGTTAAAAGATTATTGTGATGGTGTCATCGTAGGTAGTGCCATAATTCGTCAAGTTGAAGCGCAAGTAGAAGCGTTGAAAGATGAAGCATCCCAGAAGGAAGCGATTGATCAGATTCGTGCATATGTTCGAGATTTGATTTCTCCATACGGGAAAATGAAAATTCATACGTGAGGTGCAGGCATGATTCCAAAACGTCAAATGAAGGGTCTTACCCCTTATAAACCAGGTAAACCAATTGAAGAAGTGAAAAAAGAACTTGGATTAAAAGAAGTTATCAAATTAGCTTCAAACGAGAATCCATATGGCTCCTCTAAAGCTGTTAAAGAAGCTATCGAAAAAGAGTTAGATCAATTACACATTTATCCTGACGGCTATGCAGCTTCTCTTCGCTCAGCTGTGGCAGACCACCTCAATATAAGTGAGAACAAGATTGTTTTTGGGAACGGTTCTGATGAAGTCGTTCAAATGCTTTGTAGAACGTATCTTGAAAAAGGTACAAATACAGTGATGGCAACTCCTACATTCCCTCAATATCGACATAATGCCATTATCGAAGATGCAGAAATTCGAGAGGTACCATTAAAAGCCGGGAAGCATCAGTTACATGAAATGTTACAGGCAATCGATGAGGATACACGGATTGTTTGGGTGTGTTCACCTAACAATCCAACAGGTGAGCACATTCCTGAGGATGAATTGCTTTCATTTATGAAACAGGTCCCAGAAGACGTGTTGATTGTAGTCGACGAAGCTTATAAAGAATATGTAACTGCGACTGACTTTCCAGATACGTTAGCAGCTCTATCTGAATATAAAAATCTCGTTGTTCTTCGAACGTTTTCTAAAGCATATGGGATTGCTGCTTTACGTGTCGGTTATGGCGTGGCAAATCCGGGTGTAGTGGCTTCAATTGAACCTTCACGAGAACCATTTAATACATCAAGAGTGGCTCAGGCTGCTGCAATCGCTGCACTTAACGATCAGAAATTTATTCAGATGTGTCGAGAAGAGAATGATAAAGGACGAGAACTTTATTACGCCTTCTGTGAGCAATATAACTTATCCGTATTCCCTTCACAGGGAAATTTCGTCTTAATTGATTTTGGTCTTCCTGCAGATGAAGTATTCGAATATCTTATGAGAAGTGGATACATTGTTCGTTCTGGTTCTGCTCTTGGTTTTCCTACTTCAGCTCGGATTACTGTAGGTTCAGAAGAGCAAAATAAGGACATTATTAACTGTCTTTCTAAATTTTTGGATGAAAAGAGAACGATACAGTCATGAGTAAAAATGTTGCGGTAATTGGTCTTGGGTTAATAGGTGGTTCCATTTCACTTGCCATTAAAGCGGGTCATGAAAATGCCATCATTACAGGATACGATGTGAATCAGAACCAGCTTCATCTTGCAAAAGCGCTTCGCGTTGTTGATCAAACAGCTTCTTCGCTTGAAGAAGCTGTTCAATCAGCTGACTTTGTCATAATCGCAGCACCAGTTGTTCAGACAGAAGAAATTCTAAAACAATTGTCCACTATTACGTTGAAAAGTGATGTCATTATTTCCGATGTGGGTAGTACGAAACATTCGATTGTCTCTCATGCCAGAGAGATTCTTAACCCATCAGTAACATTTATAGGCGGACATCCTATGGCTGGGTCTCACAAGACGGGTGTAACAGCTGCAAAGTCCCATTTATTTGAGAATGCTTTTTACATTCTGACACCTGATGACTCAGTAAATCAATCCCAATTAGAGGCGTTAAAAAATCTGTTGAGTAAAACGAAGGCAACGTTTGTTGAACTTGAGGCCGAAGAACATGACTACTTAGTTGGGTTGATAAGTCACTTTCCACATATCCTTGCAGCGAGTCTTGTGAATTTTGTGAGTGAGCGTAACAATAATCAGCGCTACAATGTAGCCAGGTTTGCTGCAGGGGGATTCCGAGATATCACCCGCATTGCATCGGCAAGTCCTGTCATGTGGCGTGATATACTTTTAAGAAATAAATCAGTGTTGTTACAGATGACAGAAGACTTAAAGTTAGAGTTAAATCGTATTCAAACTTATATTGCGAATGAAGATGGGGATAGAATTTTCGATTATTTTGCGGATGCAAAAGATTTCCGTGATGGTTTACCAGTTCGATCAAGAGGTGCAATCCCTGCATTTTATGATTTATTTCTAGATGTACAAGATCAACCCGGTGTTATTGCCGCCGTGACTCAAAGGCTTGCAGTAGAAGACATTTCGATTACAAATATACGCATCATTGAAACCCGAGAAGACATTATGGGTGTATTGAGAGTTAGCTTTAGAACTGAACAGGATCGCGATAAGGCGAAGCTTGTTCTTGATGAGGATTTTGATACTTACGTAGATGATAAATAAGGAGTACGCGACCATGGAAACTATAGTAAAAGCGAAAAGTCTTAGAGGAACGGTTACGATCCCTGGCGATAAATCGATCTCTCATCGTGCTATCATGTTTGGTTCCATTGCAACTGGAAAAACGCATATCACCAACTTCCTGCCTGGTGCGGATTGTTTGAGTACCATTGCTTGTTTTAAGCAAATGGGTGTACATATTGAACAAGATGGAGCATCTGTTGTTGTTGAAGGAAATGGAATCGAAGGTTTGAGAGAGCCTACAAACCTTCTTGATGTAGGAAATTCAGGTACAACGTTTCGTCTTATGATGGGTTTGCTTGCGGGGAGGTCTTTCCATTCAGTCCTAGCGGGGGACGAATCAATTGCAAAACGTCCCATGAACCGCGTAACGATTCCTTTAAAACAAATGGGAGCATCAATAGATGGGAGAGGGGATGGTACCTTTGCCCCTATCGCTATACGTGGTGGGAATCTGAAGGGAGTCGCCTACACATCACCAGTTGCAAGCGCACAGGTGAAGTCTGCTATTCTTCTTGCTGGTCTGCAAGCGGACGGCATCACCACAGTAACAGAAACACACAGATCTAGAAATCATACTGAAAATATGCTTGAAAGTTTCGGAGTTAATGTAAAAAGAGAAGGACTTTCTGTCAGTGTGAGTGGGGGTCAAGAGTTAAAAGCGACGAATGTTGAAGTTCCTGGTGATATTTCTTCAGCTGCTTTTTTCCTCGTGGCCGGGGCGATTGTTCCAGACAGTAAGATAACGCTATTAAACGTCGGAATTAACCATACTAGATCCGGTATTGTAGACGTTCTAGAGCAAATGGGGGCAGTTTTGTCGATTAAGAACAAACGTGTTGTTAATCAAGAAGAAGTAGCTGATCTCACAATAAGCACAAGTGAATTATCTGGTACTACAATTGAAGGTGACATGATTCCAAGATTAATCGATGAGATTCCCGTTATAGCACTCCTAGCAACCCAGGCGAATGGTCAGACCGTTATAAAGGATGCAGAAGAATTAAAAGTAAAGGAAACGAATCGAATTGATGCCGTTGTAGAAGCTTTACAAAAGTTAGGTGCCTCTATAACAGGTACAAGTGATGGCATGATTATAGAAGGGCCGACAACGCTCCGTGGTGGTGCTGTATCAAGTCTTGGTGACCACCGTATTGGAATGATGCTTGCCGTTGCTGGCTGCATCACAGAAGGCCATGTCGAGCTAGCTCTTTCAGATGCGATCAAAGTGTCTTATCCAGATTTTTTTGAACATTTAAAGCAGCTGAAAGCAGGTTCCTAAGAACCTGCTTTTTCATTTAATTAGGCTATGTTAGCTTATATTGTTGTTTTCTCGATTTTTGGCTCATTCGAGTGAAACCTTCGTTTCACTCGCCTTTCAGCTCTGCTGAAAGGTCGCCCTGTGATGACCATTCGCTTCGAGCAAATTCATTTGCTCAGACGAATGGTCATCACAGGGCGTAAATGAGCCAAAAATCAACACTGTTCATTAACATAGCTTTTAATTAAGGAGAATTTTAGATACACATTTAAATTGGTCTTATGAGTGTTACAAAATCACAAATTTTCAAAACAATCTGTTGTTTTTTTGGAAAACACTGTTATAATAAATATAGTAATGGTTTCTCTCCACTCCTATCCATATTTATTTTGTCCCTGTGTTTTGAAAGCGCTAACAAGTGCTTTCTGCACAGGGAATTTTTTTCATTGTATTATTTTGTTGCTAGACATATTCCTTTTCAATAGAGAATAGCCTGTCAATAAAACCCTGGCAGGAGGGGACTATGTTGAAACACATGTATGAAAAGGTTTTAATCAATGGTACGAATTATAAGCTGGTTACAGAAGATAAGCTTACTTACAAAACAACGAGTGGACGTTTAGAAAATAGGGTTCGTTGTACATTGGAAGATTTTTCAATGAAACCAGGAAAAGTCTTTTTTGTAGAAGGTCTTAACACTAAGTGTGAGAGTGACTTTTTCGATCATATGAAAGAATTAATATTACATGGAGCTACGACTTTTCTAACCGTTACACAAATAAATCATGAACAGACCTTTGAAAAAGAGCTCTCTGATTATCGTCATTCACTTAAAGGGAGCCCGATAGATTACGTAGTAGGTATCCGCATCGATTCTAATCGTATCACTCCTGAAATCATGAGGAAATGTGCTCGTCATCGAGTGCCGTTGGTCATCATTGATTTTAAGTCAGAACAAAGCTTTCGTAATATGGTTTTAGAATGGATTATTCAGGCTAACTTTCCTTATCGAGCTGCCATTATTCCGGACTTTTCATTTCTCTTGAACCATCCTAAAGACAAAATAGATCAGGAAAAATTGCTTCTTTCAGAAGAAGCACGTTTAAAGGGTCTTGAATATTTTCAGTTTGATTCGACTCAAGTGAGAAGTGAGTTGACGGACGAATTTCTGAAAAGAGTCGGTCTTTATCCAATAAAAGGGTGCTTATCAGCTGGCAGTGATTTCGATTATAATCTCTATCAGCTGAATTCAGGCAATCGAGTTGAAGAAGAGGAGATTCTTGATTATGATGGAATAGACCCAATCATTTCAGGACTTCGTGGAGAATTACTGAAAGTGAATCAAAGCATTATGTTGAAGCCAGGATACGGGAAGAACCTGCTTATTCACAAACCAGCCTTTTTTACCGCGAATCATCGAAATAAAATAAGAAGTGTTAGAAGGAGTTTTGGAACGTGGAGCGTCTTAAACAGGCCGTCTCATTAATTGAGTCAGGAAATTTTGAAAAAGGTTTGAAAGAACTAAAAGAAGTGCGTAAAGATGCAGATCATGAAGGTTTATATGATCTTTCAAATATTTATTACAGCCTTGGTTTAATCGAAGATTCTAGGGATGTAGTGGAAGAATTACTAATTCATTATCCTAATGAGGGAGAACTACTCGTACAAGCAGCCGAATGCTATGTTGATCTAGAACAGGAGCAGGAAGCGATCGCTGCCTTAAATAAGATTGATGAGAATGATGCTGCCTACCCACCGGCACTCCTTTTATTGGCTGATTTGTATCAAACAGAGGGATTAGAAGAGGTGGCTGAGCAGAAGTTACTAGAAGCAAAGCGATTATCCCCTGATGAACCAATTATTGATTTTGGGCTTGGTGAGTTCTATTTAACACAGGGTCACCATCTGAAAGCCGTTCCTTATTACGAATCAGTCCTAGGTACAAAAGGCGAGCTAGCGAGTGAGAATATCGAATTAAGGCTTGCCGAAGCTTTAAGCGGCAGTGGTCAATTCGAAGAAGCTCTCACTTATTACGAAAAGGGTCTCGAGAATGGCCGAGAAATTAATGCGCTATTTGGATATGGTTTCACTGCATTACAAATTAGTGAATATCGAAAGTCGATAAATGCCTTTAATGAATTAAAAGAATTGGATCCCCAGTATAGTACCCTATATCCTTATCTAGCAAATGCGTATGAAGAAGAAGGGGCCACAGCTGAAGCAATTCAAGTACTTGCTCAAGGTATAAAAGTTGACGAATTTAATGAAGAGCTCTATTTACAAGCAAGCAGACTAAGTTTCAAAACACATGACAATGCTAGCGGAGAGCAATATTTACGTGAATTACTTGCTATTAATCCTACGCATATCGAAGCTGCCAAAACGCTAGCTACTTATTTACGAACAGAGGAGCGTTATGAAGATATTCTCGATTTGCTCCGCAATATTGAAGAGGGAGATCAGAGCGATCCTTACCTTGATTGGTCCGCGGCGACAGCTTATGCTCAGGTTGAAGAATATAAAGATGCCATAAAACGGTATGAAAATGCATATACTTATTTCAAAAACGATCCGATCTTCCTTGAAGAATATGGCTCGTTCTTAATTGAGGAAGGCAGACGTAAGGAAGCTGTTGAGGCATTTAAGTTAGCCTTGAAGCTAGATCCAACACTTGTTCACCTTGAAGAAGAAGTTCTGCGATTCGAAGAAGAAACATTTAAAGAGGAATAAAGCTGGTGTAGAAGGAAATTTATCTTCAATGACGAATTCTTAAATTTAGGAAAATCTCAGGGAGGAATCGCTATGAGCAGCTCCGTTACTGTCGTTGAAAAGAAGGACTTTCTGAAATGGTTTCTTAAGAATTATCAAGTTAAGAAACGAGAGTGTGTTTGGTTGTTAAACTATTTAATCAGTGACGAAGTGTTGATGGGAAACGTCCATTTTGTTGAGAATGCTGAATTTTGTCCAAAGGCACTCGTTATTTCAACTCACTGTGTTGAGAATGCCCCATTCCGTTTTTACAAACACAATATTATTACGACTGACCCAGAAAAGTCCTTCCATGACATTCGCTTGAATCAGGACGAGCCTATCTACATTCAGCTCAATTTTAAAAGCAAGAATGTATCTCCACATTACGTAGCTGTATTGGAAGAAAATCCGTTCTTGCCAGAAAACATGGCCGCAGATAAAAAATATTCTTTCCTAGCTGAAATGGTGCTAGATGAGTCGTTTACTCGATTTAAACGAGAGTCAATTCTGAAGCGAATTGATGAAGCTCTAGATCAGAATGACGAAATGGCATTCAAAGATTTAAGTAAGCAATTAAATAATCTCTAACCCTTGAATTTTTCAAGGGTTTTTTTGTTTTATCTTTTGAAAGCCATAAAACGCTGATCTACCAATCGTAATGAGATGATCCAACGTCCAATAATGACGGAAGGTCCATTTTATACTTTAGTTAGATGTAACATACAATTCTAACCAAAAAAATGTATTAATTTTAAGAGAAACTTGTTAAGTTATATAAGAAAGAAATGGATGAAGGGGGGAGTCGCTATGATTCGTACTTTGTCTACAGAAGACATTGAACTCGTTAAAGTTATGAAAACGGGAGTTGAAGATGATTATGTTATTAGGATTCTCCCTAAGCTTATTGAAGATGATCACTTTTTGGGTTACTTTGAAAAAGGTAAGCTTTGTGGAATAGCTGGAATGAGTATTTATGAAAATGAATCCGCCGTTCTTGGGAGATTGCGGACCCACGTTGATTACCGTGGAAGAGGTATCGCTTCTAAATTGATGAATCAGCTAAGAATGGAGGCACTTGAAAACCCATCTATTGTATGGACTGGCTATGCGACTGAAGCGAATAACATACCAGGAAATCGATTGGCACCTTCTATTTCAATGAAGCTCGAGGCAGTTATTGTATCTACACGTATCAGTCCTGGAGTGGTCTGGGGAACTAATAGCGGTTTACCTTATCAGATTGAACAATCAGTCAAAGTTAAGAAAAAAGTTCTGGAAATCGATTGTGTGAACGATGAATTCCCATTTTTCCCTCATTCTATTTATTATCCTCTTCCATACGTACCAGATCTAACTGAACCCTATTTAAATGATATTGTTCTTTACAAGAATAGCACGGGGAAGTTTGTGATAATGAGAGAAGAAAAAGGTGCTTTATATCTCCATCTCAAGGTATGGAATGAACAAACGCTTAATTGTTCGGAAATGTGGAGAATTGTTAATTATTTTGCGCATAAAGAAAATCGAACGATTTGGATCGATTTGCCTATAAAGCAAGCAAGCTGGCTTAAAACTCAATCGAACCAAACTATATGGCATTTATATGGTCAAAAAAGGAGCTAGTATGATGAAATGGACAGAATCCGATATCGGAGTATACGAAAAAGAAAAAGAATACGTTGATACAGCAGTTCTACCGCTTGTACCTATTTCGATGACTACGAGCGTAAAAACTATAGTATCGATGGGAGAATATATTACGATAATATCTGGTGAGCTTGAAAGGCAGCTTAAAGGTCGTCTGCTGTTACTCCCTGCATTCACCTATTTACAAACCGAGGAAATGTCATCCCGAGTAGAGCGACTTAAATTAATGGAACAGGAACTAATGAAGGGTGGGATCAAACATATTATTACTTTAACGGCTGATGTGGATTGGAAGCAGTCGGAGGAACAGTTATTAAGCGCTCTTTTATGGATGCCAGCTATTCCTTTAGAGCATATGGACGAGCAATACAAAATGGAAACGGTATCAGCTCAGGTAAAGCAAGTTTTACAATTTGTAACAAATACATGGCAAAGTAATATAAATAGTTGATTTGTGGCATGCTAAAGACCATTCCGAATATTGACAGAGCAAGAGTGACTACGCTATCATAGGAATGTCCTAGTTATATGTGTGTACTATATTATGTCCGGCTGGACTGACTTCATAGGATAGGGGGGAAACCAATGGCGAAGAAGAATGAAGTAACAAGACGCCAATTTCTAAACTACAGCCTGACTGGTGTCGGCGGTTTTATGGCAGCAGGGATGCTAATGCCGATGGTTCGTTTTGCAATTGATCCGTTGTTGAAAGAAGGAGCCAAACAGGAATTCGTACCTGTTATGGATACGAGTGAGATTACGAAAAAGCCTACTCGTAAAGAATTTAAAATTGATCAGGTTGATGGTTGGTATGAATCAGAGGTAACACAATCTGCTTGGGTTTACAAAGATGAAAAAGACGAAATAGTCGCACTTTCACCTGTTTGTAAACATTTGGGTTGCACTGTCGACTGGTCTTCAAATGCAGCTTATCCTGATCAGTTTTACTGTCCGTGTCACGGTGGTCGATACACAAAAGATGGTGTGAATGTACCAGGAACACCACCTCTTGCGCCACTTGATGTTTACAACAAGAAAGTGGAAGATGGAAAACTTTACCTCGGAAAACCTGAACCACGTTAGGGGGCGTAATCTATGTTAAATAAAATCTATGATTGGGTAGATGAACGCTTAGATATTACGCCGATGTGGCGCGATATTGCGGATCATGAAGTGCCTGAGCACGTTAACCCGGCACATCACTTTTCAGCGTTTGTTTATTGTTTTGGCGGATTAACGTTTTTTATTACTGTTATCCAAATTCTATCCGGGATGTTCCTTACAATGTACTATGTACCAGATATTGTGAATGCCTGGGAGTCTGTCTATTATCTACAGAATGAAGTAGCTTTTGGACAAATTGTTAGAGGAATGCACCACTGGGGAGCCAGTCTCGTTATCGTTATGATGTTTTTACATACCCTTCGCGTATTCTTTACCGGCTCTTACAAAAAACCTAGGGAGTTAAACTGGGTTGTTGGTGTATTAATTTTCTTCGTCATGCTTGGACTAGGGTTTACAGGTTACTTATTACCCTGGGATATGAAAGCGCTATTCGCGACGAAGGTTGGTCTTCAAATTGCCGTTACGATCCCAGTAGTGGGTGAATGGGCTAAGACCCTTCTTGCAGGAGGAGAAATTATCGGGGCACAAACACTCGCACGTTTCTTTGCGATTCACGTGTTCTTCTTGCCAGCAGCGCTTCTTGGGTTGTTAGGTGCTCACTTTATTATGATTCGTAAACAGGGTATTTCTGGCCCGCTTTAAGATGTTACTTGAGAAATTAATGTGATTAATGACAACATAACTTTTTTATGAAGGAGGGGGACAGATGCATCGCGGAAAAGGAATGAAGTTTGTGGGAGACTCGCGTATTCCTGCGCAGAGAAAGCCTAACATTCCAAAAGATTATTCAGAGTACCCCGGCAAAACAGAAGCGTTTTGGCCGAACTTCTTATTAAAAGAATGGATGGTTGGTGCCGTATTCCTAATTGGTTATTTAGCACTAACAATCGCTCATCCATCTCCACTTGAGCGTGTGGCCGATCCAACAGATGCTACTTATACACCTCTTCCTGACTGGTACTTTCTCTTTTTATACCAGCTCTTGAAGTATAAATTTGCATCAGGAGATTATACTCTTCTAGGAACCGTAGTCATGCCTGGACTTGCATTTGGTGCACTTCTTCTTGCCCCATGGCTCGATCGTGGACCAGAAAGACGACCTGCAAAACGACCTGTTGCAACAGCACTTATGTTATTAGGTCTTATTTCAACGGTTTTTCTTACTTGGGAATCTGTTGTAACACACGATTGGGAAAAAGCAGCTAAGCAAGGGGAAATCGTCGAAGCTGAAATCGATAAGGAATCTGAAGGATATGCGATTTATTCCGGACAATCTTGTATTGGCTGCCATGGTGACAGTCTTCAAGGTGGTGCTGGACCTTCACTTCTTGAAACGAAACAAACAAAAGAGTCTATTATGGATATCGCTGTCAACGGAATTGGTGGAATGCCAGCTAATGCATTCAAAGGTTCTGACGAGGAACGTGAGAAACTGGCTGAATTTATTGTCGAAACCGCAAAAGCAAATCAATAACACGTGAAAAAGCTGACTGAGCCAGTCAGCTTTTTTTCACTTTAAAACGTTTGATACGCTTCTCATAAACCACTATTGAATAAGGATAAGGAGATTCTAATGATTTCCCAATTTTTCTATTTACTTAAGTCAAAACCCTTTCTTTGGATGTTGCTACTGATCAATGTGCCAGGTACAATTTATGGCTACTACTGGTATGGTTGGCAATTAGAAGACACCAGACCGATCTTTCTTCTATTTGTGCCTGATAGCCCAACAGCGAGTCTCTTCTTCTGTTTTGTACTTGGTGCATTTCTTTTAGGGAAAAATTGGCCGCTAATGGAGTCGCTTGCAGCGGTCACATTGTTTAAGTACGGAATATGGGCTGTAGTTATGAACATGATGGTGATGGTTGTGACGGGACAATTATCTCCAATCGCGCTGATGCTTATTTTCTCGCATCTTGGTATGGCAATTCAGGGAATATTATATACACCTTTTTATAAAATCAAAATGTGGCATCTTGTTGCAGTAGGGATATGGACGTTACATAATGATGTGATTGATTATGTGTTTGGTCAAATGCCTCGCTATTCCATACTAAGTGACTATACATCTGCTATTGGATATTTCACATTTTGGTTATCGATCGGATCGCTGGCACTTGTGTATTCTTTATCTGTACGTAAGGGGCATTTTAAGCTTTCAATTCGTTAATGTAGGAGGTCTACTCTTGTCCATATCATCATACATTGAAGTAGGATGAAGGAGGGACAAGGGATGGGTAGACGATGGCTCCTTGTGTTGTTGCTTTTCATGCTCCCCGCTAATGTGTATGCTTCTGAAACTAATGCTAAAGAGATCTGGAATGATATAGCTGCGAATACACTAGAGTTTGGAAAACAAGAAGATTTTGAGCGTGCAAAAACAGAACTCAATAAATTTTCTAAAGTTTTTCCAGGTGATTCAGGAAGTGAATTAACATCGACTGAGCTTCGTGTAATTTTAAATGCGCATGATCGGGCAATTAAAGCTGTTACAACTGTAGACGAATCATCTGCTCAAAGACTCCAGTCATTGATGGAATTTAGACTCGCAGTTGATGCCCTGGTTGCTGAAGATCAGCCAATGTGGCGTGAAACGGATGATAAATTATTATCGCTTATTGATGAGATGGCTACATCAATTGAACATGCTAATCGTGATGTGTTTGACACGAGTAAACGGAGGTTTCTTGAGGCTTATAGTACGATTCGACCAGCTATGGCGATTGATTTATCTCCTGACATTCAACAGCGTCTTGATTCTCATATTGCTTTTATAGAGAATTATGCTTCTGAGCGAGATAGTGAATTCGTTGGTCAACTTCAAACCATGCATGATGATTTTGATGCAGCATATCATGGCTCTACTTCTCAAGAATCTTCTCTTTTCTGGTTGATCATATCAATTGGAGGTATCATAACGTTAACGCTACTTTATGTCATTTATCGCAAGTATCTTGGAGAAAAAGACAAAGTAAAAAGAAAACAAGTTGATTAAATTTGAAGATCTTGTGAACCTGAAACTGTGTAATTGACTTTATAGTTGAATTTGACTAAAATTGACGTTAAATAACATAGTAATTAGCAATTACACATGTGATGGAGGAATGGAAATGGCTGGATTTCTAATATATTTTGCGGTTCTATTAATCATTCCACTCTGGGCACAAAGCAGAGTAAAGAGCGCATATAAAAAATATTCAAAAGTACCAAATTCATCTGGTATGACCGGTGCTGAAGTAGCACGCAAAATTCTTGATGAAAATGGATTGTATTCAGTAAGCGTTGAGGAAGTACGAGGACATCTTTCCGATCACTATGATCCTCGATCTAAAACTGTAAGGTTATCATCAGGAAATTTTCATGGTTATTCAGTAGCAGGTGCTGCCATTGCTGCACACGAGGTAGGACATGCGATCCAAGATGAACAGGATTATGCACCGCTCAGGTTCCGTCATAAGCTGGTTCCGGTTGCAAATCTCGGTTCCAACTTTAGCTATTTCGTCATTCTTGCGGGAATTCTCATGTCTTCAGCTAATTTCATCTTGCTCGGTATAGTCTTTATGAGTGCGGCAGTTTTATTCCAGTTAGTAACATTACCGGTTGAATTTAATGCGTCAAATAGAGCGATGGAACAGATTGTGTCGACTGGCGTCATTCGTAACGATGAAGAAAGAGAAACAAAAAAGGTCCTAAATGCAGCAGCGCTAACTTACGTTGCCGCAGCGGTCGTTGCTCTTCTTGAATTACTACGCTTTGTGTTTATCTTTATTGGAATGAACGAGGATTAATAAGTAAATCTCGCCTGTGAAAGGCGAGATTTTTTTGTTGGAAAATAAAAAGGTCTAGTGTTCGATCGGGTTTTTATTCTCATCAAGGGTAAATCCTTCACCTAGAACATCATGGACGTCATTAACAGCAACAAATGCATGTGGATCAACCTGACGGATGATGTTCTTCAGTCGAACGATTTCATTTCGAGCTACGACGCAGTAGAGAACTTCTTTTTGTAATCCTGAAAAGCTTCCTTTGCCATTCAATACAGTTGCTCCTCGGTCCATTTGACTCATTATTGTGTCTGCGATTTCTTGGTTACTTTCAGAAATGATCATGGCTGCTTTTGCTGCATATGCTCCTTGTTGAATAAAATCGATAACTCTTGCAGCAACAAAGACAGCGAGTAGTGTATACATCGCTTCCTTATAATTTAAATAAATTAGGGAAAGTGCTATGACACAAAAGTCAAAAACAAACATTGTTCTCCCCATACTCCAGCCGCTATACTTAGCACCAAGCCTTGCGATGATGTCGACTCCACCCGTTGTACCTCCGTAGCGGAAGATAATTCCTAGACCGACTCCTACAAACACTCCTGCAAATAGTGCTGCAAGTGTTAAATCATCTTGAAGGGGAATAGATGGAGCGGAGTATTGCTGGAAAATCCAAAGAAATACTGATAAAGAAACGGTTCCAATTATCGTATAGATAAATGCGCGTCGGCCAAGTAAGCGCCAACCGATTAAGAAAAGTGGTATGTTTAGCACTAAATTGGAAATGGCAGGATCAATTTTAAAGAGAAAATAGAGTAAAAGCGTAATACCTGTAAATCCTCCTTCGGCTAAATTATTTTCCATATTGAAATGAACAAGACCAAATGCGAATATTGCAGAACCGAGTAGAATAAAGAATACATTTTTTCCGCGTATGCCTTCCATATGATACACTCCTTTCCTTCCGTGAGACCGACAGATTCCATTATAATCAAATACTGAGCAGACAGCAATTTCATTCTGTTATACTCACAATAGGTTTTAAGAAGGAACTTCGGTTAAATATTTGTCAAATCACTTTCTTTTAGCTAACATAATAAAAGATGCGAAAGGTGGATGGACCTATGTCTAATAGAACGATTAGAGAGATGCAAAATGAGGTAGATCAATACATAAGTCAGTTTAAAGAAGGTTATTTCAGTCCACTTGCAATGCTTGCTAGAATGACAGAGGAACTTGGGGAGCTTGCACGGGAAGTGAATCATTATTATGGTGAAAAACCGAAGAAAAAAACGGAAAAAGAGCGCACGATAGAGGAAGAAATGGGAGATATATTGTTTGTATTAACTTGCTTTGCAAATTCACTCGATGTTGATATGGACGAAGCATTTGAACAAGTTATGACGAAATTTAACACAAGAGATAAAGATCGATGGACAAAAATTAATGGGGAGAGTGAATAAAGATGGATCAAGTAAAAATTGTAATAGCTGGACCAAGAGGGAACATGGGAAAAGAAGCGGTGAAGCTTGTTGATCGAACGGATCATTTTATTCTGACGGCAGTAGTTGACCGCAAACCTTCTGGACAAACTGTAGCTGACATCGCTGGCCTCCCATCAATGGATGCACAGGTTTATACAGATCTTGATAAATGTTTAACAGAAGTAGAGTGTGATGTTCTCATTGATCTCACAACCCCTGAATTCGGTAAAAAGCACATGGAGATAGCATTTAATCACGGTGTGCGACCTGTAGTAGGAACAACCGGATTTACGAACGAAGATGTAGAAGAACTCTCAAAAATCGCTGAAGAAAAAGAGTTGGGAGCTATTATTGCACCGAATTTCGCAATCGGCGCCGTTCTGATGATGAAATTTGCTTCGATGGCAGCAAAATATTTTTCAGACGTTGAAATAATAGAACAACATCATGATCGTAAGCTCGATGCCCCGTCTGGCACTGCTGTAAAAACGGCAAAGATGATTTCTGACGTACGTGAATCCAAGCAGCAGGGACATGAAGAAGAGCGAGAAGATATTGAAGGAGCAAGAGGTGCAGACTATGAAGGTATGAGAATTCATAGTGTTCGTCTGCCAGGACTTGTAGCTCATCAGGAAGTACTATTTGGTGGTGAAGGACAAACGTTGAAAATTCGTCATGATTCAATGCACAGAGGTTCCTTCATGCCTGGCGTACAGCTTGCTGTAGAAACTGTATTGAAAATAGATCAATTGGTTTATGGTCTCGAGAATATCATGGAGTAGGGGATGATCTCATGAAAATCGCTTTAATCGCACACGATAAGAAAAAAGATGATTTAGTTCGTTTTACACTCGCTTATAAAATGATTCTAGATCCGCATCAACTCTTCGCGACCGGCACTACGGGGAAGCGTATTATCGATGAAACAGGGCTAAACGTCCATCGTTTTCAATCTGGTCCACTCGGTGGAGATCAACAAATCGGAGCAATGATTGCCGAAAACGATATGGATGCTATCATTTTCTTTAGAGACCCTCTTACAGCGCAACCGCACGAGCCTGATATTACTGCGCTAATAAGACTTTGTGATGTTTATGATATTCCTCTAGCAACTAATATGGGTAGTGCAGAAATACTTGTTCATGCTCTTGGAAGAGGAGAACTGGATTGGAGAGAAATTGTACATGGAAGAAACAACAACACTTGATATATTGTCTTTTGGGGCACATGCTGATGACGTAGAAATTGGCATGGGTGGAGCGTTAAAGAAATTTGCTGAAAAAGGAATGCATACTGGAATTTGTGATTTAACTGAAGCTGAATTGTCTTCCAACGGGACCGTGTATACCAGGCATCATGAGGCAAGAACCGCAGCTGAAATTTTAACAGTGAAAACCCGATTTAATTTAAAATTTCCAGACCGCGGTCTTTTCATCTCAGATGATAAAGTGTCAGAAATCGTTAAATTGATAAGAGAAACAAAACCAAAAGTTATCTTTTTACCTTATTTTGATGACCGTCATCCAGATCATGGTCATGCAGCACGACTTGTAGAGGAAGCGATTTTTTCAAGCGGTATTCGGAAATACCATCCAGAGTTGGGCTCTGCTCATAAGGTTACCCAAATCTATTATTATTTTATTAATGGTTTTCATAAACCTCAATTCACAATTAATGTGACCGATCAAATTGAATCTAAGCGAGAGGCTCTAGAGGCATATGAAAGCCAGTTCACCTTAAGCAATGGAAACGTTGCGACTCCGTTAACAAATGGGTATGTCGATAAGGTGATTTATCGAGAATATTTATATGGGAAAGAGTCCGGAGTAGATTATGCAGAAGGGTTTATCGCTAAAAACCTGTTATGTTTGGAAGATTTTCCGATAGGAGAAAGACAATGAAGCTCAAAATTGGCATTACATGCTATCCAACTGTTGGAGGCTCTGGAGTTATTGCAACAGAGCTTGGAAAAATGCTTGCTGAAAAGGGACATGAAGTTCATTTCATTACGAGTAGCGTCCCATTTCGGTTAGATACGTTTCATCCGAATATTTATTTTCACGAAGTTGAAGTGAACCAATACGCTGTTTTTCGCTATCCACCATATGACCTTACCCTTGCAAGTAAAATGGCAGAAGTCATTCAACGCGAAAATCTCGATTTACTTCATGTTCATTATGCAGTACCTCATGCAGTTTGCGCATTTCTTGCAAAGGAAATGGTGGGTGGTGACATTAAAATTGTCACCACCCTTCATGGTACTGATATTACAGTTCTAGGGTACGATCCTTCTCTTACACAGCTCATTCGTTTTGGTATTGAAAAATCAGATCGAGTCACTGCAGTATCCAATGATTTAGTTGAGCAAACACATCGTCTGCTCGAGACAGATAAGCCGATTGATACGGTTTATAATTTTGTAGATGAACGTATTTATTATCCGAAAGAACCAGCAGATTTAAAAAAGGGTTACGGTATTTCTGATGATGAGAAAGTGATCGTTCATATATCGAATTTCAGAGCAGTAAAACGTGTCACAGATGTAATTGAAGTCTTTCATCGTATTCAAAAAGATATTCCGGCTAAACTATTACTTATTGGAGATGGGCCAGAGATTCAGGTTGCATGTCGCCTTGTGGACGACCTCGGCTTAAAAAACAAGGTGAAATTCCTTGGTAAACAAGAGAATGTTGCTGAAATACTGTCTATCTGTGATCTGAAGCTATTGCTGTCAGAAAAAGAAAGCTTCGGCCTAGTTGCTTTAGAAGCAATGGCTTGTGGTGTGCCTGCCATTGGTACGAATATTGGGGGTATTCCAGAAGTGATTGAGCATGGCGTAAATGGATTTATTGCTGAAGTAGGCGAAATCGAAGTAATTTCTGAGTATGCCGCTAATTTACTATCGGATGATAATCTTCATAGTAAGATGAGTTTAGCTGCTGTTGAGGCAGTCCAAACTCGATTCGCATCTGAACGAATTCTTGAACAATATGAAGCAATATATTATAAGACTCTTCAAGGAGCGCTAACTTGATTAGACTAAAAGGGGAAGCTTATGAAGGCTGTTTAAATGTACTTCAAGTCCTTACAAAAGCTGGTTATGAAGCATACATTGTTGGAGGAGCAGTTCGCGATGCGTTGTTAGGTTTGCCTGTATCAGATTTTGATATTGCCACATCTGCGAAACCAGAAGAAGTTGTGAAGCTTTTCGATAAGGTTATACCTACTGGAATAGAGCACGGAACAGTTACGGTAATTTTTCAGGGAGAGTCATTCGAAATTACCACTTTTCGGTCTGAGTTAAACTATGATGATTTCAGACATCCCTCAACCGTTTCTTATTTGGCTTCAGTCGAAGATGATCTTTCGCGAAGAGATTTTACAATCAACAGTATGGCCCTTTCTAAAGAAGGAATGCTAATCGATTTATACGGTGGACAAGAGGATTTGGAGTGCCGCTTAATCAGAACGGTAGGAGAATCAACGAAACGTTTTCAGGAAGATGCTCTTAGAATGCTAAGAGCACTTCGCTTTTTGAGTGTTCTTGATTTTTCACTAGAGAAAAAAACAGAACAAGCCCTTACTGAACAGGCTCATTTACTTAAGCATGTTGCCGTTGAACGTCTTCAAACGGAAATCAACAAATTAATGGAAGGTCAAGCGGTGAATTCCGCTTTAAATCAGCTTATTCAATCAGGTGTATATCACTTTCTTCCAGGACTTCATACATTGAAAATCCCGATTGAAGAAGGCGCTCGTTTGTCTATTTTAGAGACGGAAGTTGAAAGATGGGCATGGCTTGCGTCGAATGCAAAAGACCCCAAGGCGTTTTTGAAAGAATGGCGCTTATCAAATGAAATTGTGAATCAGGCAGAACGTCTTATTGCAACTATGAATGATGTAAAAAGCAAAGGTTGGGATAACCTAACCGTTTATGACGCTTATCCTGACGTGCTCTCTTGTGAGCGTTTACTTGCAGTTATTGAGCTTAGAGAGCCTGATTACAAGGAAATTGATCGCATCACTTCAGAGCTTGTAATAACGTCCAAAGAGATGCTCGTCGTGTCAGGGTCCGATTTAATTAACTGGGAGAATTCACAACCAGGACCCTGGGTTGGCGAGGCACTTAGACAGATTGAAATTGCTGTTGTGACAGAGAAGATAAAGAATAAGAAATCCAGCATTAGAAGGTGGCTTAAACAGTGGCGGACTCAATAAGGCAGCGCCTGCTGCAGATGCTTGAAGAACATGCAGAAACTTATGTTTCAGGTCAAATGATCAGTGAAACATTAGATGTGTCTCGAACGGCGATTTGGAAACACGTCTCTGAACTTAGAAAGAACGGTTACGAGGTAGAAGCTGTACAGAAGAAAGGCTATCGAATTGTATCGCGGCCAGATATGCTTAGTAAAGAAGAAATAGGCTTGAAATTGACGACGGATTTTCTTGGGAAAAATGTATATACCTATCCTTCCGTAGAGTCTACTCAATTCATTGCCCATGACTTGGCACATCGAGGAGCAGTGGATGGAACAGTTATTGTTGCGGATGAACAAACGGCTGGAAAGGGAAGGCTTGGACGGTCCTGGCATTCGCCAGCTGGGAGCGGGATATGGACAAGCATCATTCTTCGCCCAAAGCTTCCACCACAGCAGGCGCCGCAGTTCACGCTTATTGCTGCAGTTAGCGTTGTTCATGCCATTCGTAAACAAACCGGGATAGAAGCCGAAATTAAATGGCCGAACGACATTTTGATTGAAGGAAAGAAAGTAGTAGGGATCCTTACTGAGTTGCAGGCAGAAGCAGATCAAATTAAATCCATTATCATTGGTATGGGGATTAATGTGAATGCTGAACTAGCAGATTTTCCTGAAAACTTGAATACAGCAACTTCTCTTAAAATAGAATGTGGACATGACGTTAATAGATCTGCTCTTCTTGCAGCAATATTAAATGAATTAGAAACCCTTTATGAAGAATATTTAAAGAATGGCTTTCGGATGATCAAACTGTTATGGGAAAGCTATGCAGTTAGTCTGGGCAGGAGAATTAAAGCGCGCACGCTAAACGGCATAATTGAAGGGCTTGCAAAAGGTATTACAGAGGAAGGTGTTCTTCTGCTTGAGGACGAAAGTGGCAAGCTTCATCATATTTATTCAGCTGATATTGAAATCTGTTAATTCTTCACCACAATGAGTGAAGAATCTGCTATACTACAATTGCAAGGGCGGTATCCGATTGGACCCGCACCATTAAGTTATTAATAAAAATAGTCTGCCTTGATCCAAATGGACTGGGACAGAGGGATGAAACCGGTATGTAGCCTCCAATTGATTGGAGTGTTGCGGCGAGTCTGTGTGTTCACAGACTGATGAGGGAACCCCTGTCGGCCGTAACACTATCATTGGGGGTTTTTTGTTCGGTTACATGGTCCTCTGATTAAGGAGGAAAAACATGAAAACAACAAGTGATTTCAAGAAAATGAAAGAAAGCAAAGAGCCAATTGCAATGCTTACCGCTTATGATTATCCATCAGCAAAACTTGCTGAATCTGCAGGAATGGACCTAATTTTAGTCGGTGACTCTGTAGGTATGGTTGCGCTTGGATATGATTCTACTGTGCCAGTGACAATGGATGATATGGTTCTGCATACCAGGGCAGTCAAACGAGGAGCTGTGAATACATTTGTGGTAACTGACCTGCCTTTTCTCACCTATCACAGCAGTATTTCTGAAACGATTAAGCACGCGGGAAGACTGATGCAGGAAGCAGGTGCACATGCTGTTAAGCTAGAAGGCGGTGGGGAAGTTATCACATTCATTCATAAGTTAACGTCTGCTGGCATTCCTGTTATGGGTCATTTAGGATTGACACCACAGTCTGTTGGAGTGCTTGGTGGGTATAAAGTTCAAGCTAAGGAATCAGATAGTGCGGCATTACTTTTGAAGGAAGCAAAAGCAATCGAACAAGCTGGTGCCTTTTCGCTCGTACTGGAGTGTGTGCCTCAACAGCTGACAGACCTTGTTTCAAATGAACTTTCTATACCGGTTATTGGGATTGGTGCAGGAGTACAAGCAGATGGACAGGTTCTCGTTTACCACGACCTTATTGGGTATGGATCTGAACACATCCCGAAATTTGTAAAACAATACGCTAATGTTTCAAGTACAATTAAACGGGCAATCGAAACATATGTTGCTGATGTAAAAGGAAAGGAATTTCCAGAACAAAAGCATTCATTTAACATGAAAGAAGAACAGCTTTCTGGTATTTATGGAGGTAGTCGAACATGAGAATTATAACTACTATTAAAGATATGCAGCAAACGACTCGAAACTTCATGAGACAAAGTCAATCAATCGGTTTTGTGCCCACGATGGGTTTTCTACATGAGGGGCATATGAGCCTTGTTCAAAAAGCAAAGGAACAAAATGATTGCGTTATCATGAGCGTGTTTGTCAATCCCTTACAATTTGGTCCGAATGAAGACTTTGACCGGTATCCAAGAGATTTGAAGCGGGATGAAGAACTTGCCGAAAAGGCAGGTGTTGATGTGTTATTCTATCCTCATGTCGATGAAATGTATCCGAAAGAGCGGACGACACTTCTTACCGTTAAGGAGCGAGTGGATACACTTTGTGGTGAATCAAGACCCGGGCACTTTGATGGTGTTGCAACCGTTGTGATGAAGCTCCTTCAAATTGTACTCCCTGATAAAGCTTATTTTGGAATGAAGGATGCACAGCAGGTAGCGGTTATAAAAGGCCTTGTTGACGATTTTAATGTTCCAGTGGAAATTGTACCTTGCCCAATTGTGAGGGAGGAGGATGGTCTTGCGAAGAGTTCTCGTAATGTGTATTTAACTCCAACTGAACGAGCGGAAGCTGTGATCCTCTCCCGCAGTCTTGATGAAGCCATTAGGGTTATTAAAGATGGCGAGACACGTCCAGAGCAAATAAAAGACATGATCGTCGCTTCTTTACAGAAAACATCCGGGGAAATTGATTACGTAGAAATCCTCTCTTACCCTGATTTGCAATATGTCGATCAGATTGAAGAAGATGTTATTATCGCCGTTGCAGTGCAGTTCTCAGCGGCAAGACTTATCGATAATGCGGTAGCAACTAGAAGTGAAATTGTGATAGGGGTGTAGTAAATGTTTGTAACGATGATGAAAGGTAAGATCCATCGCGCCAGAGTAACAGAAGCAAATTTAAACTATGTTGGAAGTATTACAATTGATGAAGAAATCATTGAAGCAGTGGGCATGTTCCCAAATGAGAAAGTACAAATTGTAAATAATAATAACGGAGCCAGATTGGAAACGTATATTATTCCAGGTGAAAGAGGTTCGGGGGTTGTATGCTTGAATGGAGCGGCGGCTCGATTGGTTCAAGAAGGAGACGTTATTATTATTGTGGCCTATGCGATGATGGTCGAAGAAGAAGCGAAACAGTTTACACCACGAATAGCCATCATGAATGATCACAATCGTATTATCGATACGATTGGTGTTGAACCTGCTGCAACAATCTTATAATTCGAGATGCTCTGGACCACGTCCAGGGCATTTTTTATTACATAAAGAATTGTTCTAATAAGAAATTATTTTCCGTTCTTCAAAAAAAATGATAAAGTTATAAAAGTGAACAGTGAAGGGTTGAAGCAACTGAGGTGAAAATAAATGAATCGTTATACAATAATAGATTTTGAAACGACTGGCAATTCGCCTAAAAATGGCGATCGTATTATACAAATAGGGATGGCAGTTGTGGAGGATGGCGTGATTGTGGACCGCTATGCATCGTTTGTAAACCCTGAGCAGACGTTACCTCCTTTCATTCAGCAACTGACTGGAATTACAGATGATGATCTGAAAGATGCACCGTTATTTGAAGAAGTTGCGCCTGAGCTTCTTAAAAGGCTTGATGGTGCGTATTTTGTCGCTCATAATGTACGGTTTGACTTGAATTTTATGAATGCAGAACTTGATGGAAGTGGATATGATCCTTTTTCTGGACCTATGATTGATACTGTCGAGTTAGCGAGGATCCTTCTACCGACAGCGGAAGCATATAAGCTTTCTTGGCTAGCTGAATTCTTGTCGATCCAACATGATAACCCCCATCAGGCAGATAGTGATGCAGAAGTAACAGCCGAACTGCTCCTTTATTTATTTAATAAGTTAGAATCGCTTCCGATTGTTACCTTACAGCAGTTATCTGATCTTGCCGCGAGATTATATAGTGACATTGAAATCGTTCTGAACGAAACGATTTTAGAAAAGCAGCAGATGATCGAAGCAGAAGGTAACTTTGAAGTCTTTCGTGAGATTGCGATCAAACGTAAGAACGACTTAAATGAAATTGAACCTTTAAAACAACCGATTGGATTTGAGACTGCACAGGCTGACTTTGAAAAGAAAATGGCTGAAATTATACCTGGTTTTGAAGTAAGATCAGGTCAAAGTGATATGATGAAAGAAGTGGCGCATGCCTTTCATACAAACCAGCACGCATTAATTGAAGCTGGTACAGGAATTGGAAAATCACTTGGGTATCTACTCCCTGGCGTCGTACATGCTAAGAACACAGGAAAACCGGTTGTTGTAAGTACTCATACGATTCAATTGCAAGAACAATTGTTACAGAGAGATATCCCATTTCTGCGTGAAATTCTACCCTTTGATTTCGGAGCAACAATTATTAAGGGTCGAAGTAATTATTTGGATTTAACACGATTTGAGCAACAGCTTTATCGTGTCGAGGATGACAATTACGATACGATTTTAACCAAGGCCCAGATCCTTGTCTGGCTTCTTGAAACAGATTATGGCGACGTTGAAGAATTAAATCTTGCGAGCGGAGGCAAACTTTTTTGGCATCAAGTCAAAAGTGATGCGGCTGTATCGGCCAATCATCGCTCTCCATGGTTCTCACGTGATTTCTATCATCGTAGAAAACGATTTGCAACAAACGCGGATCTGATCATTACAAATCACGCATTATTATTTAGTGATTTAATTAATGAACATCAGCTTCTACCTGCTTATCAGCAGGCAGTTATAGATGAAGCACACCATTTAGAGGATATTGCGACCGAGTTTTTTGGGGTTAAAACGGATTACTTTTCAATTCTTCAAGGGTTTGTTCGAATGGGATTGAAAGATGGCGATGGTATTTATGGAAAGGTCATTAGTATTCTGAAGGATCTTGAAACAGAAGTTCAAGAATATAAGAGGGAAATTGATGCCTATGTAAAAACAATACTCGCCGATTTAGATGAATTGTTTCGAATGCTACATCGCTATGTTCACAAAAATATCAATCGTTCAAATGAAATAGGTCGCTTAAGTTATCGCTTATCAGATGAAAGTGGTGCAGAATGGGAAGCCATTCAAGAAGCAGCCCATCGATTAGTTTTTTATTTAAAGGATTTAGATAAGGGCTTAAAGAAATTAGAAAAAGAACTCGATCTAAAAGAAGATGAGCTATCGCGAGAGCAGCTTAATACCGCAGCTGACTTTAAGGGAATTCACGCTTCTGTGCTCGAGGAGCTTGCGAAGGTTGATTATTTACTTCTGACAGATCATGAAAATGATGTGAAATGGGTGGAAATCGATCCAAAGGGTGCATTAAACTCTGCATTTATCTTCAGCAGACCTGTTGAAGTTGGGAGTGTGTTATCAAGTGAATATTTTGGCAAGAAAAAAAGTATTTTACTGACTTCTGCTACGTTGACGGTTCGAAATTCATTCGACTACATGATCAATCGACTTGGACTTGAGGAATTTGGCCCCCTAATTCAGCAGTATGAATCTCCTTTTGATTATAGTGAGCAAGCAAGATTGATGATTCCGACAGATCTTCCTATGATTAAAGATGTGTCAGATAATCAATTTGTTGAACATATCACAGATGCTATTTTACAAATTGCACGGGTCACCCGTGGAAGAATGCTTGTTTTATTTACGTCCTATGACATGCTTCGTAAAGCCCATCATCGAATGAAAGAGTTAATTGAACACGATGAACTTACGTTAATCAGTCAGGGTGTTGATAGTGGTAGTAGAGTGAGGTTGACAAAGAACTTCAAAGAAAGTGAAGATGCGATATTGTTTGGCACGAGTAGCTTCTGGGAAGGTGTAGATATTCCTGGAGAAGACTTAAGCTGTCTTATTATTGTCCGACTTCCATTCTCACCACCAGATAATCCTGTTTTTCAAGCGCGATCCGAACACTTAAAACAATCAGGAGGGAATCCATTTATGGAACTCTCTCTTCCAGAAGCCATTATTCGCTTTAAACAAGGATTCGGTCGTCTTGTTCGTTCACAGAAAGATCGGGGAGCAGTGTTTGTATTTGATAGACGCATTATTTCAACGAGGTATGGCCGTTCGTTTGTAAAATCACTCCCTGATGTGCCGCTTTTGAAAGGAAGCATTGAAGAGTTAGTGAATGAGCTTGATCTTTGGTTATAAAGCCATGATTCATCACAAACTAACCCCATGAGGGGGGATTGTGATGAAGAAGGTTATTGTGCTATGTAGCTGGTTCCTCGTTATCAGTTTGAATATAACGAGTGCAGAAGCCTCTATCCGTTCGGTAGATTTGCATTTAAGACGTCACGAAGTCGCGATTACATTTCTTGACTTATCAGTAGGAGAAGCGATTTTACTTCAACAATCAAATGGTGGCTCTGTTCTTATCAATACGGGCAGTTCGATCGCTGAGGATGAGCTGATCGACCGTCTTCAATTGTTTAAGGTGAAGGAAATAAACAAAGTGTGGTTAACGAATCCTGATGAGGCTTATGCAGGGAACATCACTGCTTTACTCAGGTATTTTGACGTAGGTGAAGTATTGACTACGAATCAACTTGAAAAGACACTCATCTCTCACATTCCTTCACAAGTTGTTCAAACGCACGTGGAAGATCAACAAAAGATAGAACTGATGGAAGATCTCAAGGTAGAAATAATAAATATATCTAAGGCGGGCTCCGTCACATTTATGCTATCCTTAGGAAGTCAGGATTTATTAATGATGGGTGAGACAGATGTGAAACTGGAAGAATCCATTGCTTCTTCAGGACGAACAGTCGAAGTGTTAAAAGTTGCGAATTTTGGAGCTGGTAACGGCACATCTGCCGAATTTCTAAGTTCCATTGATCCTCAAATGGCAGTCATTTTTCGTCATAAGAACATCGATGTTAGCGAAACGGTTTTGGAACGGTTGAGTGAAAGTTGGACTGATGTGTATTATCCGTATCGGATTGGAAGTGTCACACTTCGTTTACAAAATGATCGATACGACGTCATAACGTTACCTACAAAAGAAACAAGATAAGATTCATGAGGAAATTGTTGCAAAATACGCGAACTTATTTAAAAATAGGGATAGAAAATCTTTATGTAAGCTTAATTTTGTTTTCGTGTATAAAGCAAAAAGCCTGCGCAGTGCGCAGGCAATGTTGGAAGTGGAGCAGTTTTTTGGTGCACCGCCTTTCGCCTTTGACGGTACATTTAGTTTGTCACTGAGCATCACAACTATAAGTAGTAAATTTATCCCGCCTTTAGGACCATGCCTTAATAGTGAGTGGTTCTTCAGGCAAGTATTCATACATTACATAGGGAGTTGACAGGCATGGAAAGCAACATTGAAGTATTGTCGACAGTTAAAGTTAGCAAATCGCTTGATATTTATAAAATTGTTGATTCATTAAACCGCACATTGAAAGAAAAAGATTTGATGTTTGGACTTGCGCTTGATGAAGAAGATGAAGATCAGATGATTTTCACAATCTATCGTACATAATAGGGTGAGCTTATGCGAGTGGTAGGAATAATTGCAGGAATTATTTTAGCAGTACTTATCTGGCAGGGCGTTTCTTTTTATCAATCCATTATAGATTATCCTAATCAGTTGGAAGAGAACGCTATAGCGAGGGCTAAATCTGAATCGGTTATTGAAACAATCGATGACGCCATTCAATACCATGGAACGAACAAGTCATTTGTGGTATTAAAGGGCAATGATGCGAATGGTGAAAAAGTATATGTTTTTGTTCCAGAAAAAGAGGGTTCTCTTGTTACGAAAAAAGTTTCTGAAGGGGTAAATTTAGAAACAGTCAAAAGTAAAATTAGTAAAGAATTCTCCCCGAAAGAAATTATTGATATCAAACCTGGAATAGAAGTTAATCAGGATGATAAACAAGTACTTGTCTATGAGGCAACATTTATTAATGATGACGACCGCTATACCTTTGCGTATTACTATTATAGTAATGGAGATTACTGGCGTTCCCGGTCGATTAGGCAGAGTCAATCATAGAAGGAGGAAGGAAAATGAAATTATCAAAGCGCGTAGCAGCACTTACACCTTCTGCTACACTTGAAATTACAGCGAAAGCAAAAGCCTTGAAAGCGGAAGGACATGACGTTATTGCACTTGGTGCTGGAGAACCTGACTTCAATACACCTTCCCATATTCTCAATGCAGCTAAGCAGGCGATGGATGACGGATTAACGAAGTATACGCCTTCCGGAGGTATTCTTCCACTTAAAGAAAGCATCATTGCTAAATTCGAGAAAGATCAAAAACTAACTTACAAACCAGAAGAAATCATTGTTTGTACCGGCGCAAAACATGCTCTATACACGTTGTTCCAAGTGATTCTTGATGAAGGTGATGAAGTTATTATTCCTACACCATACTGGGTGAGTTACCCAGAGCAGGTGAAGCTTGCTGGGGGAAATCCGGTTTATGTAGAAGGAAAAGAGAAACAATCTTTTAAAGTTACGGTTTCACAACTTGAAGAATCTGTATCTTCAAAAACAAAAGCTGTTATCATCAATTCTCCTTCAAACCCAACAGGCTCTATTTATACACCACAAGAGCTAGAACAAATCGGATCGTTCTGCTTAAAACACGACATTCTCATTATTTCAGATGAAATTTATGAAAAGCTTGTATACGATGGAGCGGAGCATACATCGATCGCTCAGCTTTCAGATGAATTAAAAGACCAAACAATTATCATTAATGGCGTATCGAAGTCTCATTCTATGACTGGTTGGAGAATCGGATACGCTGCAGGTAATAAAGCGATCATTAAAGCGATGACAAACCTTGCAAGCCACTCGACATCGAATCCAACTTCTATTTCACAATATGCAGCGCTTGCAGCCTATGAAGGCTCACAAGCACCAGTAGGCGAGATGAAGAAAGCTTTTGAGGAAAGACTGAATACGGTCTATGACCGTTTAAATAGCATACCGGGATTCTCTTGTGTGAAACCTCAAGGCGCGTTCTACCTTTTTCCTAATGCTAAAGAAGCTGCGCGACAAACTGGTTTCAATTCTGTAGATGCTTTTGTGAAAGGTCTTCTTGAGGAAGAGAAGGTGGCTCTTGTTCCAGGATCGGGATTTGGTTCCCCCGATAATGTACGGCTGTCTTATGCAACATCACTTGATGTGATCCTGGAAGCAATCAATCGAATCGAGCGATTCGTAAAGGCGAAGCAAGCAGTTTAAGTGAGTTGTTGTAGAACCAAATAATCGGTATAATATTAAACGGACATTTGAATTTGTTAATAACAGGTATTAGCGAAGTGAAACCGCATGTTCACCTGCAGCATGATTAACGATCCAGCAGGGGGCGTGCGTCATCGCTTTTCTTAATTAGTTGGAGGGAAATAAGTAGTGAAAACGACGATTTCAAACGTAGACAAGCAAGTTGAACAGTCTGTAACAATCGGAGCATGGTTACATAATAAGAGATCTAGTGGAAAGATTCAGTTTCTACAACTCCGAGATGGAACTGGTTTTATCCAGGGAGTAATGGTGAAGAAAGAAGTATCTGAAGAAGCATGGGAAGCAGCTAAAAATCTAACGCAGGAATCCTCTGTATGGGTGACTGGAATAGTGCGCGAAGATGATCGTTCACAATCTGGATATGAATTAACGGTGACAAATGTCGAATTGATTCACGAAGCTGTTGACTATCCGATCACACCGAAAGAGCATGGAACAGAATTCTTAATGGATAATCGCCATCTCTGGATACGTTCAAGACGTCAGAATGCGATACTTCGTATTCGAAATGAAATCATCCGCGCAACCTATCAATTTTTTAATGAAAATGATTTCGTTAAGATTGACCCACCGATTTTAACAGGAAGTTCAGCGGAGGGTACGACGGATCTCTTCCATACGAAATATTTTGAAGAAGATGCCTATCTATCTCAAAGCGGTCAGCTCTATATGGAAGCTGCTGCGATGGCGTTTGGACGAGTGTTTTCGTTTGGACCAACATTTAGAGCAGAGAAATCAAAAACACGTCGCCATTTAATTGAATTCTGGATGATTGAACCAGAAATGGCATTTATGAATCATGATGAAAGCTTAGAAGTGCAAGAGCAGTATGTAAGCTTCCTTGTACAATCTGTATTAAGCAACTGTCAAATTGAGCTAAAGACATTGGATCGTGATTTATCGAAATTAGAAGCGATCAAGGCACCATTCCCACGTATTACCTATGATGATGCGATTACGCTACTTAAAGACAAAGGATTTACTGATATCGAATGGGGTGAAGATTTCGGAGCACCTCATGAAACGGCTATCGCAGAAAGTTTTGAGAAGCCTGTTTTCATTACGAATTACCCTAAAGATATTAAGGCTTTCTATATGAAGCCTGATCCAGAACGTGAAGAAGTTGTTTTATGTGCTGACCTAATTGCTCCTGAAGGTTATGGAGAAATCATCGGTGGAAGTCAAAGAATTGATGACCTGGCTCTGATGGAACAGCGTTATGAAGAACATGGTCTTACTGATGATGCTTATAAATGGTATCTAGAGCTTCGTCGCTATGGATCCGTGCCACATTCAGGATTTGGTCTTGGATTAGAACGAACGGTTGCATGGTTATCTGGTGTTGAACATGTTCGTGAAACGATTCCGTTCCCACGTCTTTTAAATCGACTGTATCCATGATAAACTGACAAAACTGACGCTTCTTTCTTCATTTTGAAAGAAGCGTCTTTATCTGGAAAAAAGCTGTATTTTAGAAGAAAGCCCTGTTAGCATGGTGGAAATATAGAGAAATTAAGGGAGAACTCTGGATAAAGAAAAAACGTATGGGCTCAACCAGGTTTTTCTACTCCCATCACAAAATGCCGGCATGCTATAATGAAAGGTAGAGGTGGATGGGATGAAAAAGGAACAAATCATTCATATAATTAATGAAGGTCACGTCTCTGTGTCCAGATTACTATTGAATTACTATGCACGTGTGGGTTTAAATGAAGAAGATACGTTCTTCCTCATTAGAGTACACAGCTTTATTGAACAAGGAAACTCATTTCCAACACCTGAAGAACTGGCGTCAGCTATGACATATTCCCCTCAAGTCTGTTTGGACAAAATTCAACAGCTTATGCAAAAAGGTGTTCTAACAATTGAAGAACATCAGAATGAGGCCAAGAATTACTATTCTGAAGCTTATTCACTAGTACCCTTATGGGAACGAATTTTTAAAGCGATAGAACAAGAAGAAGCCAACAAGTCTGCTGCCCAAATCGAAGACGATGAAGAAAGTCTTTATACTCTATTTGAGCGGGAATTCTCAAGACCATTGTCCCCAATCGAATGCGAAACGCTTGCCATGTGGATTGATGGAGATAATCATGATTCAGAACTAATTAAGGCCGCATTAAAAGAATCTGTACTTGCGGGAAAGCTGAACTTTCGCTACATTGATCGTATTCTCTTTGAATGGAAGCGCAATGGAATAAAGACAGTAGATCAGGCAAGATCTTATGGTGAAAAATTTAGAAAACATCAGTATGATAAAAAAGCTACGACTACGAAAACTGATTCAAGAAATGAATCTGAGAATAGTGCTCCAATCTATAACTGGCTCGGTCGATAGAAATGAGTTGAAAGCGGAAGAGTTCTTCCGCTTTTTTATCTACCCTTAAGGGGAAAACTATCTCTAAAGCTCTGATTTGTTCAAAGGTTGCAGAACCAAAGCACTTTCTGATGGAAACTGCACTTACTATCTTTCTTAAACAGTGTTCTTCTTGAGAAAGAGATTTGAATTTATAAGAAAGGAAGACGGATATTGCTGACAAAAGTCCAAATTCGAACGGTGCTGGATACGATGGAGGAGATGTTTCCAGATGCACATTGTGAATTGAATCATTCTAACCCATTTGAACTGGCGATCGCGGTTGTACTATCAGCTCAATGTACAGACGCACTCGTCAATAAAGTAACACCTGGTCTTTTTGCAAAATACAAGAGCCCTGAAGATTTTCTAGATATCCCTATTGAGGAATTAGAGAATGATATTAGACGTATTGGTCTTTTTAGAAATAAAGCAAAAAGCATAAAAAAACTCGCTCGCACCGTAGTCGAAGAATATGATGGTTCTTTGCCAGAAACACGGGAAAAATTAATGGAGTTAGCAGGTGTTGGACGTAAAACAGCTAATGTGATTGCTTCAGTCGCTTTTGATGTTCCAGCGATTGCTGTCGATACTCATGTCGAGAGGGTAAGTAAGAGACTAGGGATTTGCCGATGGAAAGATTCCGTTATGGAAGTGGAAAAAACACTCATGAGAAAAATCCCTGAAGAAGAATGGTCAGTATCTCATCATCGCTTTATATTCTTCGGCAGGTATCATTGTAAAGCACAGTCACCACAATGTGACGTATGTCCGTTGCTTGATCTATGTCGTGAAGGGCAAAAGCGTATGAAGCAGCGAGTGCGAAATGGACGATAAGAAGATGTCGATTTCAGCGCATTTAAACCATTCGCTCTTATTCCATGATGGCGATTGGATTCAAGAATTGAAGGGAAGAGAGACACGCTTGCCATTCTTTTATGAAGTGATGGCAGAGTGGAAACGACTCTCAGAGACTCCGTGGGAGACGCCAGCATTATTTTTGGATAGTTATTTCAAAGAATGGAAAGTGAGCGAAATTAAGCTTACTGAGCTCTTTTCACAGCGTAAGAAAAGTAGTGCAAGGACCGAAATGATCGCGCAAATCGGGTATTTTCTCGAGGCGATGTTCTGGATGAATGGAATTCCGGCAAGTCCCGGAACTTGGAAAGAAAAATTTGATTCCTTAGATGTTAAACCGATCAATGGAAAAGAACGGATTGCATTTGTAATAGACCACCCTGATCATTATATCGCTTTGATTCAGCTCGGTGAACTTATTGACGAGATACATAAAAAATGGAAAGTAAAAGAATTGCGAACGCAGATAAAAACAAAATAATGAACATCAAAAATGCCCCATCCTTAAAGGATGGGGCATTTCTTTGTGATGTCAGTCGATTATTCGTTTTCTTTTTTAGGCGGGTCTGTATTTGCAGCAGGTGCATTGGATTGAGTATCTGAACTGTTATCAGAATTTCCGGAATTACCATTTTTACTATTGTTACTAGTATCCCCGGTATTCCCAGTATCTGAACCTGAATTACCTGTATTATCACCGGTATTCCCAGTATCAGATCCTGAGTTGTTATCTCCATTTCCTTGCCCATTATCCTGGCTATCGCCATTGCCAGTGTCTCCTGAGTTACCATTTTGGTTATCCGCAGGGGGTTCTTGATCTCCCTGGTTCTCCTCGCCGGTTTCTGTACCGTTGCCTCCGTTATCCTGATTGTTTCCTTCTTCTGGAGGCTTATTGCCTTCTTCATCCGTATTATCTTCTGGTTTTGGCTCCTCAGGTTCCTCTTCAGCAGGAACTTTGACGGAGGTTTCAGCAGGTTTTGTTGAGACTCCTGATTCAGATACGGCTGTGACTTTGAATTTATATTCGCTTCCTTTTTCAACATTTTCGACTGAGAAGCTAGTCGATCCCGTTTCGGTTAAGGCTTTATACCCTCCGCCGTTGACGTTCATTTCTACTTTGTAAGTGAATTTCTTATCTTCACCAGGCTGCCATGAAAGGGCGATGTTATTTGAATCAGCATTGTATTTTGCGGATAATCCTTTCACACCATCAGGCTGCTTGTATTTATCAGATGTTTTCTCTGGTGTACTTCCTTTCACGAACAACTCATATACGATTTGATCTTTTGGCGTGTAATCACTAGGAAGAAGTCCAGTGCTTTTCTCGACGCCAACTTCGACAACCGAGTCCGGTTTTTGGAAGTCTGCTGTATCGATGCCTTCCGATACTTGACTCATGATTTTTTTGAAAAGAAGCTTGGATGTATCATCTTCTCCTTTACTAGAGTCAAGGTAGTGGGCATTTGGCTTATTATATCCTGTCCAAACGGCCATGGAGTATTCGGTTGTGTAACCTGCAAACCAGGCATCTTTAACAATTCCTGATGTAGGGAAACCTTGCTCTTTTACTACATCAGCATCATGGTTCGTCGTTCCTGTTTTCCCTGCGACTGGTAGTCCAGGAATCTTTGCATCAGTTCCTGTTCCACTGTTAACAACTGTTTTCAGCATATCGCTGATCATGTAGGCTGTATAATCACTCATAGCTTTTACTGGTTCTGGCTCCATGGTGATTTCCTTTCCATTAGGGAAAACAACCTTTCTTACAGTATGAGGCTCGTTGTATGTTCCTCCGTTACCAAATGCAGCATAAGCTCCAGTCATTTTTAGTGGAGCTGGTTAGCGAATGTTCCGATAGCGGCAGTAGGTACCATTTCGTTCATCTTCTAAGCCCCATCCCTAGCTTATTAGCGAATTCCTGAGCTGGTTTTTCTGCCAACTTCAAGGAACGTATTAACGGCAGGAACGTTATAGGACATTTCAAGAGCACGTCTCATGGAAACCTGTCCGCGATAATTACGATCCCAGTTTCGGATGGGATGACCGCCAATTTCAAGCGGTTCATCTTTAAGAGATCGACCAGTAGACCACTGCTTGTTCTCAATTGCAGGCCCATAAGCGATAATAGGTTTTGCAGTTGATCCTGGTTGGTAATACCAGATGTCGAGTAACTAATGATGTTCTCATCTTTACGTGTTTCGCCTATTGCGCGAATGGAACCGGTTTTCGTATCCATCAAAACAAGTCCAGAACGCATATCCTCATTTGAATAAGGATAGTTTGCAATGACGTCCGTTGTAATATCCTGTGCCCGTGTATCAAGGGTCGTATAGATTTTAAGTCCACCAGAGTAGATATCCTTTTCAGAGATATCGTCACGTGCTCGAAGTTCTTTTACGACTTGATCCATGAACACCTTATACTGATCACTTTTTTTGTCTTCAGAAAGTGCGACGATCATATCCTCTACTTTTTCGGCCTGGTATTTATCGGTTTCTTCAGGTGTAATGACACCTTGTTTTTCCATTAAACTCAACACGATATTTCTTCGTTTTGTTGCGGCCTCAGGATTATCGAACGGGTCATAGTAACTTGGTCGCTGTGGAAGGCCAGCAAGCAATGCAGCCTCGCCAGGTGTTAATTCATCTTCAGTAAGGTCCTTACCAAAATAAGTATCAGCAGCAGCGACAACTCCCCATGCGCCATTACCGAAATAAATTTTGTTTAAATACATTTCGAGAATTTGGTCTTTCGAGTATTCCTGTTCGAGCTTAATCGATAGATATGCTTCCTGTACTTTGCGCTCAAGTGATTTCTCAGATGTAAGGAGAGAGTTTTTAATCACTTGTTGTGTGATAGTACTTGCTCCTTCAGCACCGAATCCGTGCGTGATATTTGCTAGTACTGCCCCACCGATTCTTTTCGGATCGATTCCAAAGTGCTCGTAGAAACGAGTATCCTCTACAGAAACAAAGGCTTGCTTGAGCACATCTGGTATTTCGTCAATCTTGGCAACTTCTCTCGCATCGGTTCCTGCAAGTGTTTGAACTTCTTCATCTTTTTTATCTAAAATGATGGAAGACTGTGGAGTAGTAAGCTTATCTGGGTCAAGCTCTGGTGCATTGTTAATGTAAGCAACGGCTGTAATTCCGCCAGCGACAATCCCAATTAGAAATAAGATAACAAGTGAAAGAAAGATTTTTTTGAAAATGCCTTTCTTTCCTTTCTTTCCTGATGATGGTTTCTTTTTATGGTTCGTTTTACGTCTTTCTTGACGTGATTGATATTCACTCATGAATGTTCCTGCCTTTCAAACCTGTACTGTTAATAGGATTCGAAACAATCCGTTGTTTTATGAATAAGAAAACAGTTCTTCAATAACTGAAGTACATTTTATCAATAATTTTCATATAGTCAATGCGCGGTTGAAAAGAATAGGGGATAAGAATACCCTCTTTTTCTATATCTTCTTTCTTAATAGACTTTCTACCTCCGTCATTCATGAGTTGCCAATGCTTAAAGAGGTGAGCAGCATCAAAGAAAAAAATTTCATCTGATATTGCAAAACGCAGTAGTACAAAACAAATACCATCTTGATCATACACTTGTTTCATGTGTGTAATCTGATGTTCATGGAAATTACTTAAAGGGAAAGACGTCTTATTTTTCGTTTCCTTGGCTTCAAAATCGATGTATCTCCCTTGATAAACTCCATTGTAATCTGTCGTAGAAGCTTGTTTAAAGTAAGCTTCTTTAATAACTGCTGCACTACGTTTGGGATAATCCACGTTGACGATTTGAACGGGAGTTGGCTTTTTGTGAATAACAGCTTTGCCAGTTGAGAGATAATACGTATTACTCTGGTTAATATCTTCTTCTAACGTCATACCACGATTGCTGTATGATTGTTGTTTCTGACTTGCAAGCTGATTCTTGGCCGAAGGGACGTACGGCTTTCCGTTCGGATATCGAATCGGCACTTTAATCATCCTTTCTATATAAAAGGTACACTGCATCTATTCTACTTTAATTATAACGAGTTGCACGATAAAAATGTTTCAAGCAGGTGAAAAATAAAATGGCACAAGCGAATTCAGTTGAAATTGTGACAGAAATAAAAAGGATCACTAGGAGATGGAATAAGGATAATATTTCACGTACCGTATTTTATCAGAACTTTTTTAATCAACACCCAGAAATTAAGTGGGCATTTCTAGCCTCAATGGTATCTCGTAATGCGGGTTGGAGTATGACGGATTTAAAAGGAAATTGGTTTCCTAGAGTTTTAGATGAAGAGCAATTACGCCATCTCTTTCTAACGTATGAACGAGCCAATTGGACAATTTTTGAGGATGCCGCTCCTCAATTGCTTCTTTATTCCAAAAGTAAGGTCTTGAATGAATCAGTTTTTCATTACGGGAAAGTGTTCGGAGTATCAAAATTCATGCAGCGAGAGTGGGAGGTTTTTTTTGAAAGGGGTAATGAGCACAGATTGATGACTGCTCTTATCATTAATGAACAGCATGTGATCGAAGAGCCAGTGGTGCAGCATCATTTTTACGCAAAAAAAGTTTTTCGTTCGATGGTATTTAAAATGCAGGATTGGTTTCATTTTAGTACTGTACTTCTTCCTACATTAGATGGCACTCTATATGGGCTGTCGGTTAGCGGATTTCAACATACACAAAACAGGATCAAACTTGGGAAAAAACTTGCACTACTGCTGTTTCACAATGAATTGTTTGAGCGTTTTAAACATTTTTCGGAGGCAACTTGTGTCACAGGGTCTCGATATGATTACGAGAGATATATGGGAAAAAGGAGAGAAAGTCCAATTTTGAGAGGGGTGTATCCTATTATCAAACATCACCAGAGAGAGAAAAAGGAGTGGTACAAAGAGCAGCGGTCTGTTCAACGAATGCTAGAAACACCCGTATCGCTTCCGGATCAACTTGAAATAACCAATTGGTATGAGGGAAAGAGAGGTCAAATTAGAACTGCTATTGAAATTGAGAATTTATTAAAGCAAAAACGCAGGGAGAAAGCCCTGCGTTTACGTTGAAGGGCGATCCGGCCCTTCTGTTTTTTTATTTCCAAAGCCAGTTTTCGTTTCTTCTTGTGCTTTTCGAGCTGTTTTATTTTGCTTTTGTTTTTTACCCATTTTAACACCACCTCCTATCAATAGTGTTAGCAAAAGTGTCAAAATCATTCCCTTCCATTGTCGAATCGATGTACCTTTGGCAGTAAACCACTACCTTTGCCGAAACCCTTCTAGTTTTGTCAATGAGGAAGGCAACAGACTGAAGAGAGCGAATATAGTCTTTAAAATAGTGCAGGCCAGAGCCTGTTAATGACAGAAGGGGTGGGATTGCATGTTATTGAAAACAAAGCAGGTTTCTGATGAACTTGGTGTAAACCCTACTACTGTTCAACGCTGGGTCAAGTATTTTGATTTGTCTTGTGAGAAAAACGAGCTCGGTCACTTCTTATTCACAAGTGAGACGCTGGAGGAACTCAAAGGAATCAAAAATGACTTGCGAAGGGGATACTCTATGGAGAAAATAAAATCTAAAGGTTCATCTACAAAAGCGACTCCTGAAAAGATCGTTTCACAACAATTGTTTGAACAGAAGTTGGATCGATTTTCTCTTCGATTAGAACAACTTGAGCGACAATTGGAAGAAAAGGCAAATGAAGTTATTACCGTGCAAGTGCTTCAACACCGGACAGAGCTGGATGAGCTCGTTAAAAAAGTCACTTTATTAGAAGAGAAGTTAACGGAACTTGAAGATCATACAACCATTCAGGAGGCAGTAGGTCAGTCATCGGGCAAAGGCAAGCGTCCATGGATCATGAGTTTATTCAGTTTCTAGAGATCTGTCTATTGGTTCATTACTGACCTTATGTCCAAAATGGATATAAGGTTTTTGTTTGTGAATCAGGTGGTTGTTGTATGTTAGGATAGGATGACAAGGGGTGACAGGTATGAACGGGACAGAAATGTTAATCGATTTAACGAAAAAACTTTTAGAAATCAATGAAGAAGCGAGAGTACAATATACAACGCGTACTCATCTTGAAGAATATAAAGTTAACTTCTATGAAGAAGTAAAGCCTTTTGCTGATCGGACACTTGAACTACTGAAGGATTGGGAACCACTTGCTCGATCCTGGGTGATGGAGAACAAACCGAAGTATTTATACCCTATTCAAATTAAAAACACGTATGAGAATTTAGAAATGGTGTCTGTCGTGGCCTGGCAAAAGGATACTGGTCCAAAGAAATTTAATGAACGTGTTCAGTCAATTGAATATGTTCTTGAAACGTTATTGGAACAGGCAAACTAAACGAGCAGAGTGCTCGTGAAACATAATAATAATTTCACATACCATACTAAATGAATAAAAATTCCTTTTTTGAGAATCACTAAACAAAAAGGGAGTGATAATATGACTGCTTATTTATGTCCAAGATGCAAAACAAATCGGATGAGATTTAACAAAATCGAACAAAAAGCGACTTCTGTCAAGTTAGATCCGGAATCTGGGGAAGTAGTATCTGTTATGGAGGAGGGAACAGCAGATCCGTTTCATTTAGTTTATAAAGGGCCTGAAATGCGCATTCAGTGCGCCGCATGCGGTGAAATTGGAGACGAAGAAACATTTATTCAATTTGCGCGTTCACATCCTCGCTCTGGTTCCTAACGAGTTGCCCTCCGTGATTCATGGTATAGTGAAAGTCAGGAGGGGACTGTATGTTTGATCCAACAATTTATGAAAATGTGAAAGTAGTGTTAGAAGGGGAACTATACGATCGAGATCTTGAAGGGGAGATCTCGATTACTAATCGAAAAGATCTCGTTGACCTCGCATCACTGTCCAGGATGTACGAAGTTCAATTTAATGAAAATCAATACGTGAAAGTTACCATTCAACTTCATGCTGACCTCGTAAGCTTTAGCGCCGAACAGCTGCAGCTCGAGGATGTTGAGGCTGGTTGTGAAATCAACATTAGTTTCGATGTTTCAATTTCTGAAACTGAAGAATGTGCAGACATTGAAGAAGATATTAGGAGTATTTGGGGATCTCGTCCCTCAGTTAGCCAGACTGTTTCATTTACCTTTAATCAGGAAGATAATCTACAAAGCCACATAGAATTAGAATTTAATCGCCGCATCAATGAAGACCAAATTAGTGACCTATCGGATCTCATTGAATATGCCATTCAAACATCGAGGTTGCTTAACGAATAGGAAGAAGGCGGATTGCTCCGCCTTCTATATCCATACTATGCGGTTGTTAATTAGTTGCTTCCGCCGCCCATTTGCTGTTCAGCCATTTGGACAAGACGTTTTGTGATTTCTCCTCCAACAGAACCGTTAGAGCGAGCTGTGGAGTCTGGACCAAGTTGTACGCCAAATTCACTTGCAATTTCGTACTTCATTTGATCTAATGCTTGTTGTACACCAGGGACTACCAGATTGTTTGAGCTATTGTTGTTTGCCATGTTGTGTACACCTCCTTGACTAATATGATGCTCAGGATTATGAATCGATATGCAACGTACATAAAGGTACATATTGGGAATACGAATAAATTTTCAGAATATTTAGAGGTCTTTTGAGATTCTGTGACGAATTGTATTAGGTAACATAGCTCATGGAGGGGATAGGACAATGGATCGTTTCATAACAAAATCAGGATTTTATCAAAACCTTGAGAAACGCAGATGGGAATACTGGATGGTTTTCCCTGGCGAGAATAAAGTTCTCGTCTCATGGCTGTGCTGGAGCGCACCGCAGGATATTATTGAAGAGTGGAAAGGCTCATATGCCTCCTAGAATCTACCGCCTTAGGCGGTTTTTTTGTTCTACTTTAATCAAAAGTTTTAAAAGCCAAATAATTAGAACTAAAAGTATTAAATGATAAATTTATTAGCTATAATAGTCCTCGGATAAGGTCTTTTGTACTAGACACCGTATTGATAAACGGTACGAACAATTTAAGTAGCATTTTAAAGAAAGAGGAGCATCCATGATTGGAAAAAAATACTGGCTTTTAATAATGGCTACCTGTTTGATTGCTTTATGTCTATATCCACTAACAACGTTAGCTAAAGAACCACCAGAAATCAAAAGTGATGCCGCTATTTTAATTGATGGAAAGACGGGTCAAATACTATTTGAGAAAAATAGTGATGAAGAGATGTATCCTGCCAGCATCACTAAGATTATCACCGCGATAATGGCGATAGAATCTGGCAAGTTGAATGATTCTGCAACTGTAAGCGAAAAAGCTAGGAATGTAGACGGTACACGCGTCTATCTTGAAAAAGGAGAGACCGTTTCTCTTGAAAAATTAGTGAAGGGTATGCTTGTTAATTCAGGAAATGATGCTGCTATTGCAATTGCGGAGCATTTGAGTGGTAGTGTAGCGTCATTTTCACAAGATATGAACAAGTTTATGAAGAATAAAGTTGGTGTTAAAAACAGTCATTTTGTTAATCCAAATGGATTATTTAATGAGAATCATGTTACAACTGCAAGCGATATGGCAAAAGTCACTCAATACGCTATGAAAAATGAGAAGTTTCGGTCTCTAATCGGTATTAAAAAGCTTGACTGGACTGTAGAAGACTGGGATACAACACTAGTCAATCACCATCGGCTTCTTTTGGATTACGACTTCGTAACTGGTGGAAAAAACGGTTACGTTTCAGAATCGGGTTTTACACTCGTCACTACTGCCACAAAAGATGACCAGGATTTAATTGTTGTTACGATGAAGGCAAATGACGACCAAATTGCCTATCAGGATACATTATCGCTTTTGAATTATGGATTCAATGCTTTTTCTCCTGTTGTTTATAAAGAAGAGACTGAGCTTGGAAAAAGCGATGGGAAGACATATTCACTAACAAAGGACCTTACTCTTTACCAGAAAAGTGATGCAGAGGCTTCTCTTTCCGTAACAGAATTTGGAGAACTCAAGAGCAGAGTCGGATCAATCGATTCAATTCTCGATCATGACTTTTTAACGGTTATTCCGGTTGAACGACCAAATACAGTTGAGGTAAATGAAGCAAAACCGGCTGTTCAAGTGAAAGACGACGATACTGAATCTTTTCTCTCTAGTAAGATTATATTTTTTGGTGGAGTCGCAATATTTATTATCATTTTAGTGATCTTATTTTCAGGTAGAAGTAAATCTCGGAAAAGGTACAGATCTTTTCCATGAAAATTTGTTTTGGCATATGACGATTATTCATAGCAAGGTAAATACTGTATGAATAAAAAGGACCAATTTGGTCCTTTTTTTAGTCTTCCAGAAATAATGACAATGATTTAACAGAGGTCATCCCCTGTCCAACAGCTGAGGAAATGCTTGAGAACAGAGGACGCGTGCATACATCTCCTGCAGCATAGACATAAGGAAGTGATGTTTTACCTACAGTGTTACAAATAATGTATCCCTCATGATCAAGGTTAATATATTCCTTAAATGGTTCTGTGTTAGGTTCAACTCCTATTCGAATGAATATGCCCTCTACTGATAAATTGTCAACAAATCCATTAGAAGAAAGTGTTAGTTTTTTCGAACCTATTCCTTCGATTTTCGTAATGATTGTATGTGTTAACACCTTGATGTTTGGGTGTTCCATGACCGGGTTTTTATATTCCTTCCTCGCTTTAAATGTGTCGGAACGATGGATAAGAAAGACGTGTGCTCCTGCTTCAGCGAGAAGCAAAGCACCTTCAAATGCACGGTCTCCACCTCCGATAACTGCTACATTTTTACCGATGAATTTCGATTTGTCTCTAGTAGCTGAGTACAGTTCTTTGCGATCAATCATTTCTTGTTCACCAGGGATACGAAGTTTTCGAGGAGATGAACCAGTTGTGATAAGCATCGACCGAAATTGATATGAGAATCCAGAGCATGTTTTGAGTTCTCTTTTGTTCCAATTAACTGATTGAACAGTAGATTTTGTTTTGAAATCAAATTTGATTTCTTGTGCATGTTCATTGAAATATTTTTGAAGTGCTCGACCGTTAGGTACAATAATTCCAGGATAATCAATGATTTTATTTTGAATCGAACTTAATTGCCCACCAAGTTCTTCACGTGCTTCGAGTAACAGGTGATTAAGTCCAAGGCGCTTTGCCCATATGGCTGCAGAGATACCAGCAGGACCACCACCTATGATAAGTAGATCTTTTTTCTGGATCACAAGATTCTCCTCACTTCCATGTTGAGAGCAACATTTCGAATTCGAGCCAGTTATTGACGCGAGGAACATCGATTCCCTGGTTGTAATGATAATTCATAGCTACAGCCATTCTACCTGAGTCTTTGAAAGCTGTCAGGTTGTGAGGTGCATCATCAAACAAAAGATCTCCGAGAATCATCTCTTTTCGGTGAGAAAATATTAAATTCTTTTTCCCAATAAAAGGAAGGTTTTTTTCTACCCAAAGTTCTTTTTCGGTATAAGCATATGTACGACTACTCGTTACAATTAACACTTCGAATTGGTTCACCAGACGCTCCAGTACCTCTATCGCATGTGGGAGTGGTTCTAAATGAAGAAACAAACCAGGTTCATCAAGATATTCGTAAATTTTCTCGCCACATTCGCTCTTTACGTAATCTTCCGATCGCCAGCAATAAAGTTTCTCTACGGACAAATTATCATTATAGTCTTTGTTATATCTGCGGTGCCACTCAGACATGAGATCACAAATGACAGAGTCCATGTCAATTAACAAGGTTTTCATCGGCTCACTTCTTTCATAATGCATTCCTTTTCACTATACCAGTGAACACCAAAACCGACAATTCAACACAAACAAAAAGCAAGAACCGAGTGGTTCTTGCTAACGTTACTAACATTTAATGAAAGCTGTTCCGACGATAATGAGTAGGATGAAGAGTACTACAATTAGCGCAAAGCCATTTCCAGCAGGTCGGTGACACGGCATACCGTATGAAGCTCCAGCTACAGGATTGTAAGGCTCATAAGGCTCATTTCCATAAGGTGCATTATTTGCGTGATACATATTAGGTCCCCCTTTTAATTTCTCTTTCCTTATCACTGTATGTTAGCGTCTAGAAAAGATATAGGCAGGAGCGGAAGGGGACCTAAATTAGGTAAATGAACTACATAAAAGTTGCAATCATGAACTTATTCCTTTATCTCTCGTTTGAGCTTGTTTTAAGAAGTTTAATCTGTAATCGTCTGTGAGCTCCTTAACCTCTTTACTAAGGAAAAGAATGGCAATGACGTTAGGGACGACAAATAATGCGAGCGTGATGTCTACTAGTTCCCATACGAATTGAAGCCCACCGATAGCACCGATGAAAATAGAAACGATATAAACAAATCGCATTATTCTTGAAAATGGGGTTCCAAATAGATACTCAGCCTGTTTTTCACCATAAAATACAAGAACCCCTATCGTGCTTATAACAAAAATCAAAAGGAGAGAGGAAACGAATATCGGGCCCCATGTGGGTCCCATTAATCCTGAGAAAGCATCTGATACCATATCAGCAGCATTGGATGGTTTTACATCTTTCCATGCGCCAGAAAGAAGCACGGTGAACGCTGTGACTGTACAAAGTACGATAGTATCAATGAATACGCTAAAAATTCCCCATAAGCCCTGTCTGCAGGGATGTGGCGTATGTGCTGCAGAGTGTGCGATAGAAGCAGTTCCCATTCCTGCTTCATTTGAGTATAAACCTCGAGCTAGTCCCCATCTTACTGCCGCAGCAAAACCAGCCCCGGCAAATCCGCCAGCTGCGGATATAGGTTGAAAAGCATGAACAAATATTAAGCTCATTACTGCAGGGAATTGGTCAATGTTAATGATCATGACGCCTAAAGCACCCGCGATGTATGTAACGACCATGAAAGGAACGATTTTCTCTGCAACAGCACCGATCCGTCGAATACCACCCAAAACAACGAGAGAAATAAGGATGATTAGGATGGCTCCTGTAAGCCACGTCGGCATTCCAAACGAACTTTCAGATAATGTTGAGATTGAGTTTGTTTGAACCATCACACTAGGGATAATTTCAATCATTAAACCAAAGGCGAAGAGTGTGGAAGCAAATTTCCACCCGAGCCCTTTTTTTATGTAGTACATTGGTCCTCCAACATAGACCCCTTTGCTATCTTCTTCTCGATACTTAATACCCAGGACGATTTCTGAGAATTTTGTGGACATTCCGATTATGGATACCACCCACATCCAAAATATAGCTCCTGGACCACCAAAGGCAATTGCTACAGGAACACCGACAATATTTGTAGCACCAGCTGTGGAAGCAAGGGCAGAGGCAAATGCTTGGAACGGGGATATTGTACCATCACCTTTTTCTTTCTTAAAGATTTTACCTATCGTATGCTTGAGAGCATGTGGGAAAAAAATAATTTGAAAAAATCCAAGCCGAATTGTTAAGAATAACCCTCCACCGAGTAAGAGGATCATCATCGGGTAACCCCATATGAAGGCTGAAAACTCTGTCACGGCATTCATTACACTATCCATGAACATCTCTCCCTTTTTTTACTATAAAGACTTTATCCACATATAGGGAGGATGAAACGCAATTTACATAATTATGAAAAAATGAGTATAAAGACACAAAAAAAGCCGGAGGTGATCCGGCTAAAGATTAGTGGACTTGAGGAGGGGGATCAGTCTGCGACTGTTGGGGAGCACTTAACTGGTTTTTAACTTGTTGAATTTCATTTACTTGTGCAGGTGCAGCTGGTTGATAATAACCTTTTTGTTTGGCATATTGATAAAGATTGTACTGCCTTTGTTCATCAGTATTCCTTATTTGTTGAAGCGCCTGACGAAGCTGTTGATTATCAGCTTGAGAAATCACACTCCCATAATTACTTAAGCTGCTATTTAAAACGGATAAATAATCATTAACCATATCTTTCTCATTCATCTTTGATCCCTCCTTAACTTAGAAAGCCCATCAACTGTTGCTGTGTATTCCTTGCGTCCTGCGCGTCATTCTGAAGCATTTGCTTTAATTGGGGGCAGGAACAAGATTGAGCATATGAATCAAGTTTGTTTGCTAGTGTTTCATGTCCACCGATCATATGGCGGAGATTTTGAAGTTCGAGTTCATTAAGTTGTGCCATAACGCTTCCCTCCTTAAAGTCAATCGTCTTTATTATTTAATACAGGAAGGGATTTTATACAACATTAAGCAATAACATTTCGATCATTTGTATACTTTTCATATTTTTTGTTGGTCATAATATCGTGGAGGATTTCTATAACATTCCAAACGTCTTCATAAGAAGAGTAGAGAGCAATTGGTGCGAGCCGAATGACATTTGGAGAACGAAAGTCTGGAACCACCCCATGATCTTTTAACGCTTTGCAAATTCGGGCGGCTTCAGTATGCTCCAGGCAAACGTGCCCACCTCGACGACTATCTTCGTTAGGGTTAGCGATTTCGAAACCGAATGACTCGAGTTTTTCTAGGATAAGGTTCATCATGAATCGTGTGAGAGATAAAGATTTAGCCCGAATGGCGTCTATTCCGGCCTTTTGGAAAAGTTCTAAAGAACCGATCAATGGAGCCATACTTAAAATATGTGGAGTACCAATTTGGAAAGCACCCGCAGAAGAAGCGTGATCAAGTTCGTGATCCATATCAAATTGAACATCTTTTTTTGAACTAAACCACCCAGCTAGACCCGGACGCGTTCCAACGTGCTTTTCATGAACAAATAGTCCACCAACGCCTCCTGGCCCACTATTCAAATACTTGTATGTACACCAGACGGCGAAATCGACACCCCAGTTGTGCAGCTGGTGGGGCATGGCGCCTATAGAATGAGCGAGGTCGAAACCGATAATGATTCCTTTAGCGTGAGCTGCTTTCGTTAGTTGTTTCATATCAAGAAGCTGTCCGCTTCGGTAGAGAACAGAAGGGAGCAGAATAAGAGCAACCTCGTCATTAATGGCATCGAGAATATCATGCTCATTAATCGTGCGACCGTCTTTGCTTCCGATTTGTATCAAATGTGATTCTGGCGATAAACCATGAAGCTCTAGTTGACTCTTAATCGCGTAGATATCAGAAGGGAAGGTCAATGAGTCAGCGAGTATTTTTGTCTTCTTTCCTTCCGGCTTGAAGAACGTGGATAGCATTTGGTGAAGGTTTGTTGTAATGGAGCCTGTTGTGATGGTTTCGTGAGCCTTAGCTCCAATAATCTTTGAAGTCATTTCTCCAATGTTTTCCGCCATGTAAAACCATGGATGATGACCATCTGTCCAACCATCTATTCCATATGTCTTCCAATCATTTAATGATTGGAGGAGGGAAGTTTCTGCATTTTTGGACAGAATGCCCAATGAGTTGCCATCCATGTAGATCGTGTTTGGATTTAAGTAAAATTCATTTTTGAAGTGAGAGAGGGAATCTTTTTTATCCAATTCTTTTGCATAGGTAATAGACTGTGATAAACTCATACTACTCAGCTCCTTTTCTACAACATATCGTATGAGAGGCAGAGGGAGCTGTCAACGCTTTCATCTGTCAATTGTTTTCAAAGTAATAATGAGTAAAAAACATTTTAAGTTTTTTTGGAATAATGATTGACTTCGGAAGCAAAACGATGGTATTATTTTAAACGTCGCTGATATACATCAAAGCACAAGCGGGTGTGGCGGAATTGGCAGACGCGCTAGACTTAGGATCTAGTGTCTTACGACGTGGGGGTTCAAGTCCCTTCACCCGCACCATATATTTTGCGCCCGTAGCTCAATTGGATAGAGCGTCTGACTACGGATCAGAAGGTTAGGGATTCGACTTCTCTCGGGCGCACCATTACATATTTGTGAATAGATTCAATGGCGGTGTAGCTCAGCTGGCTAGAGCGTACGGTTCATACCCGTGAGGTCGGGGGTTCGATCCCCTCCGCCGCTACCATATTACAAATTCATCATGGAGGGGTAGCGAAGTGGCTAAACGCGGCGGACTGTAAATCCGCTCCCTCAGGGTTCGGCGGTTCGAATCCGTCCCCCTCCACCATGAATGGGCTATAGCCAAGCGGTAAGGCAACGGATTTTGATTCCGTCATGCGTTGGTTCGAATCCAGCTAGCCCAGCCATTTCGCGGGTGTAGTTTAGTGGTAAAACCTCAGCCTTCCAAGCTGATGTCGTGGGTTCGATCCCCATCACCCGCTCCAATTAATTTTTTTGAGAAGAAATCCTTATTAGGAACTTCCCATGAGGAAATAAATCGTGGTATACTATCAAACAGATACTTTCCTCACTATATCATGCGCCTTTAGCTCAGCAGGATAGAGCAACAGCCTTCTAAGCTGTGGGTCAGAGGTTCGAATCCTCTAAGGCGCATATCCGAAACCCTTGAATGGAGAATCCATTCAAGGGTTTTTTCGTTATTACACCAGAGTATTTGCACATAATACCAAATTCCAATAAACTAGAAAGGAATAAATTGAAAAGAAGATTGGTGACAGAATGAAACAATACCAGGGAAGAATCATATCTGTTTTTACTTTCTTTATTGCAATTTTAATCTGGGATTTCTGGCTATACTCAGTTAATGACATTCCAATTAATTGGGTTATGGATATCTTGTTTACAATAACTGTATTGTTAATTGTTTGGTGGTATTCTTCCCACTATGATCGTTCCAAAATGCTTCTTTCCAAACTAAAGGAAAGTGAAGAAGAACACCGTAAGTTATCAGAGAATTATGGAGCAGTTATAAACAATCTGAATGAAGTCGTATTTCAGACTGGCAGATCTGGAAGTTGGCGGTGGCTCAATCATGCATGGGAAAGGTTGACAGGGTTCGACGTAGGTGAATCAATTGGTACATATTTTTTATCTTATTTTCATCCGGAAGATCGTAATGACTTTCATGAGCAAATGAACAAGCTACTTCTTCATCGCGTGGAGTCTACGGTTTTTGAATACAGAATCCAGAAAAAGGGTGGCGGTTACTCCTGGTGTGATGTATTTATTAAATTTGAATATGACAAAAGAGGAAATTTCATGGGTACTACAGGAACGATTAAAGATCAAACACTCCGAAAACAAACGGAGGAACGACTTGTAAAGACTAATGAAGATCTTGCGATTCGATCTGAAAAATTAGCTGCAGCCGCACAGCTTGCCGCAGGAATTGCTCATGAAGTACGAAACCCATTGACTTCGGTTAAAGGCTTTCTTCAGCTCCTTGAAAAGAAAGAATCGACCAATAGTTATTATGAAATAATTTTTTCGGAAATTAGTCGAATAGAGCTGGTGCTAAGCGAATTGCTTACACTAGCGAAACCTCAGAATACATTTTTCAATAAAGTGGAGCTAAATGATTTGTTGAAGCAGGTTACAACATTAATCGAATCGAATGCCATTCTGAATGATGTTGAATTGAAAATAAATGCTCCTAAGAATGAGGTCTATATTTTCGCTGATGCTAATCAAATTAAACAAGTATTAATCAATTTAATGAAAAATGCGATAGAGGCAATAGACAGCTCAGAGGGATCAGGTGTGCTTACTATATCGATGACTGTTCAGCCGGATTCTGTTTCTTTATACATTGAGGATAATGGGTGTGGTATTCCTAAAGATTATCTAAACCGACTTGGGGAACCATTTTTTACTACAAAAGAGACTGGGACAGGACTCGGGTTATCAGTTTGTCTTACCATTGTGGAGCAGCACGGTGGGGAGATGATCATTGAAAGTGAAGAAGAAGTAGGGTCTACTTTTGTTATGAAACTTCCCCTCATTTCGTAAAGAATGACAGTTCATTATGAGCGTTTAAATGGAAGGTGGACAGTGAATAATCAAATGCTTTATATTGGAAACACGAACATTAGATGTATTTTCGTGTTGTTTATTCACTTTTTGCTATAAAATGAACGTAAATCATTTGAAAAAAACCATTTTTGTGCTACTATAACCGTAGAAACCATTCATTGCAGTAACTGACGACGAAAGTGGAAACAACCATAAGGGAGCTGCATTGTACATTGCCGGTCGTCTGGGCGAAGAGGTGAGCATGCTCATTCTTTAACATTGTTCAGGAGGAGTTAAGATGATGAATGAAACGAAGCAATTAGACGGTAAAGCTGTTGCAAACCGTATAAAAGAAAATCTGAAAACAAGAGTCCAAGCACTAAAAGAAAACGAGGTTACACCTAGCCTTGTTACAATTCTTGTTGGAGATGATCCTTCATCAGAAACATATGTGAGGATGAAAGGAAATGCATGTGAACGGGTAGGTATTACGTCAACAAAAATTCATCTACCAGAAGAGACGACTACAAAAGAATTAGTAAAAACAATTAACGATTTAAACGAAGATGATACCGTCCATGGAATATTACTTCAACATCCTGTTCCGTCTCAAATTGATGAAAGATTAGCATTTGAAACAATAGCGATTGAGAAGGATGTAGATGGCGTAACTAGTGCAGGGTTTGGACAAACTGCACTTGGTTTTGGAACATACCCATCGTGTACACCAGCTGCCATCATGAAAATTATGGAAGACTATGATATTCAACCTGAAGGAAAACACGCTGTAGTGGTTGGTCGCAGTCCTATCCTTGGAAAACCAGTTTCAGCACTACTTCTAAATGAAAATGCTACGGTAACTACATGCCATTCTAGAACAAAAGATCTTGAATCGCACGTACGTCAAGCAGATATTGTAATCGCTGCAGTTGGAAAGCCTGAATTTATTAAGGGTGACTGGGTCAAGAATGGAGCAGTAGTGCTTGATGCAGGCTATAATAAAGGTAATGTGGGCGATGTCGAATATGAAGCTGCTTCTAAGAATGCGGCTTACATTACTCCTGTACCAGGTGGCGTTGGTCCAGTTACCATCGCGATGTTATTGAAACATACAGTGGACGCCGCTGAAAAAACAATATAGAGATGAAAACTCACCCTAAGAATTAGGGTGAGTTATTTTTTGTTTGCTCTTAATAATTTTGTAAAATAAGGTAAGAGTATTTTCATCTTTTCCTTTACAAATTCTTTTAACCTTTTCAATCTCAGCTAGCTCATTGGGTGAGGATAAGTGCTGCTCGTTAAAATAGATGTTAGGCATCAATTCCACGAATGAATGATTAAATCGTTTTGTCTCTACTTGACAATGAGAATCATTCTCTGTATGATGAGTATGAAATTATACCGATTACTACATAGAAAATAGGGGGAAATAAAACGTGTTTAAACATAAGATCTTTTATTTATTTCTGGCTCTAGGGCTTGTTCTAGCTGCTTGCGGCCAATCAAATGGTAATGTTACCAATGAAAATGCATCGGATGAAGAATCAAAACAGGATAAAAGCGAAGAATCTGATCAAGTGAATGGAAATGAAGAGGAAGAAGATGGTGATTTCATTTCATCATTTCAAGAAGGTAAAGCAGAGCTTGAGAAAGCTTCCGAAGATGAAGACGTAGACTATCAAGCTGTGATTGATCTTTACAATAGCGATTTAAAACCGCTTGTTGAGCAAAGAGAAGGTGAAATGGATCAACAGATCTCATCTGCTCTAGAAGCTGGAAAATCTGGTGACCTAGATGGAGAAGTTGTCAAACAAATTTATGATAAGCTGATGCAAAAGGTTTTCTATTTAACGGTTAAGCATGAGTTTGAGGAAGTTAAGGAAAACTGGGGCAATACAGAAGAAGTGAACAAAGAGATCGAAGAAGCGAAGGAATACTATGAAGTGTTAAAAGGTACTGTCGAAAAACGTGACGCGGCATATGATACTTCGATGGTTGCTCAAATCGACGGTGGTTTCAGTGAAATGCAAACCGCTGTAGAAGAACGATGATAATCTTCAATTTGTACTCGCAACCCAAATGGTAGATAAGACGTTGATGAAGACGTTCTACCTTGCAACTGGCGCTCTTCCTGAAGGATATGCCACAAAAGCAGCTAAGGAAGCAAAAGAAGATCCTGAGCACGCTCGTGTGGAACAAGCTGAAGGATGGGCATTCTATCAATCGATCTCAAATTACATTCATAAACCACTCTGAAGAAGAAGCAGCACTGATCGAGAAGAACTTTAGTCTTGAAAACGATGTAGCAGAGATCGACCCAGAAGCTGTTAACCATGCGTTTATTCGCGGCTTCTCAAAAGTAGCACTTCATGAATATGAAGAAAGCGAAGAAGAATGGGGAGAAGATAAATCCACGATTACTGCTCTAGAAGGTGCTCTCTTCATCGATATGATTTCGAGCGACTTGAAACGCATGGAAGGGGAAGAGGCTTACAAGACCCTTTCTGAACATGCACAGTCCTATCTTGAAGCTGTAAAATCAGATGAAAAAGAAAAGGCAATGGAAGAGCTGAAGGAGATCAAAGAAACGTTGAATAGGGTCATTAATAAAGCTGAATAAATTTGCAAAATACCTGTTTCCTTATTGGAGATAGGTATTTTTTATTCACCACCTGGATTTTGAGTTAAGGAAGTGTCCGGGAAGTAATATAGGTTGATTTCATGTAAAATAGATACCAGAGAAATAAGCATTTATTTGGGGGATGAAAGATGAATAGTTTTATTGTGATGCAAGGTGATACATATCAGTTAGAGAAAGATTCCGGTATAATATGGTCACCAAAAAAAGACAAAGGCGGCAACGAACCACATTCCTGGAAAAGAATGAAGGAAGTCAATGAAGGTGATCAATTCTTTCATTATGTAAAGGGTAATATCGTCGCGGTTAGTTTGGCAGAGAATGATTGCAAAGAGGCTTCAAAGCAAGCCGATATAGTGAATCATCATCATGAAGAAGGGTATTTAGTCAACTTAGAATACCATGAATTAGAAATACCAGTGAATGTTAGAGAAAAGATTGAGGAGATTTCTCCTTTACTACCACTTAAATATGCACCCTTTCAGGAAGATGCGAGTGGGAACCCCGGTTATTTATATCCTTGTAACGAAGAACTAGCCATTAAGTTACTGGAGCTAATAAGTGAATCGAATTTTTATCGCGTAAACGAAGAGCAATTAGAACTCACTATTGATGAGGTTAAAAGAGTAGAGCGGAATACATTAATCCCTGTAGTTACGGAGACGGAATCAGAAGCTAAAACCAAAATGCGATGGGGTAAACAAAAGTTTAGAAAGGAATTAATGCCACTATGGGAAGATAAGTGCGCATTATGTTCCATTAAATTACCTGAATTACTAAAAGCGAGCCATTCAAAGCCATGGAAGGATAGTACAAATAAAGAACGTCTCGACCGTTATAATGGTTTGTTACTTTGCCGAAACCATGCTGGTTTATATGATGAAGGGTTAATTGCGTTTGATGGTCAGGGAAGGTTGCACATTTCTTCCATCATACGTGAAGAGGACTATGGAATGTATGGGATTGTTCCCCTTGCGAAAATAAGAATACATCCCGAGAATAAATTTTATTTTAAGTGGCATAAACGAAATATACTTAAAAAGTAAAACTCATTAGAAAAAGCACCTTTAAGGTGCTTTTTCTAATGAGAATATGTAATTGAAGGATTAGTGAATGAACGGTTAATGAGAATGGTAACCTGATGCTACTCATTCTCATTCTTCTTATAAATCCGCTCCACCACTTCCTGAAGCGTATCAGGCTTATGAAACTCGACAGGAGAAAAGCCCTTCTCAAACGTAATCGAATCGGCTTCAATCGCAAGCACGTACTTCCCGTTCACCTTCGCAAGATGAATCGATTCCCCGAAGTCAGACAGCATCGCTTTCACTGATACGTGGTCAAGCTTCAGCTTCCACTCAACGTCAGGGGAGTGCTCGACGATTTGTGAAGTAGCTTCCACAACCTGTTCGGTCGTAAAGCGCTCCTGTAGCTCACGCTTCGGGCTCTGAGACCATTCCTCTATCGCCTGTTCGAACTCTTCTTTTTCTTCACTTTCTTCCTGATACGTTTCTTGGATGTGCTCCTGGACCATACCCATCGTTTGCGTCTTCACGATTTCAGGCATCGACTTTTCGTATTCGACCCATTTTAAGAAGTCTTCAAAGTAGCGGGCGTGAGAAGACTGGTGAACTTTGATTTCGGCGCTGTCGATCATGCCTTCTTCTGGCATGTAGGGGTATTGGACGGATTTCATACTTTTCGTGGTAATCGCCATTTCGACATTCTGAATCAATGTTTCTTCATCTGTGATGGTTGCCACTTTTGGTTCAAAGTCACACTTTAAGATGAATAGAAAAGGATCATCAAAGAGCTTAGTAAGCTTTGATGTAGCGACAATTAGGACGCCGCCTCTGATCGCGCTCGTATCGAGATACATTTGGACGATTTGATCTGTAGCTGTTTCAAAATCATCCGCAGAATCGGCATAGCGCGTGCGATCGAATAAATTATAGTTGGGATTGGACGTTAGCTCATGACCAGGCTCGACAATAAATCGGCCAATCTTAGTGGGAGCACCTTCAGATTTAGCATGACGATCTACTTTTCGTTTCATAATTTTCGTTAATTCACCATTGAGAAAGTCTTTGAGCGAGCTTTCTTCATAGCTATCTGCATCTAGTGTTTGATAATGCTTATAACGTCGTTCTTCACTTTCACCGCTTCCTTCTACTTGGATTAAGTAAAAGGAAAGATACTGCATTTTAAATTCCATTTCATCACCTGTCTTTATGTTTGCGTTTATTTAGTATAGGCAAGGTTTTAGAATTCGTCAATCACTGCAAGATTGTTGATTCAACGTAAGATTGCTTCGAATTCAAAGTTTTTTTATTTATAGCCAATTAAATTTTTACATGAATCGACATAACTCTTATAATGAAGAGAGGAATAATTATGAAAAGGGGAGACGCAATGGAAGCAAAGCAAACGGTTTTTGTAAATGAGTTTACGAACGGTATTTTAGATCCATCAAAACAGATGCTTGGTCCATTAAAAGACGGGGGTCATATTATAGCGAATACTGCTCCTGGATGTTGGGGACCAATGATCACTCCTTGTCTGCGCGGTGGACATGAAGTGACAAAGCCTGTTTTTGTAGAAGGTGCTGAAGTTGGGGACGCAATTGCAATACGAATTAAATCGGTGCAGGTTACCTCCATGGCAACTTCTTCAGGAAATGATCAACCTGTTGATGGAAGATTTATTGGTGATCCATTCGTAGCGGTTAAGTGCCCTGGGTGTGGTGAGTTATATCCTGATACGAAGATTGAAGGTACAGGTCCTGAGTCTATTCGTTGTTCTAATTGTGGAGAGGATGTCACGCCTTTTGTATTTACAAATGGATATACGATGGCTTTTGATTCAAATCGAACAATTGGCGTTACGGTGGATGAAGCAGCAGCCACTCATATTGGTCAAAATGGGAAGGCTTTTATGGCTACCCCAGAGAACTCTATTCAAAATCCAATTGTCACCTTTGCGCCAAGCGATTTAGTTGGAACAATGGCAAGGCTACGTCCATTTCTTGGTCAGCTCGGAACAACCCCTTCACGGCCATTACCGGATTCTCATAATGCTGGAGACTTTGGTCAATTTCTAATTGATGCTCCTCATGATTATAGTGTAACGAAAGAGGAATTAGAAGATCGCACAGATGGCCATATGGATATCAATCGTGTGAGAGAAGGAGCGGTATTAATTTGTCCTGTTAAAGTGCCTGGTGGAGGTGTTTATATCGGAGACATGCATGCCATGCAGGGTAATGGTGAGATTGCTGGTCATACTGCTGACGTATCTGGTATCGTGAACCTTCAAGCAATTGTAATTAAAAATCTTACGATAGAAGGTCCGATTTTACTCCCAGCCCTAGAAGATCTACCGCATTTAGCCAAACCTTTTACAGCGAAAGAGAAGGAATCAGCCAAACGACTTGCGGATATGTACGGTGTATCAAAATTAGAAGAGTCTTTACCGCTGTCTTTTATTGGAACAGGCGCAAATCTTAATGAAGCTACAGATAATGGACTTAAGCGAGCAGCCGATACGTTAAGGATTACGGTCCCTGAAGTCATGAATAGAGCAACCATTACAGGTTCTATTGAAATAGGAAGACACCCTGGAGTTGTTACGATTACATTCTTGGTTCCTGTTCATCTCTTGGATGAATTGAGTTTAACTGATCTTGTCCGAAATCACTATGACGCGGTAGAGTAACAGAAAACAGACAGCTAAAGTGTAGGCTGTCTGTTGCTTTTTAATGAATGAAACATGGTACTATTTGAGTATGATAAATGTAATGCAATTGTTTTAATTAAGGAATAATGGGGAATTTAAGTAAAAATATATTATTTACTTTCGTAATAAAAATTTTCCAATAAAAGTAAATAATATGATTAAAAGTGAGGAATTCACCATGAAGATTAATTTTTATCAACTTCAATATACTGCAATCCAACAAATTTACGGACCTGAAACTCAAACGATCACCCAGCTTACGTTTCACTCAAAGTTGGCGGAGACTTCTTCGGTTTTTTTTGCAATTAAGGGTGAGAATCATGATGGGCACAATTACATAGAAGATGCGATTCAAAATGGATCGGTAGCAGTAGTGGCTGAAAGAGAGGATCTAACAAGAAGCTTTGCAAGTCGTTTTCCTTATTGTACATTTATACTTGTCGATGATGTTCGAAAAGCAATGGCTTCCTTTTCAATGCAATATTATGGGTCGCCAGACGAACAATTAAAAACGGTTGGAGTAACCGGCACAAATGGTAAAACAACTGTTGCAGCTTATGTTAGATCACTACTATCATTACTTGGATTACCATCTGGCTCTATCGGAACGACAGGAATATGGTCTTCGAAGAAGAAAATCCCATATAAGAAAAGTACGCCAACGACTCCTGAATCGCTTGATCTTCATCGGATCTTTAAAGATTTAGTTGATTGTGGAGACAAAGGTGTAGCGATGGAAGTATCGTCTATTGCCCTAGATCAAAAGCGGGTAGATGGCATAGAGTTTGATGTAGCCATCCATACAAATATTTCTCCGGAGCATTTGGAATACCACCATACATTTGAACACTATAAAGATTGTAAAATGAAACTTTTTGATCAAGCGAAAGCAGCGGTAGTCAATATAGATGATGAAATGGGGAGTGAGCTTAACTATATCTTTAACCACCGTAAAGTAAGTTATAGCTTAAACCCAAGTGCAGAGGCTGATCTAATCGCCACTGATTTAAGATATAAGGGTAATGGTACATCATTTAATCTGATTTCACATGGTCAAGCATATGATGTTTTTGTTCCGGTCTTTGCAGATTATAATGTGGCAAATGTGCTATCCGCAGTTGGAACTGCTTTATTACTTGGTTATACACTATCCGAAATTATTCAGGTACTCCCACAATTAGAAAGTCCTGAAGGTCGATTTCAGGTGATAAGTGGACCAAATCGCGAGACGATTATACTTGATTACGCCCATACCCCAGTTGCCCTAACACGACTCGTGGATGAGGTGAAAAAGATGGAGTATCGCAAACTGATCGTCATGATTGCAGGAATAGGTATTAGAGATTTTGAGAAAATGCCAAAAATGGCAAAAGCAATTGAAGGAAGAGCGGATGAAGTCATTGTAACAGTAGACCATCCAGGTTATCATGAACCATCAGTTATCGTTGATAAGGTGATGTCAGGGTTTTCAAATCCATCTGCACCGAATATTTATCGTACAAATACGAGACGAGAAGGTGTCTTAAAGTCCCTTCAGTTAGGTAGGGAAAATGATATTATTTTACTTACGAGTGGATGTATCAATGGTGCTCAGATTGTAAAAGGGACAGAGATTCCACATTCAGACGAAGATTTAATTGAAATGCATTACCATCTTACTTCTTAACCTCCAACAGGGGGTTTTTATTATTTTGGCTATATGAAAGGCGAGTGAAGCGAAGTCTTCACTCGTATGCATCAAAGATCCAGAAATCATAAATATAGGCTAACATTCCCATAGTTTATGAAAAAAATAAGGCTTGATAACAGACGAAAGCTAACGTACACTTTAACTTTCAATAGATGGTGAAAGGGCGTAATGGTGTGACTTGGGAAATTCTTAATATTATTGGTACGATAGCCTTTGCTGCAAGTGGAGCACTGGTTGCATTGGAAGAAGAGTTTGATTTTCTTGGTGTAATTGTTCTCGGGCTTGCGACCGCATTTGGTGGTGGAATCATACGAAATTTATTAATAGGGGTGCCGGTTTCTTCCATTTGGGAGCAAGATGTTCTCATTATGATTGCGATCGGGACAATTCTTGTTATTTTTGTATTCCCTGCTAGCTGGATTAACTATTACTGGGAGAAATGGGGTAGCTTTTTTGACGCCATTGGCCTTGCAGCATTTGCGATTCAGGGCGCTCTTTTTGCAGAGGTGATGGGACACCCATTTATTGCAGCTATGGTTGCTGCTGCAATGACAGGAACGGGTGGCGGAATCATTCGTGATCTATTAGCGAGAAGGAAACCAACTGTTTTGCAGAAAGAAGTATATGCTGTTTGGGCTATGATGGCTGGTTTATTAATTGGGCTTGGTTATCCACAAGAACTACTTCCGTTAATGTTACTATTTGGTACCATTGTATTTCTTCGCATGCTTTCCCTCCGTTATGGGTGGAAGTTGCCTTATAGAAGCATTCATAATTAATAGGTCTAAAAAATAGATGGAATAACAAAAATGCAGCTTAATTACAAGCTGCATTTTTGTTATGAATGTTGCTTTGATTTTTGTAGCCATAAAAAACTAAGATCATCATTTTGCAACCAAGTAGTACCAAACAGCTAATCTTTCCACTATGAACGTTTCTCAAAGCGTGTTCCAATTTCTCATTCACTAAAAAGCTAGCGAAGTTTTGTGCAATCCATATGAAAAAAACAAATGAATACGAATAATATAGTAAGAGGCAATGCTAGCAGGTTGAAGCAAAAAAGAGCCACTTTCAAATCAATAATTGTTTCAAAAATAGTTTGTAACAAGCGAATTTGTGCTAAAATGCAAACGATAAGGAAATCCATACCTTTGAAAAGGTAAAAATACCATGCGAATAAACAAACTAGAACCAATTTTGAAATGAAACATAAGTGCCACATTTGTGTGAATTAAGACAATGGAAGGAGAGATTACATGAGCGATAAAAACAATCGCAATAATGATTTGCCTACAAGACTAAATGTCCTTCTTGTGCTTACATTTTTGTTATTTATGATTCTTGTCTTTCGACTAGCTTTTATTCAATTGTAGTTCTTGGGTAATCACAGAATTCAATGATTGTACCTTCTGTGTCAGCGGGATTTAAATAAATTAACCTTCTTCCGTGTTTGTTCACTCGACGTGTCTCTTCCATCACACGGATGTTTTGTTGTTCTAATTCTTTTAGAGCTTCATCTAAGTTATCGACTACATACGCAACATGGTGAACGCCTTTTCCTTTTTGTTTCATAAAACGAGCTATTGGAGAAGTGGAATTATTTGTAGGCATAAGCAATTCAATGCGACTTCCGTCAAGATCTATTACTGCGATCTCACTCTCAACTCCTGTAGCTTCACTACGATAGCGGTCAAATAATTCTCCGCCTAAAATTTCGGTATAGAATTGGACGCTTTCATCTAAACGTCTTACGGCGATTCCGATATGATCCAGTTTTTTTTCCATGATGAGACTCCTTCATTGTGTAATGGTGTTATTTTAGCATAATTATAAGTCTACATATAAGAAAGTTGTTTCTTAGTTGGAATGTATCCATCAGAAAACCAATTGGTTATTTGAGCGGTGAAGTAAATGTGTGTAAAATGAAAAACGAAACGAATTTAACGAAATAGGTGTTACTTATGAACTCAATGATTATTGTTGGCTCAGGCATACTGGGTGCTTCAACTGCCTATCATCTTGCAAAAGAAGGGGTAGACGTTACAATAATAGACCGACAAGAACCTGGACAGGCTACGGAAGCTGCAGCTGGTATCGTTTGCCCGTGGCTCTCACAGCGTCGCAATAAAGTATGGTATAGACTAGCTAAAGGTGGAGCCAAATACTATCCAGACTTAATTCAACAATTAATAGAGGACGGGGAGACTGAAACGGGTTATAAGAAAGTCGGGGCTCTTAGCCTCCACACGGATGAAACAAAATTAGATAAAATGATGGATCGAGCCAAAAAAAGGAGAGAAGATGCACCTGAAATTGGTGATATCAAGAAGTTATCATCGGAGGAAACCAGGAAGCTATTCCCCCCTTTAGCTGAAGATTTTCAGTCTGTATTTGTTAGTGGTGCAGCAAGAGTAAATGGGGCTGCGCTTCGCAATGCTCTTCTTCGGGCTGCAGAAAGGCATGGCGCCACTATCAAATATGGTAATGCAAAACTACATTGGTCAAACGATGAAGTTTCTGGAGTTACATTTGAAGGTGAGACCTTCTTCTCAAATAAAGTCATAGTAACAGCTGGAGCTTGGGCAGAAGAGCTCTTAACTCCTTTGGGTCTTCAATTTAAAGTTAGCTCTCAAAAGGCTCAAATTGTGCATCTTGAAATAACAAATGAAATAACGAATGAGTGGCCAGTCGTGATGCCTCCTAACGATCAGTATTTATTAAGCTTTGACAATGGACGGGTTGTTGTTGGAGCAACGCATGAAAATGAAGCTGGAATGGATGGTCGTATAACAGCAGGAGGACTTCAAGAGATCTTCAGTAAAGCCCTTTCAGTAGCTCCTGGATTAGCTGATAGTACATTTCTAGAAGCGAAAGTAGGATTTCGACCGTTTACACCAGGATATTTACCGGTATTTGGGTATGTACCCGATACCCCAAATTTACTTGCTGCAAATGGCCTGGGTGCTTCTGGTCTTACGGTTGGTCCTTATCTTGGACGCGAACTCGCAAGACTCGCTCTTGGAGTGGAGACAGAACTTAACCCAGTAGATTATGATATTGCGGCAGCTATAACGAAGCAGTGAACGGGACTGTATCGGCTGAAACTATTTTTAACAAGTAATTGAGGAATTAAGAAGCATATCCAAATACCAATTAATAAGTATTGCTCTCTTTAATAGTACGAATCAGGGCGATTATTAAATAACTAGGCTATGTTAGCTTATATTGTTGATTTCTCGATTTTTGGCTCATTCGAGTGAAACCTTAGTTTCACTCGCCTTTCAGCTCTGCTGAATGGTCATCACAGGGCGTAAATGAGCCAAAAATCAACACTGTTCATTAACATAGCCAATAACTAAGGGAATTCCATTCTAGATGGTGGTTCTCTTTTTTTAGTTCCAAGTATTGGGGTTAAACAATAAAATTGTATTAATAATAAATAAATGTTTATTGAAAAACAATAAATATTGCTTTAAAATTAAATTGACAATATCAAGTGAGGTGTTTTCTTATGAATCGAGGTTCAACAATTTTCTTAAAGGTAGTCATTTATCTTATTGGACTTACGGTACTTTTGTTGTGTGTACTTTGGTTGCCTTGGATTGCTATTGAAGCATCACAAAGTAATTCAGCTATTGCCTCCTTGCTATATCCTGTTTTGATCGGTATGTATGTGGCAGCAATCCCATTTTTTATTGCTTTGTACCAGGCTTTAAGACTTTTACACTTTATTGACAAGGATAATGCTTTCTCGGAATCATCTGTCAGGGCATTAAGGAATATTAAATTTTGTGCCGTCACTATAAGTGTTGTGTATTTAGTAGTGATGCCATTCTTTTATTTCATAGGAGAGAGAGACGATGCACCAGGCGCCATAGTTATTGGGTTAGTCTTCGTATTTTCTTCACTTGTGATCGCGGTATTTTCTGCAGTTCTTCAACAGCTATTAAAAAATGCCATAGAACTAAAATCAGAAAATGATTTAACGGTATGAGGTGATTATTATGGCGATTATTATCAATATCGATGTCATGCTGGCTAAGAGGAAGATGAGCGTAACAGAACTTTCAGAGAAGGTAGGAATAACGATGGCTAATCTTTCTATATTAAAAAATGGGAAGGCGAAAGCGGTGCGTTTTTCAACTTTAGAGGGGATCTGTAAAGCACTAGAGTGTCAGCCTGGTGATATTTTAGAATATAAAAGTGAGACAGAAAATCAAATCTAGTAAAGAAGGTTGTTGGAGGCACAAATTATGTGGATGATAAAACAACTCCTGCGTTTTGGTTGGGAGCAAGCCTTATCCTGTATTTTTCCTATCGTAATTTTCGTTTCTTTGGCTATAACACAAATCATTCCACTTCCTTTTCTACCAAGGTATGACTGGCTGCTCATCATTTGTCTTTTAATGCAGTGGTGGATGCTACGTTCTGGACTTGAAACACAGGATGAACTAAAGGTAATTACAGTGTTCCATCTTATCGGTCTCACCCTTGAACTTTTTAAGGTGCATATGGGTTCCTGGGCTTATCCCGAAGCAGGATACGCCAAGATTTTTGGAGTGCCTTTGTATAGCGGGTTTATGTACGCAAGTGTAGCAAGTTACCTTTGTCAGGCGTGGAGAAGGTTAAACGTTCAACTCATTAAGTGGCCGGCATTTTGGGTAGTTGTACCACTTACGGCTGCGATTTATTTGAATTTTTTCACTCACCATTATTGGATTGATGTTCGTTGGTGGTTATCCGTGCTTGTCATCATCGTCTTTTGGCAATCGTGGGTCACATACACAGTTAATGGAACTCGTTATCGCATGCCGCTCGCATTTTCATTTGTCCTTATCGGTTTTTTTATATGGATAGCTGAAAATATCGCAACATTCTTTGGGGCTTGGGAATATCCAAATCAAACACATGCATGGAGTCTTGTGCATCTAGGAAAGGTGAGTTCATGGCTATTATTAGTGATTGTTAGCTTTCTTATCGTAGCAACGTTAAAGCAAGTTAAGGGGAAAAGATCTACTAGAATAGTGAATCTTTCGCTTAAAAATTTCTCGATATCCAAATAATTAACCTCCCTCTATACTCAATGGTGGTGAATTGTGGGAATATTTGATAAGTTAAATGTAACATTGGTTTTACTCATCATGGTAAATGAAAGATTAATTTCACTTTCTGAATACGTTATCTTCTATATGTTCAGATCAAGATAGACAAGGAGTAAGTTTGAAAATGGCTATGTTAATGAACAGTGTTGATTTTTGGCTCATTTACGCCCTGTGATGACCATTCGCTTCGAGCAAATTCATTTGCTCAGACGAATGGTCATCACAGGGCGACCTTTCAGCAGAGCTGAAAGGCGAGTGAAACTAAGGTTTCACTCGAATGAGCCAAAAATCGAGAAATCAACAATATAAGCTAAAATAGCCTTGAAAATAGATAATGAAAGGAAGGGTGTTCGAATGAATCCCATTCTAAATGAAGTTGGTGCTGTCTTTATACCAGTAAAAGACATTGAATCTGCAAAAGACTGGTATTGTGATTTACTTGGTATTCCGGCGACTGGCGAAATTGTAGCAGGACATCTCTATGTCGTGCCGATGACTGAAACGGGACTAGTTTTGGATAGCAAGGTTTATTCAGAAGAAAACACTTATCAAACACCTCCTTTTCATTTCAATACAAAAGATATTAAAGAGGCTTATACCTTTATGAGAGACAAAGGCATCGAACTTGTCACAGAAATTGAGAATGGTCATTGGTTTAATTTTAAAGATCCTGACGGGAATGTCCTGATGATTTGTGAGTAGTCTTTTTTAGGTAAGTAGAGCTTACTCAATTTGGTGAAATGAGTTGAAGGACATGAAATGGAGGAAGGCGATATGAGAATTAGGGGGGTGTTTTGTGCAATTATCATCCTAACAGCTTGCTCAAGTAATGAGCCAAAATCAAGCTCTAGCGAAGAAATTATTGAGGAGGCTAGTTCAGAACAAATCATTATTCAAAACCTAAATGTTCCGTGGGAGGTCCTCCAATCAGAAAACACGTTTTACTTACCAGAACGATCAGGCGTGATTGCAAACTATAATAATAGTTTGGAGCGTCAGCCTCTTCAACTTTCAAAATCTGTTCATAGTGAAGGAGAGGCTGGCCTTTTGGGCATGGAGTTAGCAGAAGATTTTCTTCAATCAAAAACTGCATTTCTCTATCATACTTACCTAGAAGATGGAAAGACGTTTAATAGAGTGGTTAAAGTTGAGTTGATGGATGGCTCTTGGAAAGAGACAGATGAGCTACTCTCTAAGATCCCTGGTTCACAGTTTCATAATGGAGGTCGATTGAAATTAGGACCTGATAACATGCTGTATGTTACAACAGGAGATGCTGGAAAACCTGAGCTAGCCCAAGATAAGGATAGTTTAGCCGGTAAAATTCTTCGAATGGATGTGGAAGGAAACGTTCCAGAAGATAACCCATTTGCTGGCTCATATGTCTACTCGTATGGACACCGTAATCCTCAGGGACTTGCCTGGGATAAAAATGGACAGCTCTATAGTTCTGAACACGGGCAATCAGCACATGATGAAATTAATCAAATCGATGCTGGAAAAAATTATGGTTGGCCGGTAATTGAAGGAGATGAAGTGGCAGATGGAATGGAACATCCGCTTTACCAATCAGGAGAAGACACATGGGCGCCATCGGGTATGGTTTTTCAGGAAGACAGTCTTTATGTCGCTTGCTTGAGAGGGGAGGAAATAAGATCGTTTCAACTTAACGGTCACAGCACAAAAGTTGTGAAAGAAGGGATTGGACGAATTCGTTCGATATACCAGGATGAGGATACTTTATATGCGATAACGAACAACAAAGATGGTAGAGGCAAACCAGTTAATGCAGATGATCGGATGGTGAAGGTGTCATTAGATAAGTAGTAAGCCCTGTTGCTCTCCGTTTGTTTAGATATTGTTGTAACAACTAATTTCACTTTAATACCAACTGCATTTTAGAGGTCAAAGAGTGTGTAATTGCTTATGCATATGAATGAACGATACTATCCCTATAAAAAAAGGTACTGTGAAGTTATTTCTTCACAGTACCTTTTTTTATAATGTGTATTTTAGTATGCTAGTGCAAACAATCCTTTAATGTGTGAAAGGTAACGAACGTTACTTGCTTCTTTCATCACAGAGGCAGGAAGTCCTTTAAGAGATGTGGCGTTACCTCCGATTTGAGCAACCGCATCTTTACGTCCAAGACTTGCTAATGTACCAGAGTTAATTGGTTCAAATTCTTTGTAGTCTTTTTCATAAAGGTAAGCATACAAGTTATACCCGATCAGGTCACCCATTTGCCAAGCAATTTGAGCAGTTGGTGGCTGTGGACGTTCTTCCCCTGGTTTGAAGTAGACGGCACTGTCACCAGCAACAAATACATCTTCATGAGAAGTCGATTGAAGATAGTTGTTGACCGTTGCGCGTCCACGATTGACTTCAATTCCGGATTCTCCAACGAGTGGATTTCCTTGTACGCCACCAGTCCACACGAACGTATTTGTAACAATTTTTTGACCATCTTTCAACTCAACAACGTTACCTTCAACGTTAGTGACAGGGAGGTTAGTCAAGAATTGAACGCCACGTTTTTCGAGGCTTGTCATCGCACGAGTGATTAACTCGTCCGGAAGCATTGGAAGAATCTTCGGCATTGCTTCAACAAGCTTTAATTTGATCTTAGCTGGGTCAACGCCGTATTTCCGAGCAAGCTTCGGTGTTTCATCAGCTAGTTCTCCGACAAGTTCAGTACCAGTAAGACCGCCACCACCAATTAGGATTGTAGCATCTGCTTCATCTCCTGAAGCAGCGAAACTTTTGATACGTTCTTCAACATGAGCATGAATGCGGTTAGCATCTTCTGCTGATTTCAATACCATGCTGTTTTCTTCAAGACCAGGAATCCCGAAATATGCTGTTTTACTACCTAGAGCAACGACTAGTGCATCGTAAGAAAGTGTAGACCCGTCTGAAAGTTTTACTTCTTTATTGTCAACAGAAAATGAATCAACAGAAGCAACTTTTAAGTTGATATCATTTCCTTTTAACAATTTATCTAGAGGTAGTGCCGCAGCATCTTCAGAAATATTACCAGCTGCTAAACGGTGCAGTTCTGTAATGATTTGGTGCGTTGGTGTTTTGTTTATTAAAGTAACAGTTGCTTCTGATTCGTTTAAGTATTGACGTACGGATAAAGCAGAAAGAAGCCCACCATAACCTGCGCCCAAAATGACTATTTGTTTTGACATGATTGTTCCTCCATTCCTAGCAGATCATTATTATTGTTCGTTGTTTTTTTCTCCAGAAACTTTAAGATAAGCATTTACAAATCTGAAAAGCTTCTGAGCTTGTGGGTCTTTTAGCATTTTAAGAAGTCCGAATAGTCCAATAACCTCTGAGCTTTTTTCAGCCTGGTCTTTGGCTTCGATTGCGTTTGCAGCTACGTCTTTAACAGAATTCTTGACAGGATTAATGATTTCAGACATAAATTCAACTGTATCACTCTTCAATACGTCATCTGTTGCTAGTGACTGAACAGTATCATATGATTTAGACATCATATTCACTAATTCAGTAACTTTAGGAAGTTCTTTCACTAGTACACTTAGTGATTCTTGTACTTTAGGATCTAATAGCTGATCAAGCAGTTCGCGTTCGTCTTGAGTGACAGCGCGTTGTCCATCTGTTTCTTTTACGATTGATTCTGACATAGTCACTTCTCCCTCTTTTAAGCATAATTGCTTATTCGTTATATAGTAAGGTAAAACCATGTTAAGGTACTTTAATACTCGATTAGTTCATTTTAGTTCGCTAATCAAGTTACAGAAGAAAAGTTGGACGTAACTCTGTTTATTTTTCCCTTTTCAGTGTCCATCATCCAGTCATCTTTTATACCTACTCTCATAGGTTAAATTATCCTCGGTTGAATTTCAATGCATAGCCCTGTACTTAACCGCTTACATGAATAATTTATATTAATTAATTTATTTTTAAAGACATTCTCGGCTATATTTTGAAGTTATTTGGATTTTTGTGGAATATTTATATCTAAATGAGGAATAGGAGTAAGAATACAATTCGTTAGGAGTGGTTAGTTAATGGAACCTATTAAAAAAGCCTATGGCTATGTCACGCGAATCATGGCTGGCAAAACTCAGGTTCTCGTATTTCAACATCCAATTGCCAAAGCGGGAATGCAAATACCAAAGGGAACCGTCAATCCTAATGAACGTCCGTCTGAAGCTGCTATACGGGAAATAGAGGAAGAAACTGGTTTGAAAGGTGTTGAACTTGAAAAGTTAATTGCACAAGATTACTGGGAGAATGACGATGGAGCCATACATAACAGATATTTTTATAGAATGAAAATATTAAAAGCTCCAGATGAGTGGATACATTATCCTACAGGAGGTGGAGAAGAGGCGGGTTTATCGTTTCGTTTCTTCTGGATAAAATCGGCGGATGATATTGAATTGATTCGCGGGCATGCAGATTACTTGAATCGAATTTTCTGAAGAAGGAGTTTCCTTTTTTTATTTTATATTTACATAATGATATTATCGTTAATTAAAAATAGAAAAGAATGGATTGTTGAAATGAAGATTCTCATATGGATTTATTCGTGATGCTTATCATGCTGTGTGTTGAAATCTGTATTACTATTAAAGTGTTGATATATAACAGAAGAGTGATTACAATGGGAATGTAAACGCTTTAATAGAAAGGAAGTTGATGTGATGAATGTACCGTTAGTTTTGACTGATTTTCTTGATCGAGCAGTGGACTTGTATGGAGGAGAGCCTTCAATTATATCGGATGAACGCGTCTTAACGTACAAACAAATGAACGGACGTGTCAATCAGCTTTCTCGTGGATTGCAAACGCTTGGTGTGAAAAAAGGAGATAAAATTGCCTATTTAGCTCCAAATACGGTGGAAATGCTTGAAGGATTTTATGGCGTCTTTCAACTAGGTGGGATAATGACTCCGTTGAATACACGTTTGAAGCCAACGGATTACCAATTTATTCTTGAGCATAGCGAAAGTAAAGTATTGTTTGTAGATGAAGAGCTTTATCCACTCGTTTCGGAAATTTTACCTAACTGTGCCCAACTAGAGCGTGTCATAATTCATGGGAACAATAAAGATGAGTATGTGGCTTATGAAAACTGGTTATCTTCCTTTTCAAAGGAGCCCTTTGAACGGGAAGCATTAGAGGAATCAGATATTGCCTCGTTGTTATATACGAGTGGGACAACTGGCAATCCAAAAGGGGTATTGCTAAGTCATCGTGCGAATTACTTGCATGCACTATCAGCTATGCATCACTTGCGTGTAAGTGATCAGGATACTCTGCTTCATGTGCTTCCGATGTTCCATGTAAATGGATGGGGGTCTCCATTCTATTATACAGCTAATGGCGCAACACAAGTGATGCTTCGGAAAACAGATCCAAAGCTTATATTAGATAAGATACAGAAACATGGGGTGACCGTTCTACATATGGCACCAACCGTTTTAAATATGGTGTTAGAAGCCTATGAAAAAGAACAACCAGATATTAGACAGGAAGTACGTGTTGTAATAGCTGGATCAGCACCACCACCAGCGTTTGTGAAGAGAGTAGAAGAAAATCTAGGGTGGAAATTCATACAAGTATATGGCATGACTGAAATATCGCCACTAATCACGACATCTGAGCTCCGTTCAAGTGACCTTTTGCGGCCAACAGAAGATAAGTATCGCTTAAAAGCAAAAGCGGGATATGCCATGATTGGTAGTAAAGTAAAAGTGGTGGATGAGCTTGGAAACGAAGTGCCACACAATGGGAAAGCGATTGGAGAGATCATCACTCGAACAAATGGTGTTATGGAAGGTTATTATAAAAACCCTGAAGCAACGAGCGCAGCGATTCGTGACGGATGGCTATACACGGGAGATATGGCGGTTGTCGACGAGAATGGAAACATTGAAATCGTCGATCGTAAAAAGGATGTCATCATCAGCGGGGGTGAGAATATTTCGTCCATTGAAGTGGAAGGTGTACTGTATGATCATCCATTCATTCTTGAAGCAGCTGTCGTTTCAATTCCACATGAAAAATGGGGTGAAGTCCCTCATGCAGTCGTTGTGTTAAAAGAGAACGAAACATTGACTGAAGATGAATTGATTGCTTTTTGTCGTGAGAAGTTGGCGCACTTCAAAGCTCCTAAAAGTGTTTCATTTATAGAAGAACTTCCTAAAACCGCTTCAGGTAAGATTCAAAAAGTAGTGATCAGGAAATCCTTCTGGAAAGATCAAAATCGAATGGTCAATTAGCTTGAAGTTAAGGTTGAAATGGAATTATCCTTCTGTGCACGATGAATCAAAAGGGTTGATTCCAAATATCCTACTATAAGTGGCAATGAAATCCCCAATATTGGTAAGCAGTAAGGGAAGAAAAAGAAAAACAACGGCGAGCCTCTAGGACATAGGCTCGCCGTTGTTTGATATCCCCAGATTATGCTTACTTAAAAATACCAAATGGTTTACCCACAGGGAGTGTTACTTTGCCAAAATGATCATTCAATACGCTTGCGGCTGAGCCATAGAAGCTTAGTAAAGCAATAGAGAATTCAGCGATAGCAGCTAGAAGGTGCATTCCTTCAGGTAGAATACCTAAAGTGGAGAAGGTGAGGCCAATAAATAAGAAATCAATAAATACAAAAATAAAAAATAGTACTTTATGAGTCTCCATTGCACCAATTGTCATAAATAAGCTGAAAATTAAATAGCCAATATACGCGATCCCGAGCTGCTTTGGATCGATAGCACTTGCAGCTGCATCGCCGAAAACACCGAATTGAATTAACCAAGAAGTACCAACACCGAGCCAGAAAAGCCCAAATGCTGCAAATGCTGTTGTCCCAAATGTGTTGTTGTGTTTGGCATCTAGGAAACTAGCGATGAGCTGTGCGATACCACCAAGGAAAATTGCCCATGGGAGAACGAATGAAACGCCGTCAGTCCAACCGAGCTTTGAAGATGATGCTACGAGAGTAACCATTGCCAGGCCGAATAATCCGATAGCCGACGGATCCGCTGCGACCATTTGCACTCTTTGAGTCGTTTGTGTGTGATTCATGATGAGACCTCCTATTAAACATACTTGACTAATTTACATAAAATCACGATCGCTTGCAATAGAAATAATAGTAAAAAAGTCTGTATTTTTTGAAGAGGATGTACGGAAATGCTGCAATAACTTGATAGGTATCGCTTACAAATATAAACAAAGTCTTTTTATGAAAGATCGATTTCTTTTATGGACCAGCACTGTTAACTGTATAACTATAAAATAACTGAATTTTAATATCTTTCTGTACAATAAAGCTTTAACTCACTAGAGTTTGGAAGTACAATGGAAAGTAGTCAATGAGTTCCCTTCATGTAGAAGGAGGCTCTTATGCATATCAATCATTTTTCAATAGAGTAAGGAGTCCTGGCAATGAGTAATAATGTAGAAATTGTAAAAAGCACCAATTTGAAAGCTAAGCCCGAGAAGGATCAAATTCCTTTTGGAAGAACGTTTACGGACCATATGTTTGTAATGGATTATGAAACAGAAAAAGGGTGGTATGAACCTCGTATTATTCCTTATGAACCGATAACGCTTGACCCGGCGGCCATGATATTTCATTACGGCCAAACCGTATTCGAGGGTCTAAAAGCTTACCGTGCCGATGATCGAATTCTATTATTTAGACCTGAGAAAAATCTTCAGCGTTTAAATCTCTCCAGTGAGCGTTTGAGCATTCCTCCCATTGATGAAGAGCGTGTGATGGGTTATCTAAAAGAATTGATCAGCCTTGAACAGGATTGGGTCCCATCTACACCTGGTACGTCCCTCTATGTACGTCCATATATTATTGCAACTGAACCAAACCTTTCTGTTGCACCGTCTCATACTTATAAATTAATGATAATTCTTTCTCCAGTTGGCTCTTATTTTTCAGGAGGTCTAACTCCGGTGAAGATCAGCGTAGAAGATAAGTTCACAAGAGCTGTTAAAGGCGGTACGGGTATGGCGAAAACAGCTGGAAACTATTCATCTGCGTATCAAGCGCAGGCAAAAGCCTATAAAGATGGCAATGCGGACGTTCTATGGCTCGATGGGGTAGAGAAGCGGTATATTGAAGAAGTTGGAAGCATGAACATTTTCTTTAAAATCAATGGCGAAGTGGTCACACCAGAGCTTAACGGTAGTATTCTACACGGAATTACGAGAATGTCCGTGATTGAATTACTAAAGAAATGGGAGATCCCTGTGACAGAACGAAAAGTGTCGATTGAAGAGTTGCATGAGCTTTCAGAGAAAGGGCAGCTTGAAGAAGCCTTTGGTACAGGTACTGCAGCCGTGATCTCACCAGTAGGAGAACTGAACTGGGCAGGCAAAAAAATGGTGATTAATCATCATGAAATCGGTGAACTTTCTCAAAAGCTGTACGATACGATTACAGGAATTCAAACTGGAAAGTTAGAAGATACTCAGGATTGGACAGTTTCGGTGAAATAGTGACAGTTAGTATAAAGGTAATACAAAAGAGCCACCTAATCTTTAAATTAAGGTGGCTCTTTTTGTGTGGTTTCGCTCTGTTAGCTTATAGGATTGTATTCTCGATTTTGGGTCATTCCCCTTATGATGAAATATAGTCTGAGCAAATGAATTTTATTCGAAGCGGTTGTTCATCACAACAAAGCCTAAGGTTTTAATATGAGGTGATCTGCTTTCGTTTCATATCCGTTCATTTTTGACTCGTGATAGTTCCCTTCTATCCAGTCATCAATCTGGTTATCATACCATTTACTAAACACGTAACCGGACTGTCCTGGGGAAACGACGTTATAGCTCGTGTGAATATCGGATAAATCTGTGATTCCTCTCCAAGGTGCTCCGTGATCCACTAAACCTGTGGAAGTATTCCAACCGGCTGCACCAACGGTTACACGACTTCCGCCCATTGCATTCACCTCTGGATTGAAGATCAAATCAAGAGGTTTGATAGCACCAAGGGGATGCTCGAAAGGCACAGAGTGGAACGTTCCCCATGCCCATTTTTCTGGCGTGTGTCCTTGAAGGTCTACAGCGCGCGCAACAGCGGCTTTATAAGAGTTAGTCAATACGGTCGAGAAGCCACCAGCCTTTTTAATCCAGGGACCTTCTTCGCCTTTTGCAGCTTGCCTGATCAGTTGATCCACAACCTGACTTTTTCCTTCGAAAAGTTTCATCATATCTTTATCGATTTCATCCTTAAATAGGACATTCTCGATTTCGACTAACCATAGATGAAAGAGAAGTGGGGCAGATTCATTTCTCCCATCATTAAAGTTCCAATCTTTTAGGACGTTAAGCGCTTCTTTTTCGACTGAGGTTAAGTCATCTTTGTTAAGCCCTGAAGTTAGAATGGGTGTAAATTCTTTCCCCTGTAAATTCACAAAATCATTTTGGAGCTTCATCATATCGTTGACTTCCAATTCGTCATTCCCTAAGAGCACTTCTCGAATACGATCCTGGCGGTATGGCTGTGCCCAGGTATGTGTAATGTGATAAGGATAATCATCTGTAGTAATTTTATTATTAGCTGTTGAAATAAAGCCTTCTTCAGGGTTCACAATTGTTGGGAGCTCATCCCATGGTATGTACCCTTCCCACTCATATTCATCATTCCAACCAGGCACAGGGAGCATGCTATCACCATTTTTGCGAATTGGGATCAATCCATTTGCGCGATATGCGATCGTTCCGTCCGTGGAAGCGAATACGAAATTTTGTGCAGGTGTGTGGAATGAAGTCAGTGCCTCTTTAAACTCGTTCCAGTTCGTTGCTTTATTCATCATCAAAACTGCTTCAAGCTCATTAGAAGGATCGAGGGCAGTCCATCTGAGTGAAAGTGCCGTATCAGGTTGATCATCATAGGCGAATTCAGATAGAATCGGTCCGTGTCGCGTGATCGTTACATCATATGGAACTGGATCCGCATCTTTGACAGCAATGGTCTCATCCAGCACTTTCGCTTTTTCCCATTGATCGTTGTAAAGAAATTCTGTTGGTTGATCTGGATTACGTTTCTCGATATAGAGATCTTGAACATCCGGACCAACATTTGTCACACCCCAAGCAATCGACTCATTCCTTCCGACAATAATACCGGGAACGCCTGCAAATATAACGCCATTCACATTGTATTCCGGAGAGTTCAAGTGAGTTTCATACCAGATCGGCGGTGTGCCGAGTCCTAAGTGTGGGTCATTTGCTAGAAGGGGTTGTCCTGAAGTTGTTTTCTCTCCTGATACGACCCAGTTGTTGCTACCATTAAACGGATTTGGTGTAATCGCTTTCGCGAAACTTTTCGTAACATCAATCGAGCTTTTCTTAGCTTCTTGAATGACTGTAGATCCATTATCGGGATAGCTTGGGAAAAGATCGAAGGCTTCTTCTTCTGAGAAGTTCTGGAGAAGGTAATATCTGAATGCTTGACCTTCCCAATGTCCCCCGAGATCAAAAGCCATATATTTCCCGATTGTGAGAGAATCAATTGGTTGCCATTCGCCTGGCTCATATCCCGCAAGCGTAAATTCAATTGGAAGTGATTTGTCCGATTTTGCTTTAGTTAGATAAGCATTCACTCCATCAGCATACCATTGAAGAATTTGCTGCGCTTCTTCAGAATACGCGTTGAAAGAAGCTTCAGCTGCTCTTCTTAATCCAAGTGTTCGAAAAAACTTATCTTTTTCAATTGTAGATTCTCCTATTACTTCACTGAGAGTACCGGATGCCTGGCGACGACTGAGATCCATCTGAAACATGCGATCCTGCGCCGTAACGTACCCTTGTGCAATAAAAAGATCCTTCGATGAAGAAGCTTCGATGTGAGGCACACCTGAATTGTCCCGATAAATGGAAACTGGTGCATCTAATGCAGATAAAACCATTTCGCCATTCGTTTCAGGAGCGCTCTTCTGTACGAACCAAAAACCAATGCTTGCTAAAGCGAGTAGAAAAAGAAGAAAACCTCCAAGAATGAAGTACGGCCATCTCCTTTTTCGAATATTGACCTGCTTGGCAGGTGTAATCACAGTACTCATTGCGTCCCCCATTTCAATTATAATTTTTATTCTATGTTACCATAATTTTCTTTAATGATAACGCTTTCTTTTTGGACTCCATTTGCCTATTTGGAAGGATAGATAAATTGTCGATTTAACTTCGTTGGAGAAAAAGGAGGCGCATGATTCGTGAAATTAAGATGAATAGAGTGAAATTGAAATCAAAACCTAACACCATACGTGTTCATTTAGGAGAACTTAGCTATTTATAAGGGACTCTGGCTGTTTTTAAGAACCTTTGTCAACAGGCAGGAGAAAACATATAGGGATATGGAATAACTCTATAAAATCAACGGGGAGGAATGAAGATGAATACAAATACAATGATGATTTCCAGGGTGGCTTCCATGTTGAATGTATCCCGACATACGTTGAAATTATGGGAAGAACAGTTCGCTCCATTTTTAACAATACCGCGTGATGAAAACAATGCGAGGACTTATACAATAGGTGATATTGAAGTTCTTCAACTAATCAAGAATATGAAAGAAAGTCGCGCAGGGGAGGATGTTATTACCAATACGCTTGAATTGCGTGAGAAGGAAACGGTAATTGATGTAGACACACCAGTGCAGGAAAAATCTGAAGACGAAGAGGATATTCGATCGTCACTATCTAAAATCGTTTCCTTTGTAGAGTCTGATGAGGTGAAACAATTACTGAAGATAGACGACACGGTCAAACGATTAGAGAAAGATATTGTCCACCAGGTTCATGAAATTGTTCACGAAGAAATTGCAACGGCATCAGATGCACATGCAACGATTAATCAGATGGAGTTAAGTACCATTGGGAAAAAGCTTGATCATCTCGCTGACACTTCTGTTGATGAGCGAGAATTCTATCAATATGAGATTACGAAAGAGAGAAAGATAGCTGAAGACCATATGTCAGCTAGAGAAGAAAGATTAATGGCTGTCGTTCAGGACCGGTTTCGTGAAGAAAGTAGATCACCTGATCCTAAATGGGGCGTAACAAAAATTAAAAATATATTCGGTTTTGCTAAATAAGCGATTCCAATAGAAAGATAGAGAGAAACTCGAATGGGGGAAGATGAAATGGATCAAGTCAAAATGTTGTTTTCCATACTCAGTCTCCTTGTTGCTGCTACATTCGCTGCTCTCTATATTTATATTTTCTCACTTCATACAGAAATGAACGGTACGAAAGTTGAAGCGAAAGATCAGATTGTTTCAGCGGCAACTTTTCCAGCAGAATACAGCCATGTAGAAGATTTTGTTGCTGACTTCCATGCATTCTATAACCGTACCACAGGATATGGAATGATTGATCGGGAAATGGATATGGAAGCACAACAACTTCACGCAGATGCTTTAATAGCATATAGTGATATTTTTCTTGATGACGAGGATATTCTTGAGGATCTTAAGAAAGATTTACAATCCATGAGAGGAATTGCAATGCAAGATCTCACAAAGACAGAAATTCGAGAACTTCATAGATACTTTCATGATCTTGATAAGGCGTTGAATCAGTATAAGCATGAAGATACATTTGGAGTGACCGAAACCTTTGGCGAATAGTAGGATACCCATGAGAAAAGACTATCCAAGTTCTTAAAAGCGATGTCTTCGCGAGATGAGATATCGCTTTTTATTCGATGGGAGAAGTTTTTTTGAAGTTATTAACAAGTAGGGGGAGCCAATGAATAACAGGACAATGTTAGTTATGCTTGGTCTTGCTACGCTCATTACCCTAGGTATAACAATCTATTATATTTTCTCGATTAATCAGGAAGTATCTTCAACAAAAAGTGTCCTAGCGGAAACTAAAAAAAAGGCATTTCTTAGTAGAGATTACTCTGGTGAAGAATTGAACGAGATTGCTGCAAGCGTAAGTACCAATTTGAAATACAAAGATGTTAACGAATTTATATCGGCCATTCATACTTATTACAATCAAACAACAGGTTATGGTGAAATATCACATCTCAACAAAGCTGATCAAACAGACGAAGCGATCTATATCATTTCTTGTGTGAATGCTTATTTAGAAAGTGAGAAACAGAATAAAGACCTCCTAAAAGATTTTGAAGCTGTAAAATCGTTCGCATTGGATTATATAGAAGAACCGAATACGAGGGATGTTAAAATGCTTCACCGCTATTTCCACGATCTTGATATCGGGATAAATGGATATGGGGCTTACGACAAAGTTTGGGGGGTAACAGCAGTATTAGGGGATGGGAATTGAACAGTAGTTATCGGAATAAAGGATGTTTGCTGAGTTTTTTGCAAATTCCTTTTTTTGTTTTATAGACTACTTTTATCCACCCTTTGAATGGATATTTCCCATCACCTAAAAAGGAAAATGGTATCAAGAAGTTAAGATGAACCACAAAAGTCACCATCAAGGTGACTTTTGTGGTTTATTCGTCGTAAAACTCGTGATCCGTTTCAAAGACAAGCTCTTCCTGACAGGAAAGGCAATCGTTGAAACAGCGGTTGAAATCAAATGGGAATAGTGCACGACAAACGTTAGAACAGTAACGAGAACAGCTTGGTGCTGATTCTGGAGCATTCTGCGTTCCTTGAGTTTGGTTATTTTTATTTAGATATAATTTTGGTTGACTTGCTCTACTACGTTTTGACAATAAGGACACCTCCCTTTTACTAGTAATCTATGCAAACTGGAAGGGACATGCTTATACGTTTGTCATTTATTACAGAAATAATAGATTTTCAGTTATCTACTATCCACTAAACATTGACTTCGCGAGGCGAATCTAGCAAACTATGTAAAAGTAGGAACAAATACCCTATTCGATAATAGAGTTGAAAGAAGTTGAAAGTATTGATCACTAATCCTGGGTCCACTAGCCTTATTTAGATAATGGAATCAAAATCTTAAAGGAGCTGTTTGTTAAAATGCCTTCAACAAAAACCTTGATTATTTCAATTTCATCACTTGTCGTTATCATTCTGGGCCTTGCGTACTGGTTTATTTCCGATTTGGACACAACTTTAAAACAGGAAAGTGGGACTAAAGAAACAACGGCAGAGGCATCAGGTTCATCAGTCGATCCGGCTCGTTATCTAGGAGACGGCGAAGTATCAATCTCAGAAAATGGAATCCCTTCTGAAAATAAGTTTCAAGAATACATACACGGGATGACGCATCAAAAAGTAGTTGCTGATAAGAAGTGGGGAATCTATCAAATATCAGAAGAACGAATTGATAACATGCTGAAAGTTTTAGAAAAAATAGAGGGGACGGCAGACGAGTATAAATACTATGATTTTTATTTGGAAACACTGAAGGAATGGGACAAAGGGAACTTTGGAAACGCAGTAGAAGTCCATAACTATATCTGGAGTTTAAACGGGGGAACAATCGGAAAAGCTAAGCGTTTAATGACGAATGAGGAAGAGCAAGAATATATTAAAAAAACCTATGATAAGCGGTAAACTACCGCTTATTTTTCTTGCTTCTTATTAAAATTGTTAGGAATTTGTTAAACTGTAGATAGATAACAAAATGGAGGAGGATGAATGAATGAAAGAGGAACGGAAAAATCAACGCCATGAGAATAAATTGATTCATGAAAAGTCCCCCTATCTTTTGCAGCATGCTCACAATCCCGTCGATTGGTATCCGTGGGGAGATGAAGCCTTCGAGAAGGCAAGACTAGAAAATAAGCCAGTGCTTGTATCGATCGGTTATTCTACCTGTCATTGGTGTCATGTTATGGAGCGGGAAAGTTTCGAGGATGAAGAAACGGCGAAGTTACTAAACGAGCGGTTTGTATCGATTAAAGTGGATCGTGAAGAGCGACCAGATATTGATTCGATTTATATGAAGGTATGCCAGGGGTTAACGGGTCAGGGCGGATGGCCGCTTAACGTATTTTTGACGCCTCAGCAAAAGCCGTTCTATGCGGGGACTTATTTTCCAAAAGAAAGTAAATACAACCTTCCTGGATTTAAGGATGCCATCATGCAGCTTTATCAGCAATATCAAGAAAATCCTGAACGGATCACTGGAATCGGAAATAAAATAACATCTTCACTTCAAGAGCAGTTAAATGCCGAGGGTGGGGAATTGACTGAGGATCCTTTACATAAGGCTTTCCAGCAGATGCAGAACTCATTTGATACGATCTATGGCGGTTTTGGTCAGTCTCCAAAATTCCCCTCTCCACATATGCTGATGTATTTGCTTCGGTATCATCGGAAATATGAAAATGATTTAGCGTTAACAATGGTGACAAGAACTCTTGATGCCATGGCTAACGGTGGCATTTATGATCACATTGGATTCGGATTTGCACGTTATTCTGTTGATCAAGAATGGTTAGTACCACACTTTGAAAAAATGTTGTACGATAACGCAATGCTTACACTTACCTTTACAGAAGCCTATCAGGTTACAGGAAATGCCCGATATAAGAAAGTGGCCTGCGAAGTACTTGAATATGTCCAACGAGACATGACTAGTTCAGACGGTGGGTTTTATTCTGCAGAAGATGCTGATTCTGAAGGTGAGGAAGGCAAGTTTTACGTTTGGACAGACCAGGAAATTCGTAACATTCTTGGTGAAGAGCTTGGTTCGCTATACAATCAAATGTTTGATATTACGGAAGAAGGTAATTTTGAAGGGAAAAACATTCCGAATTTAATTCATACGGATGTTTCAAAGGTTTCTATAGCTTTCGATGAGAAGGAAGAAACACTTGCTGAACAGCTTGAAGAGGCCAGAAAGAAGCTTTATGTAGCCCGTGAACAACGCGTACATCCTTATAAAGATGACAAGGTTCTTACGAGTTGGAACATGCTAATGATTGCTGCATTTGCTAAAGCTGGCAGGGTGTTTGGCGTGGAGAAGTATATTAAGGTGGCTCAACAAGCCTTTGGTTTCATAGAAAAGAACCTTGTTATAGATGGACGATTGATGGCTCGTTACCGCGATGGAGAAGTAAAGCATAAGGCATATCATGATGATTATGCTTATGGTCTTTGGGCTTTAAATGAACTATATGAGGCAACATATGATCCAGCAGTTCTTATTAAAGCGAAGAGACTGACAGAGGAGATGTATAATTTATTCTGGGACAACGGTTCTGGTGGCTTCTATCTCTATGGTCATGATGCAGATGAGTTAATTGCAAGGCCAAAGGATGTTCATGATGGTGCACTCCCTTCAGGTAATAGTGTTGCCGTTCTTCAGCTACTTCGATTGTCAAAATTGACGGGAGAAATGAAATACGATGAGTGGGCAAATCGTATGTTTCAGACTTTCTCTGGAGATGTATCTTCTTACTCTAGTGGACACGCCTATTTCTTAATGAGTAAGTTATATACGCTTTCATCACCAAAAGAAATAGTTGTTGTTGGTCGTCAAGATGATGCTGAGAAAAAGAAAATGGAACGGTTCTTACAGCAAGCATTTTTGCCGGAGCTTACCTCGATCAGCGTGGAGGAACCTACGTCGTTAAGAGATGCTGCTCCTTTTGCTTCAAAATTTGAACAATCCCCTCAGACCACAATATATGTTTGTGAGAATTTTAGTTGTTCTTTGCCAGAAACGGATGTAGACAAAGTCATCGAGGTATTAGAAAAATAAACGAAGGAGCTGCCCGGGATGATACCGAGGTAGCTTTTTTGTAGATGAAGAGGTCACAAAAAATGAGAATCATTTCAGAAAAGCTTTTGGAAATTGAACGAACTGAAAAGATCACGATACTTTACGCTTGTGAAGCTGGGAGCAGGGCGTTTGGCTATAATACTAGGGGAAGTGATTTTGATGTTCGGTTCCTATATGTCCATCATCCAAAATGGTATTTATCCGTTTTTCCACAAAATGACGTCGTCGAACGCTCTGTTGATCATATTGAATTCCATGGGTGGGATATACGTAAGGCACTTCAACTCCTGACGAAATCGAACCCTTCTCTTTTTGAATGGTTAGCTTCTTCAATTGTTTATAAGGAAATAGAAGAAGTAAAAAGAATAAGAAAGTTGGGTCAATACTACTTCTCCTCTAAAACGCTAATATTTCATTATATTAAGATGGGTAAAACCAATCTAAAAGAATATACAAAGCGTGGAGATCAGAAGCTTTTGCTGTATTCATTGAAATCGGTCCTGTATGGCAAGTGGATCGGGGAAAACTGCGCTCTTCCAGGAGGAACGCTTCATCATCTTGTGAACATATCCAATATGGACGAATCGCTAAAGGTGATATGTTTTGAACTTCTGGATAGAAAGACGCTAGTAGATACAACCTTGCTGCAGACATTTTTAGCCAAAGAGTTAGAAAAACTTGATAAAGTGACAAGTTCATTAGAAAATCGATCAACTGTTGATTATTCATTAGTTGATCAGGTCTTTCACTATATTCTCAATGGGTAAGTTATGTTTGACTTCTCGATTGTTGGCTTGATCAACGAGACGCTTCTCAATAAGTAGTGGAAAAGGTTTTATTTCAAATCAAAACGGTATCCATTCGAACGCGTATTCGCTACAATGGAAGTAGACATTTTTTTGAGGTGATCGGATGGAAGGAAAAAAGAAACTCCCTCAGCTACTGGATATGTTTCAGCAGGAGGAAAAGTATCGTTCCAATATCGTAACGTGGAAAACGATTGAACCAAAAGAAGCGAAAACAGCACCGTTTCCTGATGGTTTGCAACCTGAACTTAGACAGGCACTTACGAATAGAGGAATCAAAGAATTATATACGCACCAGGCTACTGCTTACGAAGAAGTGTCTCGTGGCAATAGTTTTGTCGCAGTGACACCAACGGCATCAGGGAAAACACTCTGCTACAATTTACCCGTGCTTGATACGATTTTGAAAAACCCATCGAGCAGAGCTCTTTATTTGTTTCCTACTAAGGCTCTCGCTCAGGATCAGAAAAGCGAAATCAATGAACTTATTGATGAAATGGAAGTGGATCTGAAAGGGTATACGTATGATGGAGACACCTCTCCTACAATCAGGCAAATAGTGCGAAAAGCTGGACATATCGTTATGACCAACCCTGATATGCTTCATTCTGCCATTCTGCCTCATCACACAAAGTGGGTCTCACTTTTTGAAAATTTAAAGGTGATAGTCATCGATGAACTTCATACGTATCGGGGTGTTTTTGGTAGCCACGTAGCGAATGTGATCAGAAGGTTAAAGAGGATCTGCGAATTTTATGGAAGTAAGCCGATATTTATTTGTACCTCAGCTACGATTGCGAATCCGAAGGAGCTCGCTCAGGAACTGACAGGTGAACCCATTACGCTCATTAATAACAATGGGGCTCCAACTGGTCGGAAGCATTTCATATTATACAATCCGCCTGTTGTGAATCAAGCGCTTAATATCAGACGCTCAGCAACCCTTGAGGCACGTAATATTGCCGTTGAACTGTTGAGGAACAATATTCAAACGATCGTCTTTGCACGTAGCCGTGTACGTGTTGAAATACTTCTAACCTACTTACAGCAGCTGGAACAACGTGAGCTAGGTCCAAGATCGATTATGGGTTATCGCGGTGGATATCTCCCTAAACAAAGAAGAGAAATCGAGCAGGGGCTGCGGAATGGCAATATTAAGGGTGTCGTAAGTACAAATGCGCTAGAGCTTGGGGTTGATATCGGGCAGCTGCAAGCGTGCGTGTTAACGGGCTATCCTGGTACGATTGCCAGTACGTGGCAGCAGGCTGGTCGAGCAGGTCGCCGTCAGGATGAATCGGTCGTTTTTGTTGTGGCTAGCTCCAGTCCTCTTGATCAATATATGATTACACATCCGGACTACTTCTTTGAAAGAAATCCAGAAGAAGCCCGAGTGAATCCTAATAACTTGATCATCCTAGTGGATCATGTGAAGTGTGCAGCATACGAACTGCCGTTTAAACAAGGTGACACATTTGGTGGAGAAGATGTAGAAGATGTGCTTGAGTTCTTAACAGAAGAACAGTTGCTTCATCATCGGGCGGACCGTTGGTTTTGGATGAATGATGCCTTTCCGGCCCACAATGTAAGCCTCCGCTCAGCTTCTCAGGAAAACGTGGTCATCATTGATCAAACAACGGCATCGAACGTGAAGGTTATAGGTGAAATGGATCGGTTTAGTGCCATGACACTTCTCCATGAGGAAGCGATCTATCTCCATCAAGGAGTTCAATATCAAGTCGAGCTGCTTGATTACGATGAGAAAAAGGCATGGGTACGCGAAGTAGATGTAGATTATTACACGGATGCTAACCTTGCCGTTCAACTTAAGGTGCTTGAGGAAGACAAACATGAGCCACTACCACATACAACAGCGACTTATGGAGAAGTTATGGTGAATGCGATGGCGACGATTTTTAAAAAAATTAAATTTGAAACACATGAAAACATTGGCTCAGGGCCGATTCATTTACCTGAAGAAGAGCTGCACACGAATGCATGTTGGTTCGATTTTCCAGAAAGTTTTGTACAAACCATGGGGGAAAACCGTTTAGAAGAAGGTTTATTAGGTCTTGGTAATGTTCTAAGAAACGTTGCGCCTCTATTTGTAATGTGCGATGTATCAGATCTTCATGTGACACCCCAGATCAAAGCGATTCATTCCAATAGACCGACCATCTTCTTTTATGATCGCTACCCTGGTGGAATCGGGCTTTCAGAACGCGTTTATCAGGAACTAAGCTTTATTTTGAAAGAAGCTGAATCAATTGTGGTCAACTGTGAATGTGAAAGTGGTTGTCCATCTTGCGTAGGTGTCTCGGGTGAGACAGGTGAAAATAGTAAAGAAACGGCAAGATTTTTACTGGAGTATTTAAGAGGTGAGCATTCGCATGTCACGGAAGGGTAAGTTGAATCGTATGAAGAAGCATATGAACCTAGGCGCGGGAGAGGAGGCTGCACCGAAAAATGGTCAGCCTATCCAATCTGTCCCGCATCTTCAGAAATGGAGGGATTTGGATGCCCATCCATTTTTCTTAGACGGAGATTATGCACTTGTTAGAAAAAAACAGTATTCAACAACGTATCAGCACGGCAATTATGTGTTTCAAGAACTGGAGGATGTAGTGGAGCGATGGAATAAGTTTCACAGAAACCATCCGCTTTCATCACGCTATCTTGAGCCATCCGACTTATTGTTCTTTGATACAGAAACGACTGGACTTGGGGGAGGGGTCGGGAACACGATTTTCCTTCTTGGATACAGTCAGTATACCGGGAGTGGGATTTCCGTAAATCAGTATTTTCTCCCGGGACCAGGGGCAGAAGTTCCGATGTATCACGCTTTTCTTGAAGATGTGAAAGAACTTAAAAATCTCGTTACGTACAATGGTAAAGCTTTTGATTGGCCTCAAGTGAAAACAAGACATACGCTGATACGTGAGCAGGTACCGAAACTACCGCAATTTGGTCATTTTGATCTCTTACATGGGGCCAGGCGATTCTGGAAGAATGAAATGGAATCCGTTAGACTATCGAACGTAGAAGAACTGCAGTTGGGATTCGAACGTAAAGAGGATATCCCGGGTTATTTAGCCCCTATGCTGTACTTTGAATTTGTGAAAGACCCTGATCCGGATTTAATAGCTGGTGTTCTTAAGCATAATGAAGAAGATATTTTGTCGTTGATTACTCTTTATATTCGAATGTCTCACCTTCTTCTCGATCACGAAGGCAAGTCCTTATCTGCTGGAGAGCAATATCAATCGGCACGATGGTGGGAAGCCGTTGGAGAAGAAGACCATGCGGCTTTAATATACGAAAAAACAACGGGTCGACATGAACGTGAGGCAAGAAAAGCGCTTGCCCGCATTTATAAAAAACAGGGTAACATAGATAAAGCGATTACGATCTGGATTGATCTTTCTGAGTCGACAAGTGATGAAGAAAGTGATATCGAACTTGCCAAGTACTTTGAGCATAAAGAAAAAGACTATGAGAAGGCTCTTCACTATGCTCTATCTGGTTTCCAAAAATGGAAAAGAAAAAAACGTATCCTTAAAAATAAAGAAGAAAGTGAACGTTTGGAATATATGAAGCGAATTGAAAGACTTGAACAAAAAGAAGCACGCTAGCAGTAGGAGGTCGTCATGCAGGATTTCTATGAAGTTTTAAAGAAAAAAGAACCGTTTCATTCACTTAGTGATGCTGAGATTGAACAGTTAATGGAATCTGCTCGTTTCTCAACCTATCAAAAAGGTGAATTTCTTTATCATGAAGATGAAGATGCAAATACGCTTTATTTGCTTGTTTCAGGCATTGCAAAAAATATTGTCCATAAAGCAAATGGTCAACAGACAACCATGCGTTTTTATTATCCAGGTGATCTTGTCGGTCTCATGATTATGTTGACGGATGAATCGATGACATTTTCTGTTCAAGCGAATGAAGACTGTCAGGTGATTCGAATTAAAAAAGAGGTCATGCTGAAGATTATGACTGAAAATCCTGCATTTTCACATAACGTTCTTGATACGATCGGCGAGCGTATGAGAAGTCTATACGATGAAATTAAACAGGAGAGGGACAGAGAAGCAGACGGAGAAAACATCGCTTTGTACCGAACACGAGTAAGTTCCATTATGGATTCTATGGTAACTATTCCTCCAACTTATACCGTACTTGAAACTGCTGAACTTTTTCGTACTAAGAATTATGATGGTGTAATTATTAGTGAAGATCGAGAAAGCGTGATGGGCACCGTTACACCTCTTGAGATTATTAGTGCGCTTACAAGAGGACAATTTCAGGATCCAATCCATAAATGGATGTATCAAAAACCAAATCTCATTGAAGAAGATGCATTTAGTTATGAAGCGCTTGCTTACTTGAAATTTCATAAGGTTTCACTTTTACCTGTTGTTAAACGAGATCGCCTTGTTGGTATGGTTTCAGCTAAATCTTTCTTAGGAATACAGGAATCATCTTACCTTGACCTTTCATATCGGTTGTCGAGGGCAAAAGAGCTAAATGAAATCAAAAATTTATCACCACTTATACATCAAGAATTTAGATTGTTTATACAAGAATTACTTGATGAGAACACCCTCGGCTATGAAGTGTGCGAAATGATGTCGAATTATAATGATGAAATGCATCGACGTATTATCTTATTGGCAGAAAAAGAGATGATGCAGGAGGGGTACGGAAGAGCACCGGTCAATTTCTGTTTCATTGTGATGGGCAGTGAGGGAAGGAAAGAACAGGCTTTTAGTACAGATCAGGATAATGGATTAATTATTGATAATTATGAACATCTCGAACATAAGCAAGAAATCGAAACGTTCTTTAGCATCTTTTCCGAGAAAATAAATACGATGCTTACGATTTGTGGATTGCCAGAGTGTGAGGGCGGGATTATGGCGAAAAATCCAAAATGGCGCCGTTCTCTTTCGAACTGGCAAACAGAGGTAAATCGCTGGATAACAGAAACCGATGCTGAGGAAATTCGTAATTTCACTATTTTTATGGACTTTCGAGCAATATACGGTGATTTTGATTTGTCACGTACGTTAAGAAGTCAAATCACAGAGCGTATTAGGAAGGCGCACACTCTTCAAATGCTTTTGATGAAGGATACCATTCGCTTCCGTGTTCCTCTAAATCCGATCGGCAAGCTACAACTCCGTGGAAAAGAAAAAACGCTGGATCTCAAGAAAGCAGCGATCATGCAAATCGTGAATGGAATCCGGATTTTTGCTATGAAATATGGTGTTCAGGAAGTAAACACGATCAAAAGACTACATGAATTAAAACGCAAGGAAATTTTCCATCACCGTGATGTGATTAATATCGAAACGGCTCTTCACTATTTATATACGTTCCGCGTTAGACAAAACCTGCATCAGTTAAACAATGAGCTAGATATTTCCAATCTAGTCAGACCAATTGAGTGGGAGAAGGAAGAGAGAAGGAAAATGAGGGAAGCTTTACTCGTTGCCAAAAGGATGCAACAGGTCAGCGAATTAAGCTTCCGCAGGAATCGGAGTATTTAACAATGCCCTCGTTAGGATTTAAATTAATGCGTTATTATATATATGATCGTTTGAAGTGGAAAAAGCGAATAAGAAGCGTTCAGGGTTCAACGATCTATGATCGGTTATTAGAAGCATTGCTATTGTATCAAGAAGCAAGCAGTCGTTATTTTACGGTCTTTGACCTTGAAACAACTGGATTCTATCCTGCACTCGGAGATGAAGTTATTTCGATCGGGGCGGTCAAAATTGATCTTGTTGAAGGCCGTATACTTGAAGAATCGTTCTATAGGATTGTTCGGCCAGTTCACAAAGTACCTCGATTTGTTAGACAGTTAACTGGACTTACAATTGGGGAAATCAAAGCCGGTAGGACGTTTATTGAGGCATTTGAGGAATTTATGGCATTTAGTAAGGGAACAACTTTAATAGCACATCCTGTGAAATTTGATGTTTACTTCTTACAAACACTCGTTCAAAAATGGAATTTACCAGACTATTTGCCTCCTTATTTGGATTCAGAAGCACTTGCAAAAGAAATATTTCCTCAAAGTAATCCACAATTGGACTCTTTGATTCGCAAATTAAATATTGAGCGCCATGAGAGACACCATGCGTTAAATGATGCTCGTATGACAGCGGAACTTTGCTTAAAGATGTTTGACCGATTAGACATAAAAGCGAACTATGAAGAAGAAATCAGAAAGCGAATTTCGCGAGATAACCTCGTTTTTGGTAGGAAATAGATCATTTTCAGTCAATTATTCCCCGGGCAAGCGCATAAAGGACAACCATTCGACTATTTCTTTGAGAAAACTTGTTGAATCACCGTTTACAATTGTCGTCTCTTGTTGTAACTTTGAGTAGTATATTGAAGTTTCTGTTATTTTTTTATTAGTCATTTAGCTAATCGAGTTGATTCCTCGATCTTTTGAATCAACAACAGTTATTTACTGATCCTTTTATTCTAGAAGTGAGATTTGATGTAATGGAGAGATGGAAATTGAAGCAGGTAATAATGGTCATGTTTTTTATGGTTATAGCGTTAACAGTGGTCGTCATGAGTCAGATTAGTGAATCGGCCCAGATTTCCAATGATTCGGAAGTAATTGTTAAAAAATAGGCGTAATTTTTTTCATGTATTGCGAAAACAAGGACGAATACACAGTACATGTACTACAAGTTGAACATAGGCTAGTAGGGAAATCACCAATCTAAGAAGGGGGAACCTACACTATGTTTCAAAGACATCATCGCATGGGACCAAATGGGAATATGCAAAATCAAGTGAGTCCAGCTATGCAAGGACCAAATGGGAATATGCCGAATCAAGTGAGTCCAGCTATGCAAGGACCAAACGCAAATATGCCGAATCAAGTGAGTCCAGCTATGCAAGGGCCAAACGCGAATATGCCGAATCAAGTGAGTCCAGCTATGAAAGGCGGCATGCCAAACCAAGTAAGTCCAGCAATGCAGGGTCCGGGTCCAGGAGGGCCATGTCCAACGAGTCCAATTGTTTATCCAACTAAATGTTGTGTGAAGAATCACTATTATAAACACAATGTTGATCACATTCATCCTACTCATATTAAAAATGTTCACCACCACATGTATGAGCATAATCACAGTTATCCACTGACTGAGTCGAATGAAGTGCAAGCAGCGCATATGAACAATTATCCACCACCGCGCCCAACTGGTGCTATGCCTGCAGGGTATGCACCAACAAATCCATCGCAGGTAGCTGGCGCAATGCAAGGTCCAAACGGAATGTCAGGTCAAGTTAGTCCGGCTCAAAAAAGAAGATAATCATGATATAATGAAAACGAACTGGTATTTCCAGTTCGTTTTTACATAGGAGGTGTCGTAGTGGCGAACGTCTTGCTAGTCACCGGGTATAAAGCGCATGAACTCGGCATCTTTAATGATGATCATCCTGGGCTTCCAATAATTAAGGCTGCTCTACGAATGCGGATTTCACAGCTTATTGAAGAAAAAGATATTGAGTGGATACTTATAAGTGGTCAAACTGGTGTCGAGCTCTGGGCAGGGGAAACGACGCTTGATCTTAGAGAAGAGTACCCTGATTTAAAGTTAGCTGTATTAACACCCTTTCTTGAACAGGAAAGTAAATGGAAAGAGCCAACTCAGGATTACTATAATATGATCTTGTCTGAAGCAGACTTTGTTGAATCGATAACAAGTAGACCGTATGAAAACCCAGGGCAATTAAAAGCAAAGAATGAATTTCTAGTCCGGAAAAGTAGTGCTATGCTTGTTCTCTACGATGAAGAAACACCGGGTTCACCTGATTATTACTTAAAAGAATGCGAGAACAGACAGAGAAATGATGCCAGTTACGAAGTTTTTACCATCACACCTGTTGATCTCGAATTAATCGAGCAGGATTTACGTGAAAGTAATCCTGATTTCTATAGTCAATAGAATAATTTATGGAGATTCTAATTGACAAGATGAAACTCTTTTGGAAGAATAAAATAAAGACAATAACTGCATACATATAGAGGTGATAAAATGGCAGAGCAACAACCGACTCAATTAACAGCGAAAGATATTCTTGAAAAAGATTTTAAAAGCGGGTTTCGCGGATATGACCAGGATGATGTCGATAAGTTTCTTGATGTAGTTATTAAGGACTACGAACGTTTTGAGAATGATATTGAACAACTTCGTCAAGAAAACACACGTCTAAGAAGAGAGATGGATCGTGTGTCTGAACAACAAAAACGTCAGCAGACACGTTCCCAAACACAACCAGGAAACACAAACTATGATATTCTTAAGCGATTATCGAACCTTGAGAAACATGTTTTTGGTAGCAAATTGTATGAATAAACCACCTTTACCAAGGTGGTTTATATTTTAATTTATATAAAAATTTCACATACTGTACTATAAATAGAGCTTATTATAATTAAAATATTACTAGCGAAACTTGCAAGATGACGATAAATAAGATATAATTGCTTTTGCTGTCCTAATAATGATAACGTTCGGGTGATCGCTGTATGTCGCATAGAAGCGGCATGTAGAGGAAAGTCCATGCTCGCACGATCTGAGACGATCGTAGTGTTCGTGCCTGATGAAACAATAAGTCAGGGTAGTCCATATGGGCTAACGGCGGGGAAACGGCCTAAGTTCTTAACGGATAAGGCCCGAATACTCTGAAAGTGCCACAGTGACGAAGTCTTAATGGAAACATTAAGAGTGGAACGAGGTAAACCCCACGAGCGAGAAACCCAAATTATGGTAGGGGAGCTTTCTCGAAGGAATTGAACGGAGAGAGAGCCAGATGGCGAGGACGCATCTGGAGATAGATGATTACCACCTGAGTACGAGGGGAGACCCGTTCGCAGTACGATGGAACAGAACATGGCTTACAGAACGTTATCATCTTTGATGAAAAGCCCTTATAGGGCTTTTTTGTACTTTATGAGTATTTATTAATATGACAGGGTTAAATTATAAGAAAATGGAATCATACTTAAGATCGATAGAAGTAAGCTGAATTTAGTTAGCAGAAATGCATGCTGTCTTGTATGATATAGATGGAAATTAAATCTTACATAGAGAAATAATCTAGAGCAAAATAGAGATTGGGGTTGAGAAGATGGCGAAATTCGAATTGATTGCAACGGCCACCATGGGGCTTGAATCGTTGGTTGCTCGTGAAGTGAAAGATCTTGGTTTTGAAAATGTACGAGTAGAGAACGGAAAAGTCACGTATGAAAGTGACGAATTAGGAATTTGTCGTTCAAATTATTGGTTACGAACAGCAGACCGAGTGAAGTTAAAAGTTGGCGAATTTAAAGTAACATCATTTGATGAACTTTTCGAAGCAACAAAGGCACTTCCATGGGGAGATTTGCTTCCTGAGAATGCGGAATTTCCTGTGAGCGGAAGATCAGTGAAATCAACGTTGTATAGTGTTCCGGATTGTCAGGCCATTGTGAAAAAAGCTATTGTAGAGAGCATGAAGGAAAAGTACAATGTGTCCTGGTTCGACGAGGATGGCCCATTATTTAAAATCGAGGTAGCGATCCACAAAGATACAGCTATACTGACGATCGATACAAGTGGAAAAGGCCTTCACCGTAGAGGGTATCGTTACTTGCATAGTGCTGCACCGCTAAAGGAAACGATGGCAGCTGCTATGGTGATGCTAACAAATTGGAACGCGGATAAGCCTTTCATTGATCCATTTTGTGGTTCAGGTACTCTTCCGATTGAAGCTGCAATGATTGGACAGAATATCGCACCAGGCTTTAATCGAGAATTTGCTTCTGAAGATTGGGCGTGGATCGGTAAGAAGCGCTGGGAAGAAGCGATGATTGAAACGGAAGATCTAGCAAATTATGATCAACCTCTGCATATTTTTGGTAGTGATCTTGATCCGAAAATGGTTGATCTCTCTAAAAATAATGCTCTTGAAGCTGGTTTTGGAGACTTGATTCAGTTTAAACAAATGCAGGTTACGGATGTGAGCTCAAGATTTGAATACGGGACACTTATAGGAAATCCACCTTACGGGGAGCGTCTTGGCGAAAGAGAAGAAGTCGAAGACATGTACCGTAAGATGGGTAAAGCGTTCCGTGAACGTCTTGATACGTGGTCAGTCTATATTCTAACATCTCATCCACGCTTTGAAGAAGTCTACGGCAAGCGTGCAACAAAGAATCGTAAATTGTATAACGGTGATATTAAAACACATTACTTCCAATTTTTTGGACCAAGACCACCGAAGAAGGATTAGCATATAAAGAATTTGAAACATACCTTTCAACTTGCGTTGAGGGGTATTTTTTTTGAATTGGTTATTTTAGCTTATTCTCGATGTTACTCATTCGTTGATGACATGCCTATGTTGCTTATCATTCTTTTTGAGACATTAAAATAAGAAAATTTTTATATTGTAGTGAAGAGACATACTATTCGGAGGTAATCATGAGACTTAAAATAGTTTCCTTCCTTGCTCTGTTAGCCCTTGTCATGTTTTTAACTAATCCAGAACAAAGCGATTATAGCAACTGGATCGGTAAGCAATTAAAGAAAAATCAAAATGAACTGATTGAAATTGGAGTGGATCTTGCTGTAGTACCTTACATCGAGCGCAATACGTCTCGAACAGAGGCTTACCTTTTTTCAATCTATCGAACTGAGTTATGGAATGGTAAAAAAGTAGTAGCAATCGGCTTATTTAATCATTTTTACATCAATACAGAAGAATTATCAAATTTTATAGATTCGTAAAGGAAATCAACGTTCTCGGTCGAGAAGTGATGAAAATAAGAGAAAGTATATTAAGTAGAATTCATTTTTTGCTCAATCAAACCCAGATTGCTGTGGTAGTAGTGATTGATGAAATCACCACTCATTAACATAGCTAAAAAAAAGAAGACGTGGAGCTTGTCCGCGTCTTCTTTTACGTATTGATGTCAACTTATGGTAGGATAGAACAAGAGGGATTAAAAGGCTTTCAATTCTTCATGCGAGAAGTACTCCGGTTTTTGGGCACCTTGCGCATGAAGTTCTTTAAAGTAAGTTTGATACTCGTTTAAAGAAAGCGTGCCACGTAAATAATTCATCTGGATAAAGTCGAGTAGTTCGTCTGCGGTAACTGGTTTTCTTCCTTTTACCTGATCGAATTCATTAATCAGATTCTGAATGGACATCTGAATCCCTCCTTGAACTATTGTGCTTATCCAAAGAATAACATGAGATTTTCTATATTCTTTATTTTTGAATTTTTTAACTTCCGACAAATCTTTACATAGTTAAACAAGATGTGTCGAATCTATCGTAATGCACAAATCTACATATGAAAGGATTGAATCATTTTGGAAAATAAACTTAAGCAAAAAGAGGAACAATTTCTTCGTTATGTTAAAAAAATGACAAGTTTTAACGAAGCCATTGGAGTCTTGTATTGGGATTTAAGAACTGGGGCGCCGAAAAAAGGGGCTGAGCAGCGTTCAGAAGTAATCGGGATGATGTCATCAGAAGTATTTGAAATGTCTGTTTCCCCTGAAATGAAAGCATATCTAGATGAATTGAAGAAAGAAGAAATTCAAAGTGAACTAAGCGAAATCACTCGTAAAACTGTAGAAGAATGCCATAAAGAGTATGAGCGAAATATTAAGATTCCGCCAGAAGAATATTCAGAATATGTTATTCTCAGTTCGAAAGCTGAGACCATCTGGGAGGAAGCTAAAGATCAGTCTAACTTTGAATTGTTCCGTCCATACCTTGAAAAACTAGTGGCTTTTAATCAGAAATTTGTCGAGTATTGGGGCTATGAAGATAATAAGTACGATACACTCCTTGATTTATTTGAACCAGGTGTAACAGTTAAGATGATTGACCGCGTATTCAATCAATTAAGAGAACATATCGTACCCCTTGTTCAGCAGGTTGTAAATGCCAGTGATCAACCAAAAACTGATTTTCTATTTGAGCATTTTCCACAGGATAAACAGCAGGCATTCAGTGTGGAGGTCCTTAAGAAAATGGGGTATGACTTTCAGGCAGGACGACTGGATACGACTGTACACCCATTTGCAACTGGTTTGAATCCTGGTGATGTTCGAGTTACAACGAAATATGATGAAGAAGATTTTCGCACGGCGGTATTCGGTACTATTCATGAAGGAGGGCATGCGTTGTACGAGCAGAATCTATCTCCCAAATTGATTGGTACACCACTCTGTACGGGAACTTCCATGGGAATACATGAATCACAATCCCTTTTCTGGGAGAACTTTGTTGGACGAAACAAGTCCTTCTGGCAAAGTAATTATGAGAAGCTCAAAAGCTATTCAACGGGTCAATTTGATGACGTTTCTCTTGAAGATTATTATCGTGCCATCAACGTAGCGGGTCCTTCTCTTATCCGTATTGAAGCAGATGAAATGACATATGCTTTGCACATCATGGTGCGGTATGAAATTGAGAAAGGCCTTATCAATGGCGAAATTGAAGTGAAAGATCTTCCCCAAATTTGGAATGAAAAAATGGAAGATTATCTAGGGATTACTCCTGAGAACGACGCTGTTGGCGTTTTACAAGATGTACATTGGTCAGGGGGATCATTCGGTTATTTCCCATCCTACGCGCTCGGTTACATTTATGCAGCCCAGATCAAAAATGCTATGAGTAAAGATCTTCCTAATTTTGATCAGCTCCTAGAAGAAGGTACCCTATTGCCAATTAAAGAATGGCTGACTGAGAATATTCACCAATATGGCAAACTTAAACAACCAGTCGAAATCATAAAAGATATCACAGGTGAAGGATTGAATGCTGAATATTTGATTCGATATCTTGAGGAAAAGTATTCAGAAGTTTATCGCTTACAATCGTAAATCACGAAAACATCCTGCCAGTGAGGCAGGATGTTTTTTTAGTCAGTAGATAAGGCTTGATAGTCATTTTCATTTACTCCTACAAAACCATTCAAGATTACAGCGGCGAATAGTGGGGTTCTTTCCTTTAAGTCTTCTACGGTGTATAACCCTGAAAAGTATTGAACAATTAATCCATCTATCATAGCTACAAAAGTGCTAACGCCTTCCCTATAGTGAAGTGGCCAATATTCTTTATTGGGATCTAATGCAACAAACCGATCTCGTAGATACAGTAGCATTTCATCAAAAGCTCTTCTAAATTCTTCGGGTTCTTGATTGCGTGCTTGTTTCCCCATTTCTTCTGTTAGTTTGGGAAGGTTCTCTTCGTTATAATCCATCGAACCATAAATGAAGTTTTCAATAAATTCCTTGACGTTTTCTCCTTCACATTCATCTGTAAAATTCTCATATTCCTGAGTAAGCCTATATAGGTTTTCGTTCATTTAGTATCATCCTTTCAAGTTGATAGGATACTATTTCCCATTTTTATCTAAAACAAACTTCAAAAAAATATTGAATATTCAAAACAAAAACATGTATGATAAAGACAAGTACATACTATACGGTCAGTATGAAAGGGTGAAGACATGGAACATGTGAAAACCAGTTGGCCAATTACCGTTCCTCGAGAACTAAATTATTTAAATGGAAAAAGACCGCTACATGACTATCTTGCTCATCACGCTGATGAAAGACCGAATCAAACAGCCCTTCATTACTATGGATTTCAATTAACTTGGAAAATGTGGAACGATTACACAAATCAAACCGCTAGTTATTTGAGAAAGATTGGGATCTCAAAAGGGGACCATGTTGCTTTATACATGCAAAATTGCCCTCAATATTTAATTTGTCATTATGCGATACAAAAACTAGGCGGTGTTGTCATTCCCTTAAATCCGATGTATAAGTCATCAGAATTATCTTATTTACTAAACGAGGGAGATGTTAAAGGGGTATTTTGTGGTCTGGAGTTATTGCCAATGTTGGAAGAATCAAGTGTGGATTTGTCGTTTATTGTAACAATTTCTTATCAAACGTTTATCAAAGTGGCAGATTTTTCAACTATACCTAATGAATTGAAAATGGACCATCACTCTTCCAGATTCACTACATTTGAATCAATTATTCATACAGAATCTACACAATTTCAGGCATCAGAGGTGGATATGAGTGATACTGCATTACTTGTATTTACTTCTGGTACTACTGGTAGACCCAAAGCGGCTATGCTTTCATTTGAAAATGCTTTATTTAAAACAGCTGCTACTATGACATGTAATCAGGTGACACAAGAAGATAAACTGCTAGCAAATGCGCCTTTGTGTCATATTGCAGGAATGGTCATGGGAGTTAATCTTCCTGTTTATAGCGGAAATGAAACAGTATTATTAAGTCGGTTTGATCCTGAAGTTGTTGTAAAGACAATTGAGGATCATCGAATTACAATGTGGTATAGCATTGCTCCGATGAATGGGGCGATTATGCAAATGCCTAACATTGAACAACGTGATCTCTCATCACTTCGTCTAAATCTTGCTACGAGTTTTGGTCTTCAAGTAACAGAAGAACTGTCAGATCAATGGAGTAACCTTACTGACGGGTGTCTACTTTTTGAAGCTTCTTATGGATTGAGTGAGACACATACATGTGACACGTTTATGCCGAAAGATCATATTAAGTTTGGTAGTTGTGGCATTCCGATTCATGATACCGAAATTAAAATCCTAAATCTTCAAGATCGTAAAGAGTTAAAAGCTAATGAAGAAGGAGAAATCGTGATCAAAAATCCAGGTTGTTTCAAAGGATACTATAGAAGACCAGATGCAACAGAAGCCACTTTAATAGACGGCTGGGTATATACCGGGGATATTGGTCATTTAGACGAAGATGGTTATTTGTATTTCCGTGGTCGCGTTAAAGAAATGATCAAGACTTCCGGTTATAGTGTATTCCCTGAGGATGTTGAAGCCTTAATGAATGAACATCCTTCCGTCATGCAATCAGCTGTTATCGGACTACCTGACGAAAAGAAAGGTGAAGTAATTAAAGCAGTAGTGGTCCTTCAGCCTTCAAGCAAGGTTTCTGAAGAAGAGTTAGTTGAGTGGGCCAGGTCTCATATGTCAGCATATAAAGCCCCAAAGACCATTGAAATACGAGAGATGCTACCCGCTACTTCTTCAGGAAAAGTACTTAGGAGATTGCTTAAGGAATAAGAAAGGAGAATGTCTAGATGAGGCAGGATGTAGAAGAATTACAAAATCGGAAAAACCGCGCAGAACGAATGGGGGGGCAGCATAAAATTGATGCCCTTCATGCTCAGGGGAAGAAGACAGCAAGAGAGCGAATTGCTCTTCTCGTGGATGAGGGCTCATTCTTGGAGTTTGGTAAACTAACAATATCTGAAATTCCTGGAACTGAAAGCAAAAGTTCAGGAGATGGTGTGATTTGTGGCACCGCTAAACTAGATGGACGCCCGATCGTCGTTCAGGCGGGTGATAAAACCGTATTTGCCGGTACTGAAGGAGCCGTTCATATTCGAAAAACAAAAGCAGCTCATGCCTATGCATTAAAAAGAGGTTTGCCTATAGTTAACTTAAGTGAGGGTGGAGGACTCCGTATGCCTGATGGAATGGGGTCAGATGGCATTAGTGACAAACTATTCCCTCAGGAAATGTTAACCCATCATCGAGAAGTTCCAATGGTAACAGCCATCCTCGGTGATAGCTTTGGAGGACCTACATGGCTCGCGGTATCCTCTGACTTTGTTACTCAATTGGATGGAACGTGCATGGGAGTAGCTGGGCCAAGAATGCTTGAAATCGCAACTGGAGAGAAAGTAACCGAGGAAAACTTAGGTGGAGTCGAAATCCATCAAAAGTATACGGGCCAAATTGATCAAACAGCATCATCTGAAGAAGAATGCATCCTACAATTGAAAGAATTCCTTAGTTATCTACCTTCACATAGTCAAGAAGAACCATTACAAAAGAACACAGAGGATTCTTTAGAAAGGCGAGTAGATCGTGTTCTATCCATTGTCCCAGAAAAACGAAACAGAGCTTACGACATGAAGAAAGTCATTCGTGAGATCGTAGACAATGGTGACTATTTTGAATTGAAACCATTTTTTGGACCAGCGTTGATCACGGTACTTGCACGAATAGGTGGTAGGACTGTAGGGGTCATTGCCAATCAGCCGATGAGTTACGCAGGGGCTGCGGGTGTTCAAGAATGTGAAAAGGCGACTGACTTTATTTGCATGTGTGATTCGTTTCATATCCCGCTAATTTTCCTTCATGATATTCCTGGCTTTCGTATAAGTTCTGACGCTGAGAAACGGAAAATACCAACTAAGATCATGATGTGGAATCAAGCGCTTGCTCAGTCTACAGTCCCGAAGCTCTCCGTTGTAATAAGGAAAAGTGTTGGAGCGGCATACGGAAATATGTGTGGGCCGACAATGGGCGCTGATTTTGTTGTCGCATGGCCATCAGCGGAGATCAATTTCACAGGACCAGAAGTGGGAATTAATGTTGTATATGGAAGAGAATTAATGAATTCAGAAAATCCGAAGCAGGAACGAGAAAATCTGTTAGAGAAGTGGAGCTTTGATAGTTCTCCATACAAAGCAGCCGCAAAGCACTTAATCGACGAAGTGATTGATCCAGGAGAAACTCGTATTTTTCTTGCAAGAACGCTTGAGTTAGCCTGTTACAAGAATGGTTCAATGAGTGAAAGAAAACTGGCGAATTGGCCAACTGGATTTTAAATTTCACTAAATGTATTGAATATTCGGAAATATAATCTTATACTGTTTGTAAGAACATACCAACCGGTTAGTTAGATAATCGGTAAAAGGAGCCGAATACGAATGAATTTTGACTATACCGAACGTTGCCATTCATATCTTGAGAAATTAACGGCGTTTATGGACGAGCATGTTTATCCAAATGAAAAAGTATACGAAAAGCAGCTTTCTGATCAGGATAGCAGATGGTCAGCGATTCCTCCAATTATGGAAGAATTGAAACAGAAGGCGAAGGATGCAGGACTTTGGAATCTCTTTCTACCAGAAAGCGAATATGGAGCAGGTCTTACAAATACTGAATACGCTCCTCTTTGTGAGGTTATGGGACGTTCAATGATTGGACCGGAAGTTTTTAATTGTGCCGCTCCTGACACTGGAAATATGGAAGTTCTAGTTCGCTACGGCACAGACGAACAGAAAAAACAATGGCTTGAGCCGCTTCTCTCAGGTGATATTCGTTCTTGTTTTTCAATGACGGAGCCTGACGTAGCTTCATCTGATGCGACAAACATCCAGGCAAGAATCGAACGTGACGGTGATGAATACGTTATTAACGGTACGAAGTGGTGGTCCTCCGGTGCAGGTGATCCACGATGTAAAATTGCTATCGTTATGGGCAAAAACGATCCGAACGCACAGAAGCACGAGCAACAGTCTATGATTCTCGTCCCTCTTGATGCTGAGGGAGTCACAATTAAGAGAGTCTTACCTGTGTTCGGTTATGATCACGCTCCCCATGGTCATGCAGAAATTGAGTATAAAGATGTTCGCGTTCCTGCTTCGAATATGCTCTGGGAAGAAGGAAAAGGGTTTGCCATTGCGCAAGGTAGACTTGGACCAGGAAGAATCCATCATTGTATGCGTTTGATTGGGACAGCCGAGCGAGCGCTTGAAGATTTATGTAAGCGCGTTCAAAGTCGAGAAGCATTTGGAAAGAAGATTTCTGATCAAGGTGTTGTAAGAGAATGGATTGCTGATTCACGTATTGAAATTGAACAAGCAAGATTACTAACGCTTAAAGCAGCTCACATGATGGATACAGTTGGAAATAAAGAAGCGAAAGCAGAAATAGCGATGATTAAAGTGGTAGCCCCAAATATGGCATTACGCGTCATTGACCGAGCCATTCAGGCATTTGGTGGAGCAGGTGTAAGTGATGACTATACTCTTGCCGCGCATTGGGCGAATGCAAGAACGTTAAGACTGGCAGACGGACCTGATGAAGTTCACCGTGTTGCTATTGCGAGACAGGAATTGAAAAAGTATAGATAAAGAACAGGGGGATTCAGATGAATGTAATGGAGCTATTTGATTTATCGGGAAAAACAGCCATTGTCACTGGTGGTGGAAGAGGACTTGGAAAGCAAATTGCAGAAGGATTTGCAGAAGCAGGAGCAAACGTGGTTGTATGCTCGAGAAAATTGGAAGCTTGTGAGTCAGTTCGAGAAGAATTAGAAAGCAAAGGAGTAAAATCACTCGCATTTGAATGCGATGTGACTAATCAAGAACAAGTGCAGCGTGTTGTAGATGAAACAGTGAAGGAATTCGGTCGTATCGATATTCTTGTTAATAATAGCGGCGCTTCATGGGGGGCACCCGTTGTCGAAATGCCACTTGAGGCATGGCATAAAGTATTGGAAGTAAACGTGACAGGAACATTTCTTTTTGCACAGGCGGCTGGCAAAGAAATGATCAAACAACAAAGCGGAAAAATTATTAACATTGCTTCCGTTGCAGGACTTGGTGGAGCAGATCCACGCTACATGGATGCGATTGGTTATAACACGAGTAAGGGTGCCGTCATTACGTTTACGAAGGATTTAGCAGTTAAATGGGGAGGACACAATATTAATGTGAATGCGATTGCTCCTGGATTCTTCCCTACAAAAATGTCTAAAGGTTTAATTGAAGCTGGAGGAGATCGGATGTTAGAAACGACGCCTTTGAATCGATTTGGATCTGATGACGATTTAAAAGGTGCGGCACTTTTTCTTGCATCTAATGCATCTAACTATGTTACAGGAGATATTCTAATCGTCGATGGTGGCCAACACGCTATGTAATTAAGAGGAGGAATGAGAGATGAATCGAGATCCAGTCATTGTATCGGCCGTACGTACGCCAATTGGCAGACAAGGTGGAGCATTTGCGAGTATCAAAGCTCATGAGCTTGGAGCCATCGCCCTTAAGGAAGCGATCGCTCGTATTAATCTAGAAGTTGAGAGCATTGAAGATGTGATATTTGGAAATGTGATAGGCGGAGGAGGAAATATTGCAAGATTGACTGCATTACAGGCGGGGCTTCCTCTTTCAATTCCAGGTTTAACCATTGATCGGCAATGTGGTTCAGGCTTAAATGCTATTAATCTAGCAGCACAAGCGATTAAAGCAGGAGATGGCGATGTGTATGTTGTAGGTGGTGCGGAAAGTATGAGTCAGGCTCCATATTTAATGGAAAAGCCTTCAAAACCTTATAGTACAATGCCACCTAAATTCATGAAATCAAGACTTTCGCCAGATGAAATCGGTGATCCTCCGATGGGAATTACAGCAGAAAATCTTGCTGAAAAATATCACATTTCTAGAGAAGAACAAGATGAATTTGCAAAACGTAGTCAGGAACGAATGGGCATAGCGATGGCTGAAGGTTATTTTGAGTCACAAATTGCACCAGTAAGTGTACCTGTTCGGAAAGGAAATCCAATCGTGGTTTCAAAGGACGAACATCCAAGACCAGAAACCACTCTTGAAAAACTTGCTTCTTTACCTGCTGTTTTCAAACAGGGAGGATCCGTTACCGCTGGATCTAGTTCCGGTTTAAATGATGCGGCTTCGGCAATTGTCATCATGGCGCGGGAAAAAGCAGAGGAACTTGGCTTAAAACCTCTTGCTGTTGTGAAAGGCTATGCTGTTAGTGGGGTTGACCCTAACATTATGGGAATTGGGCCAGTACCTGCAACTCAAAAAGTCATGGAGCAAACAGGATTTACGCTGGATGAGATGGATATCATTGAAATTAATGAAGCGTTTGCTGCACAGGTGCTTGCTTGTGATCGTGAATTAAAAATGAATCATGATAAGGTAAATGTGAATGGTGGAGCTATTGCTCACGGTCATCCACTTGGAGCTACCGGAGCGATTCTTGCAACAAAAGCAGTTTATGAGCTTGAAAGAAGGGACGGGAAATATGCCCTTATCACAGCTTGTATTGGTGGTGGACAGGGAATTGCCACGATTTTAGAACGAGTGTAAGGGGGGATAGCATGAGGTTGAAGGATAAAGTGGCGATTGTTACAGGTGGTGGAGGCGGGATTGGACGTGCTACAGCACTTCGCTTCGCAAGTGAAGGAGCAAAAGTTATTGTATCAGATATTCAAACAGAATCCGGGGAGGAAACTGTCGAACAAGTAACGAAAATGGGAGGTCATGCCATTTTTATTAGAACTGACACCTCAATTGAAGGAGAAATGAAAGCGCTTGTAGAAGAATGTGAAAAGCAATACGGTGGACTCGACATTCTTTTTAACAATGCAGGAGTTAGTAACGAGGAAGTGAAGCTGGCTGATATGTCGGTCGATGAATGGGATCGTGTTGTTTCGATTAACTTGAGAGGTATTTTTCTAGGGATGAAATTCGCTATCCCAATGATGGAAAAAAGAAATGGTGGTGCGATCGTCAACACATCAAGTTTGCTCGGGTTTAAAGGGAAGAAATACATGGCTCCTTATAATGCTTCTAAAGGTGGCGTCATTACATTGACAAAAAATGCTGCACTTGAATATGGAGGCAAAAACATTCGAGTAAATGCCGTTTGTCCAGGTGTGATCGATACGAATATCGTTACCCCATGGAAAGAAGATGATCGTAAATGGCCGATCATCTCAAAAGCAAATGCCTTGAAAAGAGTGGGACAACCAGAAGAAATTGCAAATGCTGTGCTGTTTCTTGTTTCAAATGAAGCATCTTATATAACAGGAACAAGCCTTCTTGTTGACGGGGGCGGATTAACGTTTTAATTATTCGGAGGTGTAAGGATGAACGTACAAAACAGTTGGTTCAAGCATTATCCTGAATCGATCGCTAGCACTATTGATATACCGAACGTTTCGCTCCAGGACATGTTAAAGAAAACAGTCGAAGACTATCCTGATCACATAGCTCTTTCTTTCTATCAAAAGAAAATCACTTATCGAGAGCTCGGTCATCTTTCGTCTGGATTTGGTTCAGCATTGCAAAATACGTGTAATATGAAACCCAAAGACAGAGTAGCCATAATGCTCCCTAATTGCCCGCAGTTCGCAATCAGTTATTATGGCGTGTTAAAGGCTGGAGGAACGATTACGCAAATTAATCCCATGCTCGTTGAACGTGAATTGCAATACATATTAGCTGACTCTGGAGCAGAAAGCATTGTGATTTATGATGCTCTTTATCCAAGGCTGAAAGCCATTCAGGAAGAAACGAACGTTAAGAACGTGATTGTTGTATCGCTTCAGACTGATGCAAAGCCGGTTGATCCAGATTATACGTTTGAACAATTCATACAAAGCACTTCAGAACAACTTCAAGAGGTTTCCGTTGATCCGAACGAGGAAATTGCGGTTCTCCAATACACAGGAGGAACTACGGGAAGATCTAAAGGAGCTATGCTCACTCATCGCAATTTAATAGCAAATGTTGAACAATGTCTCGAGTTTTTCAAAGATGAATTTACGTTTGGAGAAGAAAAATGTTTAACCGTTATACCTCTCTTTCATGTTTTTGGAATGACTTCATGTATGAATTTATCGATTCGAATCGGTGCGGAGAGCGTTATACTTCCAAAGTTTGATGTAGATGAAGTGTTGAAAACAATCGAAAAAGAACAACCAACGATGTTCCCGGGCGTTCCAACAATGTATGTCGCTTTAACAAACCATCCCAAGGCTGAAAACTATAACCTTGACAGCATCCGGACATGTAATAGTGGAAGTGCTCCCATGCCGGTCGGCTTGATGAAAGAGTTTGAACGTAAAACCGGGGCGAAGATTCTAGAAGGCTACGGGTTGAGTGAAGCATCACCAACCACACATGTCAATCCGCCATTTGGCGAACGAAAACCAGGTAGTGTAGGGATTGGATTTCCTTCAACCCAATACAAAATTGTTGACTTAGGGGAAGGGAGAAAAGAGCTTCCGTTCGGCGAATCGGGTGAGTTAGTAATTAAAGGTCCTCAAGTAATGAAAGGTTATTGGAACATGCCTGAAGAAACGGCGATTACGTTACGTGATGGGTGGCTGTTTACCGGTGATATTGCAAAAATGGACGAAGATGGCTACCTTTATATCATTGATAGGAAAAAGGATTTGATCATCGCAAGTGGTTACAATATCTATCCACGCGATATTGAAGAAATTCTCTACGAACACCCTGCGATTATGGAAGCCGTTATTGTAGGTGTACCAGATCCGTATCGTGGTGAAACCGTGAAAGCGGTTCTTGTAAAGAAGCCTGGAGCAGAACTTTCTGAAGAAGAAGTTTTGACTTATTGCAAAGATCAAATGGCACCATACAAAGTACCGAAAATTGTTGAATTCCGAGATGAACTTCCCAAAACGAGCGTTGGTAAAATTTTAAGAAGATCGATACGAGAAGAAGCTCGTCAAGTATAGATGGATGGCTATCGGTGTAACCTCCATATGATATAATCTTAATCAATGAACATTGATAGATTGAGAGGGTACTGCCATGAAACACAAACTTACCGTGAAGAGTATTGAACTGTTTGAGAAAAAAGGATTTAGTGAAACATCGATTCAAGATATCGTTGATGCGATTGGCGTAACGAAGGGAACGTTCTATTACTACTTTAAAAGTAAAGAAGAATTGCTTATGGACATTCATTCTTCTTATATCGACGGCATGATCAAGCAGCAAAAGGAAATTTTAGAAGATTCCTCGAATGATTGTAGAACAAAGCTTTATGATATGGTATACATGCTGATTCATAATGTTGAGTTAGAGGGCCATAGTGCAAGGGTTTTCTTTCGTGAAATGAAAAATCTTAAAGAAGAGAATCTATCAAAAATTCTTCCGAAACGTGATCAGATCCGTTACTATTTTCAGGATTTACTGAAACTTGGCGTTGAAAATGGAGAGTTCAAAAGTGATCTTAATATAGGCATTGTAACATTTGCCATACTCGGGATAACGAATTGGACGTATCAATGGTATAAGCCAAATGGTCCTGTGTCGGATAAAGAAGTAGCACGTATTTTTGTAGATATGGTCTTGAATGGAATTGAGGAAAGCCATTAAGCTTTCCTTTCTCTAAAAATCATTGTAAGCGTTTGCGAAATGAACATTCTAACCGGTTAGTAACCATGAGGAGGAAATGATATGAGGATAGAAGAGGTTAAAAACATTACAGTATTAGGTGCAGGCTCCATGGGTCATCAAATTGGGATGCTCTGTGCTCTCGGCGGATATGAAACGACTATTCAAGATATTAATGAAGATGCATTAAAAGACGCAGGTGTGAAGCTCGATGGCATCATGTCAAAGTGGGTTAAGAAAGGGAAAATCACAGAAGACGATAAAGATGCCGCTTTTGGCAGACTACAGTTTTCAACCAATCTTGAAGAAGCAGCTGTTCGAGCTGATTTTATCATTGAAGCGATTGTTGAGAAGCTTGATGTTAAAAGAGACGTTTTTGAAAAGCTCGATCGATTTGCAGACCCAGAAACGATTTTTGCTACAAATAGCTCAACCATCGTCAATTCTCTGATAGCTTCGGCTACGAATCGTAAAGACAAAGTCGTAAATATGCATTTCTTTTTCCCTCCACTCGTCATGGATTGCGTCGAAGTTGTGATGAGTGAGGAAACGTCTGAAGAAACAGCTAAGCTTACGATGGACGTATGTGAACAAATTAATCGTACAGGCGTATTGTTGAAAAAGGAAATTTCCGGATTTGTTGCGAATCGCATTCTAGGCGCTCTGCAGAAAGAAGCGATGTACCTATACGAAGAGGGAATTGCAGACTTCAAAGACATCGACCTTATTTGCAGAAAAGCACTAAATCACCCCATTGGTCCTTTTGAATTAATGGATCTATCTGGTATCGATGTAGGGTATTATGTGATGCAGCAGCGTTACAATGAAACTGGTAATCCTGAGGATAAACCGTCAAAAGCTATTGAAGATAAGGTGAAGGCAGGAACGCTTGGTAGAAAGACAGGTAAAGGCTGGTATGACTATTCGAAAGAAGGAGTGAAAAATTAATGAAAAAGGTAACCTATGAAGTCCATGAAAATACAGCTGTTGTCTCGATAAACAATCCTCCACTTAATGTCATGAGTAAGCAGGTAGCAACAGAACTTTTCGAAGTTTTTAATGAAATTGAAACGAATGAAGATGCCGTTGCGGTAATATTAACCGGATCTGGAAATAAGGCGTTTATGGCAGGGGCAGATATTAAAGAGTTTCCTGAATGGATCGGACAGACTGGATTTAAGGATATCGTAATGGATACTCATCGCGTATTAAATTACATTGATCATTTTCCAAAACCAACGATTGCTGTGTTAAATGGATTAACATTCGGTGGAGGATGTGAGTTAGCCATGACATGTGATATGCGCATTGCAGAAGAACATGCTCAGTTAGGGCTACCAGAAATTAAGCTCGGACTTTTCCCAGGGGGAGGAGGAACGCAGCGTCTTCCAAGACTTATCGGTGAAGCAAAAGCAAAGGAAATGATGTTTACTGGAGAACCGATTACAGCGGAAGAGGCTGATCGTTATGGCCTCGTTAATCATGTTGTTCCTTCTGGTCAAGGAATGACATACGCACAGGGTCTCGCTGCTAAAATGACCGGACAATCGCTTCAGGCACTTTCTCGTATCAAGAAAGCAGTAAACAATGGCGCACATTTACCTATTGAAGATGCTGTTGAGATGGAGGCGGAATTATTCGAAGAAGTGTTCCAAACAGAAGATATTAAAGAAGGCGTACAAGCATTCATTGAGAAGAGAAAACCTGCATTTACACATAGGTAGAAGAAAAGAGGAATTCGGATGAGTGAGAATATCAATGTTCGGGTGAGATTCTGTGAAACAGATGCACTGGGGCACGTGAATAATACGAGTTATTTTATTTATTTGGAAGAAGCTCGTGTCCAGTTTTTTGATTACCTTGGTAAGCGTTCAGGAACAGATGATTGGCCGTTTATCCTAGTGTCAACGAAGTGTGATTTTATCAAACAAGTTTACTTTAATCAGGCACTTCGTATTGAAACGTCGGTTAAGCGGATTGGTTCAAAGAGTTTTACGCTAGTCCACATCATCAAGGATACAGAAACCGATGATATTGTGGCAGAAGGTGAAGCAACTGTCGTTTACTTTGATTTCAAAAAACAATCCAGTGAAGTTATACCAAATGAATTACGCAATAAGCTTGAAGAATGTTATCAGTTACTTTAAAGGACGGTTGCTCATTCAAAGTAACATTAAGTATAAGTACAATAATCTGAATATTATGTAATCAGGAGAGTGACGTATGTCCTATTCACACGATACGATTCCTGTCCGAGACGGAGAGGAGCTGGATAAACAAAGGCTCGAAGACTTCATCAGACAAAACATTGGTCAATTAAGCGATGATTCTCTTACTGTTCAGCAGTTTGGTACAGGACACTCAAATTTAACGTATCAACTTTCGATAGGCGATTGGGAAGCCGTTCTAAGAAGACCTCCGTTAGGTCCAGTTGCACCGAAAGCGCATGACATGGAACGGGAATTTACGATTCTTAAAGAAATTCATCCTATTTTCCCACTTGCTCCAAAACCTTATTTCTATAATGAGAAGTTGCTTGATGCTCCATTCTTTCTAATGGAAAGAAGAAGAGGAATTGTACTAGATACAGCTTTTCCAGATGGTTTTCAACCAACAGAAGCGCTGTGTAGAAACATTTCTGAAACCATGGTCGATACGCTTGTTGAACTTCACAGCTTAGACTATCAAGCTACTAAATTAAGTGAAGTCAGTCACCCTGATGGGTTCATGGAGCGCCAGGTTCATGGGTGGATCAAACGGTATAATCGCTCAAAAACAGATGAGATTCCTGGTATTGAAGAGCTCACTACATGGATGGCTTCAAATATTCCTGAATCTCAAAGTCCTACTGTTATCCATTATGATTTCAAACTAAACAATGCAATGTTTGATCATGAGGATTATAGCAAAATCGTTGGGCTATTTGATTGGGAAATGACAACGGTGGGAGATCCGCTGGCAGACCTGGGGGCAGCGATGGGGTATTGGCTTCAAGCAGATGACCCAGAATTGCTGAAGAAAGGCATGGGTAAAGCACCGGTAACAGTGATGAAAGGGTTCATGACAAGAGAAGAATTTATCGAGTCTTATGCAACTAAATCGGGTCGTGACGTCTCGCAAATGAATTTTTATTTAACCTTTGCCTATTTCAAGCTTGCAGTGATTTGTCAGCAAATTTATTATCGCTTTAAAATGGGACAAACGTCAGATGAACGCTTTCGTCATCTCAATCACTTTGTCGCGAGTTTGATCGAACATGCACGTGATAATGCCAGAGTAAGGCGTTAGGAGCTGTTATGGGGAAAATACACGTATTAATGAAGAAGGAAGACATTGATCAGTCAAAAATCGGTGAAGATAAAATTGCCGTAGTGCTGGACGTGCTTCTTGCTACATCTACGATCACGTCAGCACTTGAATTTGGAGCAGAAAAGGTTATTCCTGTTCTTGATCAACATGAGGCATTGGAAGAAGCGAAAAAACTACCTGAAGGAAGCTATTTGCTTTCAGGTGAATATGAAGGAAGAACGATCGAAGGATTTCTAGATCCTAATCCACTACAACTTAAAAAAGCCGTGAATGGGAAAACGTTGATTTTATCAACGACGAATGGAACTGTAGCGATTAAGCGTTCAAGCGAAGCAAAATGTGTATACGTTGCCTCTCTTTTGAATGGCCAAGCTATTGCAAAAAAACTAAATGATGTACATCAAGATGAGACGATCGTCATTGTTTGTTCGGGTTCATCTGGTGAATTTGCTTTGGAGGATTTTTACGGAGCTGGTTATCTTATTCAACAAATGCTTTCTTCTCACCAAGGGTGGGAGCTTACTGATTCGGCTCGTGCCGCTGTTTCATTTTATGAAGGCAATGATAAAAATGGGGAAGCAGTTTTGCTCTCGTCACGTGTTGGTGAAATGATCAAACGCTATGGGTTTGAAGAAGAAGTAAGATTTGTAGCATCAGAGGGTATTTTCTCAATAATACCTTTCGTAAAAGGGCAAAAGACAGTTGTTCGAGAGGTGGTTCATCATGACACAAACAAAGTCTAGTCGATCAGGTGCTGAATTTATGTATCGTTATTCAGTTCCAGATGATATTTTTACGCCAGAAGATTTTACCGATGAGCACAAAATGATTCGAAAAACAGCTCAGCAATTTATAGAGAAAGATGTGGATCCCCATCGAGAAGCTATTGAACATCAGGACTTCAAACAGGTTGTTACTTTATTAAAGAAAGCTGGTAACCTGGGACTTCTTGGCCATAGTATTCCCGAAAAATACGGGGGTCTCGGTCTTGATAAAATATCCAAAGGTATTGTAGGTGAGGTAGTAGGTAAAACGAGTGGTTATGGAGTTGCACAGTCCAATCACACGTGTATTGCTACTCTTCCCATTACGCACTTTGGTACCCACGAACAAAAAGAGAAGTATTTGCCTAAATTAGCCTCTGGTGAATACCTTGGTGCTTATTGTTTAACCGAGCCAGGTGCTGGATCTGATGCGCTCGCTTCACAAACAATAGCGGTACTTAATCAAGAGGAAACACATTATGTTTTAAACGGAACGAAGCTTTATATTACGAATGCTGTCTTCTCAGATACGTTTATAGTGTACGCCAAAATAGATGGCAAGCAGTTTTCAGCATTTATCGTTGAGAAAGACTTTCCCGGATTATCTCTTGGACCTGAAGAGAAGAAGATGGGAATTAAAGGCTCATCGACGAGGTCCGTCATTTTAGAAGATTGTCAGGTACCTGTAGAAAATCTTCTCGGTAACCCAGGGAAGGGTCATGTGATTGCGCTGAATGTGCTGAATTTAGGAAGATTTAACCTTGGCTCAGCTTGTACGGGAGGCGCAAAACACGCATTGAAGTTAGCGCTCCAGCATACAAGTGAGCGAAAGCAATTCGGTCGAACGATTGCTGAATTTACAACTACTCAAGAAAAAGTCGCAAGAATGATGGCTAGGATCTATGCTTCTGAGTCACTTCAATATAGAACAGCATCTTTATTAGAAGAGGTCATGAATGATTTATATGATGAAAGTGACCATAGCATTATTGGAAAGCAAATGATGGAATATGCCATAGAATGTGCTATTTGCAAAGTGTTTGGTTCTGAAACACTTAACGAAGTGGTGGACGAGTCACTCCAACTTCATGGCGGGGCAGGCTTCATTCAAGAATATCCGATTGAACAGATGTATCGTGATTCGAGAATTAACCGAATTTTCGAAGGAACAAATGAGATTAATCGTTTGTTGATTCCTGGTAATCTATTTAAAAAAGCGGCTAAGGGTGAAATTGCATTTGAAGACCTCGTCGAAAAAGCAAGAATGGAATTGACGAAAGACAAAAAGGTTTCACTTAATGAAGAAGATGCGATTCAAAGCATACGAAATGTGTTTCTCTTCTGTGCAGGAGCAGCTTATCAGCAACATGGTGAGAAATTAATGGATAATCAGGAATCACTGATGAAGCTAGCAAATATCGCAATCAATTTATATGCAGCTGAATCTGCAGTATTACGAACACTTAAACAGGAGAATCAAGATGATATTAAAAAGAAGCTAACAAGAACGTTTTTGGAAGAATCGCTCTTATCTGTTGAGTCATCCGCGCGGATGCTTTTAGGAAGCGTATTACCAAAAGAGGAAAAGCAACAAGCAATTCAGATTGTCTTCAATGAATTCTCTTCGTACGATTTTGGGAATTCTCTTGATCGAAATCGGGATATTGCAGCGCAGGGATATAACAAACTTAAGTATGACATTTAGAAAGTGGTGTTGAGATGGGAAGGTTTACAGGACGCACAGCTGTCATTACCGGTGGAGGAAGTGGAATTGGAGCTATGACAGCAAAGCGGATCGCTTCTGAAGGTGGTCAGGTCATCCTAGTTGGACGAACGGAAGAGAAGTTGAAGCGAACGGCAAGTGAGCTGAAAGAACTCGATGGAACAGTATTGACTTTTGTAGCTGACGTCACAAAACAAACAGACATTGATCATTTAACTTCTTTTATTAAAGAAAAAGCAGGATCTGTTCATATTTTGATAAATAATGCTGGAGGTTCTAAAGGGTCGCCAATTCTTGAGATGTCTGAGGAAAATTGGGATCATGCTCAGAATGTTAACTTAAAAAGTGTTTTTCTCGTGTCAAAGGCGCTTGGAAAACTGATGCTTGAAAATGCGAAGACAAGCGACTCGTTTGGAGATTTATCTATTGTGAATATCGCTTCATTATCTGGTCATAAAGCTGGGGCACAAATTCCACACTATAGTGCAGCGAAGGCAGCGGTAATTAATTTTACTAGAGCACTTGCCGTTGAACTTTCACCTTACATTCGAGTGAATTCCGTATCGCCTGGCTTTGTCGAGACGCCACTAACAGAAGATGGTCTTAAAAATGAAAGGTTTGAAGCTTCCATTAAACGGAATACGGCTTTAAATCGTGTTGGACAGGCTGAGGAAATAGCAAATGTGATAACTTTTGCCGCCTCTCCTGAAGCAAGTTACATGACAGGTTCAGATTTATTAGTAGACGGTGGCTGGCTCATCGTATAAAAAGGGAGAGTGTTGATAATGGAAACAACAGTAAAAACGGATCATCTAAAAGTAAATCTGCAGGGTGCAGTACTACATCTTACCCTCAATCGTCCTGAAGCATTGAATGCATTTAGTCCGGAAATGATACTTGGACTCACGCAGGCAATTCAGGATGCAAAGGAAAATGAGAACATCCGTGTTGTCGTCCTTTCAGGTGCTGGTCGATCATTCAGTGCAGGTGGAGATGTGAAAACAATGGGCGATACATCTTCCACTGAAGTGTACGAACATATTGGTAAATTGAATGAGCTCGTTCTAGCGATGAAAGATCTTGAAAAGCCTATTATATCCGTAATTCATGGTTTTGCAGCTGGAGCTGGTTTTAATCTTGCTCTTGCAAGTGATATTATTTTAGCTGCAGAAGACAGCAGTTTCGTATTGAGTTTCTCCCAAGTGGGATTGATCTCTGATGGTGGTGGACTTTCTTTCTTGCCTCGCTTAATTGGTCCCTACAAAGCAAAGGAGCTTTTCTTCTCCGCTCAACCTATAAGTGCAAAAGAAGCAAAAGAGTTACGCATCGTCAATCAAATTTATCCTCTCTCGGAGTTACAGGATGAGGCATTGTCTTATGCTGACAAACTCTCTAGAGGACCTGGTAAAGCATTTGGATTCATTAAAAAAATTGCAGACGCATCGCTGACGTCATCATTACCTGAAGTACTGGAACAAGAGAGAATTACGCAAGCTCTAATGGTCACAACAGAAGATCATAAAGAAGGAGCAAACGCTTTTAAAGAAAAACGTGCCCCGCAGTTTAAAGGAAAATAATTTCATGATAAGGATTGAGGAATTCCTCAATCCTTATCAAAAAACCCTCACATCTTGAATCCTCAGCATAAGTCCGCCGTTCCCTTTGTCTGGATCCTAAATGAAAAGAAGGAGGAAGAAGATGGAGCTCCTTTTCCAGCAGATTTTTAACGGACTTACAATTGGAAGCGTTTACACGCTAGTGGCCCTTGGATTAACACTTGTATTCGGTATTCTTCATGTACCTAATTTTGCCCACGGAGCATTTTATATGGTGGGTGCGTATGTGACTCTAATGATGATGGTAGGATTCGGTTTTAATTATTGGATAGCAATTATCGCTTCTGTTGCCGTCATCGCACTACTAGGAGTTGTTACACAACAACTCGTTTTTAAGAAGCTAGAAGGTGCAGATGGTATGAGAATGATGGTAGCTGCGATTGGTATCCTTCTATTTCTTGAAGCATTTGGTCAGTTTATGTGGGGGACAGAATACTACCGAATGGAAACACCGTACGCCTCGGTCGTCAATCTGTTTGGCTTAACCGTCACTCTGCAGAGATTATTAATCATTATTGCAGCTGTCATTCTTATGCTTGCTCTCCATTTCTTTTTAACAAAAACAATGATTGGTGCAGCGATTGTAGCAATGGCTCAAAATCGTGAAGGAGCTTTCCTTGTAGGAATAAACGCAAATCAAGTAGCATGGCTTACATTTGCAATCGCTGGTGGTCTTGCAGCAGCGGCAGCTTCACTTGCTTCCCCAATCAATCTTGTTTTTCCAACGATGGGTAACCTTGTTATTATGAAAGCTTTTGTCATTATCATTATTGGAGGAATGGGTAGTATTCCAGGAGCAATCATCGGAGGCTATCTACTTGGTTTAACCGAAAGCATTGGAGCGACGTACATATCTTCAGATTATAAAGATGTTATTGCGTTTCTCTTACTTGTTGTCATCCTTACTGCTAAACCAACAGGGCTATTTTCAAAGGGGGTTCAGTGATGCTGAACATTCTCTCAAAGCGAACGATCCTTCTAGCAGTTGGATGCGTTGCTGTCCTTTTTCCACTCGTTTTTCAAAATATGTATCTTCTTCAACTTCTTACTCTCGTCTTTATCTGGTCAATCGCGGTATACGGATATAATATCATCTCAGGGTATGTTGGGTATCTGTCTTTAGCACATGCTGGTTTCTTTGCCATAGGTGCTTATGGGGTTGGGTTGCTCACTACCAAAGCAGGATTGCCCTATTGGCTCTCGTTGTTCCTAGCAATTGTGATCGCAGCAAGCGCTGGTGCACTCGTTGGTGTCATTGCACTTCGAACGAAGTCACACTTTTTTGCGATTTATACGATGTGTGTTGGGATGATCATTTATCTCTTGATCGATAAGTGGGATAGCCTCACAGGTGGTGTTAGAGGATTAATAGGCATTTCAGCACCTGGAAATATTGGGCCGATTACATTCGATTCCTTAACTTCTCAGTATTATCTTGCTCTATTTTTTCTAACTCTCACGATCTTCCTTTGTTACCGCATTGTTCATTCTTTACTAGGTAGAACGTTTATTGCGATTCGAAACAGCGAAGAGCTAGCAAAAACAATCGGTATTTCTATTATGAAAAATCAGCTTCTTGCGTTTACGCTTTCGGCTTTATTCGCCGGATTGTCAGGTGCTTTGTATGCTTCATTTATTCGTTTTATTGGACCCCAAATCTCTGCTATAACGGTCACCTTCGAAATGCTCATGTACCTTCTTGTCGGTGGTATAGGAACTCTCACAGGTCCACTTGTTGGAACATTACTTGTTATTTCCCTTACCCAGTCACTACAGTTTCTTGAAGAATATCGGATGCTTATTTTTGGACCAGTTGTTGTGCTTTTAGTTTTATACTATCCAAAGGGAATAACAGGAAGTATAGGTTCTTATATTCAAAAAAGAAAAATGAAGAAAGTGAAGGTAGCAAAAGAGGAAAAAGAGATCAAACGAGATGTTGGGGAGGCGGGATAATGTTCTTTTCTACAGAACGGATTACAAAGAGGTTTGGTGGGCTTGCAGCTGTAGAGGATGTTAGTGTGTCGTTTGAAAAAGGAACAATTACTGCCATTATTGGACCAAACGGGGCTGGTAAATCTACTTTTTTTAACTTGATCAGTGGCATTCATCCTGTTACGTCAGGAAAAGTCTTTTTTAAAGATAAAGAGATTACGAAATTACCTCCTCAACAAATCGCACGCCTTGGTATAGGAAGAACGTTTCAAACGACTAATTTGTTTGAACAATCAACTGTTCTTGATAACGTATTGATCGGTCATCGACTACGCACGAAGTCAGGAATATGGGATGCCATTTTCCGTACAGCGCGAGAAAAAGAAGAAGAGAAAAAATCGTATCAAAAAGCAATTCAGGCCCTTGAATTTGTAGAACTGATGAACGTGGTTGAACATCCGGTATCGCTCATTTCACAGGAAGAGAAAAAAAGATTGGCATTTGCTCTTGCACTCGCGACAGATCCAGAAATGGTCCTGCTCGATGAACCTGCAGCAGGTGTAAATCCTGATGAAACGGATGGACTAGCTTATCTTATGAGAAAAATGGCTGACCATGGCATGACTGTATGTCTCATCGAGCATAAAATGCCAATGATCATGAGTCTTGCGGATAAGATTGTCGTCTTGAATCATGGAAAGAAAATAGCAGAAGGACGTCCAGAAGAAGTACGTCAGAATGAAGCGGTTATACAAGCTTATTTAGGAGGCGAAGCACATGCTCCAGTTAAACAATATTAACGTCAACTATGGGGCGTCCAATGTGCTACATCAGATTAATCTAGTCGTCAACAAAGGAGAGACCGTTGTATTACTTGGAGCTAACGGTGCAGGTAAAAGTACCATCTTCAGAACGATAAGTGGTCTCATGAAGCCGGCTTCTGGTGATGTTCTGTTTATGGATCGGAAGCTCACAGGTAAGTCACCCCATTCGCTTGTGAAGGAAGGGATTGTTCAGTGTCCTGAAGGAAGAAAGCTTTTTCCGTACATGAGTGTATATGAGAACTTGAAAATGGGAAGTTTTGTCCATCGCAAGCAACGAAAAGAAGTGGAAAGGCGCTTAAAGGAGGTGTATTCTCTTTTTCCAATTTTACATGATAAACGACATGAAGCAGCTGGCTCATTAAGTGGCGGACAGCAGCAGATGCTTGCAATCGGACGAGCTCTCATGGCAAATCCGAAAGTACTACTTCTTGATGAACCCTCTCTTGGTCTCGCGCCTCTCATCGTTGAACAAATGTTTAACATTATTGAAGACATTAATGAACAGGGCACAACGATTCTTCTCGCTGAGCAGAATGCCAATGCGGCACTCCAGATATCAGACCGTGGCTATGTCATCGAAAGTGGCAAAATTGTTCTAGAAGGAAATAAAGAAGAACTTTTGTCTAATGATGAAATCAGAAAGGCGTACATTGGTGCTTAAAGTGAAACTTACCATCAAAGGGAGTTTTGCTGCCACTTGATGGTGGATAAATCAAATCGATTACAATAGGGGGAAAAAGATGAAATCGGGTAAAAAGCTCTTTGTACTCATGATGGTGCTAGTTGGAATTATGGTTATGGCTGGTTGTGCGGCAGGCTCAGTAAGCAATTCCAGTAATTCAGAAAGCTCATCTGATTCAAGCGAACCTAAAGATACAAGCACCGATGCAAACGCCGCTTCTACTGCTGAAAACACAGTGAATATAGGTTTTAGTGGTCCATTAAGTGGTCCAGCGGCCTATTACGGAGAGAATACTCTCAGTGGATTAGAAATGGCTGTTGATGAAATTAATAAAGATGGATTTGAAGTGGATGGCAAAACGTATGGCATTAATCTTGTGACCCTTGATGATCAATATTTACCGAACGAGACGGGTACAAATGCGAGACGACTTGTACAAGAAAACGATACACCAATTATTTTCGTTCCCCATAGTGGAGGGGTTTTTGCTACCCAGGTATTTAATGAACAGGAGAATTTTCTAATTGCAGCTTACACGAGTGAACCGAAAATTATGGAGCAAAACAATTCATTAACCCTTGGGATTCCACCAGCTTATAGTGCCTATCCAGAACCTTTTACAAAGTACGAAATGGATCGATTCGGTAAAAAGATTGCACTTCTTCCAACCGCTTCTCAATATGGAAAGGATTGGACTGAAGCTCTGAAGCCTGTATGGGAAGAAAACGGAGGAGAAGTCGTATTTGAGGGTTCAATTGATTTCAGTAAAGATACTGACTTTTTCTCAATCGTTACAAAAGCGTTAAGTAATGATCCAGATGTTCTGTTTGTCGGTGGTCCTTCTCAGCCAACAGCACTTGTGATTAAGCAGGCGAGAGAATTGGGATTTGAAGGTGGTTTTATGCTGATGGATCAGTCGAAAATTGAAGAAATTGAACCAGTACTAGGTGGTCTTGATCAGTTAGAAGGCTCAATCGGGACGCTTCCGATTATTGATAGTGATGCACCTGGCGCTGAGGAGTTTATCAAGCAGTATAAAGAACGATTCGATCGTATCCCTACTGCTGAAGGAGCTTTCAATTATCAAGCGATGCACGTTTTAGTCAATGCGATGAGAGAATCAGGAAGTGTTGATGACCCTTCGAAAATAATGGAAAGCTTAGAAGCAGGTATTAAATCGCTTCCGGATGAGGAAATGGTGTGGCACTTAACTGGAATCAAAAATGGCGGTGCATTTGATTGGAAACCTGCGATCGGCATTGTGGAAGATGGAAAAGTAATAGACATAGACAAATAGGTTTGAAAGGGGTTTTAGGACATGAAAACGAATCATTTTAAATTCTGGCCAAAACGCGTACCTTATTCACTTACGATTCCTGAAACGACGATCTATGACAATCTGGTGGTTTCTGCCAAACGTTATCCCTCAAAAGAAGCCATTATTTATTACGGAGCAAACCTAACCTACCAGGAGTTTTTGAAGGAAGTGGACCAGACAGCCGCTTTTCTCGAAAAAGAACTGAATGTATCTCAAGGAGAAAATGTTCTATTGTTTATGCAGAATTCACCTCAGTTTATGATTGCATATTATGCTATTTTACGAGCAAATGCTGTTGTTGTACCAATTAATCCAATGCTTACCGCCGAAGAGCTCTCGTTCTATATAAAAGATTGTGAGATTCAAACGGCTATTGTCGGTCAGGAACTTTACGAGAAAGTTGAACCATTGCTTTCTTCAACTTCACTTAAGAACGTTGTAACTGCGGCTTACTCTTATTATGCAGGGGATGAAAAGGAAGTTCCCAAAGAAGTTACTCTAGAAACAAAAGAATGGAACAAACCGAATCATTACACTTGGGAAAACGCACTAAATCATGATCATAAGCTAGGAGAATATGAACGGGCGATCAATGATGTTGCTGTTATGCCATATACCTCTGGTACAACAGGTCTTCCTAAAGGTTGTATCCATCCCAACCGTACACTGCAAGCAAACGCAGTAGGAGCCTCGCAATGGATGAATATAACTGCAGACGGTATGCATCTTGTGACATTGCCATTGTTTCATGTAACTGGAATGCTCCATAGCATGCACGCCCCAATCTATAGTGGTGCTCCGATGGTAGTGATGACTCGCTGGGACAGAAATTTGGCAGCAAAGTATATTGAGAAATACGAAATTGCGAACTGGGTAAATATCAGTACGATGTTGATTGATTTTCTTTCTAATCCTAATCTTCCAAACTATTCAATTTCATCGTTGAAAATCCTGGCTGGTGGCGGTGCTCCACTACCTGCAGCTGTAGGAGAGAAGTTATATAATCTTACAGGATTACGATTTATTGAAGGATATGGTCTTTCTGAAACCATTTCACATACTCATTTCAATCCACCTGATTTCCCGAAACTTCAATGCCTCGGTGTGCCTTCCTTTGATGTTGATGCAAGAGTAATCGATCCGAATACAATGAAAGAACTTGGTCCAGGTGAACCTGGAGAAATCATTGTGAATGGTCCTCAAGTATTTGATGGTTATTATAACCGGGAAGACGAAAATCGGAATTCGTTTATTGAGATCGAAGGGAAATCATTTTTCCGCACTGGCGATATTGGGCGTTTTGATGAAGAAGGATATTTCTTTATGATTGATCGTGTGAAACGAATGGTGAATGCCTCTGGATTTAAAGTATGGCCAACCGAAGTAGAATCAATGTTGTATAAACATCCTGCCGTTCAACAGGCATGTGTTGTGGGTGTACCAGATCCGCGAAGAGGAGAAACCGTTAAAGCATTTATTATATTAAATGAAGATGATAAAGGAAAAGTAACGGAAGATGAGATTATTGAATGGTCGAAAGAACAGATGGCGGCTTACAAATATCCTAGAATGATTGAATTTTTGGAAACATTCCCAACAACGAGTAGCGGTAAAATTTTATGGCGGAAACTACAAGACAATGAACGACAAAAAGCAGAAGGAGTGAAATAACATGGGTAAAACAGTTGAAACAGTTACTGGTCCCATCCCAGTCGAGCAAATGGGGAAAACGTTAGTTCATGAGCACTTCGCATTCGGTTATCCCGGCTTTAGTGGGGATGTATCCCTCGGTGCATTTGATTTTCAAGAAGCACTACAGGTCGGAATTTCGGTAGCAGAAAGCGTCATGGCACATGGTGTCAAAACCGTCGTAGACCCAACTCCAAATGAATGTGGAAGAAATCCTGAACTTCTTCGTAAAATCGCAACTGAAACGGGACTTCAAATTATTTGTGCCACAGGCTATTATTATGAAGGTGAAGGTGCCACGCCTTATTTTAAATTTCGCCAGGGTCTCGGTACAGCTCAGGAAGATATTTATGAGATGTTTATGAAAGAAGTTGTGGATGGTATAGGGACAACAGGTATTAAACCGGGTATAATCAAACTTGCTTCTAGTAAGGATATGATTACTGACTATGAAATGATGTTTTTTAAAGCAGCAGCTCGAGTGCATAAAGAAACAGGCATTTCGATTTTAACACATACGCAAGAAGGAACGATGGGACCAGAACAGGCACGGTTCTTAGTTGAAGAAGGGGTAAACCCACAGTCGATTATTATTGGTCATATGTGTGGGAATACAGATATAGCTTACCATTTGAAAACATTAGAAACCGGAGTGAATATCGGTTTTGATCGCTTTGGTATTCAAGGATTAGTCGGTGCACCGTTTGATAAAGAACGACTTGTTGCACTGATTGGTCTTCTAAACAGTGGGTATGAGCGCCAGATTATGTTATCGCATGATACGGTAAATTACTGGATGGGAAGACCACCTGTACTCCCTGAACCTGTAGAAAAAATGATGGCGAATTGGCAACCTGTGTATGTATTCGAAGAAATTCTTCCTAAGCTTAAAGCCGCAGGGATCACCGATGAAACGCTTCATACATTGTTCGTGGAAAATCCAAAATCATTGTTTTCATCAGAAACTAAGGTTAAAGCATAAGAAAAAGCGAGGAGCAATCCTCGCTTTTTTGTTTGAAAACATTTACGACATTATGATTCTTGTGTCTCAAAGGGTTTGATTAAGCGATAAAGTGTGTCGGTGTAAGGGAGTTGAAGATTTACTTGTTTCGCAAGACGGAGAGCACCACCCTGAAGGTGTTCGACTTCTAGTTTATTCTTCTTACGCTTATCCTGGTGCATCGATGAAGTTGCTTCATATGGCAAGGACTTAAATGATTCCATCCGGTGATCAATATCTTCTTGCTCAATGTGAACGTCATATTTTGAAGCGAGCGTACCGATTTCCTTCATCACATTTTCAACCAGTTTGAACGTTTCAGGAACTTCCCTTATTGTTCCTGTATGCATATCGCCAGCAGTTGTCACCCCTGACATCGCTGAGATAAACATATATTTCTTCCACATTTCTTCCTCAATCGTTGTACTTAATACTGAGTTGAAGTTAGATTTCTCATTTATTCTACTTAATTGCGTACATAACTCTTGTTGAGCTGGATGAAGAGGACCATAAATCAATTCATGCAATTCACTCGTATGCTGCACGTGACCTCGGTCATCAAGAGTTGCAATGATATAAGACAATCCTCCAAGTACTGCTTCTTCACCAAGCTCTTCTTTTAAAATCGAAATGTGTTCGATGCCATTTAAGATTGGCAGTACCTTTGCACCATTTGAAACGAACGTTTTCAAAGCAGCGATTGTTCCTTCAAGGTGATATCCTTTCACACCGAGTAAAACAAGGTCAGGCGCCTTCACTTCATCAGGATTCGTTAGTAAAGCAGGAGTTTCAATTACTGTATCCTCCTTAACACTATGAACTTGTAAGCCTTCCCGTTCAATTTGAGATTTTCGTCCTTCACGTACGAAAAAGGAAACATCCTCTCCAGCTTCAAGCCATCTTGCACCAAAATATGTACCAAGTGCCCCTGCACCAAAGATTACTATTTTCATAAATACACTCCTTTTAGAAATCGCTTTCTTCCTTATTACTCTACTTTTAAATTCAGTTAATTTCAAGGAAAGAGAAAAAGGATATCGTGATAAAAATCCAGAAACTAGCTAAGTGAAAGAAAAGTAGAAAGGAATGATTATGATGAAAAAGTTATCATATGAAGGTTACGAGAAAGCTTGTTCATTCGTAGAAAATCATGCTAGACCAATCGATCGGAAGTATCACTCGTTTTGGAAAGGTGAAGCTCAAAAAGAAGAGGTATTAAATGAGCTTGAAGGATATCGAAATGAAGACGGCGGATTTGGTCACGAGCTTGAGCCTGACTTCCGTCTTGATGCCTCATCTCCTATGGCAACAACTGTCGCATTTCAATATATGTATAAGCTTGGGGTTCCTCGTGATCATAAGTTTGTTAGAGAAGGCATTCACTATTTTATGAACACATTTCAAGATACAAACCAGCAGTGGCAGGGCGTTCCAGAAGCTGTTAACCATGTCCCGCATGCACCATGGTGGCATGTTGGAAGAGAGGAGGTACGATATACTGCTAATCCTGATGCTGAAATCATAGGTTATCTTTTATATTATGGTGATCATAATGAACGAACTACTATGATGCTTTCACGGGTTATGAGTCACCTTGACAATTTAAATGAATACGAAATTCACGAAGTTCTTTGTTATTTGAGATTAGGCAAATTAGCTGGTGGAGAAATTGAGAAGAAGATCAATGATAAAATACAAAAGAAATTACCTTACATCGTCGATCGTCCGGAGGAATGGGACCACTACGGGGTACAGCCAGTCGTTCTTGTTGACTCCGATCAATCTCCTTTCGCAAAAGAGTTGAATCAGGAACTTCACGTTAACTTAGATTACATCATTGAAAAACAACTTGACGATGGAAGTTGGGAACCAAGTTGGGAATGGGGCAAGTACGAGGACACGTGGGCGATTGCCAAAGAAGAATGGAAGGGATTTTTGACAGTACAGCACTTAACAATTCTATCTCAATTTGGAAGAATTGAACGTTCGTCCGTTTAGAAAGGAATTAGAAGAGGGAATATAGTAGAGAACAGAAGAAAGAGAGGAGTTTTCTACTATGAAAGCAGTAGTTATTGAGCAATATGGAGGAAAAGATCAATTACACGACAAGGAAATGGATGCACCATCGCCAGGAGCTAATCAAGTTGTAGTTGAGAGTTATGCAACGTCTATAAATCCGATCGATTGGAAATTACGTGAAGGTTATTTGAAGGAAATGTTGCCTTTTAACTTTCCGATTATTCTCGGATGGGATATTGCCGGGGTTATTAAGAAAGTTGGGAATGGTGTAGAAGGGTTTAAAGAAGGTGATCGGGTATTTGCAAGACCTGCCACCACAGCGAATGGTACATATGCAGAAGAAGTGCTCGTTGATGATCATTTGCTTGCGCATATTCCTGAAAATATTTCTTATGATGAAGCAGCTTCTGTGCCGCTCGTCGGACTGACGGCATGGCAGTGTTTGATTGATTTTGCCGATATTCAAAAAGGTGAGAAAGTATTAATCCATGCAGGCTCTGGAGGCGTGGGGAGCTTTGCGATACAGCTTGCGAAATATAAAGGAGCTTATGTCGCAACGACTGCAAGCGGCAAAAATGAAGAGTACTTGAAATCACTCGGAGCGGATCGTGTCATCAACTATCGAGAACAAGACTTCTCTAAAGAGCTAGAAGAATATGACGTCGTTCTTGATACAATGGGTGGTGAAATTCAGGATAAAAGCTTCGACGTATTGCATGGTGATGGTCGACTAGTATCGATCGTAGGTGAACCGGATAAAGAAAAAGCTAAGGAAAAGGGAATTCGATCCGGTAACGTATGGCTTGAACCAAATGGTAAACAGCTTCAAGAGATTGCATCCTTAATGGAAAGTGGACATATTAAGGCAACGATTGGCCACCGTTTCCCGTTTGGAGAAGAAGGCATTCGGGAAGCTCACGCGCTAAGTGAATCTCACCATGCAAAAGGTAAGATTGTAATTTTATTTGATAAGTGAACATGAACTAAAACCAGCGGTATACTACTAATACCGCTGGTTTTTTTATAAATGATATTAAATTTCACTTACCGTACAAAATTAATATTTTTATAAATATATATTTAACAACTATTCATTTTACATAAAATTGCAATAGCAAATGAAAAAGTCGGAACAATTTTGTTCCGACTTTAAGGCTAAAAAATAATATGAGCCATGATTACAATAATTGGTAAAGAGATGATGGTACGCTCGAGGAAGATAATAACCAGATCAAGGAAGCGAACTGGCACTTTGGATCCAAGGAGCAATCCGCCAACTTCTGACATGTAGATTAACTGTGAAACGGAGATGCTTGCAATCACGAATCGAGTAAGGTCACTTTCAATATCAGCGCCAATAATAGCAGGTAGGAACATATCTGCGAAACCAATCACCATTGTTTGTGCTGCTTCAGATGCTTCTGGGACCTGCATCGCATTTAGTACGGGTACAAATGGCGCACCAAGGTAGCTGAATAAAGGAGTGGTTTCGGCAATAATCAGAGCAATGGTTCCGATGGCCATTACGATTGGGATTACACCCATCCACATATCGAGTACGTTTTGGATACCACCTTTAACAACATTTGATGCTCGGTTATCATCAGCTGTTTTCGTGGCCTGAACAAGTCCCCAACGAAAGCGTGACATGTTCTTTGGAAGCGTATCATCCGGTGCATCTGCAGCAGATTCAAAGGTGCTGTCAGGCTTGCGTGAAAGAGGAGGTATCCTTGGCATAATGACAGCCGCTACAACACCTGCTAGTACAATTGTTAAGTAATAAGGAATGAAATATTCTTCAAGCTTCATTTGCTGCAGAACCACTATACTAAACGTGATGGACACAACAGAGAAGGTGGTCCCGATTACAGCGGCTTCTCTTTTTGTATAATATCCATCCTCGTACTGTTTACTTGTTAAAAGGACTCCGATTGTACCGTCGCCCATCCACGATGCAAGGCAATCAATTGAGGATCGTCCAGGAAGTGTGAAGATAGGACGCATAATTTTAGTAAGAAGCGTACCGCAAAACTCGAGTAATCCAAAATTTAATAAGAGCGGCAGGAAAAGTCCTGCAAATAAGAAAACAGAAAATAGAATGGGAATAAGATCATTTAGTAGCAACCCACCAGTGTCGGCTGACCAGATCCATTCAGGTCCTATTTTGAATAAAGTTAGAATTGCAAAGACCATGCCGAGTATTCTTGCAAGTAGCCAGATAGGAGAGACTTGCAAAAGACTTACTAGAAATGAGCGTTGGGTAATCCAGTTTGGTTTTGTTATCACTGCCAAAATACTAAGAAGAGCAGTAAGCGATATGATAACGGTCATTACGGCAGGAAGTGTAACAGGAATAACTGGACCGAAGAGCCCTTGGAGCCAGCCGGCGAGTTTTGCAATAGGAATTGTAACTCCATCACCGTTTGGGATAGGAATCATGAATAAAAAGATACCGATAAGTGAAGGAATCACAAATTTCATAATACTTTCTGAAGATAATTTCGTCTGTTGATTACTGTTCATATGGTGTCACCTCTGTCGTTTTGCAACGGATTTTCTATTTGGATAAAGACGTATGTTTATGAAAACATAGTTATGAATATAACATATCAACTCCTTTTGGAAAACATGAAAATGCAAACTCTTGAATAAAAAAACTGTTCAGAAAAAAGCGACCAATTGCATTATATCGTGAAACCGTTAACAATTAAAGGGTGGAAACAACTGCTAAAAGCCCGTAAACTTTAGGTATTTGGAGAAGCTTTCAAAACGAAATGGACGATTAAGTAGGAATGAATTTAAAAAGGCCAGAGATTTACTAAATCTCTGGCCTTTTGACAATGAATTTTTTATATAATGGTTGTATGCTTACACGTATTTTGGTGTGTTGGTATTTTCGTAGTGTTCTTCAAATGTTGAACCAAAGAAACAAGAAGCGCATTTATGATAACCTTGTTGTCTTAGAAAAACAATTAATTCTTCTTCATGGTTCGCTTCGGATCGATTTTTAATCGGAGTCTCGGGTAAATGACATTCATCACCAGCGTAGGCTGTCCTATGGACAATTTTTTTTTGATGGTCAATCATGTATTTTCCCATATAAGTGTATCAAGTCCCATCTCTAAATAAGTTTCCTTTATTGTAACATACTAACAAGTGATATGATATGGGGTTAACCTAATATTATACCCGATTTATACTACAAATATTACAATAATTATGTAATTTATTAAATATTTTTTTGGGAATGTGGTTTAGTATCATCTTTTATTAGAATTTTTGGAAAGGAAGAGTTGATGAAAAATCTAATTGAAGAAGAAGACCTTTGTGTTCGAGTGATTCAGAAAAGTGATGAGCTCACACTTCTTAAGTGGTTAACGGATGATAAAGTACTTGCTTATTATGAAGGAAGAGATCGTCGATATACACTCGATAAAGTAATGGAAGATTTTTTTATAAACGATGAAATAACAAGATGTATTGTAATAAAAAAAGGTACTCCTATCGGTTACGTGCAATTTTATTCGCTAAACAACGTAGAAGAAGCGATTCTACCGAACTGTTCTTTTGGAATGGATCAATTTATTGGTGAACCTACATACTGGAATAAAGGAATTGGGAAACGCCTCATACGCATGGTAGTGAATTATATTGTTATGAAGTTAAATGCTACTCTCATCGTTATGGATCCACAACAATGGAACCATCGAGCGATTGCCTGTTATAAACATGTAGGATTTGAGGAGAAGTGTGTTTTACCAAAGCATGAATATCATGAAGGAGAATGGCGAGACTGTTTACTCATGTTCTATGAGTGTGGCGCATTCAGCATCCATCGTATTCAGGATCATCACCAAGAATTAGTTCATACCTTTTTAAATGAACAATGGGGAAGTACTGAAATGGTTGTATCCTCAGGTGTTTATGAGGTTAATAAGCTCGATGGATTCATAGCAACCGATAAAGCTGGTGAAATTAGAGGTATGATCACCTACTTTACTCACCAAGATCGAATTGAAATCATTTCATTCAACAGTTTGATAGAAAAAAAGGGGATTGGAAGTCGTTTGCTGTTTGAGGTTGAAATGGTCTCAAGATCCAAAGGTTTGAAGAAAATCACTGTGATTACGACCAATGATAACATCGATGCCTTACGCTTTTATCAAAGAAAAGGCTATCGTCTGACTAGAGTTATCGAGGATGCAGTTGATCTGGCTCGTGAACACAAACCCGACATCCCTAAAATCGGTCACTACCATATTCCAATCTGTGACGAGCTTATACTTACAAAAAAGTTAAATATGGGTGCCCATTAGGGTTTAATAAGTATTGATAAATGAACAGTCAATATTACTGATTTTTTCCATTAAAACAATTTAAAGATAAGTGGGGAAAGGACATACTCTTGTTATTTGTATGTAAATAAGCCCCTGACGAAGAATCGTCAGGGGCTTATTAAGCGATTTATGCTTTTGTTACGTTAGCTGCTTGTGGTCCGCGGTTACCTTCTACGATTTCGAAGTTAACTTCTTGGCCTTCGTCAAGTGTTTTGAAACCTTCACCATTGATTGCAGAGAAGTGTACGAATACGTCGTCTCCACCTTCAACTTCGATGAAACCGAAACCTTTTTCAGCGTTGAACCATTTTACTTTACCGTTTTGCATAAAAAATTGCCTCCTAATGTACCTCATCGTACATAATTTAAAATTCACCACTTACCATTGTAATACGTTTACATTAAAAAACTGCAACTTGTAAAAGAGGATTTAACTTTGTTACCCTCTTTCGAAGCTACAGCTAATTTAAATCCTAAATATATTAATAGTAAAATGGTTTAAATATATAATAGCACCGCGTCTACCAAATTGCAAACCATTCTGGAAATTTATTTAGCATTTTGATTCACTCTTTCCTTGTATCGCTCGGTTCTGTTTTTTCTGAATTGGAAGGAAGGACCCGAACAATGCAATGCAGGATGCTCCGATTAAGACCCCCCGAATCCCTTCGTGAGCAAAACCAGTTAATAGAAGGAATACAATCATGTCAAAAGCGGAATCCAGAATAGATAGTAGTGAGATCGTTGTAGCTCTTACGTGAGATGGAATAATATTATTACTCAATTGTGAGTAAATTGGATAGCGAATCGCTCCAATCCATCTAAGAAAAAGAACGACGAATAGGACAATCCACAATTGAGTTTGAAACAGTGCAGCTGTTATCAGTCCAATCGCTGATAAGAATCCAGATCCATACATCAAGAAAGTATAAGAAAACTTCTTGTGCAGTGCACCGATACTTCTTGACGAGAAGAAAGCAAGTAATGCACCTATCGCATAGACAGATCCAAGAAGGTAAACAGGTAAACCTGCATCGACCATTAGTGGTTGATCGAACTTTTGAAACACTGCTACGGTTGGAATGAATACAAGCGTTAAATTTAGAAACATCAATAAAAGTTGTGGTGCCTTCTTAATCACTTTTATGCCATCCACTATTTTTCGTAGTGAAGTGTCAGAGATCCTATGATTGTCTGACGGTTCACGTATTAGAAATAATAGAAGAAATTCGATTACATAGGAAATCATGCTAAGCAGGATAAGGAATTTGAATTGTGCTATTAATAGGTCACGTGCTATAAAGGAACCGATAAGAACGGCGATGATCATCGAAATGAAACCCGCTGATTGAATGTGTCCCATTGCTTCATCCATTTTATGATGCTTATTATCCCTTTTGAGTGATTCATAAATTAATGCTTCGTCCGCTCCAGAGAAAAAAGTCACAGACAACCCATTCAATAAGCTGAATAACATAAACATAAGCAGACTGTCTGCCAGAAGCAACACACCTATACTGACAAGCTTAAGAAGCGCCCCGGTAATGAATGACTTTCTCGCACCAAATCGGTCAGCAAAAACGCCGGTTGGAATTTCACCAATTAACACCGCTCCGCTCCAACACATTAAGATAACCAGTATATCTGCTTCGCTTAGACCGTTCTTTACGTAAAATAACGTAAGAACGGGTTGCAGAAAGCTTATTGTTCCAAAGAAGTTCACCCAGAATAAAACAGTAATATTACGTCTTGATATAGATAACATGTGCCTCCAACTTTCATTGTATGTTCTGACAATGGTAAGCAGGAGGGTATCGTTTAAATCAGTCTAGTAAGTCCCCCCTGTTCAATGTGTTTACAAGTAGAATGTTTAACATTAATAATTCCCCCTTCAGTTAAGTAAGAAAATTATAACAAATTAGCCTTTTAACTACGATGATATTCTATATTATTTTCAAAAAATTCCCTTAATCTTCTTGTGACAGATAACCTCCCTTTACGTTACCATGTTATGGAAAGGGGAGGCTGGTGAATTTGAACACATCTTTCGTGCAAACAAATAGCGGTGTTATAGAGTATTTTTATTCGAAAGGGGATTCCATTCCAATCGTCCTTTTATCAGGTATTGGTGGGTCTCTCTATGAGTGGTGGGACGTGTTTGAGGCGAATCTCGACATCTTAGCATATAATCGTTCAGGTTATGGGTTGAGTGAATGGAATGAAAATGAGAGAACTCTCAAAATAGCTAGTGAGGAACTCGATTCACTTCTTCATACACTTGGTATTCAGAACAAAGTGATATTGGTAGGTCATTCGTATGGGGGATTAATTGCTCAGGATTTTGCCATGCGATACCCTGATCGGATTGAAGGTGTTATCCTTGTTGATGCCACGTCAATAAACATTCACCGCGTCGATGAAGTTGAGAATTCAGATGAAACATCAACGAATGAGTACTGGATAGAGAAATGTGAAGAATATTCTAAGTTAACCTCTGAGTGCTTGGCAGAAAAATTGGAACTTGAATTACTTCCAAAACACAAAGAGTGGGGAAGTCATATGCAATCAGCTCTATTGAAGCATGAGACATCACCTACTCTCTATCGTGCCGTCGGTAGTGAGATAAAGCTGATGGTAAGCTGTGCTGGTATATTAAAAGGAGAATGGTTTCCTGATGTCCCTCTTATTGTAATTGGACGAGACCCAGATCATACTTTATCCCAGCAAGTACAAGCAGGTCTTCCAGAACAGGAAGCGATCGCTTTTGAAGATGTATGGGCTGAATTAATGAAAGAACAAATTCAATTGTCGAAGCATTCAACGTTTATACAAGCAGTGGGAGTAGGACATAATATTCCCTATGACTGTCCAGAGCTCATTATCAAAGCGATGAAACAACTCACACGAAATGTATGAGCGGATTAGTGTTGATCTGTTCTGAATTATTTTATAATACCTATATACCAATCGTTAAAAGGGGTGTGCGAAAATGGCAATAGTAAACCCATCTCGTGAAGAGATAGGAAAGATCTTGAAGGAAAACAAGCGCATCGCGGTTGTTGGCCTATCGAATAACCCAAACCGAACATCATTCATGGTCTCACAGGCAATGAAAGATGCTGGATATGACATTATTCCAGTTAATCCCACGATAGACGAAGCTCTTGGAATTAAAGCGGTTGATTCACTTAAAGACATTGAAGGACATGTCGACATCGTGAATGTGTTTAGAAGAAGTGAATTCCTGCCAGACATTATGAAGGATTCTGTAGAAATTGGAGCAGATGTTTTTTGGGCCCAGCTAGGCGTTGTAAATGAAGAAGCTTTTGAATACGGCAACCAACATAATATGAAAATGATCATGGATCGCTGTATTAAAGTGGAGCATGCTATGACGAAATGAAAAAAGGGCGTTTCTAACGCCCTTTTTTAGGTGTGAAGCAAGTAAATTAGTGTAATTTGTGCAGTAATGGTTAATTGACCAGGTTGAATTTGTGTTCCTTGGTAGTCAGTTAGCATTCTAGCGGAAGGGGGAGAAGATCCTCTTTCAATTAGCTGGTGTGGTACATGGGGGAGTGAAACTCTCATTGCTTTAGCAATCGTTAAGGCCTTTTCTCTGCCTTCTTCGATGGCTTCTGTTAGCGCTTTATTGTAATACACATCTGGTTGCTTCACCTCAAAACTGATTCCTGAGATGATGTTTGCTCCTGCAGCAACGGCAGCGTCAAGAATTTCTCCCGTCTTTTGCACAGGTTCAATGACAACTGCTAATCGATGTGTCACTTTGTATCCGAGAAATACTTTTTTGTTATTTTCGAAGCTGTAATCTTCATCAATTCGGTACTCAACAGTTTGAATATTTTCTGCTTTAATGCCCATCTTACGTAATGTCGTAACCACTGAAGAAATACTCATCGCATTCTTGTTCTGAGCTTCACTTATCTTTTCAGAAGTCGTTTCGACACCTATTAAGGCTTTTGCAATATCAGGTGGCGCGTCAACTTGCCCGCTCCCATAGACAATAATCGTATTATCACATTGACAAGCGCTGTCATAGTTTTCATTTTTTTTAGGATGCATCTTTTTCACTTCTTTCTAAGGTTGGATAAAACTTTAAGATTAAGAGGACAGAAAGAGTCTGTTTTGTTAAAATTTTAAGTAGTCGTTTTGAAACTAAGGAGGAATTCATCTTGCCAGAACAAAATATGCTAGAAAAATATGCAGAACTTGCTCTTAAACGAGGAGTGAATCTGCAAAAAAATCAAATGTTAGTTGTTAATTCATCGATTGAAGGTGCAACATTTGCACGCATGGTTGTTAAGAAAGCATATGAAATAGGGGCTAAAACCGTACATATTAATTGGAGTGACGATGATCTAGACCGTTTATGGTATGAAAACGCTGCCCAGGATGTGCTTGAGAATGTACCTGAATGGCGTGTCAAAATGTTCGATCATTTTGCTGAAGAAGGTGCTGCAATCCTATCGATCCGTTCCACTAATCCAGATCTATTAAAAGGCATCGACTCTTCTCGAATTTCCGCTTCCAACAAAGCGAGTGGAGCAGCAATGAAGAATTTCCGTAAATATACGATGAACGACAAAATCACATGGTCGATCGTAGCGATTCCGAATGGAGAATGGGCAACTAAAATCTTTCCCGATTCAACAGAGGAGGAAGCTATTGAACAGCTATGGGATCAAATTTTCAAAATTACTCGAGTAGATAAAGAGAACCCCATAGAAGCATGGAATGAACACAATGCTACACTTGCGAAAGCAAGAGGTGTCTTGAATGATCGGCATTATAAAAAGCTTGTTTATAAGGCACCTGGCACAGACCTTGAAATTGAACTTCCTGATGGCCACATTTGGAAAGGCGGATCTTCTCTTTCTGAGCAGGGTACCGAATTTAATGCAAACATGCCGACTGAAGAAGTGTTTACTCTTCCACATAAGTATGGTGTGAATGGTACTGTTGCTAGCACAAAACCACTTAGCTATGGAGGAAACTTAATCAATCACTTCTCACTTACTTTTAAAAATGGCAAAGTGGTCGATTTTTCAGCTGAAGAAGGATATGAGACGCTTGAAAATCTTCTGAACATGGATGAAGGTTCTCGTAGATTGGGTGAAGTTGCGATCGTTCCTCATGAGTCGCCGATTTCTCAATCAGGTTTGATTTTCTTTAATACACTCTATGACGAGAATGCCTCCTGTCACCTTGCGCTAGGAAAAGCTTATCCAAGTAGCGTTAAAGGCGGTGCAGACATGGACGATGATGCACTTGATCAGAACGGGGTTAATAATAGCATCACACACGTTGACTTTATGATGGGCTCTGGAGAACTTGATATTGATGGTGTGAAAGAAGATGGAACAACTGAAGCTATTTTCCGTAATGGAAATTGGGCAATTGATGTAAATTAAACTAAGATACGCTCCGCTCCTTCTGATCGTTTCAGATGGAGCGTATTTTTTATTAGGAAGCCTGTTAAATATTGCGAGCAATGTAAGAGGATTTATATAATAGAAGAAAACAGTGAGTGGGTGATCCTAGTTGGCAAGCGTTGAGAAGTTGTTTGGATTTCGCGTGAAGAATTATCTTAATTTTCGAAGAGACCCTTTATTGTTCTTGTCTCAGACGAGAGAAGTAGCGGATTTTGTCGAATTGGGAGCATCTACATTTGTCGTGCACCAACCAGAAGCGATAAAGGAAATTCTTGTGACTCACGCCAATTCTTTTCAAAAGGGATCATCCGCTTCACTACTAAGTAAAACGATAGGTAGAGGCTTGCTAACAGCTGAGGGCGGGAACCATCAGCGCCAGCGGAAAATGATCTTACCCGCTTTTCATAAAGAAAAGATGGCTAAGTATCAAATGACGATATTAGAAGAAACAAAACGGTTTATTGAAGCATGGGAGGAAGGGACCGTCATTTGTGTTAGCTCAGAAATGATGAAGTTAACTCTAGGTATCATTATGAAAACCATGTTTGCGAAAGAGTTAGCTATTTTTGAGAGCGATGAAGTTGTTAAAGCTGTTACCGAGATCATTGAAAAATCAGCTGGAGACTTATTTCTCCCTTTTCCTGTTCCAGCAATTATTCCAACTTCTCGTAATAGACGCTATCTTTCTGGAAAAGATCATCTTAATGAGCTGGCTGATCAACTAATCGACCAAACCAGTGAAGGTGATCATCTGCTGAATCTTCTTCAAAAAGCGACGTATTCTGATGGTTCCTCTATTTCAAAAGAAGAAGTCAGAAGCCAGATTTTAACGATGCTCATTGCTGGCCATGAAACAACAGCAAATGTCCTGTCGTGGATGTGGTATGAACTTTCAATTAATCCAGATATAGAAAATCGGCTTGCTAATGAGTGGCGCAAAACGAGTGATGGAGATTTCAAAAAATTAAAACTAACTGAACAGTTTTTAAAAGAAACACTAAGACTTTATCCAGCTGCATGGGTGTTATTACGAGAGGCGATTGAACCTGTCACTCTTCTTGAACACCAATTTAAAAAGGGATCATCCTTTTTGATTAGTCCCTATCTCATGCATCGGCACCCCGAATATTTTGCAAATCCTGACCAATTTGATATTGATCGTTTTTCGAGCGATGGTAAAGGACAAGTTTCTTTTTCTTATTTGCCATTTGGAGCAGGACCGCGAAGCTGTATCGGGAGTCAATTTGCTACGTACGAGGCTTTGCTTATTTTTTCTGTGATCGGTAGAGAATTCCGCTTTACTATGATAGAAAACCATCATCCAGTGAAAGCCGAACCACTCATTTCATTAAGAATAAAAAACGGATTATACATGAAGTTACATAAACGAGAACAATAGGTGATCATATGCATGAAAAAATAAGAGTGTCGGTTAGACCATTAGTAGAATATGCCTATCGAAGCGGTAGCATTGATGCTCGCTTTCGTACAGCGACTACTATGACGGAAGGAACACGACTTCATCAGATGATTCAAAAAGAGTATGGAGAAGCAGATCGAAAGGAAGTTCCATTTGAAGCGGATGTGACTTATGAAGAAATGATTTTCCATATCGAAGGTCGATGTGATGGACTTTTAAAGAAAGAAAATAGGATTGTCATTGATGAAATTAAATCAACATCCCTTCCGTTAAGTGAATTAAGCTTGGAAACACATCCAGTATACTGGGCTCAAGCTCAATGCTATGCTTATATGGCTGTTCAGAAATATGATTTGAGTGATATAACCATTCAACTCACGTATGTACAGTCTGAATCCAAGGAAATTATTCGTTTTCATCGGAAAATGAGTGCGGAGCAATTGAGTACTTTTATGATGGAAATGATCGAGCGTTATGCTCCTTTTGCCAGATGGAAACGAAAGCACCTGGAAGTAAGAGCGAAAAGCAGTAAGGCACTTCACTTTCCTTTTGATTCGTATAGAGAGGGCCAGCGAAAGCTAGCGGGAAGTGTTTATAAGACCGTGCAGGATGAAACAACATTGTTTGCGACAGCTCCAACTGGTATTGGAAAGACAATGAGCACATTATTTCCTGTGATTAAGGCTTTAGGAGAAGGTTTTGGACAAAAGATATTCTATTTAACAGCCAAAACGATTACGCGAGAAACGGCACAAGAAGCTTTTCGTTTGATGGAAGCGAGAGGACTTCATGCCTCTTCAGTTACGATCACGGCAAGAGACAAGGTTTGTTTCAAAGAAAAAACAATATGCCAGAAAGATTACTGTGAATTTGCCGATGGGTACTACGACCGAGTTAATAAAGGAATGCTTGATATTTTATCGAACGAAACACTGATGACGAGAGAGGTTATTGAAAGCTATGCTCAGAAGCACCGTCTTTGTCCTTTTGAGCTATCCCTTGATCTCTCTTATGTAGCTGATACAGTTATCTGTGATTACAACTACCTATTTGACCCTCGTGTGTCTTTGAAGAGGCTGATTGAAGAACAAAAAAAACAAACAACATTGCTAGTGGATGAGGCACATAACCTTGTTGATCGAGCAAGAGAAATGTATTCAGCAGAGTTGCTCAAATCCCCTTTTTTACAATTAAAGCGAGCATACAAAGGAGAGAACAAAGAGATTACAGACGCTGTAGGCGGGATAAATGAGCTGTTTATCGCATATAGGAAAATGGCGAATAATGGGGACCGTGTTTTAGGTGAAGTAGATGAAGAGCTGATTGTTAAGCTTGAAACGTTTGTCCAGGTAAGCGAATTAGAGTTGCTTCTTCAAGGGAACGATGAAGTTCTTCTAGAGACTTACTTTCTTGCACAGAATTTTATTCGAATTGCGAGACTTTACGATCACCGCTTCACAACCTATATCGAAGCAGGGAAATCAGAAGTGAAAATCAAACTATTTTGTTTTGATCCTTCTCATCTTCTTCAAACGATGAGGAAGGGCTTTCGATCAACCGTCTTTTTTTCAGCAACGTTTTCTCCCCTATCTTATTATCAACAAATGTTGGGTTGGGGGAAAGAGGATTATGTAGTGAAAATCCCTTCACCGTTCCCAAGAGAAAATGCAAGTGTTTATGTGTCACCGTTATCAACCAAGTACCGTGATCGTGAAAATACTTTGCAATCGCTTGTGACACTTCTTCATAAAGTAGTCAACGAGAGACCTGGGAATTATCTATTCTTTTTTCCGTCCTATGGATATATGGAGCAGGTGTACGAGGCATTTCAATCCAATAAGGATTATGAATTCGAAACCATTATCCAAAAGAGTGGCATGACAGAACAAGAACGAGAAGAGTTTTTAAAGAAATTTTCTCCAGATCATTCAACAGGTTTGACTGGATTTGCAGTGCTAGGTGGGGTTTTTTCTGAGGGGATTGATTTAAAAGGTGATCGATTAACAGGGGTTGTGGTGGTAGGAGTCGGGCTTCCAAATTTTGATACTGAGCGTCGTTTGATGAAAACCTATTTTGATCAAGAGGGTATGAACGGTTTTGAGTATACCTACGTGTATCCGGGGATGAACCGCGTTCAACAAGCGGGAGGTAGGCTCATTCGAACAGAAACTGATAAAGGCATACTTCTCCTGATCGATAGCCGCTTTTTAGAAAAGCGGTACCAGCAGTTACTGCCTTATGAATGGCAGCATTTCGAAATACTAACAACTGACCAATCGATCAAATAGTGAAGCATACCTCGTAAAGGTGGGATAATGGTGTCAAAAGAGCTTGATCATTACATTCGTAAAGTACAGGAACATCTTCATAGAATCCCTGAGCCTGCTTTTCAGGAGTTCAAGACAGCAGCATACATTGAAAAAGAACTGAAGCGTATGGGCTACTCGGTTGAGGTGGGGGTCGCAAAAACCGGAGTAACGGCAACACTTATGGGAGATCAACATTATCCATGCGTAGCGGTTCGTGCGGATATGGATTGTATTACTCATGAGAACGATGGACAATTGATTTATCGTCATTCTTGTGGTCATGATGCGCACACTAGTATTGCACTCGGTGTTGCGAAGTATTTTAGTGAAAACCAACAAGATGTGAACGGATCAGTAAAATTTATATTTCAACCTGCAGAAGAAATTATGCAGGGAGCAAAAACAATGGTTAACGAAGGTGCTCTGAATGAGGTTGATATGTTAATTGGGTATCATTTACGACCTGAAGTTGAATGCCCAACCGGTAGTATGTCACCTGCTCTTATGCATAGTGCTGGGAGTGTGATTACGGGAAAAATAACTGGGAAAACCGCTCATGGTGGAAGACCACACCTTGGCGTCAATGTTATTGATGTGATGGGGACATTAATTAACGCAGTTAATGCGATAAGACCGGATCCACAATCAGCAACAAGTATTAAATTCACCAGCCTTTCTGCTGGTGGAGGTTCTTTCAATGTGATACCGGGAAGCGGATCCTTTGGAATTGATGTGAGGAGTCGTGAGAATGACGAACTTCAACGAATTCTCGAAAAACTTGAATACATTTTGAATCATTCGGCTAATATGCACGGTGCTAAGATCACGCATCAAATTGAGGGTGGCGTCCCAGCTCCCAGATATTCAGAACGAATGATTAAGGAAGCTCATAGTGCGATTGAATCTACGCTAGGAAAAGGCAAGGCTATTCCCCCTATCCAGACACCGGGCGGAGAAGATTTTCACTATTATACTGATCTCACTGATGTGGAAGCTATTTATCTTGGAATCGGCGCAAATGTCTCACCTGGTTTACATGACCCTCATATGACATTTGATCAGGATTCGCTGATTCAAGCCGTTATTGTTGTTATACAACTTATTAAGAATTTGCAAGTTCGCAAGTAACCCCATGCCATAGGTATGGGGTTACTTGCGTCATAAACTTAATAATTACGCCACCTACTAGTCATACATCTCATAAAACAGAGGGAGCAAAGTCTGTGCTGGTAAGTGAGATGGAAACGACTTGAGAGCATCTTATCGATATCATATATAATTTCGAACCATTACATTTTGGATACAATCTTATTGTTCTAGTTTATTTTGTGTAGGTAAAGGTAATGGTGTAACAATATCTTACACCGAATAAGGAGACCTTTCATGAACTTACTTATTAATCTCAGTTTATTTGTAGTAGCAGCTATAGCAACCTATTTTGTCGCTACTCGTCTCGCTATGTACGGAGACGCGATAAGTGAGAAAACGAAAACTACCTCGGCATTTATGGGGATCATTATTGGAGCAGCCATCTCCTTACCTGAGTTAACATCTAGTGTAACAGCGATAGCTATCGATAGTCCTGATCTTGCAATCGGGAATTTGCTTGGTAGTAATTTATTTAATTTATTAGCACTTGCTGTCCTTGATATGGTTTATCGCCGTGAACAAATAATGGGACAAACTGATCTTGGAAGCAAATTATATATCTATCTTGTGATTGTCATGACGTTAATCGTTGTTGGGGGTCTATCATTAACTCTACCTGCGAGCATTTTTCATATCGGTTATAGTTCTATTATTCTTGTTCTAGTTTACTTAGCAGGGGTTAAATGGATCAATAAGCAGACTGAAGAAAAAGTGAAACGGAAAAGCCGAAGAAATGAGAAATATGGTGAATTCTCATATAGAAGAGTTGTGACCATGTTTATTCTTTCAGCTATCGGGATAATGGTAGTCGGCACAATATTAACCTTAACAGCTGATCGAATTGCTGAAAGCACTGGTCTCGGTGCATCTTTTGTTGGCTCATTTCTAGTTGGAGCAAGTACTTCTCTACCAGATGCGGTTAGTGTCGCAACCGCTCTGAAACTTAGAAATTATAGTATGGGCGTCAGCTCTCTTCTAGGGAGTAATGCCTTTAATATTATGTTGCTTTCTTTTACAGACGTTATTTATCTTAAGACAAACATCTTTAGGCATGCGAGCATGTCAAACATCATTACGACAGTCTCCTCGATTGTCGTAGTACTCGTTATTTTGTATAGCATCACACGGACAAAAAAGCGATCGACGTTGCTCTATATGCTGCCTTCAGCTATTATCGTCGTGATCTATTTCATTGCAACATTTACCGTTTATCAGATGAAATAAGTTACAGAGGTTTTCTACCTCTGTAACTTTTTTTATGGAAAATGGCGGTGGAGGGGATGAAAGCGCTCGCAGTAAAAATCAGAAAAATTTTTCTAGTTTTAAGTCACAATTATCGTGGAAAATCCCGTCATAGATTACATTTTGGAGGTTACTATGTCAAAAGGAAAAGCAATACACGCGTTAATGATTCTTCTATTTACTCAATTCGTTTCCGGTGGGGTGACGAATACAAAAGGAATTGTACTTGACCAAGTTGAGTCAGATATCGGTCTTGATATGGGTCAATTTGGACTCGTTGTCCTCATCTTTCAGATAGGCTTTACACTCGCCAGTGTGATTTTTGGTTATTTAACAGATAAAAAAGGGCTTAGAATTATGGTGATTGCTGCCACAATTGTCATGGCTCTTGGTTTTACCGGAACCGGATTTGCACCAAACATTACATTCTTCCTTGGTTTTTATATGTTAATCGGATTTGGTCTCGGTGCATTAGGTGTGGCGTCGAATGCCATTGTTCCCGCTGCATATCCAGAGAAACAGAATCAAATGTTTAATCTAGCAATGGGTGTATACGGACTAGGGATGATTGTTTTCCCTCAACTTCTTAACTACATGTTCCAATTCGCTTCATGGCGTTATTTCTACCTCGCTATTGCAATCTTGAACATTCTCGTTATTTTCTATGTAACTTCAGTTAAGTTTCCGGATGGAAAAGCTGAGAAAATTAATTTAAAAGCTTTCATTCCTATGTTAAAAGATGCCCAAATGGTTTTCTTAATGTTTTTCTTGATTTTCGAAGTATCTGCTGAAGTTTCATTCACAAACTTCTTTCCCCCATATTTAAAATCACTTGAACTCGGTGGGATTTCAAAAGAAGCTAAATCAGACATGGTCGCTACCATTCTGTCTCTATTCTCAGTATTCTTTATGATCGGGCGTCTGGGAGTAGCGTATCTTGCAAATAAAATAAACGAAAGGTTAATTATGATTACCTTTTCGCTAGGCTCTGTTATCATTGTCGGAATTAGTTTCTTCTTCGCCAATCAAATGCCCTATCTATTTGCAGGAGCGGGGCTGTTTTTCTCTACACTCTTTCCAACAGCGACCGCATTTGGTACAACCATTTCGAAAAATCCTGGGTCAGCACTTGGTCTAATCTATGTTGCTTCCGGAATTGGCGGAGGTATCGCTGGGTATATTATCGGGCTTGTCTCAGAAGCTTTTGGAGATCAAGGAGGCTTCAGTCTTGTGATTGTCTTTCTTGCACTCATGTTTGTTGTTTCATTATTTTTAAATGCCAAAAAGTCAAAGCAAGTCGCAATCGATTAAGAAAGTTCTCAAAACGCAGTAATCAAAATGCCACCGGTAGACAACCGGTGGCATTTTGATTACTGAAATAAATCTATATGAATCTTTAGGCAACGTTTCCATGAGGTCGTCTTGACGTCTTTGAAACAGCGCGATAAACACGAGGGGAGATAAGCGCCGCCACAATAGTTAGAATAATATCTTTTGGCAATGGTGCAAGCATCCATAACCAGGCCATTCCATACGTAAACCCTTCAGGAGCATCGGCCCAGAGTTTATAAGCGTAATACATATAGTTCGTGCCAAGAAAATAATTTAGAATAAATCCAACAAAGCTAGCAATCATAAATGTACGCATCGTTGGCACGGATTTAGATTCTACAATTTTACCAACAATATAAGCAACCAAAATGTAAGAGAGAATAAATCCAAACGTAGGCTTAAAAAGAATACCAGGTCCGCCAGTAAACTGTGCAAAGACAGGTGCACCTGCAAATCCAACTAATGTGTAAACGGTCATAGAAACCGCTCCAAGTCTACTTCCAAGCAACAGACCAGCAAGAATCGCAAAGAACGTTTGTAGCGTAATCGGCACTCCGCCTACGACAAGAAATTGAGCAATGTTGGCACCAACGGCCATTAAGGCTGCAAACATCCCTGCATATACTAAATCAATCGTTTTCATTTTCCCCATAACTGAACCTCGCTTTCATTATCACTATATAGAATCGTAAAATATAATCCCTTTTGTGTCAACAAGTAATATAATTAGGTTAACATTAATAGAAATAAATGAGTTTTTAACGACTAATAGAGGGTCTTTATGCGATATTAGAGAATAAAGAAGCTTATTTGAAACTACCCATTTGAAAATGGTTGACATTTAATCGTTCAAAATTTTGTATGCAGGCAAAGATTTTCTTTAGTTAGGTATTAGATAGAACGATGAATTTGATGAAGAGCGAATGATTTCTATGTAGATGAGATACGATTACGATAAGAAAACATACTTCTTTATGAAAAATGTATGGTAAACTTATAACGAAAGTACGATGAAAGGAGCCTCTATATGAGCTTATTGAGAGGAACCCTTCTGTCTGTTTTGGTGCTATGTTTCATTCTTGCCGTGGGCACTGCTTTTGCAAATGGGCAGAAAGATGAACTGGCATATATAACTGGCGAAGTTCAAAAAAAAATGGTCCGCTATGAAGAGCCTCAGATTTCAAAAGAGCTGGATCAAGGAAATGAACGAACAAATGAAAATAAAGACACAAATGAAAACGCAGAAGAGACGACAGAAGCTGCAGTTGACAAACCTTATTACTATCTCGTTGTTAACAAAACTCCTTATTTAACCGATATATCGGAATGGGAGTCGATTGAGGAAGGCGAAAACGTCAAAATCGGATATGAAGCCGGTAGCGTCCACGTCGTGAAAACAATTGATGAAAAATAAACGATAGGGTACAATACGGTTCGATGTTTTTTTCTCTCCTGCCAATGTGCAGGATTTTTTAATACTTTTAGAATGTTTTACTTTTAAAAGGATTAAAATGTAGCAAAACGAAGTCTTTCGTAAGTCTTAATTTGACAGTAGTTTATTGAAAGTCAATCTAGTGAGATATTGCAGTGCAACGGACTACTATTAAAAACACCTAGATCTGGCAATGCTTAAAAAAACGGACTGGGATCAAGAAAAGATAGAAACACCCGTTCTCATGTGATAGGCTAGTCTATACAGCAAGTTGAAAGGGGAAAAACATGGTAACGAAGCAGAAGCAAGAATATAGTGATGATTCGATCCAGGTGCTCGAGGGGCTTGAAGCAGTAAGAAAGCGCCCAGGTATGTATATTGGAAGCACTGATTCAAGAGGATTGCATCACCTGGTTTATGAAATTGTAGATAACTCAGTTGATGAAGCTCTTGCAGGACATGGAGATGAAATCAACGTTACTTTATATGAAGATAATAGTGTGAGTATTGAAGATAATGGTAGGGGAATGCCGGTTGGAATGCATAAGCTAGGTAAGCCTACGCCTGAGATTATTTTAACGATTCTTCATGCAGGAGGAAAGTTCGGACAAGGTGGTTACAAAACGAGTGGTGGGTTGCACGGTGTAGGCGCATCCGTTGTGAACGCGTTATCCGAATGGTTAGAAGTAACGATTCATCGAGACGGATTTATTTTTAAACAACGTTTTGAAAATGGTGGCAAACCGGCCACGACGCTAGAGAATATAGGGAAAACACGCAAAACAGGAACGACTATTCATTTCAAACCTGATCCGATCATGTTCAGCACGTTAAATTATAATTACGACACACTCAGTGAACGTCTTCGTGAAGCCGCTTTTCTACTGAAGGGGCTAAAGATCGAACTCAACGATAAACGCCATGATCGAAAAGAAGTTTTCTATTATGAAACCGGTATCGAAGCGTTTATAAATTATTTAAATGAAGACAAAGAAACGCTTCATCCGGTCGTTACATTTAACGGAGAAAGTAACGGAATTGAGCTTGATTTTTCATTCCAATACAATGATGGCTTCTCTGAAAATGTGCTGTCGTTTGTAAACAATGTTCGGACAAGAGATGGCGGAACTCATGAATCGGGTATGAAAACAGCGATTACTCGTGTCATTAATGATTACGCTAAGAAAGTGAATCTTCTTAAAGAAAAAGATAAAAATCTGGAAGGAAATGATATCAGAGAAGGATTTACTGCAATCGTCTCAGTTCGAATTCCAGAAGAATTGCTCCAGTTTGAGGGGCAAACAAAGAGTAAGCTCGGCACAAGTGAAGCGCGCTCAGCCATAGATGCGATCGTTTCAGGACAGTTCTCTTACTTCTTAGAAGAGAACCCTTCCATAAGCGAGATGCTCATTAAAAAGTCGATCAAAGCCGCTCAGGCACGTGAAGCGGCAAGAAAAGCACGGGAAGATGCGCGATCAGGTAAAAAAGGGAAAAGGAAAGAAACGATTTTAAGCGGGAAGTTGACGCCTGCGACCTCACGGAATCCGAAGAAAAATGAATTATACCTCGTAGAGGGTGATTCTGCTGGTGGTTCTGCCAAACAAGGTCGCGATCGTCGTACTCAGGCAATCCTTCCGCTTCGAGGTAAAGTCATTAATACAGAGAAGGCTAAACTTCAAGATATTTTCAAAAACGAAGAAATCAATACCATTATCCACGCGATCGGAGCGGGAGTCGGACCTGATTTTGATATTGAAGATACGAACTATGACAAAGTTATCATCATGACAGATGCCGATACGGATGGTGCTCACATTCAGGTATTGTTGTTAACGTTCTTCTATCGCTATATGAAGCCTCTTGTTGAGCACGGTAAAATCTTTCTCGCTCTACCTCCTCTATATAAGGTGAGTAAAGGAAAAGGGAAGAAAGAAATCGTGGAATATGCATGGGATGAAGAAGGTATGAAAGAAGCGATGAAAAAAGTTGGAAAAGGCTATACGATCCAGCGATACAAAGGTCTGGGTGAGATGAACGCCGATCAATTATGGGAAACGACGATGAATCCAGAGAGCCGTACGTTAATTCGGGTGAAAATTGAAGACATTGCTCGTGCAGAAAGACGCGTCTCTGTTTTAATGGGAGATAAAGTTGAACCACGAAGACAATGGATTGAATCCAATGTGGCCTTTGGACTAAATGAAGACACAAATATCATCGAGAACGAGAACATTTCCATTATTGAAGAGGAGGCGTAACATTGGCTAACGCAGAAAAATTTCTGGATTTACCGCTTGAAGATGTCCTTGGTGACGCTTTTGGACGCTATAGTAAATATATTATTCAAGACCGTGCCTTGCCCGATGCAAGGGACGGTCTGAAGCCAGTACAACGTCGTATTTTATATGCGATGCATCATGAGGGTAACGTGGCGGATAAACCGTTCCGTAAATCAGCGAAAACCGTTGGTAATGTTATCGGTAACTACCATCCACATGGTGACACGTCTGTCTATGATGCTATGGTTCGAATGACGCAAGAATGGAAAGTACGAAACATACTTGTTGAGATGCACGGAAACAACGGTAGTGTAGATGGAGACCCGCCAGCAGCTATGCGTTACACAGAAGCCAGACTTGCTGCAATTTCATCTGAACTCCTTCGTGATATTGATAAAGATACTGTAGAATTTGCACCAAACTTCGACGATACCCAGAATGAGCCAATCGTTTTACCTGCCCGTTTTCCCAATCTGCTCGTTAACGGTTCTACAGGTATTTCGGCTGGTTATGCGACAGATATTCCACCGCATAACCTCGGGGAAGTAATTGATGCAGCCGTGATGCAGATGGAGAACCCCGAAGTAACTCTCCAGGAATTAATGGGTGTTATTAAAGGGCCAGATTTCCCAACTGGGGGCATTGCTCAAGGAACGGAAGGCATTCGTAAAGCGTTTGAAACCGGGAAAGGAAAGTTTATCCTGCGTGGAAAAGCGGAGGTTGAAGAAGTTCGAGGTGGTCGTCAACAGATCGTTGTCACTGAAATACCTTATGAAATTAACAAAGCGAACCTTGTAAAGAAAATTGATGAACTTCGCGTGGATCGTAAAGTTGAAGGGATTTCAGAAGTTCGTGATGAGACGGATCGGACAGGACTTCGCTTTGTCATTGAACTAAAGAAGGATGCAGATGCGTATGGTATTTTAAAATATTTATATAAGGCTACGGATCTTCAAATCACATACAATTACAATATGGTTGCTATCTACAATAAAACACCGAAACAAATGGGCTTAAAGCAAATTCTCAAAGCCTATATCGAGCATCAGAAAGAAGTTGTCATTCGTCGTTCTGAGTATGATTTAAGGCGCGCAAAAGATCGTCAGCACGTTGTTGAAGGACTTATTCGAGCGATATCGATTTTAGATGAAGTCATTGCGACCATTCGTTCCTCTAAAGATAAACGAGATGCAAAAAACAATTTAATGACTGAATATGAATTTACAGATGCTCAGGCCGAAGCGATAGTGAATTTACAGCTATACCGGTTAACAAATACAGATATTACAACACTTCAGAAGGAATCGGAAGAACTTAGTCAGCTTATCAGCAAGCTCGAAACGATTCTTGGTAGTGAGAAAAAGCTTGTTAATCTTATCAAAAAAGAGCTGCTTGAAATACGTAAGAAGTATGCAGACGCTCGTATGACTAAGATTGAAGATGAAATTGAGGATATTAAAGTGAATCTTGAAGTGATGGTGCCTTCAGAAGACGTGATCGTTACTGTTACGGAAGATGGCTATGTGAAAAGAACGAGCCCACGTTCTTTCGCTGCTTCAAATGGAAAAGACTTCGGGATGAAAGAGACGGATACGCTGCTTCGTCAGTTTGATAGCAATACGACGAACACCATTTTGTTATTTACGAATAAAGGGAGCTATCTCTACCTTCCGGTGCATGAACTCCCAGAGATCAGATGGAAGGATCTTGGGCAGCATGTTGCAAATATCGTTTCGATTGAATCTGATGAGCGAATTATTGAAGCGATGGAAATCAAAGAGTTTAAAGAAGATCAGTTCCTCGTCTTTGTAACAAAGCAGGGAATGATAAAGAAAACGGAGCTTTCACAATATAAAGCACAGCGTTACTCTAAGCCTCTGATGGCTCTCAAACTGAAAAAAGAAGATGAATTGATTGATGTTTACGTTACAAACGGCGAGAAAGAGGTTTTTCTTGCTACGCACTTTGGTTACGGTTTGCGATTTAAAGAAGAAGAAATCAGCCTTGTTGGCCAGCGGGCTAGCGGAGTAAAGGCGATCAATTTAAAGGAAAATGATTTCGTTGTAAGTGGTATCATCTATGAACCTACTGCAAAACATGATTTATTTCTTGTCACCCATCGAGGGGCCGTTAAGAAAATGCAGTTAAGTGAATTTGAAATTACGACCAGGGCAAAACGTGGCGTGGTGATGCTCAGAGAATTAAAATCAAATCCTCACCGGGTTATTGGGGTAGAAGCTGTTACGAAGCAGGATCTTATCTTTGTCAGAACCAAAAAAGGTGAACCTGTTGAAGTAGATCCTGCTACCTATCGTCCGAATGACCGATACAGCAACGGTTCGTTTGTGGTCGATGTAAGTGAAACAGGTGATGCTGTCGAATTAAGAAAAACATCAAAACCAGAATAATTTATGATGAGAGATCCGTCGATGACGGGTCTTTTTTCGTTAGCTAGCGGGTGAAGGGAGAGCGTTTGCTAGGAATTTGAACATTTCTCGTACTGATGTCGCTAATAACTTGTGATATAATAAAAGAGATGCGAACATATGATTGCATCCCCTCTGAACGGGCACTTTTCAACACAATTGGTAATAAACACCATGAAAAAAGGAGGAATGAGATGGAGGGGAAAACACATGCTATCGGTGGCATATGCCTTGGCGCTGCTGCTCAAAGCTATTACATAACGGAACGACTTGATGCTCCTGAGATGATCGTTTTCTACGGAGCTTGTCTCTTCGGTTCACTTCTACCAGACATTTGTCATCCAGGTTCTTGGACAGGAAGAAGAGCGAGAGCACTATCGAAAGGGATCAGTCGCTTTTTTGGTCATCGAACGATTACACATAGCATTCTTTTCGTTGTGCTAACGTACTGGCTAACATCAACTTTTACATTTCAGTATAACGATTTAATTCAAACTGGTCTTCTAATCGGTATTATCAGTCACATTGTATTGGATGCCATGACTACAAGGGGGATCCAGTTATTTTATCCGATTCCACTGCGCGTTCGGTTCCCTATTTACTTGAAAACCGCATCAAAAGGCGAGAATGTGGTCACGAGTGCCTTAATGATTGTAACGATTTTCCTGGCATACAAACAATTGTTCGTATGATGGATATGGATTGTTGCCATGTTGTAAGTCATCTTACATTCTATTGACCAATAATACGGTATAGTAGAAGGAGAGCTGACAATGAAGAGAGGTGGGGAACATGAAACAGCCAAAAACATGGTTGAAATGGATAGGAATTATAGCAGGCGTTGCTTTATTGATCTGGTTCAGCCGTACCTACCTTGATTTTAAAGTGGAAGAGATACGGGATTGGATCTTATCATTCGGGATCCTTGCGCCAATTGTATATATGATTATCTACACGATTCGTCCATTAATCTTTTTTCCTGCATCAGTTCTATCGATAGCGGGAGGGCTTGCGTTTGGATCATTATTTGGTACCATTTATACAGTAATTGGCGCTACAAGTGGAGCTGTTTTATCATTTGTTATAGCGAGAAAACTTGGGAAGACCATTGCTAATAAAGATTGGCAGGGAAAGGGACGAACATTACAAAAACAGCTAGAGAAGAATGGGATCTTCTATGTGCTCTTTTTTCGATTTGTTCCACTGTTTAATTTTGATTTAATAAGTTATTCTGCTGGATTATCAAAAGTTCGTTTTCTATCATTTTTTCTAGGAACATTAATTGGCATCATTCCCGGTACGTTTGCCTATAACTTTCTTGGTAGTAGTCTCGTGAGTGGAGACCCAAAAGTGATCGCGATCGCCATAGCTGTTTTTATTCTTCTTTCCGTCATACCCATACTTATACGGAATCGGTTTACAAAATCGAATTCATCTATCAAAGAAAAAGTGGACTAACAAAAGGGAGCAGGACGCAGATTGCGACACTTGCTCCCTTTTTATGTGTGGATGTCCTTAACAGCAGATTTTTTTAGAAATTTCTTCGTTTTACGACGTTCTCTTATTAGATAAATAATCGTTGAGACGAGGACGATGGAATGTGTGATACCGAATTCTGTTCCGTAGTATTGGGGATTCCAATACGAAACAATGCCTGGAATAACGGCGTTGTAGAGGGGATAGAAAATAGGAACCGCATCGCTAACGTGTGTGAGGAAGTCAACGACTACATGCAAGAACCATCCCCATATAAATCCAGATAAAGGGGTTAATGTAAAGCCTCTGTGAAGAATCATCAATATGATGAACGCAATCACCCAGATCACAATTGAATGACCGAGTTTACGTAAGACCTCGACGACTGGATGCTCGAAAAGACCATGTACAAAATAATGCATAGACCATTCACTATCAGGATTCATTCTTTTCTGAATACTTCGCTCAACTAATAAATACAAAAACATCACATAATAAATAATATCAGGCGCTATTCCACCGAAGACAATATATTTAACGGTCTGTCGTTTCTTTTTTCGGAAGAAGAAATAGCTCCAAAATGCATGGTGCAGTGTATTCATATACCATGAACCTCGTCTCATTTAGGATTCGTGTATATTTCCCTATATATGATTATTCTAACATCATTGTCCCGCTAGTGCTTTACAGGATAGTCATGTAAAGCTCATTGTCTAAGCAACAACTCTGACAGAACGATTGACTTTTGATAAAGTAAAGATGAACTATGGAAAAGATGGAGGCACACTATGAACGTATTTGATGAACGAATTGATCGATATGAAACACATTCCGTGAAATGGGATCATACTGATGCCATTTTTGAAAAGGAAAACCTATTGCCTATGTGGGTAGCAGATATGGACTTTAAAGCTCCACAGGCTGTGATTGACGCGCTCACAAAACGAATTCAACATGGCATTTTTGGCTATTCGATGCCTACAGAACATACAAAATCTTCGATTCAAAGGTGGCTTGAGAGACGCCATCAATGGTCGATCAAGCAAGATTGGATTGTGTTCACACCTGGTGTCGTTCCAGCACTTTCAGCTGCAGTGAATACGTACACGAAGAAAGGTGAAAAAGTCGTTATTCAGTCTCCTGTCTATTATCCGTTCCGTGACATGGTTGAAAAGAACGATCGGCTTGTTGTAGATAACCCTCTTAAAATGGAAAACGGCAAGTATGTTATGGATTTCGAAGATTTAGAAACAAAGCTTAAAGACCCAGAGGTCACCATGCTTCTACTATGTAATCCGCATAATCCCGTAGGAAGAGTGTGGACGAAGGAAGAGCTAACAAAAGTAGCGGAACTTTGTCTAGCGCATCATGTATTGATTGTGTCGGATGATATTCATTTTGACCTGATCTTTAAAGGAAATGAACATACGCTCATCTCAACGTTATCAGATGACATTTCAGCAAATACAATTACGTGTATTGCGCCAAGTAAGACGTTTAACTTAGCAGGGATGCAGTTATCTACGATTATTATTCCAGATGAGGAAAAGCGGGAGCAATTTAATGCATACATGGGGAAACTAGGATTATTTGCGCCGAGTCCATTTGGAATCGTTGCTGTAGAAGCCGCATATAATCATGGAGAAGAGTGGCTTGAGCAGCTAATGAATTATTTAGAAGGAAATCTTGCATACTTGTCGACATTTATTAAAGAGCGGCTACCTGAGATCAATTTGATTGAACCAGAGGGAACATATCTGGTTTGGTTAGACTTCCGAAAACTAGCGATGGCTCATGAAGAACTAGAAAAATTCATACAAAATGAGGCGAAATTAGCTCTAGATGAAGGATATATTTTTGGTGATGGCGGGAAAGGATTTGAGCGAATCAATATCGCATGCCCACGTTCCATCTTGCAAGAAGGTCTAGAACGATTGGAAGAAGCATTGCATAATAGAAAATAAAAAACAACGTCCTGGGCTAAATACCAGGACGTTGTTCATTTCTATAATGGCTTAGATAAGCAATTATTTAACTCAACACCTTTACACGTCTTATAGGTCGTAGAGGAAGTTCTAGTACTGGAGTATAAGAGCGGCCATGTTTTAATGAAAAAAGGTGGATGGAATGAACAGTAAAATCCTCGAAATTCATCAACGTTTCATAGGCGTCTCGTTTCATCTCCACAAATTCTGCTTCATTCAGAATGTTGGATTTTTCAGTTAGAGTTAAATGAGGAATATAGTCTGTGACTTCAAAGTAAGCTTTTTGCTCTTCACGAGTTGGTTTGATTGCATCAACCAGAAGTAAATGGAGTGTAATCAACTCTTTTGATAATACACTTGTAAACAAAATATTTGAACCAAAAGCAGCAGGAGGTCCGAGTTTTAAATCAAAAGCGGGAAAAGTATGACAAATGGTTTTGATCTTAGGTATCCAGGCCAAGCTATCTGTTAATCCACTTTGAGCTTTTACTTTAATGTGAGGTATAGAATTGCCTGTATAATTCCACTTTTTTCGAAAAATATTAATTTCATTTGTCACAGATAAGGGAGGGAGGATCCCGATAAAAAATGACATTAGTTAATCTCCTTTTTTATTGAGATGTATAGGGAAAATTGAAAATTCAGCAAATAGGATTTGCTTTAATCTATCATTCGCTCTTAAATGATCTAAACCTTTTATTTAGGTATGTAAAACCAAGAAAAGTGTAGAAACAAGCCATTTGTACTAAACGATTAATGGAAGAAAAAAATAAAAAAAGTTACATATTTGAGTGAATAAATGAGATTTTTTGTTATGATAGGAGAGGTTAAAAGGATAATAATATTCTTTTTACTTATGTAAAGAAAAGGAAAGCGGGTGATTTGTATGAAAAAAGTAACTAAAGGACTGCTAACCATCCTACTTTTCTCTGTTCTCGCATTTGGTTATCTAAAATCAGCTGAAGTTTATATAAACTATAAAAATGACAAATATAAGCACACAGCAAGCGCAGTTAGTCTTGATCGTGATCGTGGCTTGCATCAGAAGATTGATGAACAGAACATCTATGAAATACAGTTACATAGTGGCGAAAAGAAAAAGAATGAAATCGTAACATCAACTGAAGACGAATCAACACTTGTCAAATGGGTCAACAATCTCGATCAGAACGAACTTACCCAGTTACCAAACCACCGTGTTCAAATAGATGACGCTGATTTCATCATTTATTTAAAGACCGGCAAAGAACTTCGAATCAACTTAGATGAAGATACAGTAATCGTATCTAGAAATGATAATGATAATAAAACATTTTCATCCTATTTAGTTAGTAGCTACAGTTTAAATGATGATCTAGACCGGATTTTAAATATAGAGTGAATTTTTCAATTCCGTCTCACTATCTTAAGTTTACTTAACGATTGAGACGGAATTATCGATTTTTGCAACGACTTCCTATAATATATAATATGTAAACTAAAATATAAATTTAGTGAAGGAGTACTTAGTATCTTATTTGTACTCCTCTATTTGTTTCGTAGCCAATTAAAATGATTTGATCTCAGATTGATACAGATTTCAATTTCGTTTACGACGTTTTCGATCCTGTAGTTCATCAGCTGAAAATTCTTCTTGAGCAAATGCATCGTATTTGCGTTTAAGATAAAGCGACTTTTCATGATAAATCCAATCAGCGAATTGTTTAATTGATTTTCTGCCTGTTATAAACACTCGTATGTGTTTTCCATTTATAGTCATATAAGGATTGAATCCGTGATGATTTAGCATTATTAGCAACGTTTCCATAAAAATACGTGAGCCACCTACAAAACTTACGGTATATCCCCGATAGTTTATATGCCCATCCCCGTCAAAATAACCTCTTATAAAATGATGTATATGCTGTTCTGGGATGATCGGAAACGTGATATTGTAACTTTTCTCTGAAGTGATATTAAATAATGTCTGAAGATCATTTTTCATAATTTTGCTGTGAAAAAGCAAGCTATAAACACCAGTAGTATGGTTTCTATACAATGGCTGATTGGAACCGAAAACTCCCTTGATTTCCTCTAGAATACTAGGGTCTTTTTGTGTAAATGCAATTGACTGAGATTGAGATGCAATATATCCATCCGCAATAAAAAAACCTAGTAAATATGCCATTTCGTTATTCCAATATTTAAAGTAGTCTTCATTAAATGAGTATTTCCTTTTCCAACTACCTCTTGAACGTTTCTTTACACCGTTATTAGTTAGTAATTGTCGAATGTATCTGTCTGAAACGCCCGCTAATGCACCTATATCAGTTGTACTGAAACCGCTTTCGTAAAGGGTAATAATTTCTTTGATCTCTAACTTGATTTTCGCCATTCAATTACCTCCTCCATATTGGAACTGATTAATTTTATTATACGAACAAATGTTCCTAGAGTCCATTTTTAGCACTTTTAAACCTTAAACATTACGTTGACATGCTCTTCTTTTTAGGTCTAAATGAGAAAATACCAAAGAACAATTGTCCTTTGGTATTTTCTCTTTATTTCTATAAAGACCGATTATAAGATTGAATAAAGCGTTGTATTTGCGACTGTAATCAATGTTATTAACAACGTGTTAAGGAAGGCTCCTACATATACGTTACCTGTTTTCCTGAAGAAGTATCGATTAAAGATTGAAGCGATCAACAGTGTCGGTACGAGAGCGATCATGATGATGGAAGAAAGTGATTCTGCTGGGTATCCAGCTGTTCCTGTTCTAAACAATAGTCCGTAGTGGTAAATAAGGTAAAGAACTAAGCCGCCTACAAAATGTAGTGCGGATATAATATATCCTTTTAATCCATCATATTTAGCGCTAGCGGTGTTCATATTGACAGATAAACCTACAACAAAATAGTAGATAAAGAAAAGTGGTGCATATTTTAAAGTTGCGATGACATGCTGATTTTCAAATGTTTTGACAGCAAATGTCCAGAGACGGAAATCTGTTTTGAAAACAGCATCAACAAAATAAAGAACTGCATAACCTATAACAACCGCTACAACTGCTGTTAGGAGTGAAGCAATAATTGATTTAGGAGTTGCTTTAAGCCCATAGTTTTCAATAGTTGCTCCTTCAGGTTTTTTCGCAATGAAGTGGTAACAAACCATGATCATCAAAGTCACAATCGCTACATTGATCGCCCAATAAGCGATTGGATTTACTGTTGGCGCTGCAAAATACTTTGTTGTCATAAGGAAATCACTTTGTTTTCTTAAGTAGATATATTGGATGACACTTAAACCAAGCATAATGAACGAAATCAATTTAACGCTACGCTCTGAATTTTTCACAAATGAGTAAATTAATACAATAGCCGAAATGGCAATAACGACCATACTGAGTTGTCTTAACAGTCTCATTGCATCTACATTCCCACTATACAATGCAGGGAAAAATAGTGCTGGGAACAGACCAGCGAATACAACGATTAAGAAGCTTGTTAGTTTTGCGCCATTTGTTTTTGGTTCAGGAAGTGGTGATGTTTTTTTCGTATAAATGCTGTTAAAGAACGGTAATTTGGATAAGAGTGAAATGACTGAAGGAAAGAGCAAAAGGAAACCGATCAAGGCTACAAATGAAAACCATTCTTTAAACATCCAGGTCTGGCCATCTTTACCGACAGTTACGAGATTATCATAATCAGCAAAGGCCATATCATAAAAATCAACTGCATATCCTGTGGATTCTTTTGAAAAATGGTTCCATGGGTGCGTTTCGTTTGGTTGATAGATGATTCGTTTTCCACCATCTACTTCATATACCTTACCCGCTTCAGGATTTTCTGGGTTGCCTAAGAACCCTGCACCTTCTTCTGTCCCTACATAGTTTTTCTTCACAACAGATTGTCCAGCTGCTGTAGCTGCTGCATCAAAGAAGAACTCATCATATTGTGCTGCGACTTTACCAGAAGTTCTTGGGCCATAGGCTTTGTTAATATCTTCAGCACTGATTTCAAGTGCCTGAATCCATTGATAATCAGAACCCATGGTTAGATCGCTGTAAATTTTTCTGACACCTGTTTTCTCGAAATCTTTTTCATCTAAAATGACAGCATTGGTTGTAGAGAATCCACCCATGGAGTGACCTGAAGCAGCAATGATACCGTTACCATTATCGTCTTTTAGAACAAAGTCCTGTTCATACATATACTGAACCGCATCATAGATCGCATTTGGCCAGAATGAGAAAAATGGGATTGGTTTTTCCATCGTATTCGTTGAATGCCCATGATCATATTGATCTAAAGCTAAGACAACATATCCTCTTTTAGACATCTCAATTGCTTGAGCATCCTGCATTTCAGCAGAGTTAAGATATCCGTGTGTTGTGACGAGCGTTGGTCTTGGATTTTGGTCTGCCCCATCAGGTTTGTACAATAGACCTGAAAGCTCTCCCCTAGGCGTATCAAAATAAATACGTGAGACATCAACCTCGCCACTAGAACTGTTAAAAAGAGAAGCTGCATAACTTCCAACTAATAGTAACACTAAGGCAATGGCTAACCATATGACCGGTTTCTTGTTTTTCATAAAATCCCCCTAATACCAAATGTTTTTTGAAAATAATGATACGTACCGAATCTCCCTTAAAAACCATCAAATCAAATTGCCTGCCACATAACACATCTACTTATCATGGCTTTACCTGAAACCACCCCCACTTTCATAAAAACCCTGCATATTCTTACTATCAATATGCTTTTTAAGAAAAAAAAGAAGACGCATTAAAATTACTTTGAATAGATATTCAAAGAATATAACGTGTCTTCTGGGTCTCTTGACAGATATTAACTTTATATGGGAGTATACCTTTTATTGAAAGCGCTGTCAAAAATGAACTCTTTCTTAGTAGTTATGAAATAGAAATATTTAGTTGAATAGAGTATTCTAATCAACGTGAATACAATGATAATAATAAAAACCTAAACACCGGCTTATCGCTCAGAGTGTTTAGGTTTAGTTGGTTTTACTAAATTGTTTGATTTCTATTCTTCGTTAATTCTTTCCATAACAGCAAAATAATTGTCTTCGTGATCTGCGAAGTTAAATAAGCGGCCAGAAGGCATCGTTACCATTTCTCCGATGGTTATATTTTTGTTGGAAAAATCTTTATATAAAGCATCAAGATCGTTAGAGAAAAACATGATGGAAGGTGTATTTAGATTTAACTCTGGCTCCATTTTTGCGATAAACGCTTTATCGTGTATGATGATACTTGTAGTTCCCGCTTCCAGTGTCGGTGCAATTTCGAGCCATCTCATCCCCTGTCCGTTATCCTCTTCTGAAACTAAGTTGAACCCTACCTTTTCTGTCCAAAACTGTAACGCTTGATCTTGGTTATTTACATATAGCATGATTTGGCCGACTTGATTGATCATCCACTTCACTCCTCAAACGTTATTTTATTTTAATATTTTTCAATCTAAGTATTCTATAACAACTGTCTCTTAACCTTTGATTCATCAGAATTTTAAAATAGTACAGTCAGTTTATTTCCTCGTTTCAATAGAAAAGGAACGGTTTCCCGTTCCTTCAACTACTTATTTTGTTCTTTCGATGATTTCATCGATAATCCCATAAGCTTTTGCTTCTTCAGCGCTCATAAAATAATCACGATCTGTGTCTAAAGCGACTTTTTGAACGGACTGGTTTGTTTTCTCTGCGATGATCTTATTAATATGGTGTCTGAGCTTAAGGATACGTTTTGCAGATATTTCTAAATCGGATGCTTGCCCTCTTGCTCCGCCTAAAGGTTGATGAATCATGATTTCGCTATTTGGAAGAGCCAATCGCTTTCCTTTTGTTCCTGCAAGCAATAACATCGCTCCAAACGAGGCTGCCATTCCGGTACAGATTGTTCGCACGTCTGGAGTAATATACTGCATTGTATCAAAAATCGCGAACCCCGCTGAAGTCGACCCCCCTGGACTGTTAATGTAGAGTGATATATCCTTATCAGGATCATCCGCCGCTAAGAATAAAAGCTGTGCAACGATGCTGTTGGCCATATGGTCATTGATTTCGTCACTAACCATAATGATTCGATCTTTTAACAGTCTTGAGTAAATATCGTAGGATCGTTCTCCTCTACTTGATTGTTCGATCACATATGGTATGGTCATTTTATATCCTCCCTCTTACATCCTTTATGCTGCCATTGAGAGGACGTTAGAAGATGATGCTGAAGGAGTTTTAGACGAACCTGTAGTAGAGAATGAGAGTATCGGAAGCAGCTGAATAAGAGCAGCTGGATCCTGAGTGTTAAGTGAATGCACCAGTACAGGATATAGCTTTTCATACATATGATCGGTCCAATAAGATTTGATTCCTGTAGTTGACAGTTCATTTATTCTCGAGCGGGTTCTGTTTAATAATGCTTTCACACCCGTTTCTGACATATTCAGAAGAATCGCGATCTCTGAAATTTTGTATTGAAACGCTTCTTTCAATACAAAAGTCACTAGCTGTTTTGGCGTTAATTTGTTTGATAAGTTCTCGATCAATTCCGAGCACATTTCACTTCCATCATCCGTTTTTTCTTGTATTTCAATTTCAGAAAAAAGCGCTTCTCTTTCACGCTTTCGAATTTGATCGATCCAATGATGATAAGCTATTTTGTGTAGCAATGCGCTACTCCATTCATCGTGATTCCTATAGTTCATTAATGCTTTATAGAGTGTCTCCTGAGCAATATCCTCTCCATCCCACTTGTTTTTCGTCAGAAAGTAGCAATATTTGTATAGCTTAGGGACAACCTCTTTCCAATTACTATGATTCACATGATCATTATTTAGCCATGTATCCTCCGGTTGCATCATCATCACTCCTTCAGTCCTCTCACCTTCATAACGGATCAGAACGGAAAAAAGATACGGGTGATTCTCTATTTTTTATTGAGTTATTTTTATTTTATCCGATTCGATCCTATTCTTCATCGTATTACTCTAATCGGGCGCATCATCACATAATCTTCATGTTCTAATATATGACAATGCCACACATACAACCCTGTATAGGGACCGAATTTCATGATGATTCTTGTGATTTGGTTTGGATAAGCAATAACAGTATCTTTCCAACCTCTCTCTTGCGATAGCGGGGGGATGGCTTTGGAGGTGTAGAAAATGATATTATCTTGATTGTATTTTTGGACGTCAAACCTTCTTCGATCGATAATTTGAAAATCAACAAGGTGGATGTGGATGGGATGTGGTTTCTCAGTTCGATTAATTAAGTACCATATTTCCGTTTGACCTAATCTTGGTTCCAAAGAAATTGGCGCGTCCCAATCTTTGTTGTCTAGAAGCATCTTGTGGCGACCGTATTGATCCATCCGCTCGTCTAATGTAAGGTGTCTAATGCTTGCTCCATGTGTCGGTATTTCTTGAAAAGTTCTCATGTAGGAAGGGATTGTGCTCGTATCAATGGACGATAAAGGAAGGTTTACTCTGAATTCCATTACATGTCCTACCGTATTGGGATCGATCGGTTTCCCATTAGGAAATGGATACGGCGCATCATTGATGAATTTCACTTTTTTATTTGTAAGGTTTGTGAAATCGATAATGATTTCAGCTCGCTCTGCAGGAGCTAATATCAGTTCTTTAATCGCGATTGGGTGTTGCATCAATCCACCATCTGTCCCAATCTGGTACATGAATTGGTCAGATTCTAACATTAATCGGTAAAAACGGGTGTTTGATGCATTTAATACCCTGAACCGATATTTGCGAGGCTCTACATCTAAATATGGCCAGACTTTCCCGTTAACCAGTATCGTATCACCCAGGAAGGCTGGCGCAACAGAAACGTCTAATTCGGCGACAGGGAACTCAGGCTGTGAAGGATAAGAAAGAGAACCATCCTCATGAAACGACTTATCCTGTATCATGAGCGGAATATCAAATTTCCCTCGAGGCAAATTTAATATTTGTTCCTGTTGGTCTCTTATGAGATAGAAACCTGCTAATCCTGCATATACATTAAGACGGGTAATCCCAAGAGCATGATCATGGTACCAAAGCGTACAAGCCCTCATGACGTTATCATACCTGTAAATTGGTTTATGGAAATGTGGCCCTACCTCTTTATATCCGTTTGTAAACCATGCTTCAGGATAACCATCGCTCTCAGACTCCACGCTTGCACCGTGGAGGTGTGTCACCGTTCTTACTGATGGAACATCCCATCCCGCTCCATGAACGGTATGGTCAATTGGAAATAAATGTCTTGATGGTAGTTGATTGATCCATTTCACGAAGGTTCTTTCTCCACTATCTACTTCAATCGTTGGGCCGGGATAACTCCCTTGAAAACCCCATACGGTTGTATTTGGTAGCTCACTGTGAAGAGACTGTTTAAACTGAGTCATCTTCATTTCATAGTAAGTATATTGACCGTTTTTATAATTTGGATGTGCGGTAGGTAGAATTGGAAGCTGATCAATAAATTTCGAGAGGTTCATCTCGCCACTCCTTACGTTAGACTACTAAGGGATTAAACATACTGTATGATGTGAATCTTCAAAACAGTCGTTATTGTAGGAGTGGAATTACTATTTAGAGTGACATGTAAAGAAAAGCACTCCCATGTGGGAGTGCTTTAATTAGATCAAATCATCTTTAATAGCATTTGTGAATTGTGAAATCGCATCGTTATCAATTCCTTGAGCGGATGCCATTTCTTTCAAGGATTGAGGATCTTGATGTTGCGATTGCGAATGAGTGTGGGATTGATGAGAGGTATTGTGTTGAGAATGTTGCTGATGTCCTCCCCCTCCAGTTTGCATACGACTTGTTAGAGCGTATGCTGCTGCACCACCTAACGCACTTAATGCCATAACAGTAGCTGTTTTTCCTTTGCCGCGTTGGTTTCGTTTTTTATTGTTCACTTGAGGTCACTTCCTTAGATATAAGTTGAAAGACGTGTTTCTAATCATTAGCCACACGGATTAGTTTGAGTAAACTTTCACCTAATATACTGGTTCGTTTTCCCATGAGTAAATTAACCTATTGTTCCCTTTTTATTTAGGTGAATTGTTTTGTTCACATCCTTAATTTTGATTTGATAAAAGTCATTGCACAAAAAAGAAACGTGATTAGTTAAAAGCAGGATCAAAAGCATTAAGTTCTATATTAGGATGCTAAGTTCTTACATTCTTCTGCACATTTAAAACAGGCTACCGCACAATCCTGGCAATGCTGGTGATCATGCTTTTTACATTCATTTCCGCAAGCTTCGCAAATGGTCGCACATACACCTGCTAGTTCAGACACGAAAGGAGTTCCTCTTACTAAAGACTGTTCAAGGTATCCACAAATATCAGCACACTCCCTGTCCAAACGGATGCATTCAGCCATCATCTTGACATCTTCTTCTTTCAAGCAAGCATCATAGCAATGATTACAAGCAGTCATACACTCATGTAGCATCTCAATGACAGAAGTGAATTTTTCATGTGACATTGTTAAAGTCCTCCTAAAATTTAGTTGCATTCTAATATTCGCTTCTTTCTCACAATTTAAACCTAATAAAGGAAATGAGCATGCTTAAGTAGATCCATTTTGGTGCGTATGTAAAAAGAGTGTTCTAAAATCCCATGTCAGTTTAAATTGAAAAGCAGAGTATCTGAAATAGATACCCTGCTTGATTATAAATGATATTTAATTACGCATATTACTCTTCTGGAGGTTCGCCAATGACACGAACTTCGCGCTCTAAATCGACCCCGAATTTGTCTTTAACAGTTCGTTGTACGTGATGGATCACATCCAAGTAATCAGTCGCAGTCGCATTATCGATATTAACGATAAATCCGGCGTGCTTTTTGGAGACTTCGGCCCCACCGATCCGTGTACCTTGAAGTTGTGAATCCTGAATTAATTTACCAGCAAAAAGTCCTGGAGGACGTTTAAATACGCTTCCACAAGATGGGTACTCAAGCGGCTGTTTCGTCTCACGTTTTTCTGTTAAATCATCCATAATCGCTTTGATGGCATCGTAATCACCGTCTTTTAATTGGAATGTGGCTTCAAGAACGAGCAGACCTTTCTCCTCAACATTACTGTGACGGTAAGATAAATCCAATTCATCAGCAGTTAACTTAATGAGCTCTCCCACTTTGGTCACCGCAAGCACACTTTCAAGGCAATCCGCGATTTCGCCACCGTAAGCACCTGCATTCATATAAACAGCGCCACCAACGGATCCGGGAATTCCACATGCAAACTCAAGCCCGCTGCAGTTTGCTGTCACGTGCAAATTCTGAAGCATCAATGATGCGAGCCCCTGCCTGCGCAATGACTTTTTCTTCTGTTTTATGAATCGTTTTAAGAGAAGAGAGATTGAGCACAATCCCGCGAATTCCGCCATCCTGAATGATCACATTAGAGCCTTTACCGAGAATGGTCAAAGGATAGTTGGCTTTATAGGCATATTCAACCGCTGCTCTTGCATCTTCAATTGTCTTAGGAAAGACAAGTACATCAGCACATCCGCCCATTTTTGTATAGGTGTGTGCATTTAAAGGTTCATTCAACTTTAGGTCCGCTTCCGGTAATATCGAGCGGAGTTCGTTTATTACGTTTTGATTATTCATAGGTTACCTCACTTATCGGACAAGTTCTTATTTTCATAGATGCATTTTATACTTTTTTACATTGTATTTAACACGCACATTTAAAATAATAACATAATTCGTCTTCAAATATGATCAATTTTCAAAGAGGTATCGCATTCTTTGAGTTTTCCATCAAACTAGGGGTCATAATCAATATATCATCACACGCCTGTTTTTGTGCTATGTGAATCCTCCTATCAATCGTATTGAAAAATTCGAGTGAAAAAAGTCAGCGTGAGTTATGCAAGTCGTATGTTTTCTCATAAAGAAGGACCCCGATAAAGAGGTCCTAGTTGATCATGAGTTAGGCTTTGGTGCGATATGTTGTATTATTACCTTTCAATGTCTCATCAGTTCCGAATAGAAAATGCTTTTCCATATTCGGTGAGTAGATGGAGTTAACCGCCTTTCTGCCAACGGTTTCGGCTACTTCTCTTAGCATGCTTGGTGAAGCTCCGCAGCACAGCCCGAAATAGTTCACACCAATTCGTTTTGCTTCTTTAGCCCACTCCGCTAACTCATAGCGATTGCAATACAGCGGATCCAGAGAAGTTGGGAAAGTGGTTTCTGTTGGTAGGGTACAGGCACACCCACCATCAGGTAAATTAAAAAACGTTGGATGTTCTTCTGTTGTCCGATAAGGGATCGGCAGTGCGCCTACATACCCATTTACTGTTTTTCTAATTCTTTCAATATATGGTTGCATGGTGGCAGGACCTCTGAAGCAATTCATCCCTACTACAAGCGCTCCCTGTTCCTCTAACAATCGACAGGCTTCCTCAACTGAGTAGCCATCTCTTAGGATGTTTTCACTCATGAGTCCTAGCGTTATGACTGCTTGTAATCCTTGTTTTTGAATTTCTTCTAGTGCTATCTTTGCTTCTTCATAATAATAAAACGTTTCTCCATTGATGAAATCAACTTCTTCTTCTTTACTCCATTTCACCATCTCAGCGAAAATCGACCGAATTTGTTTCTTGCTTTCTTCATCTTCAGGGTCGAATAAATTTGTGTTAGAAATATTTCCGGCTACAAGTGCTTCTTCTTCAGGATGCTCTTTCGCTACTTCTTTTGCTAACCGAATCGCCTGACGGTTTAATGGCTCAAGTAAATCTTCCTTGCCGATAATTCTCATCTTTTCACGATGACCATTGTACGTAAAGGCGAGGACAACGTCCGATCCTGCTAGCATATAATCGCGATAAGTTTGTTTAAGAGCGTCCGGGTTGTCTAAGGCTACTTCTGGCACAAAGGAACCTGCTTGCAGATAACCGCGCCGCTCCAGTTCAAATAAATAACCTTCACCACATATGACTGGACCTGCTTGCAAACGTTCTTCAAGTGTTCTTTTCATGTGTAACATCTCCTCTTGTAGAAAAATAAAAACCCTCTTCTTAATCAATAAGAAGAGGGTTTACTTGAATAATCCTCCTCTTATCTTCCAGACCATTATGTCTGTAGGAATTGGCACCAGCTTCAAACAAGTTGAAAGGTTGCCGGGCATCATAGGGCCTAATCCCTCCGCCGCTCGGAATAAGAGTTTTGATTTAGTTATTTAACATGGTTGAAATTATAGACGGGATAAAAACGATTGTCAATCCTTTATCAGATAATTATGAAATGTCGGGAAAAATGGTATTGTTAGAGATCTTTCTTTTTGGATCGATAAATACGGTCATCTCGTCCGAGGGGTTCGACTGACAGTGTTCCAGAATCTACGTACGAATCGAGATAGGTACAGACCGAATAATAGATTTTTGGTTTTTGAGTGGAGTACCTCTTGTCGGGAACTTTTCCTTCTTTAACCAATAGTTCACAAATCATTAGAGCACTTTCTATATCTTGTTGAATGTATGAGTCGATCGCTTCCTGGGTTGTAAACGAAAGGTCCCCAACAAAATAGGTTTCCTTTGGTTTTTCGCTCCCCTTTTGTGAATGTGAAGCGGAAGCATCTTCAGCGAATAAATCAAAAGAAGTCTGTAAATCCTGAGCAGATTTTGTTTCTTCCTTGATTTGTGATGAATTTGAAAAAATCTCAACCTCATTGCTGCCTCGTTGTGCTGCTTCTCTTTCTTCTCGAAAAGCTCTGATTAAAGCATTGAGTCTTTTTTCTTGCCGATCAAGCAGTGGAAGATGTAATTCAAGTGAACTCTGAATGTCTACAGGAAGAGTCATTTCTTCTGGAATGTTGTAGGTAGGATTCTCTTTCTCTGTTTTTAAAAGGAGTTCATCTAACTCATAATCAATGTTCGTAAAACCCTGAACAACTTCCTTTACGATGGAAGCGGGTAACCCAGTATGCTCTTCAAAATGATTAATCCCAAAACGACGGGTTTCTCCGGTTTTCACATGTCGTACAATATATTGATACCGTAATGATCTGCCGCATTCGCACTTAACTTCTTCGGAAACAGCTCCTGCATCAATATAATCGTCCAGTATCCAATCATCAAGCAACATTTTAATCTCTTCGTCAGAAGCGCCCTTTGGAATCATCCTTCCTTTGTGATGTGCGATAACATTCGCAAAAGTGGTTTTCTTGCCTCGTTTAAGAAAATTCATGATGTATTCTTGTTGTTCGTTCGTTAGTACTTGAAATAACTGATCACGCTGAGTGTTCGTAAGGCTTTTTGTCATATAAATCCCTTTCTGATCGATAGTAAAGCCATTATATCAGTAAATCTTGGTGTGTTGGCTACATCTAAAAGATTCTTTAAATAAGAAAAGCCAATCCTGTTGGATTGGCAAGAATGATATGGTTTAACGATTTATTTCTTTTAGTGATGATGATGGTGGCCGTGATGTTTTCCATGTGCTTCGTTATACTCATGATGTCTCTTCTTCTTTTCTTTTTTCTGCTTTGTTAAATCGAGTTGATACTTGGCAAAACCATTTTCAGTTTCATTTACAAAATCAATCGTTTTGATATCTTTTGCATAAGCTTGCGCTTGATTAGAAGATTCAAACGTGACGTTCAACTTTTTCTTGTTAATCGTGTCGAAAGACCAGTTTTGGTCAGCAGTTGGATTGATTGTTTGATTTTCAAGAATGTAGTCGATGAGAATCTGTCTATTTTCATCAGGTGAATCGATGACAATATTTGAACCGTCTAGGTGTGGGAAGTGACCGCCACCTGATGCTCTGTAATTGTTTGTAGCGACGATAAAGGACATGTCCTTCGTCACTTTCTTACCGTTGTATTTCAACTCTTTGATACGGTTTGCGTCTGCATTAACCTCGTTCCCGCTCATATCATATTTCGCAGGTTTAGTGACGTCAATTTTATAGGTCACCCCATCGATGACATCGTAGTTATAGGAAGGGAAATCAGGATTGATTAAAGCTTGTTCTTTCTTGTCTTTTGAGTTGATTTGATTGAACTGACCTGCAGACATTTCGAGCCAGTCTTTCAGTTCATCGCCATTTAGAAGCACAGCTTTAAGGGTATTTGGATAAACGTAAAGATCTGCTACATTCTTGATGGCAAGATCTCCAGCTGGGATATCCGTATAGTATGACGAACCACCGCGGCCACCCGCTTTAAATGGTGCACCTGCGGACAGTACAGGAAGTCCTTCGTATTCTGTTCCTTGTATATTGTTTTCCACATACCATTTCTGAGCATTCGTGACAATTTGAATGGACGGATCATCATTGACGAGAGCAAAGTAACTGTTAATTGGCGCAGTCGTTTCACCTACAGCCGTTCGAACATAATCAATCGTTGCCTCATGATCTTCTTTCACAGCATTCACGATATCCATGTCTGCCTCGACAAGTGGTGTCTTTGTCACTTTGTCATAAATAGGACGTGCCTCTGATTGTGAATCGTTGACTGTCCAGACTCCATTTTCTTCAGTTAAGTTAAGGTCAATGATACCAAGGTGATCCCCCCAGTAACCAGCCTCGACGGAAGGCACGCCGTTGATTGTTCCTTTCTTATTGTCAACACCATTCACTCCCTCAAAGCTACTATCTCCCGGGAATACCTTATGGGCATGTCCGAATAGAATGGCATCGATGCCGTCAACATCGCTTAAGTAATAAACCGCATTTTCGTCATTACCCTGTGGTGCTGCTTTTTCAAAACCAGAATGAGGGATGGCGACAATGATATCTGCTCCCTTTGCTTTCATTTCTGGCACGTATTTATTGGCTGTTTCAACGATGTCCTTCACGATTACATTTCCTTCAAGGTTCGCCTTATCCCACTGCATCACTTGAGGCGGTACAAACCCAATGACACCTACTTTTAGCTGATGTTCCACACCGGCTTCATCCATCACCGTTTTGTCGAGAATGTCATAAGGCGTAAAGTAGTTCTGATCATTTGTTGGATCATTATCGTGATCATCTACGTACACGTTGGCATTGATGTATGGGAAGTTTGCGCCTGAAAGACTCGTTTGAAGAAAATCAAGACCGAAGTTGAACTCGTGATTTCCAATGTTTCCGGCATCGTAATCAAGAAGGTTCATCGCTTTATAAACAGGGTGAGTCTCCCCTTTTTGTAGTGGATTGATTTTTGCGACATAATCGCCAAGTGGATTTCCCTGTAATAAATCTCCGTTGTCAAACAATAAGCTGTTTTCTGCTTCATTTCGTGCCTGGTTAATCAAGGTAGCCGTCTTTGCCAGTCCGAATTCGTTCGTTTCTTGATCTTTGTAATAATCATAGTTCACGATATTCGTGTGGATGTCGGTTGTTTCAAGTATACGGAGATGAACATCCGAGCTAGCCGCATGAACATTAAGAGCGGATCCTCCGACTAAAGAAGTGACGAGACCAAGTGAAACTGTTGCAAGCAAAAGATTCTTATTCGTTTTTGAAGCCATTTCATATCCCCTTTTTATGTAATGAAAGCCATTGCAAGCTCACCCTTTTATTGTACTGATTATCTTTAGTTATTCATCCTTATTTTTGTTAAAAATGTGTAAATGATGCAAAATGATTCTTTAGAATCAGGATAATAGACACGATTCAACTTAATATAAAGTCCATCCGAAGGGCTTTATTTCGTTCGGATGGATAGATTACCACTCGTTATTTGATTGTCTTGAATGGTATCTTTTTGATAAGGGAGTTCTTTGATAAATGTAAGCAGTTAAGGTCGCTCAGGCATAAACGTTAATGTGCCTCGTGCTCCCACAACCAGTCTCCTTTTTTCTTCTTTACCGTCAAGGTCATATACAACGTACAATTTATCATCTAGTTCAATCAATTTTTTGTAATTTGCAGATGGATATAATTCTTTAAGGTCGTTTGGAACATACGTTTTTACCAGCTCTCTTTTTTGATCATAAATCTCTAATTTCACTAATTCGTCCTTCTCCCTAATAGCATGCATATGATTGTAGCCAGAAATCGCACTTAAATCATCATCATCTAAGGTATATGGAGGATTTTTCAGCTCTAGATCTCCCATTACTCCAGAAACAATCCAAAAAGTGAATAGAAAAATGACGATAAATAACCCTTTCATGATTGTCCGCTCCTTCGGTTGCTTAATGCACAATATGTATTTCTAGCTTATTCATAACCTTGAGGAGAGTGCTGACTTGTCAACTAGATGCCATACAAAAAGACACACCATAAATTGGCGTGTCTTTTTGTATGGAATTTATCCCATCATTATTGGACGGTATACCTTAATTTGAAGGAATTTCCCTTTTACTTACCTGCTTTTTCAAGTTTCTTAACTTGTTTACTACGTAGCTGTCCACAGGCTGCATCAATATCCGCACCATTTTCATGGCGAATCACACAGTTGATGCCTCGTTTCTTTAGCGTGTCGTAAAATGCTAGAATCGATTCTTTTTCACTACGCTGGTACGAGTGATCATCTACTGGGTTGTAAGGAATTAAGTTAACATATGAAAGATGGCGCTTATCACTTAGAAGTTTCGCAAGTTGTTCCGCTTCTTCGACGTGATCATTAACGTCTCTCAACATGATATACTCAAACGTAATTCTGCGGTTGGTTTTCTCAAGATAATAATCAATCGCAGGCATAAGCTTTCCAAGTGGATACGCTTTGTTGATTTTCATAATCTTCGTACGAAGCTCATCATTAGGAGCGTGTAGAGAGATCGCCAGGTTCACTTGAAGATCTTCATTTGCGAAGTCGTAAATTTGCTTCGCAAGTCCACTTGTTGAAACCGTAATGTGACGCGCACCAATGCAAAGCCCTTTTTGAGAATTAACAATATGAAGGAAATCCATCATATTATCATAGTTATCAAAAGGTTCACCGATTCCCATAATAACAATGTGACTAACGCGTTCTTCGTTTGCTTTTTCATCAAGAGCGTGCTGCACGTTCATGATTTGCTCAACGATTTCACCGCTTGTAAGGTCACGACTTTTCTTAAGAAGTCCACTTGCGCAGAAGGAACATCCGATATTACAACCTACTTGTGTGGTTACACAAACAGACTGACCATAATGGAATCGCATGAGTACCGTCTCGATGACGTTTCCATCTTGTAATTTGAATAAGAACTTGATTGTACCATCAGAAGATTCCTGTTTAATTTCTTGCGTTAACGTCTGAATCGCAAAGTTCTCTTCCAAAAGTTTAATACAGTCTTTATTCACATTATTCATTTGAGAGAATTCTTTAACACGCTTTTTATAGAGCCAATCCCATACTTGGGATGCACGGAATTTCTTATGACCACGTTCTAGCAACCATTCAGTTAGCTGATCAAACGTTAATCCGTATATTGATTCTTTCATTTATAACCCTCTTTTCAATTCTTAGCCATTCATTCTAATACTACTAGAAGTATAACCAAGTCGCAACCGCTTAGACCATAATTAGCAAAACATTTAAAGTGAAATATGCTCAGTTACTCTTTGAATGTAGTCTATTACGGTAATAGTCTACCGCTTCTTTTAACTTAGTATTTTCTTTCCTAAGCTTATTTGTTTCCGCTCTTTTCTCTTTTAGCTTCTCACGGTAAATGTATATTAGAAAACACAGGCCCCAGCAAATAAGTAATGCAATAACGTCAGAGGTCGTATATGGAGTCGTGTTCAAACCGCATCACCCTCTCTTACGTGTATACTTATGTGTTTTCCTATAGAGACGGATTGAAACATGGAATACGAGCATAGTTGTCTTTTACTTCCATCTTATAATAGTGGGAAGAAAACGAGTACGAGCAAGTCAAATAGGACATGAGACAAGAGTGGAACCCAGAAGTTTCCCCTCTTCTCATAAAGCCAGCCCCATGCAATGCCTCCTCCAATCGCCGCGAAGATTAGAAGTGGCGCACCGGAATAAATATGGGCAACCGAATAAAGCAGTGTAGCTATGAGGATGGTATCCCCTTTTTTGTATCGTTTGAGTTGCTGCTGAATATAGCCTCTCCAGTAGATCTCTTCCCCAGGAATGACAATTAGAACGAGGCTAATGTAGTGGCATGGTTTAATTGGCTGCACGATCTCATAAAATTCCTCCATCCCTTTAAATAAAGAAGGAATAAGCCATTTAATCCCTTGAATTCCAAAATAGCAAATCACGTACAGAATGAACGCACTTATCAAAATGTAAAAGAAGTCCTCAACAGATATCTTTTTAAACTTGAGAGAACCCGTCTTTACGCTCAAAAAAACAAGAATGGCAAGCGCTACTGTGAAGACGGGCCAAAATGATCCAGGGTAAATGACAAAACTAAGAAATAGAAGAATGTGTGCAAGCAGAAGTGTGCTAAGGATTATGATTTTTTGATTCAACGTATCATCATCCTATCTGGTTGTACTTTTTAGTCATCTTACCTTGAATGTACTGGATCCATGATGGAATGAAAAGTTCTAACAGGTTCTAATGTGCGAAGGACATCAAAAAAAGCTAACGGATTCGACTCGTTAGCTTCCTTCGCCTATTTACTTTGTGTTTTACATTTATCTTGAATAACAGCGAGTGCACTTTCTTTATCAGGCTGATCACTTTGATGCCAGCGAATCTTTCGACCAAATTCATCAGCTTTTGCATAAGCATAAATTTTCCCTTCATATTCAGCTACACTTATTTCCCAGTAGTATGTGACCTCAGCACCGGTTGGTTGCGTAACATCAACGGGATAGAAAAAATAATCAACTTTATTCAACATTTCTATCAGCTCCCTCATTTTGAATTCTATGCTTATTTTAACAGAGTTTGTAACTTTGGTTTAGTTGTTTGCCTTCCGTGTGATGTTAATCACATATTGGCATTTCCGTTTCGTTTATCATTATATGTGAGAGATTTCACAAATTAAAATGTAGAAATTAGGGTGATGAAAATGAACGGTATTGAAATTTTAACAGCGCTCACTCCAGTACTCGCTGTCTTTATCTTACTTGTCCTTTTAAGAATTCCAGCGACTATAGCTATGCCAATAAGTTTGCTTCTTACGATTGTGGTGTCTTTTGTAGTTTGGAAGATTCCATTCATTCAGATAGCTGCTGCATCAATTGAAGGTCTGATTATTGGCATTTCGATCATTTGGATCGTATTTGGAGCGATATTGTTATTAAATACACTCCGAAACAGCGGTGCACTTGATGCGATTAGAGCTGGATTTATGGGTATTTCTACCGATCGTAGAGTTCAACTTATTATAATCGCCTGGTTGTTTGGAGCATTTATTGAAGGAGCTGCTGGGTTTGGCACTCCTGCTGCTATCGGTGCACCACTTCTTGTTGCACTTGGATTTCCACCTCTTGCTGCAGTTGCTATGGCACTTATCGCAGATAGCAGTCCTGTATCATTTGGCGCTGTTGGCACCCCAGTTATCGTTGGTGTTGATCAGGGCTTACGTCAGGGACCAGCTGTAGCGGATCAAGTAACAACTTCGATTGGGAGCCAAACGATGGCAGATTACCTCCAATCTGTTACACAAAGCGCGGTGATGATCGATCTATTTGTTGGTACCTTCATTCCACTTATTCTAGTGATGATGCTTACCCGTTTTTTTGGTGAAAATCATTCTTGGAAAGAGGGTTTATCATTATGGAAATTTGCGATATTTGCTGGGCTTAGCTTTACTATACCTGCCTTAATCGTCGCCACGTTCCTCGGACCTGAGTTTCCTTCGATCATTGGAGGTCTCGTTGGACTGGCTATCGTCGTTCCAGCGGCTCAACGAGGATTTCTGTTGAGTGAGTCGTGGGATTTCCAGAATCACGTCGTAAAGGATTCTCAAACAGTAAAGCCTCTACCTTTGTGGCTAGCTTGGGTTCCTTATCTTCTTGTAGCTATTTTATTAGTTCTTTCACGTTTGGATCGTTTACCTATTAAAGGATTATTGAAATCCGTTAAGGTTGGGTGGCACCAAATTCTCGGAACGGAAATTAGTACCTCTTTTGAGCCATTGTATTTACCAGGGACCATTTTTATCGTTGTGATCATCATGACTATTTTTCTTCATAGGATGAGCTTGCATGAAGTGAAAATAACGATCCTTGACTCATTGAAAACAATGGTGGGAACAGTCGTCGCTCTTGGGACAGCCGTTCCCATGGTCCGAATCTTTATCAATTCAGAGGTTAATGGTGCAGATTTAATGAGCATGCCAATGGAGCTCGCAACTCTCGTAGCTAATTCTGTAGGAGATGCCTGGCCAGTAGTTGCCCCATTCATTGGTGCGCTTGGATCGTTTATTTCAGGAAGCGCAACATTTAGTAATATGATGTTCTCGCTCTTTCAATTCAGCGTAGCTGATCAGCTGCAAATGAACGAACAACTTGTATTAGCTCTTCAAGTACTTGGAGCAAACGCTGGAAATATGATCTGTGTATTAAATGTCGTGGCTGCTGCATCTGTCGTTGGAATGGTTGGAAAAGAAGGAACGATTATCAGGATGACGATTGGACCAATGCTGTTTTATGCACTTACTTCTGGTGTGATTGGATTCATTGCCATCATATTATTATAATCGTTCTTTCAGCTCACTTTATATTAAACAAAGCAGCCGTTCATTGTAATGAACGGCTGCTTTGTTTGTTCAACCAAAATTTTCAACGTCCCAAGTTCGAAGTGAGTAGAACCCTTGATCAATTTTGTTTTTTTCGCTATGAAGCGTTTCGATTAATTCGTCTGGGAACTTTTGCATGGAATGATGACTAATGTCAACACCATTATAGCCACTATAAACGGGTATCGTGACGATTTGTTTATCCACTGTATCAAAACAATGTAAACAGAGAAAACCAACACTTCTCATTCGATAGGCAAACATGATTCGATAACGCTGTTCCCTCATCTTTTTCCCTCCGATAGCTGATTATAGTAAAAGTATTGACGAACAAGAGTTCTCTTATACCTTAGGAGTGAGCGGATTATTTTCTAATACACCTGAGCACTGATAAAATAAAAGATAGATTTTTATAGATCTTGTAAGAAATCTATTAAAAAGAAGGCTATGTTAATGAGTGTCGTTGATTTTTGGCTCATTTACGCCATGCTCAGGCGATTGGCCATTACATGGCGAATGAGTCAAAAATCGAGTAATCAACAATGTAAGCTAACATAATCAAAAAGAAAGAAGATGAAAGTATGTCTGAACAAAATAAAAAACAACTTAATGAAATTCCATATTCAGTTCTCGATTTAGCACCAGTAACCGAAATTGGGGCAATTTCTGATGCTCTCTATCGGACAAGGGATTTAGCTCAGCACGTAGAAAGCCTTGGATACAACAGGTTCTGGCTTGCTGAGCACCACAACATGCCCTTTATCGCTAGTTCTGCAACTTCTGTTGTGATTGGACACGTAGCAGCTGGTACTTCAACGCTACGTGTAGGATCAGGAGGGGTAATGCTACCAAACCATTCCCCACTAGTTATTGCTGAACAATTTGGTACGCTAGAATCTCTTTTCCCCGGGCGAATTGACCTTGGACTCGGACGTGCACCTGGAACAGACCAGCGTACTGCGTTTGCATTAAGAAGAGGACAGGGATCTATGGGTCAGGATTTTCCAGAATTGCTTGCTGAATTGCGTTCTTATTTCGATCCAACTTTAAGTGCAGGTTCATCACCTGTTCGTGCCGTACCTGGCGAAGGTCTAGACATTCCTACCTGGTTGCTCGGATCAAGTTTATATAGTGCACAATTAGCGGGTGAATTAGGTCTTCCATATTCATTTGCCAGTCATTTTTCACCGAAGAATACAATCAGTGCTTTAGAAACCTATCGTCAGCATTTCAAGCCATCTAAAACTCTTGATAAGCCGTATGCGATGGTTGGTGTTAATGTGATTGTGGCAGATACTGACGAAGAAGCGAATTATCTTGCAACAACTCTTCAGCAGCAATTTCTTAATTTAATTCGAAATCATGAAGCACCTATGCAGCCACCAGTTGAAAACCTTAATGCTAGTGAGTATGAATTAGCTGCTCTTCATCAACAACTTGCTACATCTATTATAGGCGGGCCTGAAACGGTACAAAGAAAAATGCAAGAATTTCTTGATAACACTCAAGCGGATGAAATGATGGTTATTTCATCGATCTATGATCATGAAAAAAGAAAAAAATCTTATAAACTCCTTTCTGAATTAACGAAGGGATAAAGCTGTAAATGCCGGATTCAATGAGTTCGGTATTTTATTGGATTAGAATAATAAATTACAGTAGGTAATTCGAGGAAAGATAGCTTGTTAAATCAACGCTTCATAGCAAACAAAAGCACTTGCCGTAGATAATCGGCAAGTGCTTTTGTTTGTTATTTAACAGACTTGCACGGTTAATTATCAACGCTAATAACTGGACTTCGAGATCGGTTCGTTGCAATGATATAGATCGCTGCAACTGGTGAGTTCAATAGTTGAAATATTCCCCGGTTTGTTCTTTAAATTAATCAGCAACTCTCAACTAGCAGGTTGTTAAACCTCTCCACTCCTCAGCGTGTCTCGATAAACTCAGACCGAATGGAGAACCCTTTTCTCATATGCTTCTTCACATAGGATAAGTGAAGCAACATCGCTTCGTGTGCGCCGCAAGCATCTTCACAAACAATCATTTCCATCATTAATTCATGCTGGTGTTGAATGTCATGAACGAGCTCAGGTTTTGATGCGATCAAGCTGTGAAAATCGGCCATCGACTTTATCAATGTTGACGAGATCGATTCAAGCAACTCTTGCAAAATGGTATTTCCAGATGCTTTTGCGATGGCCATATGAAACTGACAATCATGGAATCCACTCTCGTCATAGTGACAATAGCTCATCTGATCGAGCGCTTTTCTCATGGTTATTAAATCCTCTTCGGTTCGATTCACCGCGGCTAGCTTAACGATGCTAGCTTCTAAAATTTCGCGTACTTGAAAGAGAGATTCAAGTTCTTTCTGGTGAGGCATCAACATGTGTTGAAAATAACGCTTTGGATTAAATCCTGTTACAAATGTTCCTTCGCCCTGTCTGATTTCCACTAGCCCTCTTCCTTTAAGCGTTGTAAGTGCATCCCTTACAGCAGAACGTCCAACATCTAATGATTCACAAAGTTCTCTTACAGAAGGAAGTTTATCCCCCTCCTTATAGCAGCCTTCCTTTACTAATCTGACAAGTTGCTCTTCCACTTTTTCTGATGTTTTTTTAGAAGAGATTCGCTTGAATTCCAAAATAATACCCACCTTTCAGAAGTCACATATCGGACAAGTTAATCGTTTTTTAATTATTCAGTTAAATATGTATAGAAGATAACAAAAGTAGCCGGATTCGGCCACTTTTGCTATCAGTTCATTTTTTTGCATATACTTTTGCTTTGGCTTCCTGACGGCGTTTATGGAGAATCGGTTCTGTATAGCCGCTCGGTTGATCGATTCCTTTAAAAACTAAATCACATGCTGCTTGGAAAGCAACTGACTCATCATAATTGTCTGCCATTGCACGATATTCTGGATCACCAGCATTTTGCTGATCAACTACTTTTGCCATTCGCTTCATTGTTTCTAACACTTGCTCCTCTGTACAAACTCCATGGTGGAGCCAGTTGGCCATATGTTGACTGGAGATACGAAGTGTTGCGCGATCTTCCATAAGCTCTATATTTCGAATATCTGGAACTTTGGAACAACCTACGCCATGCTCCACCCAGCGGACGACATATCCAAGAATGCCCTGCGCATTATTATCGAGTTCTTCTTGAATCTCCTCCTTGCTCCAGTTTTGTTTTTCTACTACGGGTATTTGAAGAATTTCATCCTGATAGTTCGCTGTGCTTTTAGCGAGCTTATTTTGAATGTCTGGAACATTTGCTTCATGATAGTGGAGAGCATGAAGCGTGGCGGCAGTCGGTGATGGAACCCAGGCTGTATTTGCTCCGGCTTGTAGCTGGCTTCCTTTTTGTGCAAGCATATCCGCCATCAAGTCTGGCATAGCCCACATTCCTTTACCGATTTGAGCAACCCCGGTAAACCCGGTTTTTAGTCCCTGCTGCACATTAGATTTCTCATAGCTCTGAAGCCACGTTGAATTCTTCATTTCGCTTTTGCGTATAACTGGACCAGCTTCCATAGAGGTATGAATTTCATCCCCTGTTCGATCAAGGAAACCTGTATTGATGAACACAACGCGTTCCTTTACCTCATTAATACAATTACGAAGGTTAAGGGTAGTTCGACGCTCTTCATCCATGACACCAATTTTCATCGTATTTCTCTCAAGACCAAGTATATCTTCGGTTCGATTAAACAATTCGTTCGCAAATGCTACTTCTTTTGAACCATGCATTTTAGGTTTTACAATGTAGATCGAGCCTTTAGAAGAATTCTGATAGGTGCCATTTCCAAGCACGTCATGCTTTGCAATTAGCCCAGTAATGGCTGCATCTAAAATCCCTTCAGGAATTTCATTTCCATTAGAATCAAGTACCGCATTGGTCGTCATCAAATGACCGACATTACGTGCAAACATTAAAGAACGCCCGGGTAAAGAGAATGATTGGCCATCAGGAGATGTGTAGTCACGATCCGAATTCAATGATCTCGTTACTGTTTTTGCGCCTTTTTGGAAAGAGGCAGAAAGATTACCTTTAATTAAACCAAGAAAATTCCGATAAACAATCACTTTATCTTCAGCATCAACGGCAGTAACGGAGTCTTCAAAATCCATTATGGTTGTTAAGGCTGATTCGACAACGATATCTTTCACACCAGCACTGTCAGTTTTACCAATAGAATGAGAGCGATCTATCTGAATTTCAAGATGAATATCATTGTTTTTTAATAGAATTGCGTGCGGATTATCTTCACTACCCTGATATCCTACAAATTGCTTCTGATTCATAAGAACGCTTTCATTATTGTCATTAAAATGAACCTTCAACATTCCTTGCTCAATTGAATAGCGTGTTACGTCTGAATGGCTTCTTACTTTAAGTGGGACTGAGCTATCAAGGAACCGTTTTGCATACGCAATCACTTTATCTCCTCGAACTGGGTTATAGTCTCCTTTACGATCGGCACCGTTCGCTTCATTAATTACATCAGTCCCGTAAAGCGCGTCATAAAGACTACCCCATCTAGCATTTGCTGCGTTAATCGCATAGCGGCCATTATTAACTGGAACGACCAGCTGAGGACCCGCTTGAACAGCAATTTCATCATCTACATTTTGTGTTGAAATCGAACACTCTGCTGTTTCCTTCTCGAGGTAATTCAAGTCTGTTAGAAACGTTTTGTATTCATTCAAATCAAACTGAGGGTTCGTTTGATGCCATTCATTTACCTTATGTTGCATATCATCACGGATAGCGAGAAGTTTTTTGTTTTTAGGAGAAAGATCTTTCACAATATCACCAAAACCATTCCAGAATTGATCTATCGATACCCCGGTTTCTGGAATGACCTCTAATTTAATAAATTCATAGAGTTCTTTGGCAACTTGTAGAGAACCGGTCTGCGTATACTTTTCCATCATATAACCTCCTCATGTGTTCAACAGTATCCCAATTGGTTACTGTTCTTTCGTTATATATTATCTTATAATAAAATCAAGTATATATATAATACATATTTGGCATATTGAGTATGCCTTAAGGTTATAATTCAGAATCTTCTATCATTATAAAAGCTGGGAGTGATTTTTTGGAAATACGTCATTTGGAATATTTTTCAGAAGTGGCCAGACAGCTTAGCTTTACGAAAGCTGCCTCAACTCTACATGTCTCACAGCCATCTATCAGCAAAGCAATCAAAAATTTGGAAAATGAGCTTGGAGTTCCTCTATTCTATCGATCGAAGCAATTAGAATTGACCGATGCTGGGAAAGCTGTTTTAATCAATGCTCAGCATGTACTCAGTGCTTTTCGGAATCTAACGACTGAACTCTCAGATATAACAGAATTGAAGAAGGGAGAAATTAAAATAGGCATCCCTCCCATAATCGGAGCGGCATTTTTTTCAAAACTAATCAGTCGATTTAAGGTGTTATATCCTACAGTAGAAATCTTGTTAACAGAAGTAGGTTCCAAAAAAATCAAACAAGGAGTAGACGATGGATCACTTGACATCGGCTTAATTTGTAACACCCCAATGAAAAATAGTAGTTTTGAAGCTGTTCAGGTAATTAAAGATCCGCTCATGCTGATTGTTCATCATGAACACCCCCTATCGGTCTACTCGGAAGTCGATCTATCTGATCTTGAAGGTGAGCCATTTATTTTATATCGAGACGACTTCACCCTGCATGATCGCATTCTCGAAGAATGTTCGAAGAAAGGGTTTTATCCAAACATTGTGTGCCAGAGTTCTCAAAAGGATTTTATGATCGAGATGGTAGAAGCAAGACTTGGCATCGCCTTACTCCCTAGTAAAATAGCTCTTACCATTCAAAATGCAGCTATTATATCGCTTAAGCTTACTCATACTAATCTTAATCTTGAGCTAGGTATGATCTGGAAACGTAATAAATACCTCCCTTTTGCAGTTAATGAGTTTATTAAACTAGCAGAACCAATACTTGAGAAGTAAAGTCAGTTAATAAATCTGATCAAATATTTGCATTTAACAAGGTTGAGAGCCTCACGGAGAAGGAAGTGTTAAGAGAGGGAACAGAAAGGAGAATCTGATGACAAATCGAAGCACGAAAGAAGCAGATGCTAAACAACAAAGTAAAGATGAATATGTAGACATTAAAATGGGAGATCACGATTTATTTATCAAAAAAGGATACGAGATATTTTATACAATTAATGAGTTTCTTCTCGGTGTATGGTTTCTTATTGGAAGTATATTGTTCTATTTTGATTCTTTACAAACATGGGGCGTGACATTATTTGTTTTGGGAAGCATGCAAATGTTAATCCGACCCACAATTAGATTAGTTCACCGCTTTCATTTAAAAATTCACTATCAGAAAGAATATGAGAAGAAACAATAGTTGATTCGTACTGAAAAAAGCTGAAGGGTCAATCTCCCTTCAGCTTTTCCTTTATTCTTCTGAAATCTCCCAGTCATGTTCAAACTGAACACACCCTTTTAACGTTTGGGCAACGGGACACCCACGTTCAAACACTTGGAGGGCTCTTTCTGCCGCTTCCCTCATCCCTTTTGGAATAAAGAGTTTGTAATGACATCGAATTTTTGTGATTTTCAGAACGCCGTCTGGAGCTTCAATAATCCCTTCGAACTGACCAGATAACTTATTTGGATAAGTTGGTATGTGGCGCGCCTCCAGCGCACCTGATAATGTACCAGTTAGTCAGCCACCAGCTGCAGCAACGATGTGGTCTAGGGTTGAAGGGTACTCCTCTTCAGGAGTAGCTTTATAAAATTCTTTTACTCCACCGTGTACACCATATTGAACGGGTTCCTCAAAATTGGCAATATAGGCACGTCTATTTTTTCCTTTATCTTGTTCAATACGGATATTTGCAATTTCAATCGGTTTACTCATATCGAACGCTCCTCTCAATTGTTAGTAAGCTCCTCTAACTTTAACATTACATTCTCATTTCCCTACTAGGTACCCAATAAACCGATTCCATGAAATTCCATAGGTAGATTGACAAATAAAGTATGAGTTTATCTATGTAATCATTCTTTTATCTAATTGAATAAGATGAAGAAATGCAAAGGAGCGTGTTCAAAATTGGAGGTGTACGCTGATTTAATCATACTTTCAGGGGCATGGATTCAAGCGATAGGTGCTGGGATTGCATCAATTGGAGATACGATCGTTGCCATCGAAGAAAAAGGAACAATTGCGGAGGATGTTGGAGGTGATCTTTATGTCATTGGAAACGCGATAGAAGCAACCGGGAACTCACTACAATCGGTAGGTCGATCGAAAATACCAGGTGATAGCCAGGAAAAAACACTCGGTATTATGGGTTCCTGGCTTCAAGCAGCTGGAAATATCTCAAATGTAATCGGAGGCTCACAAGCACTCAGTCTTGACGAGGAAGAAGGATTAAATATTGATATTATCGGTGATATCATTCAAACTATTGGTGCTGGCATTGAAGCTGAAGGATCCAGCCTAAGTCAATCTGCCTATGCCAAATTAATTGCTAATGGCCAACTCATTCAAACGTATGCACTATCCATAGAGACGATAGGGCTTCTTTATATTAAAAAGAAAAGAGTAAGGCTTGGTGAACAAATACTGGCGATGGGAAGTTATGCTCAAACAGCTGGTTCATTATTAGAAGCGATTGGATATACGAAGGAATTTAAAATGAAGTATTGATCAAATTTCTACAATAATGTTCTTTCGTTCACTTCAAATGCAGCTCTGACTCCTGATTCAACCGCCCCCTCAATCCAACCATGAAAGTCTGATGTGTGCTCACCAGCAAAGTGGACTCTTCCCTCAGGCTTTTTAATGATTTCTTCAAATTCCGTAATTTGGTTTGGTTTAAAAAGTGTAAAACATCCTCCTGAAAATTGGTTTTGACTCCAGCTAAAAGAAGCGCCTGCTAAGTATTCTTCAAAAACCTTTGGTCCATGAATTTTGGCAAGGTCTTCGAGAGACTGGGTGATTTGTTGGTCTTCACTCAAGCTATTCCATAACATAGCGTTGTCTTCCCAGCTATAGCTTGCAAGTAAAACTCCACTCCCTGATTCTTCTCCGGTTCTGCTTGGTGTATACGTATAGCGATTTGGAAAGTCTGAAATGGTATTCGCTCCGTCCAATCCTTCTTTTTCCCAAAAACGATCTTTAAATTCGATTCCGATTTTAATCGACGCGACATAGTGCAATTCACGAATCGCTTTCCATTTGTCAAACGAAAATGAGCGATAAGGATAAACTTCGATGAATTGAAAAACGGAATATGGCACAGTCATGATAACAAGGTCGCTTTTAAAGGACTCGATTTTTCCTGTTTGTTGGTTTCTAGTTTGAATCGTAACACTTTGTGGACGTTGGATGATTCTGTGTACTTTATGATTTAATAAAATGTTTTCTTCTAACTCAGGAATAAACGATCTTGGTAAAAGGTCATTCCCCCCCGTGATTTCATTAAATTCCATCTCTTCATTAAAAACAGTATTTACGATATCTGTTAAAATATCGATGAAAGAAAGCTCTGAAAAACCTTCTATACCAAGTAGGACTTTAACCATTCTTACTGCATTAGGAGATAACGATGGACCTATTGGATTAAAGCGAAGGAAATTCTCCATTGAATACCGATCAAATTTTTTCCGCATGAATTTTTTTTGCTGATCATCTCCTTGTTTGTATAATAGTAAAAATGGATTTACAGCTGATAAGAATAAATCTGTGGCGGTCTTCCCCTTTTCATGAGGTTCAACAGGAAATTGAAGGATATCTGGGTCAGCATTATATTTTGCCCTGGTCGTTCTGATTCCATTGGCATACAGAATATCTCTTGGTGAGGAATTGATAAACCGATTGACTGTAAGATTAAATTTATTGATGTATTCGTACGTTAGTTTGTGGGTCTTTGGAATGCGCATCGCGCCAACATCAAGATAGTTGTCTTTTGTAAATGGCTTCCTTAAGGTGTATACACGCCCTCCTATGCGGTCATTACCTTCAAGAATGTTCACATGATGTCCTGCCTTCTTCAACAACGAAGCTGAAACTAAGCCTGCAACACCTGCACCTACAACGATGATGTTTGATGGCTTATTTGCTTTTTTAAGACCATTCTTAATAATTTCTAACATGCCCTCAGGATAACGCGGTGTAGAATGAGCACGAGCCATAGCCAACATCCTTTTTTTATTTAAAGATATTAGCTAAATTCAGGAACTATACGAATTCATTTCCAACTAGCAAGAAATAGCAGTCATCCCAATTTCTTCACCATCTTGTAGTTTTTCATTTGTACACCATTTTTTTCTACTAGTTGACTGGTTGTCACAAGGAAGTTCCGTCTTTCGAAAAACGGTCTCGCGGTAATGCTTGCTTCCGTTGTGATTTCAGTTAATTCGTGAGCTCGAGCAATCATTTCAATTTTCTCTAGAAGCTGGGTAGCGATTTTTTGTCGCTGATAGTCACGGTGAACATATAAACGATTTAGAAGACCTTCCGAAGTCATGTCAATAAAACCAACAATCTCTTTATCCTTCTCAGCAACGTATGAGTAATTTTGGTTTAATGAACGACTCCACTTCAAAAACATGTTTGCTCTTTCTTCAGGATTAGCCCAAGCATTTACTTGAGAGATAGAATAATCCTGTCGATTTATCGAATGGACCGTTTCAAAAAATAAATCAATCATTTGTTGTAAATCACTTTGGACATATCTTCTTATCTTCATTTTTTCTCCTTCCTTTTAACTAACTTTATCGAATGAACCACAGTTGAGCAAGCTTCACTGGACAAATGAAAAGACGGCATTAGCCGTCTTTTCATTTGTCCATATTCTCCACCATCATGGCCATTCCTTGCCCACCACCAACGCATAGCGTTGCGATTCCAAATCGCTCCTCTCTTCTTTTCATTTCGTACATGAGCGAAGTGAGAATTCGTGCACCTGTTGCACCGAGTGGGTGTCCGAGTGCAATAGCTCCGCCGTTCACATTTACTTTATCTGACTGAAGCCCAAGTTCGCGAATGACAGCTAGCGCTTGAGCGGCAAATGCTTCGTTTAATTCAATTAATCCAATATCTGATAGATGCTTGCCGGTTCGTTCGAGAAGTTTCCTAACCGCTGGAACTGGCCCAATTCCCATAATCTCAGGTGAAACACCAGATGTAGCCCAGTCAATGATTCGAGCAAGTGGTTTTAGCTGAAGTTCAAGCGCTTTTGCCTCCGTCATGACGAGCATCGCGACCGCGCCATCATTTCTCCCGCATGAATTGCCAGCTGTAACGGTTCCGCCATCTTTAAATACAGGCTTTAACGTAGCAAGCTTTTCTACTGTTGTCCCAGGGCGTGGATGTTCATCACGATCAACCAGATTGGTCTGTCGTCGTGACTTTATCTCTACTGGGACAATTTCTTCATCAAAAACACCCTTCTCTATAGCTTCTGAAGCACGGCGCTGGCTTTCCGCTGCGAAAGCATCCTGATCTACACGCGATATTTGGTACTTGTTCTGCTACATTTTCTGCTGTTATGCCCATACCAAGATTATTTCCAAATAACTCCATCGGCTGTTGTCCAGCTTCAAGGTTCGAATCAACTAATCTTGTTTTGTCACCGCCGAACCGGCTGTCTCGTAAGTAAACTGGAGCATGACTTAAGCTCTCAGTACCACCTGCGACTAGAATCTCAGCTTGACCGGAATGAATTTGTTGTACCGCTGAGGCGATGGCCTGCATACCTGAAGCGCAGAGTCGATTAATCGTAAATGCAGGTGATGTATCAGGAACTCCTGCTCTTAAAGCTGCAACTCTCGCCACATTTGAAGACTCAGTCGTTTGTCGGACTTCTCCAAGAATAACCTCATCTATAAGTTCAGGTGCTAACCCTGCTCTTGCTATCGTTTCTTTAATTGCAAGGGCAGCTAATTCTCCAGAATTCAAGTTCTTTAATACTCCCCCATATCTTCCAACTGGTGTTCGGACTGCTTCGACAATCACGACATTTTCAGGCATACCTTATCCTCCTTTAGCTATATTCCTTTCGAAGTTGACTCGCGATAATGTTCTTTTGAATTTCAGAAGTTCCTTCGTAAATTCGTGTAATACGGGCATCTCGAAAGTATCGTTCAATTGGATAATCAGAAATGTATCCGATCCCACCATGAACTTGAAGAGCTTTATCTGCAACTCTGTTATAGACTTCTGAGCCGTATAGTTTCAACATTGCGGCTTCTTTGATTACTTTCTCCCCCTGATCGACCATCCAGGCAACTCGGTACGTAAACGATCGGAGCGCTTCAATCTCTACACCCATTTCTGCAACCATATGAGCAACAGCCTGATGTTCAATGATAGGTACGCCAAATTGAATACGTTCCTGAACATAATCCATACTTAAATCCAGGAGTTTCTGCGAAGATCCGAGATTACGCGCAGCGAGACCGGCACGTCCATTTGCTAGGATTTTCAATGCATTTACATAGCCTTTACCGACTTCTCCAAGCACGTTTTCTTCTGGTACTTCACAGTTATCAAAAATAAGCTCAGCTGAGTGAGAACCTTTTAAACCCATTTTTTCTTCTACAGCCCCCACCTGGAAACCTGGAAAGTCTTTTTCTACGATAAATGAAGTAATCCCCTTTGCGCCTTTTGATGGATCCGTTGCTGCCATTACTGTAAAAACATCAGCTTCAGTAGCATTGGTAATGTAGTGTTTAGTTCCATTCAAAATGTACTTATTTCCCTCTTTTACTGCTGTGGTTTTTAAGTTCGACGCATTCGATCCTGCAGAAGGTTCGGTTAAGGCGAAGGCGCCAATTTTCTTTCCGCTTGCCATATCTGGAAGGTACTTTTGCTTTTGCTCTTCATTGCCAAGTTCAACGATTCCGACAGAACCAATTCCTGTATGAGCACCTATCAGAGTAGTAAAGCCATTATGGGTTTTACCTAACTCTTCATACAGAGCGCATTTTCCAACCATGCCTATCCCAAGACCCCCATATTCTTCAGGGATACTTAAGCCAAATAGTCCCATTTCTTTTGACATCTCAATGATTCGATCCGGGATGCGGTCCTCGCGCTCAATCGTCATGGCTACCTTCTCGACTTCATTTTCAACAAAGTTTCGGATGTTGGTTTTAAGATATTCAATGTCCTGATCTAATTGAAAGTCCATGTTTGTCTCTCCTTTTTAATCGTATGTATAAAATCCTCTTCCGCTTTTTCTACCTAGTCTTCCGGCTTTGACGTATTTTGTTAAAATCGGACACGGTCGATATTTTTCTCCGAGCGTTTCATATAGATATTGCATGTTTCGAAGTCTTGTATCGAGACCAACTAGATCTGCGAGTTCTAGTGGACCCATTGGATGATTTAGCCCCAATTTCATTGCTTTATCGATGTCTTCAGGAGAACCAACACCTTCCATGACCATGTTCATCGCTTCATTGCCGATCAGACAATTCATACGGCTGACAGCAAAGCCTGGAAACTCATTGATTCGAACACATTCCTTATCGATGGATTTACCAAAGGCCATTGCCTGGTTAATGGTTTCTTCAGATGTTTCTAAACCACAAATCACTTCAATTAGCTTCATCTTTGGGACTGGATTAAAAAAGTGAAGCGCTAGACATTGATCAGGTCTTTTGGTCTGGGCAGCGATTTCAGTCGGGCTCATGGTTGATGTATTTGTAGCAAGAATCGCATGGTCTGGTGTGAGATCATCTAGCTGTTGAAAAATACTCGTTTTCAGTTCCATAATTTCAAGAACTGCTTCGATAACTAAATCACGATCCCTTGCTGCTACAGATAGTTCTGTTGTAAATTCAATGTCTTTAAATCGTTTTTCAGCTAATTCCTTAGAAAGAATCTCTTTACTTACGGATCGATCAAACTGCGTTTTTAGATAAGATTTGGACTTATCTAATGACGTCTCACTGACATCTTGAAGAATGACCGAGAGCCCTGCTGCTGCAGCGGAATAGGCGATTCCCCTTCCCATAGTTCCTGCACCGATCACTGCTAGTTTTTGAATTGACAATAATAACGCCTCTTTTCTATAACTAGATATCGTTATTTCGAATTAATCACTTTAAACGTCCCACTTCCTTTTGCAAGGAGCTTTCCATTCTCATCCATCACAACACCCTCACCCATTTTCGTTCTCTTTCCTTCCCCATAGACGAATGCTTTTGCAATAATCTTCCCGCTGGTGATAGGAGCAACATAGTTGATCGTTAAATTAATCGTAATGACAGGACTGCCGATCATAGAACGCATTTTCAAACTAATAATATTGTCGATCATCGTTGCATAGACACCACCGTGCAAACTTCCATGCGTGTTTAATAGTTTTGTTTCCACTGGTAATTCTAGGATGACCTCATCTTCAGTAATCGAACTTAATTCAAAACCCAATAAGTTAAAAAAAGGGCTTGTTTCAAAATCATTTCTTACACTGTCATATAGGTTGCTTGTGTTTGTCTCCATTTATTTACCTTGAAAAACGGGCTTTCTTTTTTCAAGAAAAGCTCTCGTTCCTTCGTTTTTGTCTTCTGAAGCGAAAAGTATCGCTTGTGATAGCTTTTCAATAAGTAAACCAGTTTTCATATCTGTATCCGCCCCCATATTCACCGCGAGCTTTGCCATCATGACAGCCATCGGACCTTTGCTAATAATTTGTTCGGCGATTTCAACTGTTTTTTCTTTTAACTGGGAGGTTTCAGCCATGGCGGTAATCAACCCAATCGCTGCGGCTTCTTCACTCGTAATCAACTTGCCGGTTAAAATCATTTCGAGTGCTTTTCCTCTGCCGACAAGTCTCGTTAGGCGCTGAGTTCCGCCTGCACCAGGAATAATAGAGAGATTTAATTCCGGTAATCCAAATTTGGCATGAGAGGCTGCAATTCTAATATCGCATGCCATTGCAAGCTCGCATCCACCACCGAGCGCATAACCGTTTACCATTGCGATAGTTGGCTTTGTGTAGCCTTCAATATAGTCATAAATTTCTTGCATGCTACCCGATTTAAATGCATCATACATCGTTTTCTTTTCAAGCTGTGAAATGTCTGCTCCAGCAGCAAATGATTTTTCGCCTTCTCCTGTGATGATGACACATTTCACTTCGTCCATTTTTTCAAGTTTCTCCAGGGTCTGTTTTAGTTCGATTAATGTTTCTTTGTTCAATGCATTCCTTACGTCAGGTCTTGAAATTATTACATAAGCAAGCTGATCTTCATGAGTTACAATAATATTTTCCATAATCGAATGGCTCCCATCATTTTAAGTTTGATAGCTATAAAAGCCTTTGCCCGTTTTTCTCCCTAGCTCACCTTTGTTTACTTTCTCTTCTACAATTCGTGCAGGTCGATCTGCTTCATTTCCTGATTCTTCATATCGCTGTTGTCGTACATAATAGTTCACATCGATACCGGTGAGGTCCATGAGTGCAAAAGGTCCAATCGGATGATTTAAGGCTTTCGTGCACACGAGATCGATCTCTTCGTGGGTTGCGTATCCGTTCTCTAGTAAGTAAACCGCTTCGTCCATTAGCTTCCCTAAAATCCTGTTTGCGACAAATCCTGAAATTTCTTTTTGAAGTAGAACCGGCGTTTTGTGTATGGATTCTACAAATTCATAGGCTGTATCCGCTGTTTGGTCAGACGTATGCGGTCCTTTTACAACTTCTACTAAATCCATGACGAGCGCAGGATTGAAGAAATGGATGTTGCATACAGCTTCAGGACGATTCGTTGCATCTGCTATTTTTGAACTGACGATTGTCGAGCTATTTGTTGCGAGAATGCAATGTTTCGGACAGATTTGATCGAGCTTAGCAAACAATTCTCTTTTGACTTCAAGCTTTTCTATGATTGCCTCGATAACAAGATCAACTTCTTTGAAATCGTTTAGGGATGTACTAAAAAGAAGCAATCCAAAAGCTTCTTCCACTTGTGCTTTCGTCAGTTTTCCTTTCGTGATCCTGCGCTCCATATGACCTTCAAGGGACTTTCTAGCTTTATCTAGACTACTTTCCTCGATATCGTGCAAAACAACAGGATAGCCAGCTAGTGCGCAAACCATTGCAATTTGTGAACCCATTGTTCCTGATCCAATTACACCAACTCGTTCAATACGTCCATGGTTCATTTATGAGACCTCCCCGTTTCGAATGTTTCTTCTTTAATCAATAATCGTTTAAGTAACTTTCCAACTGTATTCCTTGGTAATGAATCTCTTATTTCAATTTGCTTGGGTACTTTGTATCTAGTTAGATGCTCATAACAATATGCAATGAGCTCTTCTTCAGAAATGGAAGAGTCTCTAACGACAACGAATGCTTTTACTCTTTCGCCGCTGTATTCATGAGGGACCCCAATCACAGCGGCCTCTTTCACTGAAGGATGATCATAAAGGACGCTCTCGATTTCCTGTGGATAGACATTAAAACCACCTGTAATAATCATTTCCTTTTTCCGGCCGACGATATAGAAGTAACCATCCTTATCCATCGTTGCAAGATCGCCAGTGAGTAGCCATCCGTTTTTTAAACTCTTACTCGTTTCCTCTGGTTTGTTCCAGTACCCTTTCATCACTTGAGGTCCTTTGATGGCGAGTTCTCCAACACTTTTAAAAGGAAGTTCATTTCCATCTCCATCAACGATTTGACAATCAGTTCCTGGAAAAGGGATACCGATACTACCAATCTTTCTTTCTCCAAACGGTGGATTCCGGTGTGTTGAAGGAGATGTTTCTGACATCCCAAATCCCTCTCCGATGACTGCGCCTGTTATTTCTTCAAAACGATTGATCACTTCGATCGGAAGTGGAGCGGAGCCACTGGAACAAAATTTAAAGCAATTCAATCTGTACTCATTTACGTCTGGATGATTCACAAAAGCGTTATACATTGTTGGCACACCCGGGAAAAAGGTAGGCTGAAATTCCTTTATGATTCGTAAAACGTCGTTCACATCGAATTTAGGTACGATTATATTGGTTGCTCCAATATAAATACTTAAATTCATCCCGCTTGTCATGGCATAAACGTGATAAAGAGGGGTTGCCGTTAATGTGATTTCCTCTCCGAGCTTCATCTCACTTCCATACATCAAGTGGCTCTGAATCACATTTGATACAAGATTATAATGTGTTAGCATAGCGCCTTTCATTTTTCCTGTCGTCCCGCCTGTAAACTGGATGACGGCAATATCATCTTTTGCTTGAATTGGAACGGCTTCATGATCCGTTGAGCTTTTTTCAATAAGTCGTTCGATGAAATGGATATTTGGTAATAAAATGGAACTGTTCTGATCTGTAAGAAATAGCTGATCATAAGAGTATGATTTCATTACAATTTCAAGTTTCTCCATGTACTTGCTCTCTGTCACGAGGTAAGAAAGACCTACCTCGTGTGAAATCTCTTCAATTTCTCTGGGCCTATACATCGGATTCATTTGTACGACTGTGGCCCCTAACTTCTGAGCTGCATAATAGGCATAGACATACATTGGCTGATTTGACAGCATCAAGCCGATTCGTTCCCCTTTTTTTATGCCCATCTCCTGCCAGGATGAGGCGAGCCGATCCACTTTCTCCTGCAATTCTATATATGTGATTTGTTGATCTTGATAACGGAGCGCAATTTTTTGTCCGTATTTTTTTACGCTATCGTGAAGCAACTTGTAGACAGAACATTCCGGTAGCGAGGGGGAAGTATTCATGACTTCCGGGTAAAATCGGTACCATGGTCGATCGATAAGTTTATCCAATGCCATTCCCACCTTTGAGAATTACTTTTACTGTTTTTTTAATCAATGATCCCTTCTTCTTCATAATATTTCTTTGCTCCTGGATGAAGCGTTTCTGGATCGATCCCATCCAAAGCAGTTTCCATCGTAAAGTTCTTTGCTCTTTGTGGAATTTGTTCTTTAAAAGGATCCTGGTTTTCCCAGAATACTTTCGTCAGGTTATAAACGTAATCTTCTGATAGGTCTGAGCGTACGCTAAACATCGCAACAAGTGTGTAAGTTGGAATCTCTTCATCTAACCCTTTATACGTACCTTCTGGAAGGTTGTCATTAGAAATTCCCAATCCTTTATCACTAATTGCTTTAAGCTTTTCTTCGTCAATTGGAATAACCTTAACCGGTTTTGTGACTTCTATTTCTTGAAGAGACGTCACTTGAGGTGCACCACCACCGACAAAGACATCGACAATGCCGTCTTTTAACATGGATGCCCCATCCGAATAATTTCCATATGAAATCTTTCCACCTGCATCCTTTATAGAATCTTCGTCGATACCGTATTCCTCCATCATTCTCCAGAAAGCCACTGGGCCGCCCCCGCCTTTTGGACCTAGGAAGATGTGTTGATCCACGATATCTTCCACCTTATTAATCTCTTTATTTTCTGCTAGGGTCGCGATTGTCTGATAGACCGGATACAGAGAAGTAAGTCCAGCTACCTGGTCTAACTTTTCATCAAAGCTTCCAGTCCCTTTAATTGCATCCGCAAAATCAGAAGTGTAATGAATGCCGTACTGGATATCGCCAATTTGAAGGGATTTTAGGTTCGATGTACTTCCGCCTTCAATCTGTGAAACGTTAAGTCCTGAAAAGTGATCCATATATAATTCTGACAATGCAGTTGTTATAGGGTACCAGCCCGATCCCATAGGTCCCGAACCAACCTTCAAGAACTTATCAGGTGCCTCAAGGCCATCTCCATCACTAGAAGCACTATTTCCACAAGCCGTCATAACGATCAATGTAAGCGCTACCAATAGACTAATTAATGATTTGCTCATTAAAATCCTCCTTTTATCCACTTATTTCTTGCGGTGAGCTTTTACCAACACGCTGAGGACGTTGCCAGATGTACGTGAAGACGACAAGAATAAGTCCTATTAGGTCACCGATTAAGCCAGGCATAACGAGTAATATAGCACTGATAAATAAAATCGTTCTTTTTAATGGAGTGACATGTCCAAACCAATATCCTTCCAATGCACCTGCAAAAAGAACACAGCTAACTGCAGCAGATAGCAAGGCTGTTATAATGGCAGGAATATCACCGCCCTGTAATAACAATTCTGGGTTATATACAAACACAAACGGTACGAAAAATCCGCCGAGAGCAATACGAATCGCATAGAGCGCTGTTGATGATGGATTTGACCCAGCAATTCCAGCCGTCGTATAAGCCGTAATGGCAACAGGGGGCGTAAGTCCTGACATCACGCCAAAATAAAACACAAACATATGGGCAGCGACAACGTTAACATTCATCTCCACTAGCGCTGGAACCCCTAAGACGGCAAGGATAACGTATGCAGATACAGTTGGCATTCCCATACCGAGGATGATAGAGGCTATGGCTAACATGATCAGTAGTAGGAATAAATGACCTCCCGCCGTATCAATCATAAACCTAGAGAACGTAAGCCCTAGCCCCGTTAGCGATACTGCGCCAACAATAATACCGGCAGTCGCGCACGCAGATATAACAGCTAGTGCACTTCTAGCACCACTTTCGAGTGAAGCTAGAATATCCAATACATTCATTCTCGTCATTCGTCTAATCCAACTTAAAAGAATCGTAGCAATGATTCCGTAAAATCCTGCTTTCATAGGGCTGAATCCATCAATCATTAAATAAATAATCATGAGAATAGGAAGAAATAGATAGCCCTGCGTAAGAAGTACCATTTTTGGATCAGGAAGTTGTTCTTTCGGAATCCCTTCCATGTGCAAGCGTTTCGCATGGTAATACACGATAAATCCAGCAATTAAGAAATAAATGATCGCAGGAATTAATGCATATAATGCGAGCGTTATGTAAGGGATTCCCGTCGTCTCAGCCATGATGAAAACAGATGCTCCCATAATGGGTGGCATGATTTGTCCACCTTGCGAAGCAACTGCCTCGACTGCCGCAGCAAATCGTTTACTATATCCAAGTTTTTTCATTAAAGGAATCGTGAAGGATCCTGTTACAGCTGCATTCGCTGCCCCATTTCCTGTAATTGTGGCAACCATCGCACTTGCTCCAACTGCTGATAATGCGGGTCCCCCTGCCCGATTACCAAGTGCGCCAAAAGCAAAGTTCGTAAAAAATTGCCCTCCTCCAGAACGCATTAAAAACGCTCCGAAAATCACAAATAAAATTAAGACGGTTGAACTGATATATATGGGAGCACTGAAAATTCCAAGTGTGCCATTAAACATCTGATCCACCATTTTTCCATATCTTACTCCTGGGTGAGCTAGCGCTCCGGGAAAATAGGGACCCAAAAAGATGTAGCCCATGAAAAACAAACCAATACATGACATAAGAAAGCCATTTGTCCTGCGTGTTGCTTCAAGCACTAATCCTATGAAAATACTTCCGAGAATGATATCGGACATGTTTGGGTTACCTTGTCTACTTTGAATGGCATCTCCTTGAAAAAGGATAAAACCAGTCTCTACTATTGTTGCTAAAACAAATAGCAAATCAATTGCGCCAAACTTCTTTCCTTTTCGAAATGGAAAGATAAGAAAGATTAACAGAAGTGCCCAGACAACGTGTATACTTCTCTGCTGCCAGGAGGATAGCGTTCCAAAACCAGCTGTATATATGTGAAAGAGGGATAAACCAATGGCTAAAACAGATGTTACAAGAATGAGTATTCTTGCTGGATTCCAGTTTGCTTTTCTCGTAGACCATATTTCCTCGATATAGGCTGGTTGATCTTTAATAGTAGTATCGATTTTCTGAACGTCATTTTCAGAATAACTTTGACTCAAACAATCCAGCTCCTTTCTACGCTGTATCTGTCGTTCGAGTAAATCAAAAGTTTAATTCTCATCTAGTATGTGTCTTGAAATAATCATGCGCTGAATTTCACTTGTTCCTTCATAAATCTTAGTAATGCGAGCATCTCTGTAAAATCGTTCAACTGGATAATCAGAGACATAACCCATCCCGCCATGGATCTGTACAGCTTTATCGGCAACGCGGTTAAATACTTCCGAGGCATAGAGTTTTGCCATTGAAGCTTCCTTAATCACTTTCTTTCCTTCATCAACTTTCTTAGCTGCCATGGTCGTTAGTGCTCTAGCTGCCTCCGTTTCAGTTGCCATATCAGCAAGCATCCATTGAATAGCTTGATTGGAAGCAATAGGCTTTCCAAATTGAATACGTTCTTTAGCATAACTTGCAGACATCTCGATTAATTTATCACAAGAACCTACAGCCCTTGCTGCAAGACCAATCCGCCCCTCACCAAGAATTTTGAGTGCTGATATGTATCCCATTCCGACTTCACCGATTACATTTTCTTCTGGTACTTCACAATCTTCAAAAATAATTTGGCATGTATAGGAACCTTTTAACCCCATCTTTTTATCACGTTTTCCAACAATTAGTCCCGGGAAATTCTTTTCTACTAGAAATGCGGTAATGCCACCTTTAGCTCCCTTCGATTTATCAGTAGATGCAATGACTGTAAAGACATCTGCAACAGGCCCGTTGGTGATAAAATGTTTCATACCATTAATGATCCATTTATTCCCTTGTTTCACTGCATTTGTTGATAGGTTCGTTGCGTCTGACCCGGCTCCAGGTTCAGATAAAGCAAAAGCAGCAATTTTGTTTCCTGCAGCCATATCAGGCAAGTACTTTTGTTTAAGAGATTCAGAAGCTAATTTCACCAGTCCAGTACTCCCGATCCCGGTATGAGCACTAATTAATGAAACGTACCCATTGTGCGTTCGTCCAAGCTGTTCTAATACGACAGCTTTTCCTTCTGTATTTAATCCGATTCCCCCATATTCCTCTGGGATGCTCATTCCAAAGAGGCCGAGTTCTTTTGCTTTTTCGATCAAATGCTCTGGAATCGCATCCTCTTCTTCAATTTGCTGAGCATATGGTTCGATCTCATTCTCAACAAAGTTTCGAATCATCGTTTTCATCTGTTGCAATTCACTTGTAATAGTTACAGTCATGATAGGTTCCCCCTTACTTTTGTTACTTTAATAACTTGCAAGTTCTATGCCAATTTTGTAAAAGAGCTTAAAAACAGCTAATTTACGTAGTTTATCTTCATTTCGAGAATGAAAACGCTTAAGAAAAACAAAAATAGTGATACAAAAATGAATTTTCGATTCATTTTTGTATCACTTTTAAAAAATCAACTAAGTAAGCTCTTTAGTGGAGAAAAACAAAGTAGTATCGTTCCTTACGCCTGAAATTCACCTCACACCTAGGATTTAACAAGAAATGTTTGATTAGTAATTGTCAAAAGAGCATGAACTGATTCAAAAATGAATCGCATGCCTTAAAGCAAGGAACGGCTCAAGTAAAGTTAAGAAGTTAGTGGAAAGCTTCCTTCTCTATCGTTGCTAAATTTGTATATAGTGATTTAATAATTGGGATCGAAATCCCTACATTATTCGCTTCTTTCAAAAAGTACCCACATATCGATTCAATCTCGAGTTTTTTTCCATTTAATCGATCTTGTAGCATGCTCGTATAATGTTTATCAGCCTTTCTTGCTCCTATGAATATTTGATCAATCAGCTCATTCTGGAAATCAAATCCTTTATGACTCGCTATTTCCATCCCCTCAGTTAATGCACCTTCAGCTATTTCACGTAGTGCTGGTTGGTTAATGATTTGTCCTACTGTGACACCTGCGTAGGCAGATAGAGGATTAAACGTTACATTCCACAACAGTTTCTTCCATTTAGATCGCATAATATTTGATGATGTTTTCGATTGGATTCCTGCTTCATTAAACAAAAGGGTAAGAGTCTTTGCTTCTTCTATATTTCCAGAGTCTAATGACCCTATGATTAATCTAGGTTTACCTGACATCTTGATGATACCTGGTTCTGACATTCTTGATGTTAAATATACTGCAGCTGTATATAAGCGAGTATGATCGAAGTACTCCATTGCAATTTCTTCATTGCTCACTCCGTTTTGCATAAGAAGAATGGGAGTCCGAGGAGATACATGTTGGCGCAACTGTCTGGCCATAGGAATTGTATCGTTAGATTTCACGCTTAATATGATGAGATCAACATCGCGAAATGTATCCAGTGAATGTGTAAACTCCTTATGGATGATCACTTCATCCACTGAGCTTCTGATTTCCAAACCTCTTTCTTGCATCTTTACCAAGTTAGTTCCTCTGGATAGAAAAACTACCTCATGATGTGCAAGAGCAAGCATACCACCAATATAACCTCCCACAGCTCCTGTTCCAGCAATACCGATTTTCATCCGTTTAACCTCCTTTCCCTTTCTATTTGCAAGTTTGATGCCAAAGAAAAAACCCGCCAAAGGCGAGTAGTGCTCATATGTTATAAGGTTCCAATTTGGTATTTCTTTAGTTTTCTAACAATTGTAGGTTGACTTGTGTTTAAAACACGAGAAATTTCATATGTGCTTTTGTATTTTGAGTAAGCATCTTCCAATACGCTTCGTTCAGTATTTTCGACTGCTTCTTTAAGACTTTGAACCTGAGGAGTTGCACTTTTCTGCTTGTAGTCGGCAGGAAGGTGGTTATGAGAAATGGCTCGCTCGGAAGTCGTTAACACCATTCGTTCAATCAAATTAGCCATTTCTCTTACATTCCCTTTCCAATCCAATTCATATAGAGAATTTTTAAGATCGCCTTTTAAATGCTTATCGAGATTATATTTTGAATTCGTTCGATTTAGAAAGAACTGGATTAGTGGTAAGATATCATCTCTTCTTTCTCTTAAAGGAGGAATAGAGAGCGGAATGACATTAAGGCGATAAAATAAATCCTCTCTGAATTCTTGCTCTGTTACCATTTGTAAGAGATTGCGATTGGTTGCAGCGATGATCCGTACATTGACCTTTTTAAGTTTTGTGGCACCTACACGTTGAATAGTATTATCCTGAATGACCTGAAGTAATTTCACTTGTGTCTTCAATGGGAGTTCACCAACTTCATCAAGAAACAGGATCCCATTATCGGCCATTTCGAACATTCCAGGCTTTCCATTTCGATTCGCACCAGTAAATGCGCCGCCTTCATAACCGAATAGCTCTGATTCAATTAATTCTTGTGGTATGGCACCGCAATTTACTTTAATAAAGTCTCCGGTTGAAGCTCTCTTACTTTTGGAATAGATAAATCGAGCGAGCACATCTTTTCCTACCCCTGTTTCACCCAATATTAGAACAGTTGCATCAAAATTTGCGATTCTAGTTGCTGTTTCATAAAGTTCTTTCATTGTTTCACTTTCAATAATAATCCCTGAGTTCGAATAACCTTTTAACAGTTCAAGTTCTTTTTCGTATTCGGCATTCTTCTTTTGGACACTGTTCAACTCAGATATAAGCTTATTTAATTCTGAAAGATCTCGAATGTTCGTGATCACCTTTTCGATGTCACCTTTATTGTTGAAGATTGGGCTGCCGGTAATCAATGTTTCTTTCCCTTCGAAATTATCCTGTACGACCGATACAGTTCGACGTTGCTTCAATACTTTCTTTGTTACGGAATCTTTAAGTATGCCGCGATTGACTAGTCGATCAACATTTTTACCGATGTAGTATTCTTTTGGGATGCCAGTAAGACGTTCGATTGCTGTATTGGTTTTTAATGTGATGCCTTTGTTATCCGTAATATATATTCCATCATACGAATTGTCGATGATCGAATCCAATTCCCTGTTGAGGTTTTCAAGTTCTGTTACCTGTTTTTCCAGATTAGACAAATGAGCGTTTTCTTTTCCAATATAATAGACGTACTGATCCTGCTGATCCGTAATGAATAACATACGCTTGTCCCTGTACCGGGTTATGGTAAACGTATCGTGTTCCTCGATGCTGTCAAAAATCTCTTTAAAAGGTTTTTCTTCAGCGTCTTGTATAATTGAGCGGAATGCATCATTTGTGGAAAAAATGATACCGTTTTTTGAAATGAAAGCAGGAAAAGGTATTTGAGAAAAAGTTGCTATGTCCAAAGCGTTCACCTCGTGAATGGGTCAGATAAATGAATCCTGTTCTTTATCAAGCGCAAATATTTTTCCTGGATTCAAAATTCCATTTGGATCAAGAGTGTGTTTAAGGGCTAGCATTACATCTAAAGCAGGCCCATGTTCTTTAAGCTGATATTGCGCCTTCCCTGTTCCGACGCCGTGCTCTCCTGTACACGTCCCTCCACGTTCAAGTGCATAATGGACAAGATGTTGATTCAATTTTGTTGCTTTATCAAGCTCGATGGGATCTTTGGGATCAATCATAATGATGGCGTGATAATTCCCATCCCCTACATGACCAAGAAGTGCTCCGTCTAACCCGTATGTTTCAATCGCTTTTCTTGCATCGGTTATTGCACCAGTAAGCTCTGAAATCGGAACACATACGTCGGTCACCATCATTTTCTTTCCTGGTGAACCATGACTAAACGAATAAGCCAGGTTGTGGCGAGCTTCCCAAAGAAGAGCTCTTTTCTTCGTATCATGTTCAAAAATAAACTCTTCGCATTCATTATCTTCTGCGATGCTTTTGGCAAAAGCAACATCTTGATTCAAACCCGCTTCATTTCCGTGAAATTCTACGAATAAAGTAGGCTTTTCTATGTAGTTCGTTTCATTTGTTTTGTTAACTTGCCGTACAGAACGTGCATCGACGAGTTCGATTCTGGCGACGGGTATCGCGGCATGAAGGATATTTGTAACGGTTGAGACCGCTTTTTCGATAGTCGGAAACACGATTCTTCCTGCAAGTGTTGCTTCTGGAATTCCAAAGACGTTAAGGGTTAGTTCTGTAAAAGTCCCGAGCGTACCTTCTGAACCAACGAAAAGTCCATTTAAATGATAGCCGGATGAAGACTTTGCAGTTGAGCTTCCAGTATGTATTATTCGTCCGTCAGCAAGAACAACTTCCATGTCACGAACTTGATCACGCATCACCCCATATCGCACAGAGGTCGTTCCACTGGCATTCGTTGAGGCCATGCCTCCTAGTGTTGCATCCGCACCGGGATCTACTGTAAAGAATAAGCCATGCTTCTTTAATTCCTTATTTAATTGTGAACGCGTCACTCCTGGCTGAACACGCACGAGAAAGTCTTCCGGTCGTACTTCGAGTACGCTGTTCATCAATTGGAAATCAATTGAGATTCCCCCTTGATAAGGGATGACATGTCCTTCTAGACTTGAGCCAAGTCCAAATGGAACGATCGGTATACGATTATCATTAGCAGCTTTCATTATTTTACTTACTTCTTCTGTTGTTTTTGGGAAAACGACGACGTCAGGATCATGTGGTGTATGGTAAGATTCGTCTTTACTGTGCTGTTCTAATACTGTCGCATTTCTACTGATTTGATCATCTTCAAGGAAAGTAGATAGCAAAGAAACGATATTCATGCCGCATTCCTCCATCTGTATGTAAAAGATTTAAACTTTTCTGATAACGCTCTCATCACTTTATCACTATTTCATAAAAATCGTCAATTCTCTTACAATTCATTCCAAAGAAAAAAGCCTGGACGCAGCCAGGCTTTCTTCTTCTGTTATTCTTTTTGTTCTTTATCGTTCTTCTCAGGGAGGTCATCCGCCTTCTCTTCATTCACTTCTTCTTCATATGCAGATGCTACTTCACTTTCATAAGGGCTTTCTTCCGTTTTAGAATCAGATTCTCTTTCATCTTCATGCTGAAGCTTATCTTCAGTAGAAAATGAATTATAATTTCCTCTCGATACAAAGCTCTCAAGCATCGCTTTTAAGTCCATACCCGTTGACTCTTTTAGACTTGATTGAAGACCTGTCATCGTTTTTGTCACATTGTCTGTAATCTTAGTTGAACCACTACCGTTACTACCACCCATATCAATGACTTTCATCTCTGAAATTTGAGATAATGGCTGAGCAATTTCATGGGCATACTTCGGAAGCATGTCGACTAACATTTCAATAATCGCAGCATCGCCGTATTTCTCCATTGCCTGTGCCATCAATTCTTTTGCCTCCGCTTCAGCACGTCCACGTTCACGGATAACTTCTGCTTCAGCGAGTCCTTTTTGTTTCTCGATTTCAGCTTTAGTTTGACCGTCAATCCGATCTCGCTCAGCCTCAGCTTCTGCTTTTGCACGAATATCGTATGCATTTGAATCAGCCTGCGTTTTTCGACGTTTCTGTTCTTCTTGTTCCAATTCAACCTGGCGCTGTCGTTCGATGTATTGAACCTGCATCTCTTCTTCTTTCACTTTCTGATTGAGTCTTGCCTGCTCAAGATTGTAGGATTGCTCAGAACGAGCCCGTCCCTGCTCAATTTCTGCCTTGTACTCTGCTTCCTTCACGTCTTTGTCTTTTTGAGAGCGAGCAATCTCAATCTGACGTCTTATTTCATCTTCTTCTGCTTCTTGGTCTGTCTTCGCTTTATGCATGCGAGTTTCTCTTCTTGCATTCGCTTCTGCGATATCTGCGTCTTTTCTTGCTTCTGCAATTCTTGGACGTCCAAGTGCTTCAAGGTACCCATTTTCTTCATCATCATCTTTAAGTTCTTTAAGAGCAAAAGAAGTAATCTCGAACCCAAGGTTTTTGAGATCTTCTTCGGCAATGTTCTTTACTTTTTTGTTTACGGAATTGAAATCTTTGTAGATTTCATCGACAGTTAGAGAAGAAATAATGGCGCGTAGATGTCCCTCAAGAACTTCTTTTAGCTCTCGTTCCTTCTCTTTTTGCGGTTTTCCAAGAAACTTCTCAGCATAGTTTGCAACGATTTCAAGCTTGCTTCCGATACTGATCTCGGCAACACTTGTTGCTCGGATGGGAACCCCTTCAGAAGTATAGGCTTTTGGAGAAGCGATCTCTAGCTGAAAAGAAGTAAGGTCGATCGGGGTACTTGTTTGGAACAACTTCAGTCTTATCCCCCCACCTCGAACGATCTTCATGCTTCTACCATTATCATCGACGAAAATGCGATTGTCTTTTTCGAAATCCCCTAGCTTAGGACCGGTTATGATAAGAGCTTGATTTGAACTGGCTGTTTTATATCGTCTTTTGAAGATAAAAAAACCAATTCCACCAAAGATCAATAAAATAAATAAAATGATCCCTGAAATGATTAGGCCAATAAATTCCATCATGTTTTGATCATCCTTTCTATTTGTTGCTAAATTTACTATGTAACTGCCTTCCTCTATTTCTACGAGACAGAAAGAACAAAGTTTCAGAATTTATCAAATTAACCAATATAATGCAAAAAAAGAAACGAATCACCAAATCGATCCGTTTCAATGGTTCCTTTTTCATTAGCTCTAATGATACCTCTTTAAGACAGCCGTTCCCTTTATAACGATATCGTTCTTCTGATTGAGGGCGAGTACATCGAAGTGATAGCGATCATTCTGGATAGAGAGAAGGGATGCTTGAAGCGTAATCACATCATTTAAGAAAACCATTCCTTTAAAAGCGACGGCATAATCTTCAAGAAAAACTTCTTCATAATAAGGTGTAAATAGCTTTGATAAATTTCCCATGGTCCACATTCCGTGAGCGATAATACCAGGCAGTCCTGCTTTAGATGCTTCTTCATCGATTGTATGAATTGGATTGAAATCACCTGATGCACCAGCATATTTAATAAGATCGAGCCTTGAGACAGGAGGAAGCGTTAATTCAAGCGGAGTACCAACACTGAATTCCTTGACCGTATTCATGCATTCATCCTCCTTCTCACTGCTTCGGTAATAATAATTACCTGTTCTTCGGTAAAAATCATTTCGCCACCTGGTTCTTCTCCATACCTTTTTAGGACGAGAAAACCAAGTAGACCACTAGTTCCATTACGTTCATAGTACTTATCTAGAGAAGTGGAACAAAAGACAGTTTCGCCAACTAAAAGGGGGCGATTATAATGAAATGATTGTTTGCCGTGAATGAGTCCAACGTTTGGAAGATCAAATCCTTCAATCTCTCCATAATCAAATACTCTGGGGTATGTAGGTGGGGCTATATTTGTTCCATACCTCGATTTATTGCCAACTTCTTCATCGATATAGATTGATGAAGAATCTCCAATCGCTTTAGAAAACGCTTTCACAGAACCTCGCTCAACGGTGTTTTTCACTGGCGATGATCGTTTACCTATCAACGATTCAAACATCTTGATCCTCCATTCTTAAGCGTATTGTCCTACTTTGACGTGTCCTTTAAGAAGATTTCTTGCAATAATCAAGCGCTGAATTTCATCTGTTCCATCATAAATCCTCCATAATCTTGCTTCGCGATACCAGCGCTCTATCGGAAGCTCCCTTGTATAACCCATTCCCCCATGAATTTGAAGAACACGATCCACAACACGATTGCCCATATTCGAGCCATAAAGCTTGGCCATGGAGGCGAGATGTCGATTATCTTTTCCTTCATCGAGTGTATATGCTGCATTTAAGACGAGCCATTTTGCAGCTTCAATCTCAACTGCTGAATCTGCGATTTGCCATTGGATGGCCTGGCGTTCAGCAATTGGTTTACCAAATGTTTCACGTTCATTGGCATAATCGATGGCCATTTTCAACAAACGTTCTCCTGCACCTACAGCTGTTGCTCCAACAATCCAACGAGCAAAACCGATCCACTCAAGTCCGAGGTTATAACCACCATTGACCTCTCCAAGAATGTTCTCGTGTGGCACGCGGACGTTGTCAAACACAAGTCCTGCAGGTCCCCATTCTCCCATTGTATGAATGTATTCTGACTTCCATCCCATGTCACGGTCTGCAATAAAACACGTCACACCATCTCTACCAGTAGCGGCATGTTTCTCCTTGTCAGTAATCGCTATGACCATTACAAAATCAGCTTCATTACCTCCTGTAATGAACGTCTTCTCTCCATTAAGAATCCACTCATCGCCATCTCGAACTGCTGTCATTTTAATATTACGTGTATCTGATCCTGCACCAGGCTCTGTCATGGCGAAGCAAGATTTCTTCTCACCATTGATTGTTGGAAGCAAGTACTTTTCTTTCTGTTCTTCATTAGCATAGTAGAGGATATTATCAGCAGATCCACCAAAACGAAATGGTACAAATGTTTTGGATACTTCCATCATGACGATCGCGAGCATCATTTGTCCAAGGTCAGCTCCCCCATATTCTTCAGGGGTGTTAATTCCCCAAAAGCCCGCTTTCTTTGCTTTCAGCTGGAGCTCTTCCATCTTTTCGGCAGAAATTCCAGGTTTACCTTCGCGCTCATTTCGAAGGACGTCATTTTCAAGTGGAATTAATTCATTTTCAACAAATTTCCGGATGGTTTTTTGAACCATGATTTGCTCATCAGTTAATCGTAAATTCATGCTACATCTCTCCCTAAGAGTCATTTTAGAAGTTAGAATGAAACCGTCACTTACTAACCGGTTAGTATCTTGTTTCGACAAAACGATTAAACCTCCTTCTTCTGAATGGAGATTGATTGAAAAACTTTAATAAAAAAAGATGGAGAGGTCCTCCATCTTCCGATCTTATTTATTTTCCTATAAACATTTGTGTCCAGTAATGCCCATCCTGTGCAAGACCAACACCGATATGAGTAAAGCTACTGTTCATAATGTTTTTCCGGTGTCCTTCACTCTTCATCCATGCATCTACAACTGCTTCAGGTGTTTGTTGACCCTGAGCGATGTTTTCACCTGCGGTGTTAAAGTCTACTCCGAAATCCCTCATCATATCAAACGGGGATCCATACGTTGGGCTTGTATGGGAGAAGTAATGTTTCTGCTGCATGTCACGTGATTTTTCTTGTGCGACATCACTTAAAGACGGCATTGCTTTTAATGCAGGAAGCCCTTGTTTTTTGCGTTCAGCGTTTGTTAAATCAATAACCTGTTGGACCTCTTTCGTTATTTCTCCAGAAGGCTCAGAAGTTGGAGATTTTTCTTTATTGGCCTCTCCTTGATTAGGAGCAGCTTTTTGATTAGGTTGTGCTTGGCCAGTATCTTGATCTGGTCGCATTTTTTGTTGACGTTGTTGTTCTTCCTTACCACCAATTCCATATTGCTCAGGGAACCCTTCAGGCAGGTATTTTTTTGGATCAACCCCCGGAAGTATTTCTTTAAATTCAAACTGTCCATCCTGAACCATTTCACCATGAGGAAATTTGATGCTTGGTGTTTCTGTGCTATACGAGTTAGGGTCAATCGTAAGTTGACCACTATTTATTCGCTGTACGCCTTCTGTAGGCGAACTTGTTTTATTGATTTCAAGTGCTTGATCATCGTTGTTGTTCGCATTACATGCCCCAAGTAATAACATACCTGGAAGCAATAATGGCATTAGTTTTTTGTACATGCGTTGCCCTCCTTTAGATCGATTTCTTACTGTCTTAGTTTTTCTAAAAAAGAGCAAAGTATATGTGGTAAAAATCGAGAAATCATAGTAATCAAACCAAATTGCATCTAAAAAAGACCCCTCTTAATTAAAGAGGAGTCTCAGATAATCAACCAGTATTGCGAAGTCCTGCAGCAATACCATTGATTGTCAGTAATATTTCTTTTAGTAATTCGTCATCACTACTACCATTAGCTCTATAATTTGAAATTAACTCAACTTGAAGTGAGCTTAATGGGTCAACATATGGATTTCTTAAACGGATCGAATCTTTAATATTCGGTGTTCCATCAAGAAGCTCTTCTTGTCCAGTAATCTTGAGGATGATCTCTTTCGTGCGATGATATTCACCCACAATCTTACCAAAAATGCGACTTGCCAATTGCTGGTCACCAATAAGCTCCATATACTTCTCAGCAGTTGCTAAATCTGCCTTCATCAAGCCCATTTGCAGATTGTCAATTAATGATGCAAAGAATGGCCAATTTCCATACATTTCTTGAAGAAGTTTTAATCCTTCTTCCGTTGATGCAAATTGGGTTAGACCTGTACCTGAAGCATACCATGCTGGCATCAATTGACGACTTTGCGTCCAGGCAAAAACCCATGGAATGGCTCGTAAATCATCAAAGTGATCAGTACCTTTACGGCTCATTGGTCGTGAACCTATATTCAAAGCACCTAACTCAGGTAAAGGTGTCCCCTCTTTAAAGTAAGAAAGAAATCCATTATCTTCAAAAACAAGTGATTGATATGTTTTGAGAGAAGTTTTTGAAATTTTTTCCATAGCGGCTTGCCACTGCTCTTTTCGCTCGTCTTGTTCTACTCCAGAAACAGCTGAAGTTAACAATGTCGTCGTTGCCTGCTCTAAACTTCTGTATGCAATATCATAAAGCAGGTAACGAGAGGATAGGACTTCACCCTGCTCCGTGATTTTTACACCAGCTGTGTACGTTTCTGGAGGCTGTGATAGCAGACTTCTTCGCAACGGACCGCCGCCTCGACCAAGCGCACCACCTCGACCATGGAAGAACTTTAGGCGTAAATTGCGATCAGAAGCAATACGGCTAATTTCTTGCTGAGCTTCATAGAGTTTCCAGTTTGCAGTAAGTGTTCCGCCATCTTTACTTCCATCCGAGTAGCCGAGCATGATTTCCTGTCGATTGCCAACTTTTTCTAGATGATTTTTGTAAACCGGGAGATCGAAAAGCTTTTCCATAATTGCTGGCCCAGCTTTTAAATCATCAATGGTTTCTAATAATGGTGCGATGTTTAGATCACTCTCAACACTTCCGTCCGCATGCAACCGATAGATGTTTGCTTCTTTTGCAAGGACGAGAACTTCAAGCACATCACTGGCCGCTTCTGCCATGCTAATTAAGTATACTGAGATGGAATTTTTTCCAAATTCATTATGTGCATTCTTAATCATCGTGAAGATATCCAGAATTTTTTTGGTTTGTTCAGAGTAGTCTTCATAAGTGGATAGAACGGGACGTGGATCCTCAAGAATGTCAGTAAGTAAACGAACTTTTTCTTCTTCTGATAGGGAAGCATAGTCCTTTGTAATGTTTACTCTTTCTAATACTTCAGAGATAGCTCCTTCATGTTCACCACTATGATTACGAATATCTAATGTAGCAAGGTGAAAACCAAATAATGAAGCCTGGCGGATAAGCTTATGAAGATCTGCAAAGTGGTAGCCTTCTGGATAATGTTGGCGGAGGCTATTTCCAATCAGCTTTAAATCTTCGATAAAGCTTTCGACATCGCTGTATCCGTTTTCGGAATTGACTCGATTAAGCTTTTCCAACACATAAGCAAGCTTCACCCGATAGGATTCATGTGGTACTCCCCACTGTTTCACATCAGGGAGGTTCTTCTGGTCTTCTTCGATCGAAGCAATAAGTTCTCCGCAAATCGGTATGCGATTTGTTGATTGACTCAGCTTCCTCATCAACTCTTTCACTGACGATTTGTATTTGGATAGGACGACCTCACGTTGTCTCTCTAGCGTGTTCCGTGTCATTTCAGGAGTGACAAATGGGTTGCCATCCCGATCTCCCCCAATCCATGAACCGAATTTCAAAATATTAGGTACTCGCCATTCAGCGTCAGGATAGTATTCATTTAGACACTCTTCAAGTTCCTGATGAATTTGTGGAAGAACTTCAAACAGCGTTTCTTCAAAATAAAATAATCCCATATTCACTTCGTCCATCACAGTTGGCTTTTTATGACGAAGCTCATCTGTTTGCCATAAAGTGGTGATTTCGTTTAATAAATCCTCTTTTAACACTTTTTGTTCACGTTTAGTAAGCAACGGGTTATCCAGTTGCTGCAGTGAAAAAGCGATACGTTTATGAATTTCGAGCACTGATCGTCTTGTAGCTTCTGTTGGGTGTGCTGTAAGAATCAATTCAAGGGATATGCTTGAAAGTGTATCCTCGATCAGTTCGCCAGGTACGTTATTCTTTTTAAGCAGCGATATCGCATGAGGAATGGACCCTGGTTGCGACTGCTCTTCTTCAAGCATCTGATAGTCCCGACGTCTTCTGATGCGATGATTTTGTTCAGCGATATTTACTAGATGAAAATATAGTGCAAATGCACGAATCACTTGTTTTCTCATCGGTGATTGCAGCTGCTGGATTGAGTCTTTTAATTCTTGAGACGTTTCCGGATCTGCAACATTTCTGAGTGATTTTGTTTTTTCGCGAATCGATTCAACCATGTCAAGAAGTTCGTTGCCGCCATGCTGCACTAAAACGTCACCGAGTAAACTTCCTAGCATGTTGATGTCACGCCTTAGGGCAACGTGGTGACTCTGTTGAGTAGAACTTGCTGTATCGATTGTCATATACGGATCAACCTTTCTTTTTCTTCTTGTGACTTATACCAAATATTAAAAATATTTCAATAAACTTATTATAAACAAGAATTTTTAGTCTTGTCATCTTTTATGACACCTGATTCTCGCTGTTACAAGAGCATGTAATACTAGTAATAAAGGAATGGAAACGCATTCAAAAGAAATTTTATTTTTTTGCATTTCTATAAAAAAATCCGCATATTTGTGCGGATTTTTCGAAGAATATTTTTAACCGTCAGTATTGTTTCAGATATGTTAAATGGAAAATTTATGTTTGAATCGTTCAATTTTTTTGTTTTCTCCTACCATCAAAATGACGTCCCCCTTTTGAAAAGCAACTTCTGCATAACGACTTAAAATAGGTGATTCATTTCGTAAAATTAAAGAGACATTTAATTCATATTTTCTGGAGAAATCCAGTTCAAGCAATGTTTTTCCTACCAATTCATCAGGTATTCTGACTTCAATAGCTGACACGTTTTTTGTAATCTCGATGTATTCGATGACATTTGGCATCATAATTTGCTTGGCTACTTTCATACCTGCTTCTTCTTCTGGATAAATGACTTGGTCGGCTCCTAAATTGGTCAGAATTTCACCAATTTCACGGCTGACTGCTTTTGTAATGATTTTCTTTGCATGTCGATCTCGAAGACGGTTTGTTATCAATATGGCGGAATAGGCATCTGTACCAATTGCGACAAATACCGCATCATATTGCTCTACATTAAGGTCGTCCATTACTCGATTTTCTCTCAGGTCTCCGACAATCGAGTGTGTTGAGAAATCATCGATATCTTCGAGCGGGCCTTCATTTTTATCACACACAACAACATCACATTTTTGTTCGTATAATTCTCTGATGATGCCTTTTGCAAAACGCCCTGCCCCTATAACTAAAAATTGTTTTCGCATGTTACACCGCTCCTTTACCCAACTGCAAGATCTTCTTTAATATAGCGTGTTCGTGATTTTTCGATTTTAAATACCACATAGATAAAGCTGAATACTCCAATTCGACCAATGATCATCAACATGCATAACATCAATTTTGATATCCCGTGAAGTTCACCCGTGATGCCCATCGATAAACCAGTGTTCGTTAGCGCTGAAATGACCTCAAAAGCGATCAATTCAATTTCTTGTCCTTCAAAGATCGATAAGACGATAGTAGAAAAACCAAAAAGGAAAATGAAGCTGAGAAAAATCAAAAATGATTTGTTAATGGAATCCTGTGAAATCGTCTTTTTAAATAAAGTCGTATATTCTTCAGACTTAGCAACTGAAACCATCTTTGCAAGTAGCACTGCAAATGTCGTTAATCGGAGTCCACCACCTGTACTTGATGAAGCCCCTCCAATAAACATGAAACACATTAATATTAAGATCGTCGTTATATCGAATGTCGCGATATCGATGGTCGTCAAGCCTCCGTTTCTGGAGGTTGCCGATAAGAAAATAACATTAACAATTTTATCTGCTACTGATAGATGAGCAAATACACCATTATGTTCTAATAAGAAATAAACCAAGGTTCCGACCAGAAATAACGTACTATGAAGTCTAATATTCACTTTTGTAAATAAACTTTTCTTCTTTCGAAACGCAAATATGTATTCAACAATGGTAGGAAACCCGAGGCTTCCAAGAAAAATCATCGCAGCCGAAGTAAGCAACAAGAGCCAGTTATGCTGGAAGGGGATTAAACTATCTCCAAATAAATCGAATCCAGCATTTGTAAAACTGGCAACGCTGTGAAACACAGTAACAAAGACCGCTTCTTTTACCGAGCTATAATGCTCATGAACGGCATTAAACATCAAGCTAAAGCCAATGACTTCAACCGTTAATGCGATTATCAACACTGAAATACTTAAAGATCTTATCGTTTTTAATTGTGATTGGTTTTGATCTTTCGATATAAGGAGCATACTCGACATCGTTAACTTTTTACCCATCATCATGAATAAATAACTCACGAGCACGAGGATTCCAATTCCCCCCAGCTGCATCTCGATGATTAACAGGGCCTGGCCAACCCTTGTCAGGTCTGCGGAGATGTTGATCGAGGATAGTCCTGTTACACTAAGCGCACTGGTTGACACGAATAAAGCATCCATCATTTTGACTGAACCAGTGTGTGCGAATGGTAACAAGTAAAGGAAAGAGAACAATAGAATCGTCCCCATGTACAAGAGGAAAATATATCGAAAGGATTGAATAGTTGATTTGTTTTTAAGCATAGCACCTCTCCGTTAAATTTGTTTCTAATTAACCGCCATTTTACTATATCATGAAAAAAATGGATTTGCTTCCTCTCAATTAGAAACCCGCTTAAGAAGGTCTTAAGCGGGTTTTTCTATCTTCTTACGATAATAATCAAGTAGTCCCATGGCGCATACTTTCAAGTCAACTGTTATATAGTGATAGACGTGATGATCATCAGGTACTCCACGTTTTGCTAATTCATTTTTTACTACGTTCAAAAGCTCTTCACCTAACAAAACACTTCTTTCATCAAATGTTCGCTCTGCTGTATGTTGAACGAGATTCTTCGTCGTCTGAATAAACATCGGTAACCAAAATTTCAGTTGTTTCATAACTTCTGAAGGGTTTTCTGACATGCCATAGTGTCCAAAATATATCGCATCTGGATAAAAAGAACTGATTTTCTCAGCTGACTGCATCATGGCATCAGGATCAAATTGATTTGGTGATGTTGATGGGAGAAATAAATCAAAGTCTAGCTGAGGATAGAAGACACCAACCGTATCTCCAACAAAGACCCCATTCGTTTTGGAATCGAGTATGGAAAAATGATGCTTCGCATGGCCAGGGGTGTCAATAAACGTTAAGGTTCTGTCATCCCCAATCGATAACGTATCACCGTCATGCATGACGATTAACCGATCTTGCGGAATCGGGATAATCGGATCGAAAAGTTCATCGAACTGCTTTCCATAAACCGCTTTGGCTCCTTGAATGAGCTTACCGGGATTTTCCAGATGCCTTACGCCTTTCGGGTGAACGATCACTCGGGCATTCGGGCACTTTTGTAGAAATAAACCTGCGCCGCCGGCATGATCTAAATGAATGTGCGTGACGATGATGTTTTTTACCCTTTTTAACTCAACGTTAAGGTTTGCGAGTCCGTCAAGTAAATATGGAATGGATGGACTGGCGCTTGTTTCAATAATGGTTAGATCTTCTTCATGTAAGATATAGCTACCTGTTCGTTTCTCAAGCTTAAGATCGTAAAGATCAATAAGTGAGAGATCTTTTCCAATTGTAGTAACTTCCATATATCTTACCTCCAGTAGTGAGATTCATTTTTCATTTTGAGGATGTTCCTACTTGACTATAAACTTATAAGTAACTCTTCTCTTTACTTGTGGGATTTTCCTCTTTACTACACGATCACTTTTGTTTGAGATGACTAGTGGAGTTATAGATTTCATGAGTCCATTCATTATCTTGTTTATTAAGAACTGTTAGTGATGTATTATATAAGTGTTTCTCATGATTCAGTTCTGGTAGCGCGTTTTTGAAGAAGTGACGTAAAAATGATCCGTGGCTGACGATCAATATGTTTTTCCCATTATAACGCTCCTGATATTCCGTAATGGCTTCAAGGGCTCGTGCAACGACAAGCTCCTCTTTTTCTATTCCAAGATCTAACTTACGCCAGTCCGACCCCCATTTAATAATACGCTCATGTTCCGTTGTACCTTCGATCTTTCCGCCGCCTGCTTCACGCAAACGAGGATCAACGATGACCTCGATACCAAGTTTGTTCGCGATAATGTTTGCCGTTTGTTTAGCTCTTGTAAGATGGCTTGAAAAGATGATGTCCCATTCTCCCTTTTTGAGATGCCTCGCAAGCTTTGCTGCATCTCTCCTTCCATCATCGTCAAGGTGAATGTCGGAACTTCCTTGAGCCCTTTTTTCTTTATTCCAGGATGTGCTTCCGTGTCGAATAAATCCTACTCTCATCTTTTTTCTCCTCTCAGGTGTGATAGATGGTCATTTGTATTAAGTTCGTTATATCCTTTACTCTGTTTTCCCCACAAACCGGTCGATCAAGCAAACTACACAGCGCAACTAAATCAGCTAATTTCGCTAATCGTTTCCACTTCTCTGTTAATATAATCCCTTTTTGCCTTAAAGCGAACTGCAAACCAGTTTCGAAAGAATCCATGTGAGGAAACTCATAGCGTAGCAGATTGCCTATATCTAAATAAATACTACCTGACAAGGCGAATTCCCAATCTAATACAGCGCTCACATCCGTTCCATCCATTAATAGATTTAGGCCATTAAAATCACCATGTACCAGCATCGGAGAGCTTTTATCATCATTAAATAAGTGCGCGTTTTCGCTTGAGTAGCTCAAAATTTCTTCAACTAGTTGACTTGATAACCATTTTGCTGCATGACCGCTGAGAAATGATTCCATTGTAGTTAGAAAAGTGTCTGGTGTCAGATGGAATTCTTGCTTAACGGTTAAATTTTGATCCAAAAATCCATATGTATCAAAGGTTATCTTTCGCATGGCAGCAAGTTGTTCCCCGAGCGATTGGCCCATTTTTAACATTTCTGTTCGGTTTGCGTTTCTGAAAGCGTCGCGGAGCAGAACCCCTTCTTTCCACTCCAAAATTCCTATACCATAGCCATTCCACTTAGTGAAATGCAAGAATTGTGGAGCACGAACATTGTCTGGTAATAACATATGTAAGTTTCTCTCTCTTTGTAGACTTTCCAGGTTCTTCGTCACACGAATAACAACTGGCTCTCGATCAACAAAATCCACTTTGTAGTTTGTGTGACTCAGTCCGCCTGACAAAAGCGTTGTCCGTTCAGTGCAACTTTCGACATCATAACTCTTTATGATTGCAGCTACGGCTTCAGAAGGTAGTTTAATAATTGGATTATGACGTTCCCAGTTTGTTTTCATTTAACCCCACCTCCCTTCTTTCATCATACCAACGAATGATTAAAAAAGCTCTTCCTCACATGAGAAAGAGCCGATTTTTTATATCCAATTGATTGGTAAAGGAAGAACTGCCTGAACCTGTTTATCATACTTCTTCATCTGATCTTCGGTCATCCATAGTCGAACCGAACCATGGTCCGTACTACTACGAATCAAACGACCGATCCCTTGACGGAGCCTTAGTAGCATATATGGAAGATCCACTTCGTTTACTGGGTCTTCTGAATGGCTACGCTTCGCCTGGAAAACTGGATCATTCGGTGGGAATGGAAGAGATGAGATCAGTACCTGAGTGAGGGCTTCGCCCGGTACGTCAAGACCTTCCCAAAGATGATAAGAACACAGAACTGCTGAGTGGTCACGCTGGAACTCTTTTACCGTTTCGCTAATTTCTCGATCACCTTCATAGATCATAGTAAATGACCAGTTTTGCTCATCTGCCCAGTGACGGAAGCGATTCATTTCTTCTAGAGAAGAGAACAAGAGCAAGGAATGACCTTTATTTCCGTGGAGAGCGTTCCCCATTGCTTCCCACTTCTCGTTCTCATTGAGTGATATCGTTCCATTCATCTTCATCTGCGATTCGTAATCGAATGGTGAATTCACAGAGAAAGAGGCGTATTTTTGAATGCCAAGACTACTAGCTGTATAAGAGAAGTCACCTGCTTGTGAAAGTGTTGCAGAAGAAAAAACGAACGGTATTTTCTGAGAGAAAACTTCTTTTCGAAGTATGTCTTCTACAAGACGTGGCATGATGACAAGCGACGTTTGTGTCTCCGTTTCTTCAAGCCAATGGATGCCCTCTCCATCCTGAAGCAATGTTCTTAACCCATAGGCAAAGAACTCGAGATATTCTTCCATAATTTTCACGTGGTAGTCTTCCATCACGTAAAGCTCTGAATCAAAGACAAGCTGTTCAAGTAAGGCATCGACTTTTTCAGCGATTGCTTTCGCTGTTTCGATCATCGTGTCCGTTCGTGGGACATCTTTTCGAATCGATCCTTCCACTGCTTTAGCCGTCTTACTCAAATGAGCAAACCAATTGTCGTGAAGCTCAAGAATGTCCTCGACGAGAGTAAGAGACTCCTCCCGGACGTCTTGATCCATGTATCCTGTTAGAATACTTGAGAGCGTCTCAGAATGGAAACGATAGGTTAGTCCTTTCTGAGCTGAGAATTCCAGTAGGTGTCCTTCATCAAAGACAACTGTGCTTGCTTCAGGCAGTAATGGAAGCTGTCCTTCCCGTTTACGAGATTCCTTTGTCCAAATGTGTTCCATATAAAAGTCATGTGAACAAATGATCAGGTCACTTGCATGCCGGTAGTATTCGCGGTTTAGTGTTTGACCACATCGGTGTCGCCAATCACATGTGGAGCATTGCTGCAATGGATCCCAGGCGATTTTCTCCCACTTTTCATTTGGAACCCACGGGTATTCTTTCCTATCCCCGTAGCGTTTAAATGATTTCATTGATGCGGCAGGTTCATAAACGAACTCTGGAATTTCATCATGGACGCTAAGGATATCTTCATCATCAGTCCGGTGAGCAAGATGGTCTAACTTCTTCACGCATACATATTGCTCACGTGCTTTCGCAAGGCGAACATCAACTGATAAGCCAAGTGCTTTCTCAAGCTTCTCAATATCTCCGCCTTCTTTAACAAGCTGCTCAATCAGCGTTTCATCGGCACATGAAATAATTGCTGGCTTACGTGTATATCGCGCATAACAAATCGCATACAGCAAATAAACAAATGTTTTTCCCGTTCCAACGCCAGCTTCTGCAAAAACAACGCTCTTATTTTTAAAAGCCTGTTCAATTTGAAAGGCCATAAAGATTTGTTCATCGCGAAGCTCATATCCGTGTTCAGGGAGAATGTCATAGAACACATCTCCTACATAGTCACCGAGTTTCTCGAAAAAGGAATCTTCCTTTGTAATTTCAAAAGGTAATGATTGGGTCATGTACGGTCTCCTCTTCTAGCTTGATCCGTCCTTTTATTTTCATATCTACTGGCACTGTAAAATGAATACAGTTAAAAAATTAACTCCTATAAAAAACAAAAGAAACCAAACTCTATCATAACAGATTTCCTTCTAATAGTGAAAAAATCTATCCTTTAATAAGCGCCTCACCAAGAAGTTGAAAAGAAGTCAGTCTTTCCGTTCGATGTGGCATAATCGTTGTGATCAAAAATTCATCTGGTTGATACTCTTCTTGGAGCTTCTGCAGCTTTTCTTCGACGATTTCAGGTGTTCCACTAATAAGCTTTGAGTTGTGATCAATTGGAAGTGATACGTTAAGTGCCTCTTCAACAGATGGGACTGTTGTTTCCCCTTTAGCACGAAACTCATTTACTACGTGAGTCCAGTGCGCAAGTTCATCTGCACGTTTGGGTGTCTCACTGCATATAACGGACACCGCTAAAATGCTATAAGGAGATTCTCCTACAAAGTTGGTCCGATATGTGTCAAGAAGCTCTTTCCCATTTTGATCGCTCATAAAATAGCCAAAAGCATAGGACATACCTTTGTCTGCTGCCAGCAGCGCACTTTTCTTTCCTGTTCCAAGTAGCCACGGCTCAGGAACGTGGTTAGGCACAGGCTTTGCCTGAAGGTTATGGTACAAATGGTCTTTTGGAAAGTCATTTTTGATAAAGCGAAGTAGTTCACCCACCTTCTCTGGCATCTTCCGCACTTCTTCTAAAAATCGCGGAGATAGAGCTGTAGTCGCTTCGGCGGATCCCCCTGGTGCTCTTCCTAGTCCAAGGTCGATGCGACCTGGAAAAAGGGTAGCTAAGGTATGAAATACTTCTGCGACCTTATATGGTTGATAATGAGGGAGTAGTATTGCCCCAGCTCCAAGCCGAATTCGGCTAGTATGCGCTCCGATATAGCTTAAGAGTACCTCTGGGGTAGGACACGCTAAGTCATCTAGGTCGTGATGTTCCGTAACCCAGTAACGAACATATCCAAGTTGATCTCCGAGTATAGCTAACTCTTTTGAAGCTTGTAGTGCATCTGCTGTCGTTTCTCCATGAAAGATTGGTGTTTGATCAAGTATACTTAATTTCATTCCGCACCTCTTTTTAATACAATCTCTCCCTATCATATAGAAAAAAGTGGCCAATTTATACTCGAACGGCTTCAAAAGAAAAACGCCTACTTAAGGCGTTTTAAATGAGTAGGTTAAAGAGATCTTGGTCCTTGTTAATTTCAATGTAAGAGAATCCCTTTCGATTTAAACGGTCAATCAAAGGTTCGTAATCTTCTTTGTGTTTGAGCTCAATCCCTGCTAGAACAGGTCCTCGATCTCGATTGTTCTTTTTGGTGTATTCAAAGCGGGTAATATCGTCAGTTGGCCCTAAAACATCAGCCATAAATTCTTTTAACGCACCAGCTCGTTGTGGGAAATGTACAATGAAATAGTGTTTTAGCCCTTCATAAATTAAAGAGCGTTCCTGTATTTCTTGCATACGATTAATATCGTTATTACCCCCACTAATGACGCAAACAACATTCTTTCCTTTGATTTGATCACGATAAAAATCGAGAGCGGCAATTGACAGAGCTCCGGCTGGTTCAGCGACAATGGCGTTCTGGTTGTATAGCTCTAAGATGGTCGTACAAATTTTTCCTTCGGGCACAAGCACGACATCATCAAGAATATGTTTGCAGATATCGAGTGTCAGTTTTCCGACTTGTTTCACAGCAGCGCCATCTACAAATTTATCGATAAAATCAAGAGGTACCACCTCGTCTTTTTCAATGGAACTCTTCATTCCTGGGGCACCTTCAGGCTCAATGCCTACGATTTTCGTATGTGGGCTAATGCTTTTGATATAAGAGCCTACTCCTGAAGCTAGACCTCCACCTCCAATGCTGAGCATAACAAAGTCTACTTCATCGATATCATTCATAATTTCAAGCCCTACTGTTCCTTGTCCTGCAATCGTTCGATAATCATCAAAAGGATGAATAAACGCTTTGTCGTGTTTGTTACAAAATTCTTTGGCAGTGAGAAAGGAATCATCAAATGTATCTCCAGTTAGAATGACCTCAACATAAGCACCGCCAAATAGTTCCACTTGTGAAATCTTCTGTCTTGGCGTGGTTGCTGGCATGAAGATATGCCCTTGAATTCCAAGCGTTTTACATGAGAAGGCAACACCCTGGGCATGGTTTCCAGCGCTCGCACAAACTATTCCGTTTGATTTTTCTTCTTCATTAAGACTATGAATAAGATTATATGCACCTCTGATTTTGAATGAGCGTACATTTTGTAAGTCTTCTCTCTTCAAGTATACGTTACAGTTATATCGTTCAGAAAGGATCTCATTCCGCTGCAGTGGAGTTGGTACCACTACTTCTTTTAAAACTTGATTGGCGATAATGATATCTTCCACCTGGACTTTGCTGATTGTTTTGCTCATTCTCGCACTCCTTCTGATTAATTAGAATTGTTTAACTTTTTAAAATTCATTTTAACACAATTTAGCACGGTTGTACGTTATAGTTCTAAATGAATTGGATTTCTTTTGATTTAGAAAGCATGCTACAATTTTAATAGGAAACGATTTCTATAGAAGGAGGCTATGGCAATGGAAAATTGGGCATTTGTATCTGATTTTGACGGAACGATTTCAAAGAAGGATTTTTACTGGCTTGTAATAGAAACATATTATCCTGAAGGTCAGGCATTATATAAGAAGTGGAAAGCGGGAGAGTATCAAGACATCGATTTTCTAGAACAGATATTCAAATCGATCGATCAAAATGAGGAACAGATCATAGAAGATATTCTTTCATTACCGATCGATGAACATGTTCCTTCGTTAATTGAAAAGGTACAACAAAACGGTGGAGATTTCTTTATTTTAAGTGCAGGAACGGATTATTACATACATCACATTCTCAAACATTACGGTATTCAGAATGTCCCCGTATTCTCAAATAAAGGATATTATGAGAACAAGAATGTCCATCTTTCTATTGATAAATCTCATCCGCATTATTCAAGAAGATATGGCATCGATAAATCGAAAGTTATTACAGAACTGAAGGAAAAATATGATGTTGTTTACTTTGCTGGAGATAGTGAGCCCGATTCCCATCCTGCAAAAGTTGCAGACGTAACTTTTGCGAAGGATGCTCTTCAGGATATATTAAAGGAGAATGAGGTCCCTTTCATTCCAATTCATTCATTTGAAGATATCGAAAAGGTATTACGTGATAAAGGGATAGCTTCTCTAATGCATGCGTTAACAAACATTCCGATCCCATCGATTTTGGAAATTCGATCAGGCATACGCCACGAGCTTGATTCGATTCTTGTCAGGCCATGGCTTTCAAAATGCGCTATTTCTTTTCGATGAGTTTACATTCGAAGAGTACGCTGAGTCATTTATGCATAGCATGGACGGTGTGAAATTATCAGCTCAAAAAATGAAGCCTGGACAATCGATTAACGATCTAATCGAGTACGCTTTTTCGATTGATTCCTATGACGTCGTACTCGCTATGGGTGGTGGTATGGTGATTGATTACGGGAAGTACATTGCTTTCGCTAGGAAAATCCCATTTATCAGCATGCCGACCTCCGCCTCAAATGATGGCTTTGCAAGCAGCAATTGTTCACTCCTTGTCAATAACAAGAAAACAACAGTGCCAGCTCAAGTACCCTATGGCATTATTGCTGATCTAGAAGTTATCCAGAATGCTCCTTCCCACTTCCTGCTCGCTGGTGTAGGTGACTTAATGAGTAACATTACAGCCCTCTACGATTGGGAATTTGAAGAACGGAATGGAAAGGGACGCGTTAATCCATTCGCTGCCATGCTTAGTAAAAAAGCTGTAAACAGCTTCATTCGAACGCCGATGACGGACATTAAAAATCCGATTTTCATCAAAGAACTTGTCAGCTCGCTAACTATGGGCGGTGTCGCGACTGTTATTAGTGGAAATAGTGCACCGATCAGTGGATCTGAACACTTGATCTCGCATGCACTTGATAAGCAGGCTTCGGTTCAGCATATGCATGGCATTCAGGTTGGAATTTCTACTTATATTATGGCAAACGTTCAAGAACATCGCGCTGATCGAATGAGAAAAGTCTTTGAGCGGACAGGTTTTTTTGATTACGTTAAAAAACTACGCTTGCAAAAAGCAGACCTTTACAACGCGATTCTGCTTGCTCCATCCGTTAAACCTAATCGGTATACGTATCTTCATGATGAAAGCTATCGAGAAAAAGCCCTCTTGTTTCTTCAAAATGATGAACGTCTAAACGAGATCACATACTAAAAAAGACGCGCCAAGGGAACGCGTCTCACTAATGAGTTTACATAATATTATTATTGACTCCTACAATTCTGTTCTGATATCCCAAAGCTCTGGAAAAAAACGATGATCGAGCACTTTCTTTAAATACCCTACTCCTGATGAACCACCTGTACCTCGTTTAAACCCAATAATTCGCTCCACGGTTTTCATATGACGGAAGCGCCATTGTTGAAGGCTGTCTTCAATATCAACCAGCTTTTCAGCAAGTTCGTATAGATCCCAATACTTCTCAACATCACGGTATACGGTTAACCACGCTTGCAATACTGAATCATTTTTCTTGTAAGTTTCCTTCACATCACGATCAAGAAGATCTTGATCGATTTGTAAACCAGCTCTTGCCAGGGCTTTAATCGCAACATCGTAGATCCCTGGTTCTTGATAAGCGTGCTCTAATTTGTCATGAAGTTCTTTGTCTTTCTCATAGATTTTGAGAACATGGGAGGTCTTGTATCCTAGTGCAAATTCAATCATACGGTATTGATACGACTGAAAACCTGAAGCCTGGCCGAGTGAATCTCGAAATTCCATATATTCAGAAGGAGTTAGTGTAGAAAGTACATCCCATGCTTGAATAATTTGCGTTTGTGTTTTTGAAACGCGTGCCATCATTTTAAATGCGGAAGAAAGCTCATCTTTCTCGATCGCATCAACTGCTCCTCTTAATTCATGGAGGATGAGTTTCATCCAGAGTTCACTCACCTGATGAATGATGATAAACAGCATTTCGTCATGATGCTCTGATAACCTGTTTTGGCCAGAAAGGATTTTATCGAGACTTAAGTATTCTCCATATGTCATATTATCTTTAAAATCTGTATGTATGGACGTTTCGGTTGAATCGGTATTGCGTTTTTGTTCCATAAGATATCCCTCCTAAAAAGATGTAAGCGAATACAATTTTGTTTGAAATAAAGTGAGTTTCTTCATTAATATAGGTACTATTTTGAAAGAAACTCATCTTAACCGTTTATTAGTTTCATCTTAATTGTCCGTGATGGCTGTCCACCCTCCATCATAAAGTATACACGATAAAATTGTGTCTGACTTCTCACAAACTAAAGTTAAACAGCGATTCATCAATTTGTTCTTGTTCAATTCCGATATACCTCAGCGTAATGGATGGTGCTGAGTGACCAAAGATCTTCTGCAACATTGCCACATCTTTCGTTTGTTTGTAGTAAAAGTAGCCAAACGTCTTTCGCATCGTGTGGGTCCCAATTTCGTTCAGCCCTGCTTCTGCTGCAGCCTGATTTAATATTTTATAAGCTTGTCCCCTCTGTATCGGTAAATCTGTCTTATGGGATGGAAATAAAAAGTCATGTTCTTGCATATCGAATGTGTAAGATTCAATCAGTTCTTTAAGCGAATAGTTAATCGGAAATCGCTTTGTTTTCCCCGTCTTCTTTTCCTTGATCACAATATGAGTCTGATTCCGGACATCCCCCACGCGAAGTGGTAGTAAATCACTAATGCGCAGACCGGTATTTATTCCCATAATAAAAAGAAACCAATCTCTGGAATTTCGTCTTCTTAAATTTTGTTTAATCAATTTAATCTTCTGAGGGTCTCGAATCGGCTGAACCGTGTTCATGAAGACACCCTCCTTTCGATATCCGTTATGTATCATAAAAGATAATCTCTATCTCGATATGTATTATTATACCCTTCCATGGTTTGTTTCGGAAGGGTAAATCCGCAAAAAATAAGCTTTCATTCACTTTCATAATGATACACAATATATGTTTTGTATCATTATATCGCGGTCATTGCATTTAGTTTTAAGAAGTCGACTAATGTACCAATCGTTTAAAAATATGAAAAATGGAAATGTATGTTCCTGCTATGGACTTGTTCGGTCGTAAAATGGAGTGTTAAAACGGTCGTAATTTAGCTCTGAAAATGGGGTTGAATTCAAGTGCAGAAAAATAGGAACAAAAAAACAGGAGCCCCAAAATTCCAGCTCCTGTTTCGTTAATTCATTTGTCTTACTTATTAAAAGCTCCGATTACCTTGAAGACTCGAATTCGAGATATCTATGGTAGTATACTTCATTCACCTATCATCCAATGACTATTTATCGAACCTCTTATGTAAGAAATACTGATTAAATCCTTTAGGATGATCCTCTATAGTACCAAAAACTTCATATCCATTTTGTTTATAAAACTCAGGAGCTTCAAAATAAACAGCATAATGATTCTCTCCACCAGCATATGGATGACTTTCCTTATACAAAATAGAAACTTTCTTCTGTTTCAAGCTGTTGGGTCATATTGTCCACATGCTCTTTTGAAAAAGCATAAAAAGCAAGATGATTTAGTCCAATTCTTTTCCGGTGATATCCTTGATCTTTAAAGTCATCTTCCACCTGTACGAATACAATATAACTTTCATCTAACTTCATGATGAATCATTGATAAACCTCTTTCCTTTAGTATAACATAAATTTATTATGTAAACGAAAGCTCACAGGCACTATTCTGCCTGTGAGCTTATTCCTTACTCTTTCTTTTTCATATCATAAATTTTCTGGATTAATGCTAGGAACTCTTCTGCAACTAATATTCCATTTTCATGTTTAAGACGACCATCAAAATAAATTTCTCCACCGCCATAATCCTCTCAAGGAGCTAATATCCTCTCCCCGGTTGATGGAAACAATTAAGCCGATCGTAAATTCACAGTTGATTTAGCTCTGAAAGACGAGATACTTCCACAAGCCAACGGTTTTTAAAAGCATTCGATATGAAACTCGGTTTCTCTGCGTATTCGCGAATCACATCTTTTATTTCATCCGGTTGGTATGCGAAGTTTCGATTATTCGCGAGGTCTGGATATCCTGATCCTCTTAGTAAATAATCAGAGGAAGCAACGCTGTACCACTTATCGAATTCCAGTGGTTCCCCTTTCACTAAAATAGTTATGATTTTCTTTCGGTCATGAATAATTTCAGCCCCAGCAATATGAAGTCTCCCTGCATATTTACCTCTGAAACCAGGGCCTTTACCATCTGCCATACAAACTAAACTATCTAATGAACTTTCAAGTGCGACATGAAGATCTTTGCCCTGGATTTCAAAATACGTTGGATTTAATGGGGATGGACAGATCTCGATCAATTTTTTATTCGATACAAATTCAACGATTCCACCATTAACGATGCCGCTATTAATGAGACCGATATCTGACTGAAATCGATCCTTTAAGGCATCAGCAATTAAGTTCGTGAGTGGGTTTTCTTCGAGAATATCATGCCATAGTGTTTCTGAAATGGTATATAGCGGTTCGCTCAAGTTAGTGATTGCTTCTTCTTTACTCTTATCCAGAAGTTCTTGAATATGAACGTCTTTACTTGCTTTACCTGTAGGAATAGCTGAAGAAGCTAACAGATTGATAGATCCATGACTATATTCCATCTCAACAATTCCGATGTGCTCTCCATACATGCCTGCTGAGTTCAGGATCGTTCCATTCACTACTTTCGCTTCTTCATATAAAACATGATCGTGAGCAGATAGAATCACATCGATTTCGTCAATCGCTTCTGCTAATTCAATGTCCGCCTCTGTTCCGATATGATTCAGTACAATACAAACATCGTACTCATTACTTTGTTTCTTTATCTCGTCTCTTAGCGCTTCTTTGTAATCAAGAATTTGAAAGCCCATTAAATCATTGAACTCCTGTAGATCTGGTGATGCGCCAGTTATAAGTATTCTTAATCCATTTTTGTGAATGATCGTGCTACTTTTCACACCATTAAAGGGCTCCCCTGTAGCTTTTCGGAGGTTACAACTAATAAATGGAACTGAACTATTCATCGCCATGTGTTCAAGCGTATTGTTTCCATTGAAAAGTTCGTTATTTCCAATTGTGATGGCTTCATAACCTGCTGATTCCAGCATCTTCACAGCAGCTATACCTCTTGTTCCCTGAAGTTCGATGCTTCTAAAGTCTGCAAAATCGCCTCCGTCAATGATGAGCGTATCTTCGTTAGAATAATCTCGAATAAGAGAAGTTGCTCTTGAAAAATTCTCAAAATGACTATGTATATCGTTCGTATGAATAATGTTCAGTTTCATAGTTGCCCCCTATTATTATCTAAGTATACTTTTTACTTCCACACTAGTAATTCGAAATCATACAAGAAAGTCCTGCTATATTTTTAGTTAGCTTACAATTAGTTCAAATCGCTCGGAAGGAAATAGTACCCTAATCAAGAAGAAGTGATGTAATGAAAAGGAAAAGGGGAACCTAAAATGACTAATCTAGGAAATGATGTCCAATTTGGTGTTTACAAACAAATGCATTCACCAGATCCGAACCGCCTACCTACACGATTTGAAGATTGGGAAAAACAAGCGAGGAGAATTCTGGCTGATGGTCCCTACGACTATGTCGCAGGTGGTTCTGGTGCAGAAGATACCTTGCAAACAAACAGAGATTCTTTTAAACGATGGCATATCGTTCCACGTGTCCTTCGCCATGTAGAGGACCGAAATTTAAAGGTCGCTCTTTATGGCCATATGTATTCCTCACCCGTTATGGTCGCACCAATCGGCGTTCAATCCATCATCCATGAGGAAGGCGAACTTGCATCAGCAAGAGGAGCCGCCTCAATGGGCGTACCTTACATCGCTAGTTCTGCTTCAAGCCATTCGATGGAAGAAATTGCAGAAGTCATGGGTGATTCACCAAAGTGGTTTCAGCTCTATTGGAGCCGAGATCCCGCTATTGCGCGGAGCTTCGTAGAACGTGCAGAACTTGCTGGATATTCAGCAATCGTCGTCACGCTCGATACACCAATGATGGCGTGGCGTGAGTTAGATCTTCAAAATGTCTATCTTCCTTTTCTTATTGGAGAAGGAATCGGAAACTATCTGACTGATCCTGCATTCCGCTCAGGTCTCCATACTCCACCAGAAGAAGATGCAGTCGGGGCGATCATGCATTGGACCCGCGTTTTTGGAAACGCAGGATTAACGTGGGAAGATCTAACAGAATTAAAAACATATACAAATCTACCTATTATTCTAAAAGGAGTCCTTCATCCAGATGATGCTAAGCTTGCAGTAAAATATGGAGCTGACGGCATCATTGTATCTAATCACGGAGGTAGACAGGTGGATGGAGCAATTGCAGCACTCGACGCACTTCCGGCTATCGTTGAAGCAGTTGAGAACCAAATTCCTGTCTTGATGGATAGTGGGATAAGGAGAGGTGCCGACATTTTTAAAGCGATCGCCCTTGGCGCTAAAGCCGTTCTCATTGGGCGACCTTGTATGTACGGCCTTGCCGTTGCTGGAGAAACAGGAGTGAAGCAGGTACTCACAAATCTACTTGCTGACTTGGATTTAACGATGGCATTATCAGGATGTCGTGATCTTCATGAAGTGAACAAAGATATGATCATACCAGCTAGCCGATAAACTTTACTAATCCCATAAGAAATAAAGAACACAGCATGCTCCCTTAAGTAGTTCAGTTTTGGAGTACAAAAAGTGAAAATGGAATACGTGATGCCCCACAAAGTGCAGGTTAATTTTGTGGGGCATCTTAGTGGAGGCAACTGTTTCAAGATATTCGATTCATTAGTAAAGTTATGTAAAAAATATATATTATTCCCCAAATCTATCATTTTATGTTGTTACATCTCTACACGAAATGAGTATAGAAAAAAATAATTGCACTTGTTAAACAATCCTCCCTATTACATAACCCCAATTATTTCAAAACACTTTCACTTACTTCGACCATTTTGAAAGAAAAAAGTCGTAATCCCACACTGAGGAATTACGACTGATAAATGAAAATCGTTACTCAACGTTTACTCTGCTATGAAATTGGAAAATTGCTTCCCGTCAAACTATAAGGTTAGCCTATTTTTTTATAGGTTATTCTTTAAGTTGCCGAGGAGGACTTTTGTTCCCGCAGGACTTAATCCCGTCGGTAATATTGTCCCATCTATTTGCAAAAAAATGATGGGGGGTGTTTGGGACTCAGATCCCGTTTCACAAACAAAGCTATGACACTACAAGATAGGACAATGTCCTATTGGCAAAATCAGTTCAGAGGAGATTATGAAATAGTGTTTTTTAATGGAACATTATCGTATTTATTTGAGAATTAATTAGAATAACAATTAAGCAACTATAAAGCCGATCATGATTGCCACTATTAAAAATAAGGTTCCCTTCCATTCTAAACTGCCTACTAAATCAGCTAATCTTCCATTATTAGCTCTATTAAATGAATCATTAATTTCCCAGTGAAATTTCTATTCAACTCTTCTTGTCTTAACCTCTCTCTGTTCCTTTCAGAGGATTTTTTTCGTGTCTCTCATCATTTTTCTCTTTTACTTTTTTTTATAACTCTTATCCTAGGATGGTGTCCGAGGAGACTCCCAATCTGAAGAAAGCAATAGGCTGATATGTTTGGATGAGATGGCACAACACATCGAAATCCAAATGACCAAAAGAAACCGCAATTAATAAGGCGGAAAAATGGAGAAGTCTATATACGTACCCGGAGAGGTCTGATGGTTACGTCACACGTATGGTAACTGGCTTTAAAAGAAAACACTGAACTATTAGAAGTCAGCCGAGGTTATAGTACCGGTCTAAAGATTTTTTATCATATTAGAAAGCGATAATCATATATTGTTTGAGATGTAATGTAGTAAATGACACACCTAAAAGAAATGACACAAAAATTTCTGTTTTAGAAAAGAGACAGGTGATCGGTTGAGTTGATTAAGGCGCTTGGAGTGTATGGGGGGATGAGGAGAAAAAGTGCTTATATTGACGATTGTGCCAATTGAAAATAACTCTACTAATGGTGTAAGGACAACTCAACAGGTGACAATCAAGATTTCGAATCGTAGTTCTGTAAATACTTCACTGTAGAAATAGATTGAAACTTGATTAACCAGCGCAATTTAACTTTCCTTAATTAACGATTGAAGTGAAGCTTTAAAGGATAAAAAAGGGGGGGTTAAAATGCCAATATTGTATACTGGGCCAATCGAAAACGCTCCTGTAAATGGCGCGCGAGCTACACAACAGTTTTCTGCAAAAATAACAAATCGAAGTTCAACTTTGAACGGAACAGTCTACATCGAAGGATATATATTAAGTAACACTAGGACTTTATATGTTCAAGAACTATTAAGTATTTCTCCTAATCAAGTCATAACCAAGACTTTTGCAGCAAACTTGGATGCATTTGAATTTAACTTCACAACAAGTGGAGCCGCTGAAAACAATATTGAAGTATCTGCGTGGGGTAAAAACGCTACAGGTCAATTGGTCACTGCCCATCGTTTGGTTTCTTCTGAATTGTTAGGGGCGCAATTGAATGGAGTCACAGGATCAACGGGACCAACCGGAGTAACAGGTGCCACTGGAGAAACAGGAGCCACTGGAGCAACAGGAACAACAGGAGCAACAGGAGCTACCGGAGTAACTGGAGCAACTGGAGCAACTGGAGCAACTGGAGCCACCGGAGCAACTGGAGTAACTGGAGCAACAGGAGCCACTGGAGCAACTGGAGCCACCGGAGCAACTGGAGCAACTGGAGCCACCGGAGCAACTGGAGAAACAGGTGCAACTGGAGCCACCGGAGTAACTGGAGAACAGGGCCACCGGAATAACTGGAGCCACCGGAGCAACAGGAGCAACTGGAGCAACTGGAGCAACTGGTGCAACTGGAGCAACTGGAGCAACAGGTGCCACTGGAACAACTGGAGCCACCGGAGCAACTGGTGCAACTGGAGCAACTGGAGCAACTGGAGCAACTGGAGCAACTGGAGCAACTGGCGCAACCGGAGCAACTGGTGCAACAGGTGCAACTGGAGCAACTGGAGCTACCGGAGCAACTGGAGCAACAGGTGCAACAGGAGCAACTGGAACAACTGGAGCAACAGGAGCAACAGGTGCAACAGGAACAACTGGAGCAACTGGAGCAACCGGAGTAACGGAGCAACTGGTGCAACAGGTGCAACTGGAGCAACAGGAGCAACAGGTGCAACTGGAGCAACTGGAGCAACTGGATCCACCGGAGCAACTGGAGCCACCGGAGCAACTGGATCCACCGGAGCAACTGGTGCAACTGGAGCAACAGGAGCAACTGGTGCAACTGGAGCCACCGGAGCAACTGGTGCAACAGGTGCAACTGGAGCAACTGGAGCAACTGGAGCAACTGGAGCCACCGGAGCAACAGGAGCAACTGGAGCAACTGGAGCAACGGAGCAACTGGAGCAACAGGAGCAACTGGAGCAACTGGAGCAACTGGAGCAACTGGAGCAACCGGAGCAACAGGAGCAACTGGAGCAACTGGAGCAACTGGAGCAACTGGAGCAACTGGAGCTACTGGAGCAACTGGAGCAACTGGAGCAACTGGAGCAACTGGAGCAACTGGAGCAACTGGTGCAACTGGAGCAACTGGAGCAACTGGAGCAACTGGAGCAACTGGAGCAACTGGAGCAACTGGAGCAACTGGAGCAACTGGAGCAACTGGAGCAACCGGAGCAACTGGAGCAACCGGAGCAACAGGAGCAACTGGAGCAACTGGAGCAACTGGAGCAACTGGAGCAACTGGAGCAACTGGAGCAACTGGAGCAACCGGAGTAACTGGAGCCACTGGAGCAACTGGAGCAACCGGAGCAACTGGAGAAACAGGTGCAACAGGTGCAACTGGAGCCACTGGTGCAACTGGAGCAACTGGAGCAACCGGAGCAACTGGAGCAACCGGAGCAACTGGAGAAACAGGTGCAACTGGAGCCACCGGAGTAACTGGAGCAACAGGAGCAACAGGTGCAACAGGAGCAACTGGAGCCACCGGAGCAACTGGAGCAACAGGAGCAACTGGAGTAACCGGAGCCACTGGTGCAACTGGAGCAACCGGAGCAACTGGAGCAACAGGTGCTACTGGAACAACTGGAGCCACCGGAGCAACTGGAGCAACTGGAGCAACAGGAGCAACTGGAGTAACCGGAGCAACTGGAGCCACTGGAGCAACAGGTGCCACCGGAGCAACTGGCGGTGTATTTGACTTTGCAGATTTTTTTGCATTGATGCCACCTGATAATGCAGCAACTGTAGCTCCTGGTACGGATGTAAGTTTTCCACAAGATGGTCCAAATAGCGGATCTGGAGGTATTACACGTATAGGACCCAGTTCGTTTAACTTGTCAGAAATCGGAATTTATCAAGTCTTGTTTCAGGTGAGTATAACCGAAGCTGGACAGTTGATCCTAACGCTAGATGGAATTGATTTGGCATATACTGTGGTTGGAAGAGCAACCGGGACTTCCCAAATAATTGGCATGGCAATTGTTGAAACAACGTCCGTCAATGGAGTACTTACAGTTCGAAATCCCGCGGGCAATGCTGCTGCACTAACCATTACCCCTGTAGCTGGAGGAGCAAGATCTGTATCGGCACACCTTGTTATCACAAGACTTCAATAATCATTACTAGTGTGTTGCGATATACTTAAATGTACCTTTCTATGTGGGCTGAGGATAAAGAAACACGGAGATAAAAACTTTATTTTTTCTTCTGAATGTGTTCGCTATACTTTTTGTAATTCTTGGATTGATTCTTCCCTCAAATTTAACGGAATTGGGTATGTTATTGGGTCTCTCTGGCTCCCGATGTTGTTTGTTTTCCTTTGAGTAATAATATGAGTGCCTATAGAAAGGTCATGAGAAACATTTATTAAAGCCACCCTCTATTTGTTACTAAAGAGGGTGGCTTTTCATTCTGAATAGGTAGTGGAGTTTATAGCATTAAATGCTCCTTATGTAGAATACCTATCTAATCTGTTTACTACATCAATATACCCTTCAGAACATAGGTGCTTCTAAATAAAACGATAAATACTCCAATTACTATGTCAATTTGGTATGCATTTTTCTCTCCATTTTAATACGCAATTCATCGTGCAGTTTCTAATGTAAAAAAGCAATTCAATTAAGGGTACAATTTGTATTTTTGTACTCCAAAACTAAATTACTTAATATTCCCTGCTGTGTTCTTTATATCTAACAATCTACTTCCATTGAACAGCTTCTTGATGCTTTTGTACCGTTGAGCTACGTTTTAAATAAATGAGATAGATGATCATCGAAATGATGACGGAAATTCCAGCAGTCAAATAAATATCAGCATATCCGAATGTTGAGGCGATCAGACCGAAAAACATCGCTCCGAGTCCAACCCCTAAATCAAAGAAAGAGAAAAATGTAGCGTTCGCCATTCCTTTCCGGTGCAGTGGAGCTTCGTTTACTGCCCACGCTTGAAGAGCTGGCTGGACAGACCCAAATCCCATTCCGAATAATACAGCTGCTAAAAGCAACATGAATTGATTCGATAATAATGTAAGATCGATCATCGCCGCTAGAATCAGGAACGCACCTGGTAGAAAGATCGCTTTATGTCCTCTTCGATCATAAATTCTCCCAGCAAATGCTCTTACTATCATGAGAGAGAAAGCAAAAACCACAAAATACCACTCGATGCCTTCAATTCCGAGCTGTTCTGCGTACAATGGCAAGAACGTTGCGATTCCCCCAAATACCATCGTAATAAAGAATAGGAGTACCGAAGGCATTAAGGCTGTCTTCTCAAAGAAATCCCATTTCCTTTTCTCAACAGGTATCTTGTTGGCTGGCTTATAGCGAATAAAAGAAGCAACGGTAAATGAGATTAACCCTGCAGCTGCTGCAATTAAGAACATGGATGTGAAATCAAATATAGCAATAATCAATAACCCAAGTGCAGGTCCGAATGCCATTGCTAGATTACCAGCTAGGCCAAAGTAGCCCATCCCTTCTCCTCTTCGCTTTTGAGGAATGAGGTCGGTCGCAATCGTACCTACTGCGGTTGTGGACATACCCCATCCTAAACCTTGCACGACACGCATAAGAAATAATATCGCAAGGCTACCTGTAAAAGCATACGAGCCAACTGAGATCACGAAAACCAATAGTCCAATTAAGAAAACGATTCTTCTTCCAAGTGATTCGAGAACGTGACCACTCCATGGTCTTATTAGTAAAGCCGATAGCGTGAATATCCCTACGACGAAACCGATAAGCTGATCACTACCACCAAGTTCATTCACAAACAGCGGCAGCGTTGGGAGCGTCATTTGAAAACCAGCAAAAATGAAGAAATTTGCGATACAAATGAAAATAAAATCCCGCGTCCAAATTTTCTCCTTCGACGCGACTTGCTGATTTACCATACATATTCCTTCTTTCTTTCACGTTAGTCCACTATTATCTTACACCACTATGAATCATTCATGGAATTTCCTGCTCAGGGTATAGACAATCAAAACGACCTTCCACTATGGAAGGTCGCTATTCCGGAAAATTCTCACTTATTAAAGTCATTTAGGAGATTGGAAGAATTCAATCCATTCACCATCAGGACCTGCAAAAAACAGATATTTAGCTCCATTTGGAAGCTCATTGATTCCTTCATCAATGAACGTTACGCCGAGATTACGAACTCGGGTTCTTTCTTCTTCAATATTAGAAACAGTAAAAGCGATATGGTGAACTTTGCCTTCCACTGGTAATTCAGAGTTGTAACCCTCAATTAACTCTATGATTATTTGTCCATCAAGCCCAAGAAAAGCAAGTTTCTTGTCTCCATCTGGGTGATCGAATTCATCGAGCAGTTCAAGACCAATAATTCCTTGATAAAACCCTTTTGATGCTTCGATATTCCTAACCTGTACACCAACATGTTCAAGTTTCTGAATACTCATAGGTCACCAGCTTTCTACTCAAATAGTGTGTATCATCAACCGTAAATCTATCATACTAATGGACAGAATCGAAAGCAAGGACGCTACATTTTCTAAGAGTACGTTATTTATCAAACTTGTTGATTTGGTTTAGAAATTCTCCTGTTACCGCAGATGACTGAAGTCTAACTGCGACAGCAGGTGGGAGTGTTTCTTTCATTCCTTCAAACGGTACACCCAGCCAGAGTGTTTTCCGATCAAGTGCGATGAAGGGAAAAGAAATCGATTGTTCAATATGATTCGCATATGGTATAGAACTGATGATGGATGGCGAAACGAGCGTTATATTTCCCATTGCTTGTTTTATTTCTCTTTCCCATTTCTCCGTTAAATCCGCATCGCTTGGCATCGCCACGATGATTTCATTTGCTGTAGCAATCTCTGAAAATATACTGTCTGTTTTCATAGCATGATGCCACGTTAACTTAGGATGATGATGCTTGACCCATTTACCGATTTGATTCGGTGTAATCTTTTCATGATGATGAATGTGATGATCCACTAACTGATGTAGTGTTTTGGTACGAGGAACCTTTTTCTTAATATAGTCGACGTTACTCACATGAATAAATTTGCCTTTTGTTCTTGTCATAGCAACGTTGATCAGTCGTTCACTATTCTGCCCTGTTAATAGCATACCTGGACGAGACTCTGGCTCCCCATCCACGGTATCAAACACCATCATGTCTCGCTCGCTTCCTTGAAACCGATGGACTGTTGCAGAAAAGATATCCGCCCGGTGACGCTCATCTTGAAGCAAGTCTTCCACTAATAAATTCATCATCCTCGCCTGAGCGCGGTATGGAGTCACATATCCTATAGATGTCATCCCATCTAGTATCGCTTCATAGATTGCTTGAAAAGAGAGAAATAGCTGCCATATATTCATCCGAGACTTCGATGCTTGGCCTGTTATGCAATAGTGTCCAGTGTGACTCGTATCGATCAATAAAGAAGCCTTTCCAACAAACGGTTGTCGTTCTGTAATCGGTTTTCTCCATTCGATTGTTTTTGGGTGATCCTTCACGAGAGAATGATAAATTTGGTTATTTGTAAACCCTGAAATATCGGGATGCATCCTTCTTTGTTCACTCAGAAGAAAAAGCTGTGGATGGAGGTGATCCTTTTGAATATTTTCGACAATGCCAGAACGATGAAAGACGTCCTCTCTAAGCCATTTGGATACAAGTGGATGCCTCGCAGATGCGATCGGCGGTAGTTGCTTGAAATCTCCGCAAATCACCACTCTTTTTCCTAGTGAAGCTGCAAAAGCAGCTTGAGGGACATACGCCATGCTCGCTTCGTCAATAATGACGACATCTACTCTCTTTCGATAGATTGTTTCATCGATTGCTGCTTTTGTAAGAGTTGTCCCAATGATGGAGGCTTCTTTAACAAACTGTGTTTCTTTTCGACGAATTTGTTCCAGTATACTTCCTAACCTCGCTTCAAGCTTCAGCAACTGATCGGAATCCCGCTTACTAAATGAGGTTGATAAATCTTCTTTCAATTTCTTCCGTTCATCCATGATCTTTACTTTCTCTTCAGCGAGATCAGGATGTTTCGCCATCAAAAGCTGATCGGAATAAAGGGGAAGATCTGACTGTACATCACGTTGCATCCCATAGCGCATGATTTTACCTTCTTCAAACTTCTCCCGGCCTTCCGCGAATGCAGCGGTTTCCCGCATCAGTACATCAACAGCCTGGTTGCTGTGAGATAAGATAAGCACGCTATTTCCTTTGAAAAAATGGTTAGCTGCAGCTCGAGCTAGATTATGAGTTTTTCCTGTTCCCGGTGGTCCCCAAACAAACGTAACGGGATTATATTTGGAACGAAGAATTAATTCATGAAGTGGACTTTTTACCTTTTCTTCAGGATGTTTCGTGGTTTCAGGTGGATTCATCAGACGACGCACTCTCGCCATTCTTCGTTTGCTCTTCTTCATCTCTTCGAGTCGTTCGTGTAGTTCATCTAATAACTCCCATGGATCATGATACAGGTTTGCTTCACTTATAAGTTCACCGAAACCTCCTTCAAGTGAAAGGATGACATTCTTACCTTCTGCTGATAAAATACGTCCTTCCTTTTTCACATGGCCCATTTCTATACGTATTTTCGATCCATTTGGAATTTGAACCGGCATCAGAGAATCGAAATAGTACCTGAAGTCATCTTGAGAAGATATCAACCGACCATTTACAATTCGATAGGGTCTACTTCCATATTTTTTAAGATGTGCAATTTCAGCTCTTAATGCCATTTGCCATTCTTCAATTGTTTCTTGCATCGTAAATCGCTTCCTTTATCAATTCGCCCTTTTAGACGAGACGTCATGTTCATAGTTTCCAATCTTTCTACTATATCACGGGATCAATTCGTTCTCTACAGTACAAATTTTAGGAATGATGGTGATGAATTTGCTCTAGAAATACATCCAGAACTTTCGTTTGAAACGGTGATCGCATAATAATCGAAAACGTTCTTTTGTATGTAAAGTTTGGAATCGCAAGAATAACTAACGTACCGAGCTCTAATTCTTTACGAATCGTCCACCTTGAGAGAATACTAATTCCTATGCCAGCTTCTACAGACTCTTTAATCAATTGCGTACTTCCAAATGACATCGTATTTGACGGTGTGATACGAAGCTGGTGCCACATTCTTTCGGTTGCTTCTCTTGTTCCAGATCCAGATTCTCTCACGACCCACATTTCTTTTTCAAGTACCTTTCCATCACTTACTTGGGAATGGGATGGTGAAGCTACAATGACCATTTCATCCTCTGCAAAATTTTCCACTTTCATACCTCTCGAAGGATAATCACCTTCAATAATCCCAACATCCAATTGATGGGAGTAGACGAAATCACCTATTTCTTTGGAGTTTCCGATCGTAATAGAAGGTGTAATGAGAGGATACTCTTTGCGTATTGCTGCAATCACGTGTGGCAAAACATATTCACCATACGTATAACTCGCACCGATGGTGATTTTACCACTTGCTCGGTTCGTCAAATCGTCGAGCAAATAGGTCATTTTCGAATAAAGATTTAATAATTCCTTTGCATGATGATAGACGATTTCTCCAGCTTTATTCATTTCAACAGATCGATTGCTTCGTACTAACAATTTCGTTCCGAGTGAATCTTCGAGACTTTTAATATACTGACTAACAGCGGGCTGTGTCATATGCAGTTCTTCAGCCGCTCTTGAAAAGTTACGCTTTTCGACAACTGCGACAAAAACGTTAAGTTGTTGATCCATTGGGTCCCCTCCACTATAAGTTAATGCTTATTATATAGATTATATTTATTTATTTCACTTATAGCAAAAGATTAAGTAAACTTAAAATAGAGAAACGGAGGAAACATCATGATCAGCACGATTAGACAACAACAAACGCTACCACCTCGTATACGCTGGATGCTCGGAATAGCATTCACTTTTTTCATTGCATTATTAGGTTATTACTTAGCGAAAGTTCCTGGTTTTAGTTTGACCGGCCAACTTGCTTCTGCTATTTTCATTTCGATTGCTTATAGACAGATTGCAGGTTATCCAGAATGGCTGAGGGCGGGAATTACTTTTTCTTCTAAAAAATTGCTTCGATTTGCCATTATTCTATACGGCATTAAATTGAATGTTAGTCTAATTTTACACGATGGATTGCCGATTCTACTACTCGGAGCCTGCGTGATTGCATTTGCACTAATTTCATCGGTCTGGCTTTCAAAAGCCATGAATGCGAACAAATCGATCACCCTGCTACTTGGAGCAGGAACCGGAATTTGTGGTGCCGCTGCGATTGCAGCCGTTGCTCCAATCGTACAAGCAAAGGAAGAGGACACAGCTATTGGAGTAGGCATCATTGCTCTATTCGGAACAATTTTCTCCGTAGGCTATACGATCGTACGACCATTCCTGCCACTTTCTTCATCAGAATATGGCATATGGTCAGGGATCTCACTTCATGAGGTAGCTCATGTCGCGCTGGCCGCAGCGCCAGGCGGGGAAACAGCTTTAGCTATGGGGCTTCTTGCAAAGCTTGGAAGAGTATTCTTACTTGTGCCAGTTTGCTTTCTCTTCATGTATCTCATGAAACGAAAGAATGAGGGAAACAAGCAACAAGTGCCCTTCCCCTGGTTTTTGGTTGGGTTTATTGTCATGAGTCTTGCTGGTACATTTCTTCTTGGTCCAGTTATCCCTTTTTCCGACTCAGCTATGACACTTATTACCACCATTACTACATGGTGCTTAACTGCTGCCATGGTTGGACTTGGCCTTAGTGTAAGTTTGAAGGATTTGAAAAATAAAGCGTTAAAACCAATGCTCATTATTACAATTGTATCGATCACCTTATCGGTTCTAACCTTTTTTATCGTTAAATGGTTCTACTAAGCTTCTTCAGAATGGTCATCCTTATCGGATGACCATTTTTTACGGATTCGGTCGACGTAATGGAACACTGTCCGTAAAATTAGCGCATGTAGAAGGATCCCCACGATCGTAAGAAGCACAATAACGAACTTCCCTATGAAGGAAGTTGGTTCAACAGAAAACCGCCCAACGAAAATAATCGAGCCAAGTGACCAAATCGCAGCGTCTTTGAAAGAATTAACAACTGGTTCATAGAAATAAAAGGGGAAGGTTGAAACTATCACGAATACAAAGCTGGTTAGAAACCACGTTTGTGGGGACATTCCCATTGCTTTACCCAGTATGGGGTTACTGAACCTCTTTGCGATGGTTTTGATTCGCCAGAGGCGATAGAGTCTCGCAAGTTTGGCGCCTTGAAAAATGGTATCGAGCGGAATTAGCGCAATTAGATCAAACGGGTGCTTCTTGATGTATTCCCACCTGTCTTCAGCAAGATAGAGAAAAACCATATAATCAACAAAAAAAACAATCCATGTACCAATTAATATTTCTCGTTGGAAGGGTGACTCATACCAGATCGTCGAAACGGATAAAATGACACAGATAAATAACAAGTATTGATAAATCATTTTCCACATCTGGTCATCCCCCTTCTGATCTAGTCTTTCCAGCCACGGTACCTTGCTGTTCGAACTTCTTTTATGTATGGTTCTAAATCTGGCATTTCTAGTTCACGAGCCTGCTGAATGGAAAGCTCATTATCATATGGAACTCGAACGATACTGATCGAAAAGCTCTTTCGCTCTTTTGAATCCATTTCCCCTTCTAATACTGCATATGAAGCATCTGATCTTTCCAATGAATTTCCAACACTACCGGAGTTAAATAACGTTTTTTCACGCAAATATTGGACATATGACCAATGGATATCTCCATATCCGACCACGTCTGGTTCATCGCTCGTTTTTAAAAAGCCACCGGATTCTTCGGTGTTATGAAACATCTCTAATCTCTTCTCAATCGAATCACTTTGGTGTATTCTATGATGCACACTTTGGGGAGAAGCGTGCAAAAGACGAACCCGCTGTCCGCTCAAATAAAAATCATAAGAGAATGGTAGATTTCGTAAGTACCGTATCCTCTCTTCACCTAACCTACTTTGATGCCATTTGATTGTATCCCAATCAGATGGTACAGCTATATTCTCATCCCAATTGCCTCTCACAACAACATCGCACACTTCTCTAACTCGATCTACAACGAGATCCGAATGTGGTCCTTTACCTACAAGGTCACCCAAACAAATCATTTTTGAAACATTTCTTTCATAACAATCCTTGATCACTGCTTCTAATGCTGGCATGTTGCCGTGTATATCTGAGATTACTCCGATTCGTTGCATGATAGATCCTCCACTTGTTCATTATCTACACTTATTATACCAATGATGACTTTGTTTTCGAGTCGTATTCAAAAATCATCGGCCTTAATAGAACGATTCACTTTCTTCAGCCAAAAAGCTCTGTCAAAGCGATAACGTATTGGGGTTCTTCCTATAACCAAAGAAAAAAGGCTGCATAAACAGCCTTACACGATACTTTGTCAGCTTTTATATGTTGCCAGTACAATCGCAATTTGATCTTCTATCTTTTCCATTTCTTCGTCATCAAGGAAATGATTTAGAATCATAGAAAAAATAAGTGGTTGGTCTGTTTGAACATAACCGGATAATGAACTAACACCGATCAATGTACCTGTTTTTGCGAGAACAACTTTTTCAGCAGGAGTGTTTTCCATTCGATTTCGAAGTGTCCCTCCTATTAATCGTTCAGGAACACCTGCGATCGGAAGAGACGTAATGTAAGTCTTAAACCATGATTTCGCTTGAATGCGGTATAGGAGCAATGTAAGTTGATTAGGCTGTACGAGACTAACCTGTGAAATACCAGACCCATCCCGTAAACACAGATCATCTGGGTTAAGCCCTTCTTTATACAAAAATGAACGAATCACTTCTAAGCCAGCATCAAAACTTCCGTTATTATGTATGACCTTTCCCATTTCCTTAACTAGGACTTCTGCATGACCATTATTACTAAGCTTCATAAATGGAATGAGTAATTCAGAAAGAGGTATCGAGTTCTTTACAAGTAATCTTTCGGCATGATCAGGTACTTTTGCTAGTTTTTCTTGACCACATAGTTCAATACCTTGTTTTTGCAGTGAATTCTTAAATATATTTAATGCATACTTGGCCGGGTGCCAAACAGCAACCCAATTTTTCTGTGGTTCTTCACTAATTGAAATACTTCCGTTTACGCTTATTGTATTCGTCCCATGAGCTCGGTTAAATTCCAAATCAGTTTTCGATTTAGAATGAACTGTCGTGGCATTGTTGATCATTGATACGGTATCAGTTTCAGGAGTGATGGATACAATGGCTTGTGATCCAACTTCTGTTCCAGGTGAAACTTCAATCAAAACGGTACCTGCATCATAATCTTTATTGGGTGAGGCTGTTAGTGCCGAAACCTGAGCACCATAATATTCATGCTCGTCACTCCAAATGATATCTTCAGATAGGTATTGAGTATCAAACCAGGTCTCATCACCGATCAGATTTCCTTCAATGCGGTTAATACCAAGGCTCTTTAACTGTTTGGATAACTGAACAAAGTCCTCCATCTGTAATGTGGGATCCCCCTTACCTTTCAAGTATAGGTTCCCAGTTACGATACCCTTTCTAACAGAGTGGTCAGTGTAAACTTCTGTCGTGAACGTATAGTCTGATCCTAATGTTTCTAGAGCGGCCGCAGCAGTTATCAACTTCATATTAGATGCAGGGGTTAATCTCGTCTGACCATGATGGTCAAATAGAAGTTCTCCATCATGAGGAGATCGAATGCTAATTCCAGCGATGGTCCCATTTAATCGGTCGTCGTTCAGTATTTTATGTAATTGATATGATAAAGTCGTACGATCTTTATGCGATTGACGATCATACTTACATGATAAGAAAGGTAGTAAAAGACTTCCTGTTATAATCGCCCACCCTGTTAACTTTCTAGTCTTCAAATCGTTCCCTCCTTTCCATAAAAACTAGTTTACAACCAAATTAAAATGGAGCCGACGGGATTAATTATCTCGCACGGCTCCGTCTATGAAGTTTCATGGATTGTCGACATATGAAAAAACATCATTTGGTTTCCTTCAGCCCCTGTTCTTTAATGGTTGTTCTGACATAATCTCCTGCTTGTTTTGGACTTTCTTCTTCGAGTCGCTGAAATCCCCACACATTCGTCAGCAGTAAACTTCCACTCAATGAAACAGTCCGACGCTCTCTCACCTTACTCCCCTCCTTTTCGTTTAATAACCCTCTATTTCGCTACTTGCCCGACCTTTTCCTTCTTTTCTGACGAATTCACATCCAAATACCTAGAACGCTGTTAGTATAAGGGAAAAATTGTTGAACGATGGGTGTCGTATAGATTCATTCCTAGGGATGTATAGTAAAAAAGAACCTCCTACTAGGAAGGTTCTTCACTGTTTAGTGCTCTATTAGCAAGCATTGAAATAACTGCATCATCCATAGGAGGATTGTGTAATCCCGCTCTCACATCACGGTAATGACGTTGCATGGGATTATCTTTGAAAAGCGCACGAGCTCCAACGATTCTCATGGCGATGTCAACGACGTTTGCTGCACTGTTTGTAGCAACGTGCTTCACAGCTGCCAGTTCCGCTCCCATATTAACTCTTTGGTGGGGTTCAGATACCCATCTCCATGCAATGGCATACATCATCTCTCTCGCCCTCAACAGTTCCAATTCCATCTCACCGATTTTACGTTGTACTTCAGGTACTTCTTTAATCGGGCCAGGTAGACTGTTAGGAGTATATTCTGAAGCGAATTCGATCGCTTCATTTCGTGCTGCAATGGCTACTCCGAGATAGCAAGCAGGTATATGCAGAAGCCATGCTTTTGGAAGTTCGCTCACTCCTCCAGCTTCTGGACCTTCAATCAGAGCATCCAAAGGCAGCTTTACATTATTTAGAACGAGGTCATCACTTCGTGTTCCCCTCATCGAGATTGTATCCCATTTATCCTCTATCGTAACGCCAGCAAGACTCATATCGACTAAGAAAAAGCCCTTTTCTCCTGTTTGATCAATTTGTGCCGACACAAGTGCATAATGCAAACCAGGTGCCATTGATGTAAACGATTTTCGACCTGTAATAACCCAGTTCTCATCTTTCTTAATCGCTTTTGTTTGCGGCATACCACCACGAGTTGGACTTCCTGTAGCAGGTTCAGAAGCCGCACGGTTTAAGAGCGCATGATCATTAACAATCAGTTTTGAAAGTTTTTCAAATACTTCATCTGACCACGTTTGTTCTTCTCTCATTTCAAGCATGATACCTAGATGCCAGCCTATTGAGAGTGCTGTAGCAGCGTCTCCTGTTGCCATCCTCTCCTGTAGCATTACAAATTCATAAAGGTCTATACCTCTTCCTCCGAATTTTTCTGGTACGGTTAAAGCGACATAACCAGACTCCTGTAACTCTTTGAAATTCTCAAAAGGAAAACGACCTTCTAGATCAACTTCGTCTGCTCGTAAAGCAAATGAATTACCAAGCTTTCTCCCTAGTTCAAACAATTGTTTGTGTCGTTCACTTTTAATGAAAGGTTCATAGAGGTGATTCATTCAATAACGCCAGCCTTTCCGATTTTAATCTACTCTAATCGTACACTACTATAGGATTCAATCTCCAGTAAATCGATCGGAAAAGCATAATATTTTTATTCACAGTTGGTGGTAGGATAACTTCACTTTCGATACAATGGATAGTCAACAGCTGTCGGTACATCTATTGCAATAATTCTCGTGTTTTCATCAGCTTGCATTTCAATGGTATTCTGTTCATCAGCTTCAATTACTAAGAAGTCTTTCGCTTCAAATTCATTTTTGCTTAACCTCCCTCTTCCATTTAGAACAAGGATGCTAACTGAACGTCCTTTAACGATAGAATGGATATATGTTTGATCTTTATTTATTTCGATGTCCCACATAAGAGCATCTGTCACAAATTCAACGGGGGAATCATCTCCTAGAATCTCTTTAACACGAATGCCTTCTTTAACTTCCGTTTGAAATTCTTCGTGATCATATTGTTGGTAAGTTGGTTTACGACGTAGTGCTTCACTTAAATGTGGTTCAAACCAGATTTGAAAACCTTGCATATTAGGACCAACAAACCCCTCTTCATGAGAAACACCAGAACCTGTCTGCATGACCTGTAATCCTCCAGCACCAACAGTACTTCTTGTTCCTAAAGAATCTCCATGCTCTGCTTTTCCGCTAATGACATACGTAATGATTTCAAAACCTTGATGTGGGTGAAGAGGAATGTATCCCTCATGCTCTGACTTTGCCCATGCCCAGTAGAACAATGGCCCAACTCGTTTGACCTCAGAACCTTCTCCAGGAAAACCAATCGGTTTTTGCTCAGTTATTTTCCCTCCGTCAAATTCGCCAACACCCTGCTGATTCACGCTGTAACGATTTATATTCATATGGATCCCTACTTTCTCATTTATCTTGAATTCGAGATAATAGTATCTCGTTTTCATTTTAATGTCAACAAAAGACCCGGTTCCACTTTTAAATGTGACATCCGGGCCTACCTTGAAAGCTATCTGAACATTTTGTATACAATATCTTTGTAATAAAATTCGGGGCTTATCGTAAGAACCATTTCTTTAGCATTTCGAGTAACTGGATAAATCAAGACCAATCGAAATGAACCTCCACCTTCCATTCGAAATTTGTTCCAGCCATCTTGTTCGATAATGACAAAATCCTCGGGTTTTATTTGGGATCCGTTCACTTTCAACTTTGAATAATACGGCTTAAATTCTACGCCGTATTCATCAGAATTTCGAGAAAATAGTTCAAAGGCAACATACTCCATATCTGATTTAAGATTAGGAAGATCTGCTTCTTCAGGAATTTTATTGACCAGATCAACTTCCACTCTAAATAGCTCATTACCATCCATATCCTTTTCAACAAAGGCTTCACCTGGTTCATAGTAGGTACTCTCTTCTTCTTTTTTCTGGATAGGAGCGGAATCGATTGCTTCTACTTTTGACTGATCACTTCGGATCATCGTATACCATACCCCAGTGAAAAATCCAAAAATTAACACCATAGCCATGCATCCCAAAACCCATCTACCCATGTGCTTTTCCCCCTTCCCTTTATAGACGTGTCTTAGCAAAAATGGTTGCATACAAAAAGCCGGCCAATTGGCCGGCTTTTAATTAGAAATCGAAGTTATCTGGGTCAGGACCCATGCGCTCATTCTGGTTCAATTCATCAAGAGCTCTGATATCATCTTTTGTTAACTCAAAATCAAACACGTCAAAGTTCTGTTTAATTCGATCAGGATTCGAAGATTTAGGAATCGTAATAACTTCATGTTCAAGATCCCAGCGAATGATTACTTGAGCAGTTGATTTCCCATGCTGTTCTGCAATTCCCTTCACTACCTCGTTATCCAATAGCTTCCCTTGAGCAAGTGGTGACCAGGCTTCCATTTGAATTGAATGCTGTTTGCAATAATCACGAAGTTCTTTTTGGTTTAGAAGTGGGTGGAATTCGACCTGATTGACCATTGGTTTAATTTCAGCTTCCTTCATGAGTTCTTCAAGATGGTGGGGATGAAAGTTACTTACCCCGATCGCACGGATTCGACCATCTTTATATAGCTTCTCCATTGCTTTCCAAGTTTCTTTGTATTTGCCTTCCACTGGCCAGTGAATGAGATAAAGATCTAATGTTTCAATACCAAGTTTAGAAACGGTATCTTCAAATGCTTTTAAAGTAGATTCGTAACCCTGATCGTCATTCCATACTTTTGAAGTAATAAAAAGTTCTTCTCGCGGTGTACTGTTTTCTTTAATTGCTGTACCTACGCCTTCTTCATTCTTGTATGCTGCAGCAGTATCGATTGCTTTATAGCCTGCATCGATAGCCGCATTCACTGCCGTTTTCACTTCATCGTTGTTTTCCATTTTCCAAACACCAAGTCCAAGCGTTGGCATTTCAACGCCATTGTGTAAGGTTGTCCATGTCCACTGTTTAGTCATAAAAAATCTCCTCCAATTCGTTTATCACACTGGGACTCTTCCCCATTTATTTCAACTTTACACATTATATTAAATATTAATGTGTTGCTTTTTGATTCAATAATGCTCGATAAATCAACGAGATAATCTAAGCTCATAAAAAAAACCATCCCAAAGGATGGCTAGATTTTTGTAGGTTTTTGTTTCAATCTTGATTTTTTATTAAAGTGGGCAGCGGGGGCAGTTTGTACTTTTTCTTTCTCTGCTTTAGCGTCTTGTTCGAACGCTTGCATGCCTTTGCCAAACAAAAGACTCATTGTTTTCCCTCCTTATGTGTAACGTTAGTCCACCATTTCCGATTTTATTTCTTCTAAAACTAAAATTTAATAATTTCCTAAAAAATATTTTATTGTTGTTCTAGAACATTAGCCGTGTCACTGCATTTAGATTGAACAGCCATAAGCTGATCTAATGATTGCTGAATTCTCTCACGATTTTGTCCCTTCTCGACCGTTGAAAGAGCTTGCTCCAAACATCGACTGGCATGCTCTAGAGCCGCACAACTATCCTGAACATAACCTCTTGCGTTTTTTTCCATTCTTACATCACTCCTTTGTAGTTAGTTTCTAACAATTTTATGATTTCATACAAAAAACCAGCCGTTTTAATTCAGCTGGTTTCCATTTCTAACTATTATCTACTTGTTTTTTAAGCTCTTCTAATTCTTGAACCAGTTTCATGACCATATCATCACTACGCTTTAACTCTTTGTTCAAAAGTGTGATGGTGTCTTCTTCCCATGTAAATGGATCACCATTATTAGGAGTGATCGGAAGATTTTCATAACGATCACCAGTTTCAATACCCGGTTCAAAAGCAATCATTACTTCACATGCTGGATCACCTAGAGCAATTCTTTGTCGAAGATTCACTTCGCCATACTTGAAATGTCTGGCAGCTATGCCACCGAATACGCTAGATGTCATTGAGCAAAGATGTGGTGCATCCTTCACTTGTTCTCCAAATGGACAGCGATTTGCTTTTACAACGACATAAGTAGACGTTACTTCAGAAATAAAGAATTCCCCTCCAATCGAATTCTTTATGTCTACAATAACCCTTGCATAATCATCTGGTGTCCATTCGCTATCTCCATAATAAGATTCCAGCCATTCCCCTGTCCTGATTCCTAACTGTTTGATGTACTCTTTTGCTGCTGGTCCTATTGCTCTATTATGGATGTTGGCATACTGGGTAATCAATTTTCCAAGAAACCTATTGGCTGTCAATGGTTGTAATTGATTCATGTTCCGATCACACTCATCGCCAGTCCTCCTCTATTCTTTTTTATATCATAAGCTGATTATATGAAAATAGAAAGTTTCACTACTCTTTCATTTGAAATTGTTGAAAAATATTCCCTTCAAGGACAGGATAGACTTCTTTTCCAACAAGCTCGTTGATAATAATTTTATTTCGATTAACTGCAAGTCCAAGGTTCGTTGACCCAACTCCATGTGTATGTTGCATGCCACTATGAACGAAAATATTTGAGCTCGCTTCTCTCTTTAAACGAAGCCGATAATCCTTTGTTACATGATACCGACCTTTCTCATCCCATTCAATTAAATCTTGAAGATCTTCAAGACACTTAGGAATTAAAGGACGGTACCCCGTACCTGCAACAACCACTTCACTTTCAAGAAGGAAGTTTTTGTTCTTTTGCCATTGACGACACTCTAATTCATAGCCTGAACCATCTTCCTTTTTCTTAAGACCATTGATTTCTGTAAGTGGCATAAGCATAACATCCATTTCCTTACCGCCAACTGATTGCTCATAGAGAAGATTATAAATGTCAGTGATCGTATGTGGGCTAATCCCTTTGTATAATAGCTGTTGACCACTGAATACCTCATCTTTTTTATCCTGAGGAAGGTCATAGAAGTAATCAACATACTCAGGTGAAAAATGTTCAAGACTCAACCTCGTTTCCTCCATTGGGAAAAAACCTTGTGAGCGGGTTACCCAGTTTAATGAATACCCATACTCTTGTCTTTCTTTCAAAAGTTCACGAAAGATTTCTGCTGAACTTTGTCCTGACCCAATAACAGTAATACTTTTCGCCTTTTTACAACGTGCTGTATGGTCAAGGAAAGTGGAAGAGTGGAAAACGTCTTCCTGATCCATTCCCTGAAGCGGTGCCGGCAGAGATGGTACTGTTCCAACACCAAGTATAATATTTTTTGCAAGATATGTTTTTGTTTCACCTGACTCTAGATCTTCACATGAAACTTCATACTGATGAATTTGCTCCCCAACAGGTACAACACTTGTTACTTTCGTTCCAAATTCACAACTATCTAACTGACTAGCTGCCCATTGACAATAATGGTTATATTCATTTCGTGGCATTTCAAGTCTTTGTAAAAAATAGAAGTTATACAATCTATTCTGGTGTTTTAAATAGTTTAAATAGCTATACGGATTCGTAGGATCAGCCATCGTTACAAGATCTGCCATGAAAGGCACTTGGAGTCTGGTTCCTTCAATCAACATGCCAGGGTGCCAGTCAAATTCTGCTTTCTGTTCTAAAAATAGTGAATCGATTTCTTTAATCGGATCTAACAATGCAGCTAATCCTAAATTAAACGGTCCTACCCCTACGCCAATCAAATCATAAACTTTGTCTCTCATCCAACCCTATCCTTTCTCATCTTTCATCTATTATCTTCCTTAAGTATATCAGATATTATATTTTCTGTTTTTTCACACACAAAAAAACAGCCATTTCGGCTGTTTTTAAGATTGCTGTGATCGTCTATATTGAAACTGTTTCCATTGAAATCGAACAAAACAACCTACACAGAATCCAAGAATAGCAACGAATGAAGCGAGAGCCACCATGATCGCAGCTACAATCGCTATCCACTGCACAGAAAGGATATGTGCAATTAGAGAAATGGTCAGGAGCGAAACAGCGATTTTCTGATTAAAATTTTGCTGATCGGCATCCTCAGGAATATAGTCCCTAAGAGGTTTTTTCAAGAATCGCTTTCCAGCTTTGATCACTGGATTGAATTGAAAAAGTAATCCCATCAAACCTGCGACAAGTGGTACTGCCAGGAAAATCCAATGAGAAAAGAATACAAATGCTGTAGCAAATATGAAAATGAACGATTGATTTAATCGTACAAGTGGTCTTGGTATGGATGAGGGCATTCAAAACCAACCTTTCTTATAGGAATATATCTATTTAACAGCATAACTCCTTTTAGACCATTTGTATAGTTTTTGGCTCAATAGAAAAACCCACTGAGTGGGTTTATTTATCTGTTTGAATCGGGACTAGATGCTCCATTTCAACGTTTAGTAAAAATGGATCCATCATGTCAGTGAATTCTTGAAATTGACTGGATTTCGTGAATCCCTCTGTATGTGCTGTAAGTGAATCCCATTCGATCAGGATGACATATTTACGCTCGGATTCAATTGAATTTGTTAAGCTGTAATGACGATATCCTTTAATAGAAGCAATCAACTTTACTGCTTCTCTGAATGTTTCTTCAAATTTTGCTTCTAATCCTTCATGAATGGTAAAACAGGCTTTTTCGATGACCATTTCATTTCCTCTATTCTTGTTCATATGGTTTTTCTTGATAAAAATAATTCGGGGTTTGGATTTTATTTTTGTATGGCTTATGAAAAACGTGTGTCGTTGCAGGTGATACCGGCGGAATCAGCCAGGTCCAATTACCCGTCACGTCACGTTCTGCTTTCGCTTCATTATGCTCAAATTTTTGAAATTGTTTCGCAGCCGTGTGATGATCAACAATGCTTATTCCTGCTTTCTGAAAGGAATATAAGACAGCACGGTTCAATTCTACGAGCGCGCGATCTTTCCATAAGGTAGCACTTGAGCTTGTGTCAACGTTCATAATACGTGCTACTTCTGGTAATAAATCATAACGATCGGTATCCGCAAGGTTTCGTGCACCAATTTCAGTTCCCATGTACCATCCATTAAAGGGTGCTGCTGTATAATCAATTCCACCGATTTCTAACCGCATATCTGAAATGATTGGAACAGCATACCATCTTGCTCCCATTGAAGTGAAATCATATTCGGGATGAGAAATCTTAACCTGATAGACATCTTTATCCGGTATTTCAATCATGATTGGCTCCCCATCTTCAATCGTAAACACAATAGGAAGTATATCATGTTGGGTTCTCTTCCCCGTCCATCCTAATTTCATAACTTGATTGGTAAAAGCAATCAGAGTCAGGATCACCAATGACTCCTTGTTCTGTCTCATACCCAGCATAACGAATCAATTGATGATTCCAAATTCTAACTCTGCCTGGTTCAAAAATCGTTATCGTTGGACGAATCTTGCCAGCATTAGTCGCTGCTTTTATATGATGAACTAATGCTTCCGATACTTCTTTTATCGTTTTAGCATTGCGAGCGTCAAGAACAGTCATTGTGTTCCAGAATAACCTTCCAATGCACTTGTTGCTGTTTCTCCAGGCAATTTTAGCTCCTATAGATAATTCTTCAAATGTATGTTTATAGGTACCAGTGGCATTAATTTGACTCATGACTTCATCTTTACGGATTTTAAGCAATTTTGGGTCTTTATCTAATTCAAAATAGGCTTGATCTAGAAATGAAAAGGCTTCATGTATCAATTCTTGTTTCACAACTTCTACCTCCTGTGGCCGGAGACGGTTCTAACACCAAATCTTAAGCTCAAATTTTCTTCATTTGAAAAATTAGCGATCAAAATGTCCATGCGTATTATATCACATGGAAGAAATACAGAGCTAATGGATCACCCTTGAAGTGCGTTACATACCATGCAGATCAAATAGTTTACAGTATTTACATTCTATTGTAGGATAAATGAGTTAATTCATATTAAAACTATCGGAATGAGGTGCATTATACATGGCTATGGAACAACCTGTTCATTCTAGTAAAACTTCATTACAACTTCCCTTTCTTAAAGCTCCACAAAAGCCTGTCCTTATTGGTGGTTTCCTTATTATCGCTTTACTAGGAATCACTCTGTGGCTAAATCAAGGGTTCCAACAGATCGTCCTTTTTGCACTTGGACTAATGCTGGGTTATTGCTTGCTTCATGCAAGGTTTGGGTTTACATCAGCTTTTAGGCAGTTATTAAGTGTTGGAAATGGAACCGCTATTCAATCACACATGTTAATGCTTGCTGTAGCGAGTACGCTATTTGCTCCAATCCTTTCTAATGGCTTTGGTCTATTTGGTACGACACCAACAGGATATGTTTTCCCTGTTGGGACAAGTGTAGTCGTTGGGTCCTTCCTGTTTGGAATTGGCATGCAGCTCGGTGGTGGTTGTGCTTCGGGTACCCTTTATACTGTCGGGTGGGGGAAATCAGAAATGCTCCTAACACTATTTGGCTTTATTGTAGGGTCTGTTATCGGAGCATGGCACTTTGATTTCTGGGTAAATCAAATGCCTTCTTTTCAAGCCATCTCACTAGCCGAAGACACCGGTCTTGGATTCTTAGGTGCATGGATCATTCAATTGCTATTATTTGCAGCGATTTTCTTTGTTGTCAGGTATATTGCAAAGAAACGTCAGCCTCCAAAAATAAAACCACTACCAACCACTACTGGCTGGAAAAGAGTTTTCCGTGGTTCTTGGTCGATTTGGGCAGCAGCGATTGCTTTAGGTGTATTAAATGCGTTAACTCTCATTTCAAGGGGGAATCCTTGGGGGATTACTTCTGCCTTCGCGCTTTGGGGTTCCAAAGTGGCCATGTTCCTTGGAATTGACGTCACGCAATGGGGTTATTGGTCCGGAGCAAAGAGCGCTGCTCTTGAACAATCGATCCTTGCTGATTCAACAAGTGTGATGAACTTTGGTGTAATCCTCGGTGCATTTGTAGCGGCTGGGGCAGGTGGAGCTTTTGTCATGAGAAGAATTCCGTTAAAATTAGCGGCAGCTTCAATCATTGGAGGTCTTCTTATGGGATATGGTGCTCGTTTGGCATTCGGCTGCAATATCGGTGCCTATTTCGGAGGAATAGCATCCTTTAGTCTTCACGGATGGGTCTGGATGATCGTTGCACTAGCTGGGTCATATGTCGCTCTTTATCTCCGACCACTATTTGGATTGAAAAACCCTAAAAAAGATGACCAATTTTGTTAAATAGATCAAAAAACCTTGCGTTGAATTATTTCCAATGCAAGGTTTTTAATAGGTGAATTTATCTCTTATCCTCATACGTAAGACCAGGTCGGTCGACCTGGTCTTCTATTTGTTACTTCTATACTTCTTCAAAATATTCTTTATAAAACCCGCCAACTTTACCGCTGTTGTCCACGACGAATAAAAATTCTTCTGTCTCGTTTTTCACTTCATAAGTTTTACCTTCTGTTAATACGCGGTTTACCATATACTTCTTTGCATCCGTATGTACACACTTCACGTTCTTAAGAGTGGGTGTATCTTTCCAAGTTTGGTGTATCATATTCTTCACTCCCTTCTGATCTTCTTATCTTCCTATATTCTACATGACACGATCTTCAAAAGAAAGAATGATCCAGCCTGATCATTCAAATAAATAGACTGTAGAATCTCCTACTGGCTTATAACCGATTCTCATATAGATCGAATTAGATGTAGGATTTGATAAATCAGTATACAAACTGCAGAAAGAATAGCCACGATCTAATATTAACTGACTCAATTCAGCTACACATGCTGAAGCGTACCCATTTTTTTCGTACTGAGGTGGGGTGTATACAAAGTTTATCGTTATTCCATTTGCTGTTGGACGCGTCTCATTTGCCATAGAAACCACTTCGCCATGTACATCCCATAAAGCGAGTGTTTCCTCCTCAATGAATTGCATAGCACGCTCAAGACTTTCTTCTGCCGTTGCAGGCTGTCCCATCGCTTCGGTAAATTTCTGAATCCATTCCGTAACGAGCCGTTTATCCTCTATTGTGGCCTTTCTAATTCTTCCTCTTACTGGTTTTGGTGACTTAACCTCATCAAGTTGATAAATACGTTGATTCATATGGATTGTGCGCCTCTGATTTGTTAACCGACAATACTGATTGGAAAAACTGTCGACGAGATGGGTCTCACCTAGTACCCCGGGGATAGTCTTTTCCAATAGAATTTTTTCCGCAGCGAAATGAAGTACTTCATCTGATGATTTACCTCTTCCCGCCACGGCGAGGTTGTGAGGTGGTGTTTGAATCATACTTAAGACAATTTCTTCTGCTTCAACTGTTGCTAAAAAGACATCCTTCTTCATTTCTTCATTTTTATACTGGCGAACAAGACGATGCAAAATTCCGAGTGACAAATTATTTACGGCTTCATTCGATTCTAAAAAGGATTGAACATGATTTAAATAGTCTATAGGATTTTTAAACACTCTTAGTTTCATCCGGTTCCCCCCCACAATTTTCAAACGATAATGTAGAAAAGAACCTGAATCAAAACGATTCAGGTTCTAACTGTATCTCTAACTTAGCCTTCAAGAAGAAGCTGTTCAGGGTCTTCTAGAAGATCTTTGATTTTTGCAAGGAAACTAACGGCTTCTCCGCCATCTACAATCCGATGGTCATATGATAGGGCAATGTACATCATCGGGCGATTTTCCATTCGCTCCTGATCAATTGCCATTGGACGCCATTGGATTTTATGCATTCCGAGAATACCTACCTGAGGAGCATTTAATATCGGTGTGGATAGCATAGAACCAAAAATACCGCCGTTTGTAATTGTAAATGATCCACCCTGAAGCTCATCAAGCTTCAATTTGTTATCGCGTGCCTTCTTAGCAAGATTTCCAATTTCTTGCTCAATTCCTGCGAAGGACAGTTTATCAGCATCACGAACAACGGGAACGACAAGACCTTCTTCAGCTCCAACCGCAATACCGATATCATAGAACTTTTTAAGAACAATATCTGTATCTTGAATTTCAGCATTTAAACGTGGGTACTTTTTAAGAGCACCTACGACTGCTTTTGTAAAGAAGGACATGAAACCAAGCTTCACATCGTTATCTTCAAGAAACTTGTCTTTACGACGCTTACGTAGCTCCATAATCGCTGTCATGTCAACTTCGTTAAAAGTTGTCAGCATTGCAGCAGTATGTTGAACTTCAACAAGACGCTTTGCAATTGTTTGGCGACGACGAGACATTTTCACTCGTTCTACAGGTTTGCTATCATCCGCAACAGGTTGTTTTTTCTCTTGCTTATCTTGTTTCTTTTCCTGTTTCGGTGCTTCTTTTTGATTTCCTTTATCAGCATGTGCTTTTACATCATCCGGGCGAACACGACCTAGCGGATCACGTGTTTCAACGTTATTTAAGTCAACGCCAAGTTCACGAGCAAGCTTTCTTGCAGAAGGGGAAGCAACCGTACGACCATTTTCGGACTTTTCTTCCGATTCTGGTGCAGCATGTGCTTTCGACTCTTGTTCTGATTTAGCTTCTTCAGGAGTCTCTTTTGGCTCTTCAGCTTTTTGAGAAGAATCTTCTTCAGTCGAGGTTTCAGATGAGCCACCTTCACCGCCGCCTAAATAAGCAATGATTTCGCCTACTTCAACGTTATCACCTGGTTCTTTTAACAATTCTTTAATAACGCCATCGTTCTCAGCACTAACTTCGATGTTTACTTTGTCTGTTTCAAGCTCAACGAGGTTGTCACCTTTTTCAACTTTGTCGCCAACTTTGATTAACCATTGAGAAATTGTGCCTTCAGTAATGGATTCTGCGAGTTCTGGTACTTTAACTTCAATCACGACGATTACCTCCTTGATGGGAAACAGTTTTGGATGGTTCTAGTACTTCCTGAATAATGCGCTCCTGATCTTTCTTATGCACATTTGGCTCTCCGCCAGCTGGGCTTGATCGATCTGGACGTCCTACATAGCTAACTGAGACGTTTTCTGGAGCTGATTCTTGGATACGAGAAGAAATGTAATTCCAAGAGCCCATGTTTTTCGGCTCTTCTTGTAGCCAGATAACTTCCTTCACATTTGAATATCGGTTGAAAATATTCTTTACTTCTTCATGTGGGAATGGGTAAAGCTGCTCTACCCGAAGTACATGAAGCCAATCATAATTTTCATCAGATGATTCAATTTCTGTAGCAAGATCAACTGCTACTTTACCTGTACACAATACAATGCGTTCTACCTTATTCTTTTTCTCACCCAGTCCAGCTTGCTCTACGACGCTAAGGAACTGTCCCTGACTGAATTCAAAGCCAGGTGAAGATGTACGCTGATTACGTAGCAGACTTTTAGGCGTCATAATCACAAGCGGACGAACTTCTTGTTTATCAAGAATAGCTGCCTGTCTGCGAAGAATATGGAAATATTGAGCCGCACTAGTCAGGTTGGCTACCGTCCAATTGTTTTCAGCTGCTAGTGTCAAGAAGCGTTCAACTCGCCCACTAGAGTGTTCGGGTCCCTGACCTTCGTAACCATGAGGAAGCAATAGGACCATTCCTGACTTCTGTCCCCATTTAGCTCGACCAGCTGATACGAATTGATCAAAAATAACTTGTGCAGCATTTGCAAAATCACCATATTGTGCTTCCCAAATGACAAGCGTTTCGGGTGCAAACACATTATAGCCATATTCAAACCCTACTACAGATGCTTCAGATAACGGACTATTATGAATTGCAAAGGAAGAATCCGCTTGTGGGAGCTCATGTAAAGGACAGAATTTTTCACCTGTTTCTTTATCATGGAGAACGAGATGGCGCTGAGCAAACGTTCCACGTTGAGAATCCTGACCGGTAATGCGAATCGGTGTACCATCGCCTAGAATGGTAGCGAACGCAAGCGTTTCTCCAAGAGCCCAATCTACTTTTCCGCCCTCTTCAAGCATATCTAACCTACGTTTTAGAATACGCTCAAGTTTTGGATAAACATTGAAACCATCCGGACGAATTAATAGTTTGTCGTTGATATCTTTTAGTGTTTCAAGTGAAACAGCCGTATCGATAGATGGAATCCCTCTGACAATTTCTTTAGGAGGTTCTAATTCCTGAACATCTCCTTGACCCTCTCCACCTTTAGCTATCTTATCGTATTCTTGCTGTAAAGCAGCAAGAATCTCTTCATCAAGCTTCTCACCCTGATCAGATTCAATAACTTTTTGCTCAGTAAGGTAGTTGGCGTATCTTGCTCGTACTGTTGGATGGTTTTTGATTTTCTCATATAAGTGAGGCTGTGTTACAGCAGGATCATCCATTTCGTTATGTCCAAATCTACGATAACCAATCAGGTCAATCAGAAAGTCTTTATTAAACTTCATTCGATATTCATATGCTAGATGCATTGCAGCAAGACATGCTTCTGGATCATCCGCATTCACATGGACAATCGGAATTTCATATCCTTTTGCAAGATCACTTGCATACTTGGTCGAGCGAGAATCAGTACTTTCTGTTGTAAATCCTAGTTGGTTGTTTGCAATGATATGGATAGTTCCACCTGTATGATAGCCTTTAAGTTGACTTAAATTAAGAGTTTCAGCCACAACACCCTCACCAGGGAAAGCGGCGTCACCATGGATTAGAATCGCAAATGATTTTTTGAAATCCTGACTAGGTTCGCCCTTGTGATCACGTTTTTCTTGCGCTGCTCTTGCATACCCTTCAACAACAGGATCAACAAATTCAAGGTGACTCGGGTTATTAGCAAGTGTTACTGTTGCTTCTGCCGTCTCACTTCCCTCGAATTTACGATCCGCTCCCATGTGATATTTTACATCGCCTGTCCAACCATAGTTAATCCCCATAGAGCCTTCAGACGGTACAAGTTCTTTATTAGGAGCATGATGGAATTCAGAGAAAATCTTTTCATATGGCTTGTTTAATACGTGAGTAAGTACATTTAAACGACCACGGTGAGCCATTCCGATCATGACATTTTTAGCTCCGTCACTAGTACCGCATTTAATGACATCATCTAGCATCGGCACCATTGCATCAACGCCTTCAATGGAAAAACGCTTTTGCCCGACAAAAGTCTTGTGAAGGAATTTTTCAAAACCTTCCACCTCTGTCAATCGACGAAGTAGTGCTTTGCGATCATCGTCTGTCAACGTTCGGCTAACAGAATCATTTTCAACCATTTCATCTAGCCATTTGCGCTCATCTTCAGCGTGAACGTGTGTGAATTCATAAGATAAAGATTTGGTATACAGATCCTGCAAACGCTTGATCGCTTGCAAACCATTACTAACATCAGAAGGTGCCTTTTCCCAGATCACTTCAGCAGGAATCGCTTTCAAGTCATCATCAGAAAGACCATATTTCTGAGGTGTCATAAAATCTTGTTCAGATTTTTCATTGTTAAGTGGGTTAATAGCTGCAGCTAAATGGCCATATGTACGAATATTGTCGGCTAATTTAACAGCAGAAATAACTTTTTTCAGATTACCTGGTTGTACAGTTCCTTCACCAGAATCAGATGATGTTGGGGGTGGTCCCCATTGATCAAATTTCTGGCGCATTTCCGGATCGACTGATTCCGGATCTTCCTGGTATTGCTCGTATAGTTCAATGGCATAGCCAAGGTTTGGTCCATAAAATTCTTGCCATGGATGTTCCACTCTGGACTGTTTGGTATTCAAAGCATGCTACCTCCCTGCTGGGTTTAAACTCAATTATCACTTAAAAATTCATTATAAAGCATGGCGTTTCTTATTAGTTCTTTACACTCTTTTCGTGATTTGAAACATTAATTTAAAAAAACGCTTACATCGGTATTTTAGCATAGTGTTGCGATGCTCACAAAATTTTCAAGCAAAAACACGAAAAAAATTTCTTAAAAAGCAAAAATACGCGGAAAATTTTTTCGAATATTAACACAGTGCAATACTAAATTACCACAAAGTGTATCCATAGTGAATACAAATTAGAGATTTTCTGACGAAGATTGTAAAAACCTGATTTTATCCATAAAAAAACGACCTTTTGGGTCGTCTTTTTCGAACTTATGGAGTTAATATTAATTTTCCTTTCGTCTCTCTTCCTTGAAGCATGCGATGAACATCTGCCGCTTTTTCTAATTCATACACGCCGCCGATTGTTAAGGTTATCTCACCACTTTTCATGTAACTTAATAATTCTTCCAGACTCTTCTGATAAAGGGAAGGCATTCTCATCATTTGAGGAAGAAAAAATCCTACGACTGATTGATTCTTTTCCATTAGTGAAGATGGATAAAAGCGACTTTGCTCACCGCTAGCCACACCATAGATTACTAATCTTCCAAATGGGGCCAGGCACTTAAGAGATTTTCTGAAAATATCTCCTCCAGCCATTTCAAGAATAACGTCTACTCCCTTCCCATCTGTTGCATCTAATACTTCTTGTTCCCATCCCTCTTTTGTGTAATCGATTGTGATATCGGCTCCCATTTCACTTGCAAGTTTGCGCTTTTCTTCACTACTTGCTGTTCCGAAAATTGTTTTGGCTCCCCATAATCTTGCAAGTTGAACCGCAATTGTTCCAACACCTCCGGCTGCAGCATGTATTAAGACTGTTTCGCCATTCTCAAATCGCCCCATCGTTTTTAGGGTGTGATAAGCACTTAATCCTTGAAGGGGAAGCGCAACGGCATAGTGTGGATCAAGACCGTCTGGAATACGGATCAATCCTCGTTCATCAGCAAGAGTATATTCCGCGTATCCTGTTGCATTCTTTGTACCTAATAGTGTTACGACCGATGAGCCGGGTTTGACAGATGTAACCTTATCACCAATTGCCGTCACGATCCCAGCTACTTCCGAACCCGGTACATATGGAAGTGGGGTGTCAACAACGTACTGTCCTTCTCTTCTAGCTGTATCTGCATAGTTCACGCCAATGGCTTTAATTTCAATTAATACCTCATGCCCTTTTGGATTTGGTACCTCCAACTCGACGATTTTTAATACGTCTGGGCTACCGAACTCTGTAAATTGAATGGCTTTCATCTTTCATCCTCCTTTATTTTTAACTAACCAGTCAGTATGTACAAATTTAACTATACGGTATTATGTTAGAATATTCAATCTTTATTAAAGGGTATGTTAGCTTAAATTGTTGATTTCTCGATTTTTGGCTCATTCGAGTGAAACCTTCGTTTCACTCGCCAAAAAATCAACACCGTTCATTAACATAGCCTTTTAAAAAAAGTGCGCCCTTGGCGCACTTTATAATTGCTTTAAACCATCGACTACCGTTTTAACTAACAAATCCAGGTCTTCTTCTTCAATCGTAAGAGGTGGGGCCATTGTAAGCACATTGTTATAACCAGCAACCGTGTCACCATTTTTCCCAATGAGCACGCGCTGTGATTTACAATATCCGATCACTTTGTTAACTTCAGTCAATCCGAGTGGCTTCTTGGTTGTTCGATCTTCAACAAGTTCAATTCCCACAAGAAGTCCTTTTCCTCTTATATCTCCCACATTTGGATGTGAAGAGAGTCGATTCTGTAATTCATTTTGCAACTTTGCGCCTAAGTCTCTAGATCGTTCAAAAAGATTTTCTGCTTCCATAATTTCTATATTCTTCAATGCAAGTGCACATGCAGCCGGATTGCCGCCAAACGTATTGATATGTCTAAAATGATCATATTGGTTTTTCCCTTTAAAAGCTTCATAGACTTCTTCCTTCACTGCAGTAGCAGATAAAGGCAAGTAGCCGCTTGTCATACCTTTTGCCATCGTGACGATATCAGGTTTTACATCATAATTCATAAAACCAAATGCTTTCCCTGTTCTTCCAAACCCACAGATCACTTCGTCACAAATGAGAAGTGCTCCATGTTTATCACACACATCTTTGACGGCTTTCATATATCCCTGCTGAGGCATAAGAATACCACCGCCAGTAATAATCGGCTCCATAATCATAGCAGCTACTGTTTCACTAAGCTCCCACGTCATCATGTCATCGATAGCTTTAACAGGAGAAAGTTCTCCATTACTATCTGGAGCATCGCGATACGTATCAGGTGGTTGTACATGCAAAAAGCCTTGGCCGAGGGGTTCATATTTATATTTACGTTGAGCTTGCCCAGTCGCCGCAAGCGATCCCATTGTATTTCCGTGATAAGCTCTGTACCTTGAGACAATTTTATGTCGATGTGTATCTCCGTTTTGGTCATGATATTGCCTTGCAATCTTAAAAGCCGTTTCATTCGCTTCTGAACCACTATTAGAGAAGAAAATGACATATCCCCCACCAAGCATTTCGTTTAATTTCTCAGCTAGTTTGATTGCAGGCTCGTGGGTCTGTGTTAATGGATAATAAGATAGCGCCTTAAGCTGCTCGTAAGCAGCCTCAGCCAGTTCTTCTCTACCATAGCCTATATTGACACACCAGAGTCCTGCCATAGCATCTAGATACCGTATTCCTTCATAGTCAGTCAACCATGCTCCTTTTGCTTTCTCAATTACCATTGTTGAATTTGGATCGAAAGGACGCATAGCATGCCAGACATACTTCTCATCTTTGCCTGCAAGGTTCTCGTGTGCAGTACGCATATCCTTCACTCCTTCTCTAGTAATCAAAGCGAGTCGTAATCATTTTCCTTCTTGTATAGAAGTTTACTCCGTCTTTTCCGTTCGCGTGAAGGTCACCATAAAACGAATCTTTCCATCCAGAAAAAGGGAAAAAGGCCATTGGTGCAGGAACACCTACGTTGACTCCAAGCATTCCAGCATCTGCTTCCTCACGAAATTTTCTTATTGCACCGGCGTCTTTCGAATAGATCGTAGCGCCATTACCATACCTTGATTTCTTTAAAATACTTAAAGCGCTATCCAGCGTATCTGCATGTAATAGACTCAGTACGGGTGCAAATATTTCTTCCTTTGCAATTGTCATATCATCTGTAACTTCATCAAAAATAGTCGCTCCAAGGAAATTCCCATGCTCTTGTTCATCCATTTCTTTTCTTCCATCTCGAATGAGGACTGCTCCTTCTTCCAAACCTTTATCGATATACCCCAACACTTTTTCTCGGTGAGATTTTCTAATGACTGGTGTTAATAATACGTCGTCATCCAGCCCGTTTCCTAGTTTCAATTCGTCAGCTTTTTCTTTAAGGGCGGATATGAATTGATCCCCTTTTCCGACAATAACAACCGCACTACAGGCCATACATCGTTGACCAGCACTACCAAATGTTGAGCTGATGACTTGTTGCACTGCCTTCTCAATGTCTGCATCCGGCATTACGATATGATGATTCTTTGCACCTGAAAGAGCCTGAACTCTCTTTCCTCGTGACGCTGCTTGTTCGTAAACATATTTAGCTACAGGTTGAGAACCAACAAATGATACCGCTTTCACATCTTCGTGTTCAAGTAATCCATTGACTACATCGCGCGCACCATGAACAATATTAAAAACACCGCCAGGCAAACCGGCTTCCGTTAATAATTCTGCCATTCGATTTGCAAGAATCGGTGTGCGTTCAGATGGTTTTAAGACGAATGTGTTGCCGCATGCAATCGCAAGTGGAAACATCCAATGGGGTACCATCATTGGAAAGTTGAATGGGGTGATCCCACCGACGACGCCAACAGGGTACCGAAACATTTCCGAATCAATGCTTTCAGCAATCGTAGAAAGGTTGTCACCCATCATTAATGAAGGGGCACCGGTCGCAAATTCAACACATTCAATTCCCCGTAGGACTTCACCATAGGCTTCTTTGAAACTTTTCCCATTCTCTTTAACAACTAATTCCGCTAATTCATCATGGTGCTTAACTAGTAAGCTGTGATAAGTAAACAGAATGCGCGCACGTTTTGGCACAGGAACTTTACTCCAGCTTTGGTAAGCTTCCTTCGCAGCATCTACAGCTAGTGCCACGTCCTCTTTAGAAGACAAAGGTACATAGGCGAGATTTTCTTCCGTAGCTGGATTAGGTACCTCGAGCGTTTCACTACTTTTTGCACTGACCCATTCACCATTCACAAAATTTTTCAGCATAGCTGTTTCATTTTTGACAACTGCCATTTCACGTCCTCCTTTGTTTCGTTCCTACCTTTATTGTAGGCGATGAAGGGGCCGTCGTTCATTAGACAAAACGTAACATGAATTGTATTCCCACTGTACACGTTGCACACTCTAAACATTACCCTTCAGATATTTATAGGCATGGAGTGAGAATTCGATCGCCTGCCGTTTCGGAGAGGCCATAAAATCTGTCCCGAGCAATTCTTCCAACTTCTCTAGTCGATGGTACAGCGTTTGTCTTACTACATACAACTGCTCAGCTGTTTCCTTTTTAGAACCGTTACAACACATGTAGACTTGTAAGGTTTTGAGAAGATTGCTATTGTTTTTCTCATCATAATGGATAACTGGTGATAAATAATCATACATGAACTCATTAAGTTCTTTCCCTTTCGCAAGCTGTAAAATCATTCGGTAAATATGAAAATCTGAATGATAAATTACGGTAGATGACTTTGTAGAAATTTTGTCGTTCATCGTAAATGTCTCTAATGATGACTCATAACTCTTATGCATTTCTTTCAAAAGTCGAACATGTTTTCCAACACTGATTTGATCTATTTCGGGGACTGTTTCCTTCTTCATCATGTCATTTGTCATGAATCGATCAAAAGCTTCACGTAACCGATCTACCACAGTTTGTTCATCTCTTCTATTAAGAACAATGATAATCAATTTGTTTCTCGTTGTAAGGGATAATACAAAAAAACCTTCCTGCTCAAAAACGGATCTCATGAGTAACATGAAGTATGTAATCTGCGATGACGTATAGGCTGCGAATTGTTTTTTAAATTTGCATGTACAGACTTGAAGTCCTCGTGGGATAAGTGATTCATCCAAATCTACCAGATAGGAAAGGATTCTTTCTTCAGAATGCTTTCCTTCAAGCCAGTCATAAAGCCACTCTGTTTCAAGGGCTCGTTTCTTCTCTTCAATGTATAACTCTCGTAGAAGATATTGAGCGATTGCAGTTGCACTTCGATCTAAGAGGAGCATGTCATAGTCAGACACGGATGTATGTTGCGCTGGAACAAGAATGAGGTTTGCAAAATGGTAGTCCATTGCTCGAACATGCTGAAGAACCAGGCCCTTTCCGTCAGGTTGAACTTTCAAGAAGTTGAGAAACGTCTCTTTTTTCTCTTCTGTAGCCTCTGGAGTAAAAATCGGTGCTGATTCTTTCGGTTTATAAATGACCTGCATACTAGTTTTCTCGGCGAGGTAAGATAAAATTCGATAAAGGCATCCGGGAGCCAATAGAAGGTTATTAAGCTCTTGAGAAAATTGTTCTAAATCGGAAATCATTTGATAGTGGTGTGCGATTAGGAGGGAATGAAGATCTTGAGTAATATCAACGAAACGTACTTCTTTCGTAAACACAATGATGGGGAACTCGTTCTTTTCGGCAAGCTCAATGATTTCTGTCGGAATCTTATCCATATATGTACCTATTTCAATGCAAAGTCCAGCAGCTTTACTTTGAATCAGTTGTTTCACGATTGAGAGAAAAATAGTTAGATTATCTTTCCAAACAAACCCCGTCGATAGAATTAGTTCTTCTCCGTGTAGTAATTGTTTTACACTCGTGACTTCCATCACATGGACCCATTTAATTCTACGGGACAACCCTTCTCGTCCAGCAATGACAGTAGCATGATGAAAATGTTCTCTCTCTAACACTTCACGAACTGTTAAGCTGGTCATTCGCAGCATCATATAACACCCTCTTCTAGAGATTATCTACATTTATCAAACCATGAAAAGTCGTTATTGAGGTAAAATCCGGAAGATAATCTTTCAACAATCATTTTGATGACGCTTACATCTTTTAAAAATTACTTTACTACATCCATACATTCTTTTCTACTTAATCTCATTTATGCGACATAATTAGATGAGTTTCTATAAATTTCTTGAAAATGTTTATAATAAGTACGGTATATGAAATTTTTTATACGTCAATTAAAAAACCGGGCTATTGCCCGGCCTCCATTTCCCATTCATAGTCTTCTAAAAGCTCTAACAAATAATAGTACTGCTTTTTACTTCGAAAATCTGTTTCTTTCCAGTTTGAACGCACCCAGGAAGTAAGTTCTGCCGCTGAATTAAATATTTCACCACTCGTATCTGCCTTTCGAATCATGTAACGCCCATTTTCTTCGTCAATCGTCACTTCACACGGATAGGCACTATCCTTAGAATACAAATTGTATTCCATGATCCATCCTTCCTCTCTAAGAAACTGATTGAATTTGTTTTAAAAGGAGTGCTGAGAAATATTTTCTCCCATCTGCCGTCTGAATATGAAGGATTTCCGTTGATTCTTCTTCTGATTTCCTATCGATCAATTTAAATTCAATGAAAGCGCCGCTTAAATTCTCTGTAATTCCATTGATTCGATACCCACGATCAATAAAATAATCGATTTTTTCACGTTCAATTAGATAATGTTGATGTTCTCTCATTCCCTTTTTACCTCCCTTCTTCAAGCGTACTTCCAACTTCTTTTACCGTTTGAGCTTCATCGTTATTCAAAATCACCCAATCTCGTCCAACTGTAATCCCAAGATACTTCTCATCACTAGGCTCTGTGATTTCAGCTTGTTCATACTTTTTGAACCACCAGTACTTAGCTAAGACATAGTAAGTAGCTGCTCCTACTACAAACCCAACTAGGAAAGAATAATTCGATAGAAAGTAAGCCGCTAACCCTCCAACAATCCAAGATATGAACCCAGCAACATTTACGCCATTTGCATAGCGATATTGCCCATGCTGTTCGTATAAATCTGGAACATTGACCCGACGCTTTCTAAGAACATAATAATCACAAAAGAGAATACCAACGATGGCTGACAAGATCCCGCCAACGATTAGTAGAATCGGAATCAAAATATTAAATAAGCTCCAAGGCTGAACAACTGATCCAACAATACCAGCGATAAAGACACCTGCCCAGAAAGGCACTTTTGGTCCACCGACATTCGAGAAGATTGTAGCAGCAGGTACCAGGTTCGCTGATACATTCGTTGACCATTGAGCCAGCACAATCATGAGAAGAAGGATTCCCAAAACTAATCCTGTCGCTGCTTCTTGTAAAGCCACAACTGGATCATAATTTGAGACCGCAATATAAGATACACCCCCGATAATGACCATAAACGTCTGAGTTATTGGAAGAGCAACCATACTTCCAACAAGCGTTCCTTTATTACGTTTCACCCAACTTCTCTCGAATTGAGGTGCTTTAATAAAGCGCGAAATTGATGGAATATCTGCAGAAATCGTTGCCCAGAATCCCATATTACTGAATATAACAATAAGAAAAGCTGTCACTGCAGCTCCTCCTGTAACTGGGCTCTCAATCCAACCCCACACCTCTCTTCCCTGTGCGATAGCTTGATCAGAAAGAGACGCATACATCCAAACTGAAATAATAATAATGACCGGTGCAGCAAGATCTGCGAAACGTTCTACAGCTTTTATTCCAAGTGCCGTATTGACAAGCTGAACAGTAGCGAAAATAAGAAAACAAACGAACCAGTTATCAAATCCGAATAGGACGTTAAGAATAGCATTCATCGCTGTTGCACCAAAATACGTGTTGATTCCAAACCAGAAAGAAGCTGCAAGACCTCTTACTACAGATGGAATATGAGTACCGATCGTACCAAATGGTGCTCTCATATAGACGGGAAACGACAACCCGTGTTCGATTCCGATATCTCCTATAATTGTGATGAATAAGCCAATTCCAACCGTTCCAATTATCGTAGCAATCACAACCCAAGTAAGTGACAGTGACTGAACACCGGCTCCGCCAATAGCAAATGCAGCTAGTACAACAGCCATCCCGACCCACATCATCGCAAAACCTGTTGTTCCGATTTTTTTATCTTTATGAGCGATCGGCAGTAGGTCTGGTGATTTTAAATAGCTTTCCTGTTTTTTCATTAAGCTATCTCCTTTTCTTTCTCTTACTGAATCATCATTGGTTTGTCCGATATACTCGCCATCTTGCCATATTTTGCACGTTTCATATATTTTCCTGATCCCGGTGTACCAACAAATTGTTTGTTTTTAATAACAAACTCCCCCCGAACAAGAACCGTTTCTGCTTCCCCAGTTACTTCCATTCCTTCAAAAGCGTTATAGTCAACAGCCATGTGATGAGTTTCTGCAGATATTGTACGCTTTGTGCCAGGATCAAAAATAACGACATCAGCATCTGCTCCAATTGAGATCGTTCCTTTTTTAGGAAATAAACCAAATAGCTTAGCTGATTTTGTAGAGGTAATATCAACAAACTGATTCAACGATATTCTCCCTTTTAAAACCCCTTCTGAAAATAAAATGCTAAATCGGTCTTCAATCATAGGACCACCATTTGGTATTTTAGTGAAATCATCTCTTCCAAGATCTTTTTGACCATTAAAATCAAATGAGCATTGATCAGAGCCAACTGTTTGAAGCTGACCTGTCCGAAGCGCATTCCAAAGCGCATCCTGGTTCCACTTTTCTCGAAGAGGAGGACTCCAGACATACTTTGCACCTTCAAAATTTGGTTTTTCAAGATAAGTTTGATCAAGGACGAGATATTGTGGACAAGTCTCCCCATGAATGTCGTAGCCTTTACGTCTCGCTTCTGCAATTTTATCCGCAGCCTCCTGACAACTCACATGAACAACATATAACTGTGAATTTGCGAGTCCGGTTAGTTGTGCTGCTCGTCCAGTTGCCTCCCCTTCCACTTCTGGGGGTCTTGTTAATGCATGATAGATTGGTTCTGTCTGACCTTTCGAAAGTGCTTCCTTCGTCAAGTATTCAATCACGTCCCCATTCTCGGCGTGAACCATCACGAGAGCGCCAAGTTCTTTCGCCGCAAGAAGGGTTCGATAAAGCGTCTCGTCATCAGCCTGAAAGACATTTTTATAGGCCATGAAAACTTTAAATGATGTGATGCCTTCCTGATCGATTACTTCTGGAAGTTGTTCCAATACATCATCGTTAATTTCGCTAATCATGAGATGGAAGCTATAATCGATGACGGATTTATCTTTTGACTTGTCATGCCATGTTTTAATCGCTTTTGAGAGGGGCTTTCCTTTTTCAGTTAAGCAGAAGTCAATGACAGAAGTTGTGCCCCCAAAAGCAGCGGCGATCGTTCCCGTTTCAAAATCATCCTTTGAAACTGTTCCTCCAAATGGCATTTCTAGATGTGTATGAGGATCGATACCACCTGGAAAGACGTATCGTCCACTTGCATCTATTTCTTCAGCTCCTTCAACTTTCAAATTTTGACCTATGGATGCTATTTTACCTTCAGAAATCAATATATCTGCTACATATGTTTCACTGGCTGTCACTACTGTGCCGTTTTTTATAATTTTCTTCATGTAAAAATCCTCCTAATCATTATCATTTGGATACTTTGATATTTTTAAGTGAACCAATAAGCGTCTGTCGTTCATTCCATGTCATTGCAGGCTGCTCATGTTTAAGCTCGATCATATCGATTGCTCCGTCTACTGGACATACAATCGAACATAAATTACACCCTACACAATCCTCTTCACGAACTTGCAGGTATGGCTTCCCTTCAGCATTATTCAACATATCAATACATTGGTGAGATGTGTCCTCACATGCTATATGACACTTGTTACAGTTGATACACACATCATTGTTGATGCGGGCGACAACTTTGTAATTTAGATCAAGATTTCCCCAATCAGAAAATGTAGGGACTGATTTTCCGATAATGTCCTGTACAGATAGAATCCCTCGTTCATCAAGATAAGACGATAGCCCATCGATAAGATCTTCTACAATTCGAAAGCCGTGGTGCATGGCTGCCGTACATATTTGTACATTGCTCGCCCCCATTAACATAAATTCAATGGCATTTTGCCAATTTGACACTCCGCCCATTCCAGAAATGGGAACATTAATTCGACTATTCCTAGCACATTCACTCACCATATTTAGTGCGATTGGTTTGACAGCCGGTCCACAGTATCCTCCATGAGCACCTTTCCCTGCGACATGAGGGATAGGGAGCCATGTATCGATATCAACACCAGCCAGACTATTAATTGTATTAATCATGCTAACCGCATCTGCTCCACCTCTTACTGCCGCCTCAGCTGTTGCCGTAATATCGGTTATATTCGGTGTTAGCTTCACAATAACTGGGGTTTCGGCAGCTTCTTTCGCCCAATACGTTTGTTTTTCAACAAGCTCTGGCACCTGTCCCGATGCAGAACCCATCCCCCGCTCTGCCATTCCATGTGGGCAACCAAAGTTGAGTTCAAGGCCATCAACTCCAGCCGCTTCCGTTTTCTTAACGATTTCATGCCAGGATTCCTGGTTTGGCTCCACCATGAGGGACGCCACAACTGCATGATTTGGAAAGCGTTTTTTCGTTTCATAAATCTCCTTTAAATTTACTTCAAGCGGGCGATCTGTAATAAGCTCGATATTGTTAAACCCTGCTACACGTTGACCATTAAAGTGAACAGCTGCATACCTCGAGGATACGTTTAAAATAGGATCACCGAGCGTTTTCCAGACAGCACCTCCCCAACCAGCCTCGAAAGCCCGTTGCACTTGATACCCTGAATTAGTAGGTGGTGCTGAAGCTAACCAAAACGGGTTTGGTGATGTGATGCCCGCAAGATTTGTTCTGAGATCTGCCATCGTCATTCTCCTCTCTCCACTTATGCCGAATATGTCGCTTTTAAGCTTTCGTGCAGATGATAGGCAGCCGTTTTACCCTGCTGAGCAGCTGAAACGACCATCGCTTCACCTTGACCCTTCCCAAAAATCACATCCCCACAGGCATATACTTTTGGATGAGATGTTTCCATCGTATCTTGATTAATGACAACGACTCCGTCTTGATGAGCCAACCCTAACGTTTCTATAAAAGGCAAATGTCTTTTTTGCCCAATTGCTTTAACAATTGCATCACATTCAATCGTGAATTCTGAGTTAGGAATAGGTTCCGTTCGTTTTCTACCATCTGCTGCAGCTTCCATGAGTTTCATTTTGACGCATTTAACTCCCTTAACGTTTCCATCTTCACTGCAAAGGACTTCAACTGGCTGTGTTAACCAGCGGAATTCAACTCCATCCTGTTTTGCAAACTCATATTCAAAATCGTAAGCAGTCATTTCTTCTGCAGATCTTCTGTAGAGAATTTTCACATTCGCCGCTCCAAGTCGAACAGAGCAAGTAGCGCCATCGATCGCTGTATTTCCAGCACCAATCACCACAACGTCCTTATCTTTCATTTCAGTAGGAAAAGGGGCGGATTTTGTCATTTTCACAAGCTCAATCGCATCGTAAACACCTTTTGCTTCTTCACCCTGAATATTCAAATCTGGTACACTTGCCATTCCGATTGCTAGAATAACTCGGTCATTTGTAGAAAGTAAGTCTTCGAATGGAATATCTACCCCCACTTTGACACCTGTTTTTATCGTGACGCCGAGTTTTTCAACCTGTTCCACCTCCCAGAGCGAGATCGATTTCGGTAGTCGAAACGATACAATCCCATACGTATCAAGACCGCCAGCTTGCTCCTCAGCTTCATAAATCGTAACGGTGTACCCAAGGAGGGCAAGTTCTCGAGCAGCTGATAATCCTGCTGGCCCTCCCCCAACAATGGCTACTTTTTTCCCGTTCGGCGTCCCCTGTTTAAATAAAACTTGATCATTCTTAATTGCCCAATCGGTAGCATATCGCTGAAGATTGCCTATCAAAATTGGTTTTGTTGAGTGGTTTAACACACACGCACCTTCACATAGCTCTTCAGTCGGACAAACACGCGAACAGCTGGCGCCAACAGGATTAGCCGTCATGATCGTTTTTGCTGATCCTTTTAAATTGCCTGATCCAATTTTCTTAATAAAAGTTGGAATATCAATGCCAGTCGGACAAGCTTTAATGCACGGTGCATCATAACAATAAAGGCACCTCTGTGCTTCCTGAAACGCCTCTTGATTTGTAAGAGGTGGCACTACTTCAGAAAATTGTTTCTGCAGTTCGTTCTGTACGGAAGTTTCCATCGTACTCATATACGTCCCTCCTGTTTTTAAACTAAAAAACAGGTGCATCTTTCCTCCACACCTGCTTTCACTCCATTAAGGTAACAGCGACGTCATTTCCCCATAAGTCTCCGGGCGTCGATCACGATAAAATTGCCATGTATCTCTGACTTCACGAATCATTTTTTTATTAACTTCTCCAATAATAACCTCATCCTGATCACGAGAACCCATCGCTACGAAGTTCCCTCTAGGATCGACAAGATAAGACTGTCCGTAAAATTCTCCCATATTCCATGGCCCTTCTGTTCCAACACGGTTGATCGCTCCAAGATAATAACCGTTCGCAACAGCATGAGCAGGTTGTTCTAATTTCCACAAATATTCGGAAAGTCCAGCGACTGTTGCTGAAGGGTTGAAGACAATTTCTGCTCCATTTAAACCAAGAAGGCGTGCACCTTCAGGAAAATGACGGTCATAACAAATATAGACACCAATTTTCGCGAATGCCGTATCAAACACTGGATAGCCGAGGTTTCCTGGTTTAAAATAATATTTTTCCCAAAAACCATGTCCGTTGTCGCCGACAGCTACATGTGGAATATGCTGTTTTCTATATTTTCCTAGATAAGAACCATCCGCATCGATAACTGCAGCTGTGTTGTAATATGTCGAAATCCCTTCCCGCTCATATATTGGAAGCACAATGACAATTCCAAGCTCACGTGCAAGCGCCTGAAATCGAACGGTCGTTGGACCCTCAGGAATTTCTTCTGCCGCATCATACCACTTTGTATTTTGTTCAGCACAGAAATATGGTCCATAAAAAATCTCTTGAAGACACACGATTTGTGCTCCTTTTTCACTTGCTTCCCGAACAAGATCGATATGCTTTTCGATCGCTTTTTGTTTGTGAATCTCTACTGACTCCTGGCCATCAACGTCATTTCTTGCTTGAATTAACCCAATGGTAACTGAGTCTGCCATATGTAAACCCTCCTCTAACGCGATTAATTTACTGAATTTTCTTTCTTATTAAAGTGTAGAAGATTGTAGACTAAGACACACTATACAAAATGTAAAATGATTTGGAAGAAAAATTATCATAGTGTCGTTGGTAGGACTAATCATAAAAGACGTGGTGTAATAAGTACGTTTATTTGACATTTCATTTTACAGAAGTTCCCTATTTGAAACAGGTTGCGATTAAATGACAAATGAAAAAGCGCGCTTAACGTTTAAGCGCGCGGATGAACTCAATTTAATCATCTGACAATGTAGCTATATATTCTCTCACTACTTCGTACACATAGTGTTGATTGGCTTCAGCTGTGTTGGGGTTATATTCCCCACCGTTTACTTTATTATTTGATAGCACTCGGATACCTAGAAAAGGGATATCATAAGCTTCTGAAATTTGTGCTGCAGCTGCACCTTCCATTTCTTCTACAGATGTACCGTACTTTTCATGAAACCACTTGATTCGATCAATTTCATTATTCCAAACGTCAGCTGATCCAATCGTACCTTCGACAACTTTACCTTTTGTATATTCTTCTTTTACGGCATTTGCAGCAGAAAGCAAATCTTTGTCTCCTTCATAATAACGAATTTTCTCTGCATCTGGGTCTTCCCCAGCACTTCCTTCAGACGCCATCAAATCCATTGGTTTCCATTCAGTCGGTTCAATGCCTTCATTTTCAGATAGGCTTGTTGTTTTTAGTGACCCTAAATTAACTGTTCTTTTCCCCAAAACGATATCGAAAACGTTCAAATCGGGATCATGGCCACCGGATGTACCCTGATTTATAATCGCGATAGGATTGTACTTTTCGATCGCTACTGCGGTAGCGGCTGCAGTGTTTTCCATGCCCTTACCCGTTTTAGCCACGATTACAGGATAATTGTCTAACGTTCCTTTATAAAAAATAAACGTCCCAGATTTCTCTTCCTTAACATTTTCTAGTTTTTCAGCAAACTTTTCTGCTTCGATCGGCATAGGTCCCTGGACAACAATAGGTCGCTTAGATGGTTTTTTCTCAGCTGAAGGTTCAGAAGTTGAATTACAAGCTGACATTACTGTCAATAAAAATAGAACCATTATGACTGTTACTACGTTTTTCTTCATTATTTTATTCCTCATTATTGCACTCTCCTTAGTATGTATAATCGGAAATTGTAAATTAATAGATTACTACAGTGGTCAAATCCTACAGTCGTTATCACTTGTCTCCTTCCTATAAATAAATTCTCTTTACGGTCCATACAAAAAGGTCCAGAAAATGTAGAATGATATCTACCTTCTAGACCTAAAGTTAAAGTATAAATAACTAGTCAAAAATACCTTCCTGCCAAATCATTAAGCCGAATGAACATAAAGTCGACCAGTTTCATACTTCAACTCGTAGTCCAGTACTTTAAGGGAACCGGGTAGAGACACTCAGACCATATTTCTGAGGATATACGAGTAAAGACGTATTATATTAGTACTTTAATACCGTAACAAATTCATGAGCGACAATCAACATTAAAAACAAACATTATAAATGAAAAGAGATTTTTCGTTCGTTTTTAGTTGCGTATTTTCAACATTTGTTCCGTTTCTATATTAATAAATCACTTTTCTACCACTCACGTACCAATTTTTCATTTATTTATTTCCCGCTCCAACGGAAAAACTTCGAAGCTAATATAACCGAAACGATTGAGATTGCCACCAATACCATCACTTCCAACCCATACTCCGTAATCGGTGCCTCATTCCATGTCCCTCTTAGTAATTGGATAACATAATATAGCGGTAAGATCTTCGCTACGTGTTGGAGTACTGTTGGCATAAATTCGATCGGAAATGTAGCACCAGATAGAAAAAGCATAATGTTAAGAAATAATGAGCTGATTGCAGCTGCAGCTTGTGTATTTTTAGCAAGAGACGTTAAAAACAATGCAAAAGGAAAAAAAGCTAGAATACTAATAAGAAGTGCAAGAAGCGTACTGCCAATATAGTGAGGCAAAGACAAGCCATACATCATCATTCCGAATACCATTAAAAGCACTGCTGAAACTAAGAAGATGACGGTACCCTGAATCGTGTGAGCAGCAAGTATTTTCCATGGTTGCAGGGGTGTTGATTGGTATCTTCTTAATACACCTGTTTCTCGGTAACCCGCTAGTACTGTTCCAAGTGTAAAAAAAGATGTTGTTACAATATTAACGCCGATCCAGGAAGGCACAAAGCGTTCAGCAAAAGAAAGACCGTTCATATTATCGCCTACAAACATTGATCCAAACAGCCAGATCATGACGACAGGAAACAAGAATGTCCAGAATACACTCAATCGATCTCTGAAAAACATTTTTGTTTCGAGAATTGCAAGATTCATAACTGCGTTCATATTGAACTCTCCTTCTTCAGATAATGAACGAATAAATCGTCTAAATTACCTTGATCGAACTTAAAATTAGAGATAGAAAAAGCATTCTCATGACAATACTTAAAAATGTGATAGGCTGTCGTTTGTTGATCCTCAGAATATACCTTGTAAACACCATTTTTTTCATCAATATTCATTACACCAGGTAAATCTACTAAATCTTCATATGCTAGTTGTGTACACTCAAAAGTAAGGAATTTACCAGCAACTTCTTTCAAAAGTTGGCGAGGGGTATCAAGTGCTTTTAGCTGTCCGTTATAAATCATGGCAACCCGATCACAAAGTTTTTCTGCTTCCTCCATATAATGTGTCGTTATCACGACCGTACATCCATTTCCTCTTAGCAATTGAATGAGTGACCACATCTCTCTTCTAGCTTGAGGATCTAATCCCATACTTGGTTCATCAAGAAATAAAATTTCGGGTTTGTGAATTGTGGCAAGTGCCAGCGTCACTCGCTGCTTCCATCCTCCAGATAAATCTTCAAAAGTTACATTCAGCACTTCACTTAGCCCCAACATGTCAATTAGATGATCCTCCTGTGTAGGGGTATGATAAAAAGAAGAAAATAAAGAGATTGCTTCCTTCACTTTCATTTTTTTCTGTATCGAGGTCGATTGAAACTGGACACCTATGCGTTTGTTCAATTCTCTCAAATTTTTACTAGGTACTACACCTAGCACATCAATCGTACCTCGATCTGGTTTTAAAATCCCTTCAAGCATTTCAAGTGTTGTTGTTTTACCTGCACCATTAGGACCAATTATTCCAAATATTTCTCCCTGACGAATGGATAACGAGATACTATTAACCGCCTTGACCTTGCCATAGTTTTTACAAAGGTTGTCTACTTCAATTACGTTCACCATTTTTCCGCTCCTTATATGCATGCTCATCATTTGATCTTCGAAATGAGCTGTAGTTTAAAAAATTCCTTTCATCCAATGACATTCTCACCCACTAGGCACGGCTGACCAAATCCTTCTTAGAGCATGATAACAATCTTATTATACCTAGATTAACTGTCACTTTAGTGAAAACTATTGTTTACAAATTAAAGCAAAACACAACTATACCAATTATTTCAAATTCTTGCGCAATTAGCAATAAAATCCATCACTGTCCTCTGTCTTTTCAAATTCGCCCAACAAAAAAAGCCCACCTCTTTACAGGTGAGCACGAACTATAAAAATCTTTTTTTCTGTTCTTCACTCGGCAACATACACGCTTCTCGTCTACCAAACCAACTATAGCGTCTCTTCGCAATTTCATCATACATTTTGTCTCTCACTCTTTTTGGGAGCAATCGAAAAATCACCAACAGCCGAAAAAGTCGGCCTAATCGATTCGCGATATAAAGCACAGCATCTGACTTCACTAGCGACTTGCCCTCTTTAATGACCACAACACTATCAGGAACGTTGACCAAGCCTACTTCTTTCATCAGTTTAATAGCTACATCCGACTGCAATGAAGCAAATGAGAATATGGCCTTCTTATCGTACTTAAACATAAATTTCACTAGTCCATTACAAAGATTACAAACACCGTCAAAAAGAATGACGTTCGTTGGTTGATTGGCTGACATTTTTCCACCTCTAATCGAAGTATGCTCACTAATTCACATATAGATTATATCATATCCTAGCACATAGAATATGCTATAATTTCCATGTTCAACAAACTACATAGCAAGGATGTTTTCTTATGTACCCGACACAATCTATTCGAGAAAAAATAAAACTACTCGTTATCATTTTATATCCGATTTTAATTACGCAGGTGGGTCTCTACTCGATGAATTTCGTTGATACGATCATGAGTGGTCGAGCCGGAGCCAACGATCTTGCTGGCGTTGCCATCGGTTCGAGTCTCTGGGTACCTGTCTTTACTGGGCTTAGTGGAATCTTACTTGCGATTACACCGATTGTTTCACAATACATTGGAGCGAAACAAGAAGATCGCGTCTCTTTTACTGTCCTTCAGGGAATCTACTTGTCGATCGCACTATCCATCCTCATCTTAATCGTAGGAAGTGCTGTCCTCAACCCTATTCTTCAAACGATGGACCTTAATTCAAATGTGAGGCAAATCGCTAAAGACTATCTCATTGGACTCTCCTTTGGAATTATCCCATTGTTTATTTACTCTGTACTTAGGAGCTTTATTGATGCACTTGGAGAAACAAGAACGACAATGCTCGTAACAATAACTTCCCTTCCTATTAATGTATTCTTTAATTATGCACTTATATTTGGGAAGTTTGGATTCCCTAAATTAGGAGGCGTTGGTGCAGGTTACGCTTCAGGGATCACGTATTGGTTCATACTTTTGATTGCACTTATTGTAATATTAAGAGTAAGACCATTTCGAACTTATGCGATTTTCAAACGATTCCACCCGATTTCACTATCAACTTGGAAAGAACAGCTCAAAATTGGTGTTCCTATTGGATTTTCAATTTTCTTCGAAGTTAGCATTTTCGCTGCAGTCACGCTCTTAATGAGTACGTACACTACAGAAACGATAGCTGCACACCAGGCGGCTATTAATTTCGCTTCTCTTCTATATATGATTCCACTAAGTATCTCGATGGCGTTAACAATTGCAGTTGGTTTTGAAGTTGGAGGAGGTCGGTTTGACGATGCGAAACAATACAGCTATCTAGGGATTTCTTTTGCTGTGGGAATGGCGTTATTCTCTGCACTATGCTTATATATTTTCAATGACGCGGTAGCGAGCTGGTATACGAGTAATCAGGTTGTGTTTGATTTAATCAAAGTCTTTCTCATCTATGCAATCTTTTTCCAACTGTCAGATGCAGTTGCAGCTCCGATTCAGGGAGCACTAAGGGGGTATAAAGATGTAAATGTAACGCTCCTCATGAGTTTAATCGCTTATTGGGTGATCGGTTTACCGTCAGGCTTTCTATTAGCAAAATACACTGCTTTTGGACCTTATGGTTACTGGGTTGGCCTTAGTACGGGATTATTTGTCGCTGCTGTTACGCTTTATATTAGACTCCGATATGTGCAACGATCAAGACTTCCTTTATACGAATAAAAGCGGATCCCTTCTGGGATCCGCTTTTTTGTATTAGTTGTACATCGCTTGAGCTTTCGCCTGTAATTCTGCATTCTCTAGGTATTCATCATATGTTGCTTCTTTATCGATGATTCCTTTTGGTGTTATTTCAATCACTCTATTTGCGATGGTTTGTATGAACTGATGGTCATGAGAAGTAAAGATCATTGCGCCTTTAAAGCTCGTGAGTCCGTTGTTCAATGCTGTGATGGATTCTAGATCCAAGTGGTTTGTCGGATCATCGAGTACGAGCACGTTCGCACCACTCAACATCATCTTCGAAAGCATACAGCGTACTTTCTCTCCTCCGGAAAGAACACTCGCTTTCTTCAACACTTCTTCTCCAGAGAATAACATTCTTCCTAGGAAGCCGCGAAGGAAGCTTTCGCTTTGATCCTCAGGTGAATACTGACGAAGCCAGTTAACAAGGTTCGTATCAACGCCTTCAAAGTACTCTGAGTTATCTTTCGGGAAGTAAGCTTGAGAAGTCGTAACGCCCCATTTGAATGTACCACTATCAGCTTCCATTTCGCCCATTAGAATTTTGATTAACGTCGTATTCGCGATCTCATTTTTACCAACGAGTGCAACTTTGTCATCTTTATTAAGCATAAAGCTCACATTATCAAGCACTTTTACGCCATCGATCGTTTTTGTTAAGCCCTTCAACACGAAGCACATCATTTCCGATTTCACGATTTGGTGTGAACGCAACATAAGGGTACTTTCTTGAAGAGGGTTTTATATCATCAAGTGTAATCTTATCAAGAAGTTTCTTACGAGATGTAGCCTGTTTGGACTTCGATGCATTAGCACTGAAACGTTGAATAAATGCTTGAAGTTCCTTCACTTTCTCTTCCTTCTTCTTGTTCGCATCTTCTTTCATTGTACGTGCAAGCTGGCTTGATTCATACCAGAAGTCATAGTTCCCAACATACACTTGAATTTTACCGTAATCAAGATCAGCCATGTGCGTACATACTTTATTTAAGAAGTGACGGTCATGGGAAACCACGATAACGGTGTTTTCAAAGTTAATGAGGAAATCTTCTAACCACTGAATCGCGCTGAGATCAAGGTTGTTCGTAGGCTCATCGAGTAGCAGGATATCTGGTGTACCAAATAGTGCCTGTGCAAGGAGAACCTTCACTTTTTCAGAACCAGTAAGGTCCGCTAGTTTTTTGTAATGAAGGTCTTCAGAAATTCCAAGTCCCTTCAACAATACTGCTGCATCAGATTCAGCTTCCCAGCCGTTGAGGTCAGCAAATTCACCTTCAAGTTCAGCAGCTTTCATGCCATCTTCATCTGAAAAATCTTCCTTCATATAGATCGCATTTTTCGCCTGCATCACTTCGTATAGTCGTGCATGCCCCATTATAACAGTGTTCAGCACTTCGTATTCTTCATACTCAAAGTGGTTCTGTTTAAGGACAGCAAGGCGTTCACCAGGACCCATGTGAACATCGCCTGTTTGCGGCTCAATCTCCCCTGATAAGATCTTAAGAAACGTTGATTTACCAGCACCGTTTGCACCAATTAGTCCATAACAGTTTCCGGGAGTAAATTTAATATTAACATCTTCAAAAAGCTTACGATCACCATATCGTAAGCCGACATCTGTAACAGTAATCATTTAGGTCGTATTCCTCCATCTATCGTAATATAGTGCAAATTATAACACGTTCCGAACGGAATAGATATGAACCCTGTTGAACTTATTCACCAAAAGGGTAGATCCAGAACGATTCCTGCCTGATGTATCTCATAATATCAGAGTTGGGATCAAGAGATCCGTCATCAAGTCGGGCTACCATCGCTTCCGTTTGAGAACGGTGCGCCTTTATCGTATTGATCTTAGTTTCTAGAACATCCGTTACATCATATACTTTATCCGGTTTACCTAGAACCGTTTCACGATCCGGTGTAATTGGCACGGCATATACCGTCGGACGTTGTGCTGCAGGCATACGCTTCACCGTTTCAATAACCGCAGCTCCGCATGCATCATGGTCTGGATGAATCCCATAACCCGGATAAAACGTAATGATGAGGGATGGTTGCAGTTCGTCAACTAATTGACTGAACGTCGATACAAGCAATTCTGGATCTTCAAATTCAAGAGTTTTATCTCTGAAGCCAAGCATGCGGAGATCATCTACTCCCATCGCTTTACAAGCATCTTTTAATTCTTTCCTTCTTACTTCAGGCAATGTTTCCCGAGTTGCAAAAAACGGATTCCCCATATTGCGGCCCATTTCTCCAAGTGTTGCACATGCATATGTAACGGGAACGCCTTCTTTTACAAATTTCGTCATCAATCCAGCAGTTCCGAAAGCTTCGTCATCCGGATGCGGAAAAATCACGAGGACTTGTTTCTCCATCATAGTTTCCTCCTTAATCAAATGGCGTATAGCTTAATTGAACGGCAACTGCTAGACGTCCGCTACTATCATGGCCCGCCATTAGTAATCGACCGTCATCCAATTGATAATCAGTTAATCCTTCTGCATACATCCAGCCTTCGTTTAATTTAAATCCAACTCGAAATGGACCATTACCTGCCATTTTTACATTAGAAAATTTGAGAGAACCATTTCTTATATATGCTCCCACAGCGAGTTTATCTTTATCTTGAGCAGCGTATGCTCCACTTGTCGTTTCAAGATGAAAATACAATTCTTTATTTTCGAAGGTTTCAAGTATTTCTTGAACTTCTTCTATTTGAATAGGCTTCATTCTTATGCCCCCTTCTTTCTTAGGCCTACTAGCTAAAACTAGTATAGCTCATCTCTTCTGCCGGGTAAAATGATTGATGCTGACTGTTTGAGGACTCTTATTAGACAGAGGTTGTTTTTTTCAGTTATAGTTAACTGTTGAACAGAAGCGAATAAACGAAACCCGGAGGTATGACTCATGCAATTATATGAAACGTTTGATATTCCAGCAAAAATTCAAGACCGCATTGAAGATCGTCGTGAAGCAAATGATAATCCAGATCACTACTTAATTGGTTCTGAAGGCTATACGGCACCTGACATGTCGATCGTAAAGGATGCTGTAACAGCGCTCATTCTAGGTAAAAATGTTCTTCTTAAAGGTCCAACAGGTGCCGGGAAGACAAAGCTTGCTGAGTTAATCAGCTACTTCTTTAATCAACCGATGTATTCAATTAACTGCTCAGTTGATCTTGACGCTGAAGCGCTTCTAGGATATAAAACACTAACATACGATGAACAAAACAACGCGCACATTACTTTCATCCCAGGACCAGTTGAAAACGCAATGAAAAACGGTGAGCTACTCTATATTGATGAAATCAATACCGCAAAAGCTGAAACACTCCCTATCCTCAACGGAGTGCTAGACTATCGACGCATGGTTCTTAATCCGTTCACAGGTGAAACAGTGCGTGCCAAAGAGAACTTTGGCGTCATAGCTGCGATTAATGAGGGGTATATCGGAACTGCACCATTGAATGAAGCTTTAAAAAATCGGTTTATCGTCATCGAAGTACCATATCTACAGGGTCCTGCTCTTAAGGAAATGTTAAGCGAGCAATCATTGCTTGATGATTCAAAACAACTCGATCAATTCGTTACACTGTCTGCTGATCTTCAGTCAAAAGTTAGAGATGGTCAAATTTCTGAAGAAGCAGCTTCTCCACGCTCACTTCTTGATGCATGTGATTTAACAACATTTATGGAAGCAAGACGCGCGATTAAACGTGCGATTACAGATAAGCTTGAAGATGAAAGAGAAAAAGCTGCAGTCGAAAACATCGCTGAAACGATCTTTGGTCGCATTCAGGAGAAAGCTTAAATGAAGTTTCTAAACTTTGCTGAGAATCAAACAGATCCTTTTCTACACCTAAGCTTGTCTGATCTGGCTGAAACATTAAGCAATATCGAAAGTGAAGTTCAGTTTGCCTTCCATTCGTACTATAGACCAGCTGAGCAATTGATCACTGTCAGTCATTATTGGAATGATATATTTGATGGAAGACAGTTTGACGGTATGAAAAGTGACATTTACCTTCGGGCCCTTGGAAACGTTCATTATACAAATTTCGATGATGTTGATCGGTATCTTTCTTCTATTAGCAAACGTACTCACCCGCTTTTCCGTAAACAGTTATTTGCGTTGCTTGAGGATATGAGGCTTGAGGGAATTTGCACATCCATCCGACCCGGAATGAGCGATGCTTTTGATATAAGACGCACACTTTTCCAGAAGCGATTTCGTGGTCGGCTAGAAGTTCATCGTCGTCAGAATCAATTACTCGATGCGTTATTTTGTGCGATCTACCTCCAAGCGATCCGAAAACCGGTTGCTCTTGGAGAAGGACTCAGTGAATATAAACCCTATTTACGGCACTTGATTTCAGAAATTCGCAAAGCGAACTCCACTAATGATATAGCGGTTCTATCAGAGGCATTTTGTAACGAACTAAGTGTAGATCATGCTGATATGACGACAGAGTATTTAACCATGTACGGAACAGCATCAAACACAACCGAGGTCGTTGAGGATGAACAAGCTCGTGAATTAAAAAGTGAAGATACGATGGAAACGACTGATAAAGAAGATAAAGAGACATATGACGAAGAAATGAACACGTGGCACGAAGAGCAGGAGCAAGAAGGATCTAATTTCCTTCAGTTCGATTTAGAAGAAGGAGCAAAATCAGACCTTATCGGAGAAGGTGAACGAAAAGAAGAATCTGGCGATCAGGCATTCGTAAGTGTTCAGGGTGCTTCTAAACAATCTGAAGGTAGCCAATTTGATGAAGAAGCACTACTCGAGAGCAGAGATACAAAAGCCGTTGCGGGAGCTCAGGATCCTCTTGGTGAGGCCAATCGAAACGTGAAAGAAGTGACACGAAGAGCTGATAAACCATCTGCCGAGGATCAGGAAGCCTATCGTATGGCTAAAGCTGAGATTCAATATGCAGAAAAATCGCTTCGTACCGCGATTCAAAAGACGATCGAACAAAAACAGATTGCCCCTCGAAGTGATCTGCATTTTGGCCGATTGAACCGAAAGCTGCTAAGGCTACTAACAGATGAGAACCCACGACTTTTCTATAAAAAAAATGCACCTAGCACAAAGCTCGATGTGACATTTTCTCTTCTTGTAGACTGTTCTGCATCTATGTATGACAAAATGGAAGAAACAAGGCTCGGAATTGCTCTTTTCCATGAAACGTTAAAAGGATTGGATATTAAGCACTCTGTTACTGGTTTTTATGAAGATGCTTTTGATGCAGATGATCATGAGCAGCCGAATACCCTCTTTCAAGTGATCGATTACAATCGATCCACTCAGCCGAACGAAGGTGCTAAAATCATGCAGCTTGAGCCTGAAGAAGACAATCGAGATGGGTACGCGATACGAAAAGCGGCACAGGAATTGGCAGAGCGCAATGAGAAACACAAAATTTTGCTCGTTTTTACAGATGGAGAACCTTCCGCCTATGATTACAGCGAAAACGGCATTGTCGATACTCATGAAGCTGTCATTCAAACGAGGAAAAAAGGCTATGAAGTCATTGGAGTCTTCCTTTCTAACGGTGAACCACAGGAAAAAGAAAAAAATACGATGAGAAACATATATGGAACTCAGAGTCTCGTTATTCCATCAGCAAAAGAAATCCCCGCCTACTTAACACCCCTACTAAAAAAGTTACTATTGAGGTTTGTATAATGAAATAAACCTGCCAATTATAGAGGTTGTTCTCCTTGATAAATAAGATAAACGCGCTTATAAAAGCGCGTTTATCTTATCCAGTCAGTTAATTCCCTATATATCTTCGTAAGCTCATCCAAATTCATTCGCACAAGACCACTAGTAGAAGGAGCAACAAAATCACGAATTTCGTTCACTTGGTTTTTGGGTTGAAAGCCCCACTCTGCTTTTTTCACACCTGAAAACCGTTGATAAACGCCTTTACCTACGAAACAATTCACACTTGGTCGATAGATAGTAATTTTCTCAAGTAAACGTTCGCGTCCACTTGCATAGTCTTCAGCAGTTAAATCAGCAGCACCTCTCGTTGGGCGATCAACGATATTCGTTAACCCATATCCATAGTTGAGGAGCTTGCGATCCTCTTCTGGCGATAGCTTTCTGTCAGTCAAGCCTGCTTCTTTCAACACAGCATAAAAACGATTCGTTGGGTTGGCATAGTGATGACCTTCCTCCTCAGATTGAAGTCCGGGATTAAAACCAATAAAAAGGATTTTCAAATTGTGATCAAGATGATCTGGCAACAAGCTACTTCACTCCTTACTATCGAGAATTCCGTAATGAAACTTTGACGTTTTTCTAAAAAGTTGTTGAAAACCAAATCGTTCAAAACGAGAACTCTGCCAGAAATCTTTTAAAACCACTCGCTTTCTCGCAACACGACACGCTTCCTTTATCATGTCATCTGACAACGTATCATATAGCGCGACCTGTTTGATTGAACTTAAACCGTCGGAATCAAGTGTGCTATTCTCAAACATCGGATCAAAATAAACAACATCCACCTCATTGTCCGATAAAGATGGTAACACATCTTCATATCGTTTGTGTTGAACCGATATCCGTCTCATTGCTTGATTCATAAGCGTTTCCCCACTTTCCCACGACTTTAGTCCCTCTTGAAGTAGTAGCGCATGCTGTGAACCTTCTATTGCTTTAACACTACCACCATCTCCAGTTACTAGACTCGCAACAATACTGTCTGAACCCAGGCCAGCCGTACAGTCAACCAAGCTCATTCCTTCTTTCAGACCACACGCATTGACGAACGGATCATGCCTTCCTTTTAGAAGTGATTTGCAACGAAACATGGCTGAATTCGGATGAAAGAAAACAGGTTTCTCTGCATCTTGAGTATATAAAAACAACCGATTGAAACCAACAATCACAACAGATTCTTGATACTTGTCAATAACATATTGAACAGATCTTTTTTCCCTCGATATGTACGTTCCATTATAGTCATTCGATAGTCTTCTAGCTTCCTTCACTAGCCTATCAGTTGGTCTACCTGCCGTTGTGAAAATCATACACATTAACTCCTCTTGTTCACATCATCAGTATATCATGATAGTGAATAATCCCGCTTGTACCCTATTCCTATATTCATTGCTTCATTCGCTTAATGTTTAACTTGTAGTCTTATTTCCTCCAGACAAAGGGTAGATTATCATCTACTTTTGTATAATATTCCTGGGTAATACTATTCAAAACTAATGAAAATGAAAATTAAATTAGTAAACATTCTGCGATCTACCTGTTATACTGTTACCACTATTTAAGAAGAGGTGAAACATGCAAAAAATCTGGAATTTATACAAACAATCCTCCTTCATTTTAAAGATGACCCTAGGCTTTTTACTCGGTATTGGTGCTGGAGTTCTTTTTGGTTCAAGTATGGAAACAATTAAACCTCTTGGTACGATCCTAATTAACTTATTGAATCTAGTTGCAGTTCCGGTGATCTTTCTCACAGTCGTACTTGCAATTAATCAGATGAATCCAAAACATCTTGGACGACTTGGAGGGAAGCTCCTTGTTTACTATGGTCTAACAACAGCAGCAGCTGTGCTAATCGGAGTATCACTTGCATTATGGATTAATCCAGGAACCGGTCTAACACTTCCTGATACCCAGGTCGATAAGCCAGACACACCCGGGTTTTCAGATGTTTTGTTAAATATTGTTCCGAACAACCTTTTTGAGACGTTCGCTTCAGGACAGTTAATGGGCATTCTTTTTCTTGCTGTCATCATCGGATTGACGATGGCAAAAATGCGCTACTCTGACAAGAGTGATCTTCGTGAATCTGGAGAAAGACTTTATCGTCTGTTTTCTGCTTCTAACGACTTGTTCTTCCTATTGCTACAAGGCATCCTCCTATACGCACCCATCGGTATATTCGCCATTAGTGCTTCTTCCTTCGGGAATCAAGGATGGCAAACGTTTCAATCCTTGTTCGCTTTTATAGGCGTATTTTATCTAGGCGTTCTTTTGTTATGGACGTTGATTTATACTTCATTTCTTAAGTACGCGAAAGTAAATATTAAGCATTTCTTTTCTCAAACAAAGAACGCTTACTTTACAGCTTTTTTCACTTCAAGTAGTCTTGCATCTCTTCCAGTAGCAATTGATTCTGCCAAAAAAGCGGGTATCTCAGAAAGAATCGCTCATTTTTCTCTTCCGATCGGTGCTGTCTTCAATTCAGATGGCGGAGCTCTAAGAATGGGCGTCTCGATAGTCTTTGCGGCTAACGTGACGGGATTAAATTTTTCCGTTATGGACTTCATTACGATCGTTCTTATCGGAACGCTGTTATCAATCGGAACAGCAGGAATTCCAGCTGCAGGTTTAGTCACATTAGCAGCAGTGCTGACGATGTTTAACCTTCCGTTAGAAATCGTTGCTCTTATCGCTGGTGTTGATGTAATCATTGGTATGGCTGGTACAGCTTCGAATGTATTGGGCGACATCATTGGTGCTGCAGTCATTGATCGTGATGAAAAGAAGAAATCTGAATCGAATGCATAACTAAATGCAAGAGCCACAAAAAGTACCTCCATATGATTTATAAGGAGGTTTGGAGTACAAGAAGTGGTAATTCATAAATAATTGGGTATCAAATTGCAAGTCAATTTGATACCCTTTTTTTGTTGGTATGATACATTTTCATTAAGAATCCTCAGAAAATAGATGGTAAATAACAGAGGCTCAATCACGTTTCTACGATGCATGGTCAACCGGTTGTTCTATCAGGTCACTTATTTCAAATCATCTTCGTCAAGAATAAACACATCCTCAATCCCTGAATTTAACTGTCTAGCAATTTTGGCGGCTAGTTTAAGTGACGGATTGTACTCCCCTTTTTCGAGAAACACGATTGTTTCTCTTCTAACGTTCACTCGTTTTGCAAGCTCTGCCTGTGTTATTTTAAGAGCTGCTCGCAATTCTTTCATTCTGGTGGTCATTACTGAAATCCTTTCCTTCTAACTAGTAACCAGTTAATTCCAAAGCTAAAGATCATTCCTGAGAGTCCTAGCATCAGTAAATCATCCTGTTGAATTTGTTTATGGAAAGCAAACAAGACTAACCAGATAATAAGCGATGAAAAATAGGAATACCCTGCAGCGAACATTTTCATCTTCTGTGAAAGTTCATCATCGTGAGGAACACCTTCTTTCATATTTTTCCATAAACGTAGAAAGATGGGGATGAGTAGCAGCATGGTCACCATGGTAGCCATCGTCAAGATTAACTCAGAAGTCGTCATCGCATCGTTTTGGAAGATCGTGACCATCTGAAATAAGAATCCAGCGACAAGGAAAACAGACAACAAAGATACAAGAATCAACGCAGTCTTTGAGTTCAACTCTCTTACCTCCTATTGTTAGAAATAATTAACTTTATGTTATAAATATATAACACATTACTGATTTTGTGAATTATTTTTTGATTTTTCCTAAAAAACATTTGAGAATTTTGTATGGTTAAAACAAAAAAAGAACACCATCAGTGTGGTGTTCTTCTAATTACTACAATTGTTCTCGACTGTTACATACTCTAATTGCTCCAATTCTTTTCTTAGTTGATCCACCTCTTCTGAAAGTTGTTTGTTTAGTGTTTAGTCTTCCTCCATTTTGGATCTTTTAATATCAAAATAACTTATCGTTCCACAGACCAATACACCTAATAATAAGACACTCGTAAGAATCCAATTATCTCCCCAACTATTGATGGCGCTAATTAAACAAGTTAATGCTATAGCTAACGCTCCATACTTCGCTCGCCATTTATCTAATTTAGATAAATTAGCAATCTTCATCATGTACCTCCTTAAAACAATCAAACACTTAAATCAAAACTATATACTGGAATCGCTCAGATTTTATTGAATAGAAAATCTGTCGTATTACATTTTAAATTCCATTAAGTTCAACTCATTGTTTGATACCCAGGTATTGTCAAACGCATTTCGAGATAAAGTTCTCTGTTGTGTTAATAAGTAACTTGTAAGAGGGGGATCATCACTCTTCTTTTCTATTGATTGCAATCTGTTGATCTCCGATTTTTAGGAGAGAGACATTTCTCTCTTGTATGAAATGCATATCTCCTTTTAGATAAGCAATGCAGTATTGGATAGGCTGTTTATCCTCATAGATTTTTTCATAAACAAATGGAATTCTTTGTTTATATATAGAGATATCTCGATTTATCATCTTTTCATCAGGATGCAATCCTGGCAAGTCTCCAAGCCGAATGAGGTAATGATCCTTATCATCAGAACTAGGTAATACAACTTCTGCTCCATCATGCGCCACAATATAAAATAAAAACAATACTAGATAACTACTCATTGATAAAATTAAACCAACTACCAGGACTAGTTTCATGGGTATTGTTTTATTACTGGAAAAATAGAGGTGCGTAAAAAAAAGAAACAAAAAAAGTAAATCAAAATAGAAAAAAGAAATAGACATATTTTCCTTATAATAGAAAACATAATGATAGAAACCTGTTAACACTAACATGAGCACTCGTAAAGATAAATAGGATAGTATGATTCCCCGCCATATGTGAGAATAGCGAGTTTTATTAGCCTGTTTATTCCCCCCCTCATAGTGAGTGCCTCACTTTCTGTAAAATTTAAGTGACAATAGAGGAATCTACCTTTTGTCAAAAAAAGCTAAACTGTGGCTCATAAAGAAAGTTTAATTATACCAACTCTTGTACAATCCAGTATTTCACTAATGAAATTTCTATTATCTTGAATTCATGCCTTCCAGATAACTAACTAAACCTACATAGAACACTTACTTTTTATTAAGCTATGTTAAAAATTAAGGTTGACAATTTTTTGTGCTGATAGATTGAGTCTGCACATTAGAAACTAGAAATCGTTCGGATCAGTCCATTTTTTCTACTCCGTATTTTCAGATGAGGCTTGTTTTTTTCGCTTGTCCTTCTTAATTGCATAAGAATTCCAAACGTAATATATAATCCAAAATGCAATAACCACAAAAAATGAATAATACATCTTATCATAAGGAAGTATGCTGAATAGTAACATCGTAGTTATTAAAAATGGTGGCATAAGTATCCAGTAACGCTTATTTTTAAAATGTTTAATAACGATATTACCACCCTTCACAACATTTATGAATTCTTATTTTACACTCGAACGTAAACATCGCTTTTCAATAATCCTAATCTATAGCTTAATTCCAATTATTTCAAAAACCAATCACATCTACAACTTTTTATGAAAAGAAATGTCGTAATTCCGCAATAAGAAATTTCGCCCGATTAAAGAAGATGATTCTTCAACATTTAAGCTGCTATTTTTTTAAAATCAGTTATAAAAAAGTTATCTCCTTTTTCTCATTAGAAGAAGTATGGAAACTACTATTAGAATGATTGAAACTAAAGAAATTAATGCAATGCTTATTTCACCCATCAATATCATCCTATAAATACCACACTAGCCTTCACTATACCTGTATAGAGCGCTTACCTTTTATTCAGCAAGAGCTCCAAGATAACGGAACTATAAAGACATGCCTTGAAAAAGTGTAAGAGTTATAACTAATGTAGATAATGAACCAGCAGACAGTAGTGTAATCATTTTCCACCAGTTTATTTCTTTTGAAGGCTTTACAGCTTCTCTAGACACCTTAATCCATATAGCCATGGATACTAAAACTAATATAAAAAGAACTTCATTGGACACTTTTGAACCTCCTTAATTTTTCTAATTCGTACGGTATATAGGGTTTAGAAAAATTGCAGTTTCACTTATTCAATTAAGCTTCCCAAGTCTTAAATACCATTATCTTTTCTTCAAAAAAAATAGAAGCTTGCCTTGTTAAAGATAAGCTAAAGAAGACTTTACAGAATAGCATCAAAAAGTCTTTGATATCCAAAAGGTAAAACTCCTGCTACGAAAGTACCAATAAAAATTGATATAGTCATAATAAGTCTATATTTTCGTTTTGATATCTCAGCTCTATTTAAGGCTATATTTAAAGCCTTGATGATCGAATGAACAGTCATGTATATGATTACTGCCGAAAAGAAACTAATCAAAAAAACTTCCATACTTCTCCTCCCTTTTATTAGAAGAAAAATTACCAATAACTCCCTTGGCGGTTCTCGCCGTGCTCAATGTGACACCTATTAGGATCGCTATTATTATTAAAGATCGAATGCTTTTAAATAAACCAATAAATTCCCTCATGCAAATAGCTGTCATACAATATCCCGTTCCACTATTTTCTTCCAACACTAAATTATGGTAACACAAAAAGTCGAGAAAAGGATGGATAAAAAAGAATTATACAGAATTAAGTTATAGTGAATCCAAGTATTCTAGAAACCTGCCTAACCCTGCATGGCGCGCTTTCTTTTTATTAATGAAGAGGAATTATTCCAATTATAGGTCATATAGAAATCTCCCTATCCTACAAGAAATTAATATTCAAGGAGCGATCACATTACTAAGCAATTGTTCCGATTTAGTTTAAGAACAATTTTTACCAAATGATTGAATATCGGGTTCTTTCAATGAGGAAAATACATTTTTAAGATTGATTAAGGTTTGAATGACTCCCTCAAGCATCTTCTAGTAATTTCATCAATTAGTAAAAAAATTATAGAACATATAGTTGGTAAAATAAAAACACTAGTATGTAGGGAATCAAACAAACTAAAACTAAAAGTAACAGTAAAAATACCAAAAGCAATATGAATAATGCCAGACACCAAAGCTCGGTATTTGAAGTATCTTTTAGAAACAAGTTCTGCGATGATCGAAGCAGGTATACCATAACAATAGATTCCTATAGAACTAAAGAAGAAAACGATAAGAAATCCTGCTACATTGGAAACATCAAAAGAAGTCAACGGGTTCAGAATTGGAGCGACAGCAAACCCAAGCGAGAATATAAGTGAGGTATAAAAAGCTACTTTAATTTTTCTTAGTCTATTTTCGAATATCATTTCTCTGGCAACAGGTATCAGAAATAAAATAGAAAATATGGCAAGTAACAATTTTATATATGTAGGTATAGTAGAGACATATATAATCAATAAAACCAAAACAACAGAAATATTAGGCATTATGTTTTTGACTTTAAGCATTAAGATTCAACCTTTCAATATTCAACTATAAACCTATACAAAGCGCTTATCTTTTATTAAGCAAGCGCTCCGAAATTGTTTAAAATCGCATTGCTTTCATTTTTCTAAATGAGTAAGGGCTATTCTAAATTAGATTTATCCTTAATCGATTGCAGTTTATAATAAGCAATCAAATTTATGGCTAGTCCAAAAGCAAATAATATTCATCCACCTACTAAAAAGTTATTAATAGAGCTTTTCACAATGATATTGTAATACCCAGTATCTGCTCCACCTTGTTTTATCAACCAGTTTTCAGCAATTGAAGTGCCAAAATGAACACTGAAAAACAACATCACGAATCCACTTATTCCAATGATTGATCCCCAAACTACTAAACCTATTAACTTATCCTTATTCATTCTGTCCCCCAGTGAAATGAATTTTTAAAGCTATAGAACGTAGCTAAAGTTAAAAAAGCATATTATCGATCTTGAGTTTGGCTATCACAAACGTAACATCAATTTTATAAATAAATGTTAGATACTAATAATCCGTATGAATTACGTTTACCCTATTTTGGTTTGCCTTTTTTGAGCTTGCCAGGTCCTAATTAAACTGGGAACGCCAGCTGCCATACTCACCATAAAACTCCACATAACATATCGCCATTCCCCTGTAAAAAATGAGACTCCTATAAAAAAGACCAGCTGCCCTACAAGTGCAAACCAAGAAAAAATCCAAGCTAATTTTAAATTTTCTTTCACCTACCCCACCCTTTCTTTAAGGCCCAATGATTTCTAAAAATTTATGTCAATTACTTAATCCCAATTATTTCAAATTAAGCAAATTAGTCAATCATTAGTTTAGAAAGAAATGAGCCTATCTTATTACAGATAAGCTCCGAGATTGTTGAAGAAAGGTTTGACTTCCCAATCACACCTTAGAGTTCAAATGGGTGTCTAAACTTTTTGTAAGTGCGTATCTTTAAAGTTACTTGGATACTTTAAACCGTAGCCGATTGTCCGATCCATACCAATATGTGCAACCCAAATAATACTTAATGCCAACATCAAATCTTGGTGTAAAATAACACTAAGAACGATAAGTATTAACGGAATGATATACGTATGTCCAAAATTATAAATAATTGAACCTGTTGAATTATTAATCACGTAACCCAACATAGATATATCTGGCACAAGTAAACAAAGGAAGAATAGCCACCAACTCCCGTCTATATTGGCATAAAAATACACAGAAACAAGTAAGACGATCAGTCCTTCAATATGTAATAATGATTTACTCACTTTAGCCCTCTCATTCCAAACCTTATTTTGTGTATTCTAACAGACTAGGTTTCACAAATCGTTAATTCATCCTATTAATAAGTATGATTCAAGAATATCGTGCCAACACACAAACTAGAATGATATTCCTAAATCACTCCAAGATAATTGAAGACTTAGCTTAGAAATAAATTATTTTTTCTACATTCCCCTCATAACTCTTTTAACATTGCCACATCTTTCACATTGATAAATAGCTCTTGGAAAACCCTTCTCCCAATCGATATGGTTGTATCTGTGAAAACCTATTTTGCATAGTAAAGGCTTATTTGTGTGTTCTCTGATAGAAAAAATTAATACTGCTATAACACCAATACCTAATAACACTATTGAAATAGTAAAAAATTGTAGACCTTCTACTAGCCAACTAGTCAATAAGAGAAGAACTCCGGCTAGCAAAAGGATTTGACCTAAAGACTTCATAGTAAGAACACCTACTTTCAAATAGCCTACCTTTTTTAAGATTTGCTCCGAAACTGTGGAAGATAGCACGGAATAATAAGCAAAACATTTCATTACTTCAGTTTGTATTACGTCTTAAATAGAGTCCCGTTAATGGCGCTAATATACCGTTCAGCAGAACGTTGCACAACACGCTTAGCATCAGATTCGACTATATTATGAAAAGCATTGTAAATTCGATCAAATGTCAATGCATCTACTTTCGAAGCCATTTCTTCAACTTTGCTTAAAGGAAGTGGTATCAGGTTTGGATAGCTATACATAAAGCTAACCCATTTCTGATCTGCCACTACCTGAATAATATCCCCAGTCAAAAGTACACCATTTTCATCGTTACCCTTTTGCCAGTGAAGTATAGATCCGCCTTTAAAATGCCCACCTAATCGGTGAATGGTTAGGTCATTTCTTAAGTTTAAGCTTTCGCCACTCCAAAATTCTATGTAATGGCTTTCCCTATTAATCCACTCTTGATCATCTTCGTGTATGTAAATTGGTACTTGAAACGCTTCCGCCCACTCGACTTGTGAGGAATAATAGTGTGGGTGCGATAATGCTATGGCGTCAATTCCTCCTAATTCACTGACCTCATCGATTGTTTTATCGTCAAGATAAGAGATGCAGTCCCACAATAAATTAAAACCTTTACTCTTAACTAGATAAGCAGTTTGTCCGATTGCAAAACTTGGCTTGGTCACTATGCTATAAAGGTTATCTTCTTCCTTATGAATAACATTTTCATAAGTGTTACTCTTCATGTCTGAAAGTGTTGTCCATTCTTGACCTTGTGGATTTACATATTGTCTTTCTTCGTCGCAAATGTTGCAAACAGTGGGATAAGATTCAGATGGAGCATACTGTGTGCCACAAGTAATACAAATATAAGAGTTCAAAAATTCATCATTCCCTTACAATTAGTAATAATCAGAAATAAAATCACCATTAAATAATACCATATAATTCCTTCTGTAAAAATTCTCATAATTGATTACAAAAAAAGAGACTTATCTCTGTTAAAGATAAGCTCCGAGATTGTTGAACAAGAAAAGAGACGCTAATTAAACAAACATGCCGTTCCAATAAAGAAACATATACATAATAACATTATATAAAATAGAGGAAATGAATGACTTTTCTAGAACGTATTTATAGATTATCAAGAGAAAAGGAGAAAAAAAGTGAGCGATCAAATAATCCCAGCGTTAATTGCTTTTATAGTTGTTACAATTTTATCTCCACTATTAATTGCTATTTTGAGAAAACTTAGACTCCTTCAACCGATAAGAAAAGAACTTCCTTCAGCTCATCAGTTAAAAAAAGGTACTCCGTTAATGTTTGGAATTATTCTTTTTGTAGGAATTATAATATCAATTCTTTTTTCACCTACTCCATTAATGTATTTCTTGTCTATTACATACATTCTTTTTAGTTTTGTTGGGTTTTTGGATGACTTTTGGAAAGCTTCTCGTCAAGATCCATTAGGAGTATCGGGTAAGACCAAACTTATTTTTCAATTTACTTTTACTGGTATCTTGCTTTTTTACGCGATCAATGTAATAGGCGTAGACACTAGCATTAATATTTATAAAAATATATCCTTAGATCTTCCATTGGTGGTTTATTTCATTGTTATCAGCTTGTTTGTCGTAGGTTCAGCAAATGCCATAAATTTCACGGATGGTTTAGACGGTCTTTTAGGAGTTGTTGCAATCCCTTCATACTTTTTCTTTTTTATGGTTTCAGACAGATTAGAGGTGCAACTTTTTTGTTTAATTATGATTGGATGTTTACTCGGGTTTCTCATTTATAATATATATCCTGCCAAAGCATTTATGGGGGATACGGGATCATTAGCTATTGGGGGATCGCTCTCATTTCTAGCAGTAATTGAGAAAGTTGAAATCTTAATTCCCGTTTTGTTCTTTATATATATTGCTGAAGAACTTTCAGTTATTTTACAAGTTACGTCAGTTAAACTTACTCAAAAGCGTATTTTTAGTTTCACACCGATTCATTTTCACTTTGGAAAAAAACATGGGTGGTCTGAAAATAAGATTGTTACTGTTTTTGGATTTATTTCCTGGTTTTGTGCTCTAATCTGTTTTGCTTATTGGAGATTTCTTCTAAATCCATAAATAAAGATATAATCATTCCAATGAGTATTAGAGGCAGCCAGGCAATGCACAATACAGATAAAAAATACCTAGGTCGAAAATCTGTCATTAAATAAATTGATGTACTAATCAATATCCCGATAATTAAATAAACGGAGAGGATCTCCATTTTATCATCGAACCCCTTTTTTAATATTATAGCTATGTTAAAGCTTATTGTTGATATTGGAGCTAAAATAGGGAACCTCAATGCGAGGTTCCCCTAAGCTATTCAGCAATCGCTCCGATTTAACTGAAAAGCGTATTGGAAGTTTTAAGCCTCCTTGGGAAACAAGTAAGAAATCAATAATAAAATTATACCAATCGCAAAACCTGTCCAAGTTATAGCATTAATTGTGTTGTATTCTAAATCCCGAGCTATTCCTGATACGAACAATACTAATCTTATAACGACAGAGAGCATTACAATTCCAAATGCAATCCACTGAATGATATTTCGTTTGCTGTAATCCTTACTTTTCATAAGTTAATCCTTTCAATAAGAATAAATTGACAATCCTCACCCCTACATTGGAAGCTTGCTTTTTATTACACAAAAGCTCCGATATTCAAGAAGACTTGATTTCGAGATAACTTGGAGCAGAACTTAAACTAACGCCCCGATAGTCTTCTACACCTTAATATAATCTACAATCCATTAAATTTTTGCACCAAAATCTGAATACCAAAAAAACGCCTTCTCATTGTAGAAAGTTGAAATATTATTTGAGGCTTTAACGTTTTCTATATTGTCTAGATCACACAAGGCTAGCCACTTTCAATGATTTTTTATAATGTAGTAGCTTAGTATTATTGTTTGAGAAAGCTCGAAAGTATTGGCAGCAGGGTTTTTCCGTTAACCATGTGGTCTTGCTTTGCAAGTTGTACAAACTTTGCGTTTGGAATTGCCTTTGTTAGTTGGCGACCAACATCATTTATTGAGACCGGGCTTTTTTCGCCAACGATTATTTGTGTAGGTATGGAAATTTGAGTAGCTCGTTCAAGGGGTGGCATATCCTGAGTTAGAGTAATATCATATGCAAGGGTTGGAGCTAGAGCTTTCGTAGTTCTCCAGCCAGGAAATAACGGCAACAATAAAACAAATACTTTGGGCATCCCAATCCCCTTTAAAAAGGTAAGCATTGCTTCTGCATTTTTCTCATTTTCGAGAAGTTTGTGTATTTTTTGGCTTAATTGCTTATAATCGGCTTTTTCTTTCTCGTCACGTACATATGGTGCATCATACATAGTTACTTTTTGCACTTTGTTGCCAAGTTGAAGTGCTGCCTCAAGTGCAATTACAGCACCAGAAGAATGCCCATACAAATGCGCCTTTCCGCCTGCCGCATCAATCATAGCTTCGATATCTTCGATTTCACGTTCTATAGTATAAGGCAGTGTGTTACCACTATCGCCACGTCCACGGCGATCGTAATTGTAAACAGTGAATTCAGTGGCAAATATTTTGGCATCTTGCACTATGGGCTTAAATGAGCGATGGCAGCTTGCCCCAGTTATGTAAATGAGCGCTGGACCATTTCCGTATACATCGTATGCCAAGATTGTGCCGTCTTTTGACTTGGTTGTTTTCATAAATATCACCTTTTCCCTCAAAAAATAGATGAATTTCAACCACATACATTTGCCAACAATTCATTCATTTCTACATCACCAATAAATTCCCTACTATTATTCGATAACCTGAACTGATTATTGAAAGGTAATCAGACCGTAATCATTAACTTAACCTACTCTGTTAACACAATAAGCGATAGTCATTATTTAGCTATCGCTCCGATTTAATGGAACATCTAAAATGGTGATTACTATATGTAATTAAAATAATAGAGTGAAAATAGGTTCCATAGAAAGTGAACGAGTATACCGGGAACAATAGACTTAGTTAATCCATAAACAATCCCAAAAACGATTCCTAATATGACACCGAATAACGGGTACTCTGAGTGCATCATTCCGAATATTATAGAGGAAACCAATAGTGCGAAGATGAAATAGAAACGTCTATTCATCCAAATAGATAATGGTACTCTGAACATTAACTCTTCAAAAACTGGAGCTATTATAAGCTTACTAACAAGAAGTGATACTAGTTCGAAGGTGTCTAAAAAAAGTGTTTGTGAATAATTACTAGTAAGTAAATTAAAGGTTGATGATAAACTACGCTTGAAGATGACTAGATTCGCAAAAAATATTGTCAGAAATGCTGTTAAAATCAGAAGGTACGTTGGGAATTTCTTCAAAACGCTAAAATCAAATGATTTCTTATAAAGCTGCCTTGTCTTTGGGAAAACATAGATTAAACCTAAAAGAGCACCATAAATAATAAGTGCCCAGTATAATGAATAAGTTGATGTTTGCACGATTCCTCCTTATTGTCTTTTATTTATAACAGGATTACTGCATTCAAAAAGAGCAGCGATCCTGTTGTTATTCTGTATTTGCTCCGAGTTTATGGAATAGCGACTACAGCCAGGAAGATAGATCAGCTATTTATTACATTTGATCTATAAATCCTTTTTTAAGTAGTAGTGCTTGTAGTCTCTTCCTACATTGTCAAGAATACCAAATTCTTGATAACCGTGATTTTTGTAAAAATCTAATGACTGGAAACTAAGTGTATCCACCTTAATAAAATCACATTTATTCTTTATAGCAATTTGTTCTATTTCAAATAATAATTTAGACCCATACCCTAATTTACGTAACTCTTCATCAATAATAAGAGTATGTATCTCTAACCAATTCCAACAAGTCTCACCTAATATGCCTCCACGAACATTATTATCTTCATCAATTAGATATAGATTTATTTCTTGGTATCTTCCTCTTAAATCTTCTTGAAAATGCTTTAAATTATATTCATAGAGTTTGTTATTAATATGACTTTTATAGTTTTCGTTTATTTCATTAGCAAGACGGATTTTCATTATGTACTTCTCCCCCTAATGCTTTTTCGTATTCGCTTGTGTTTAAGTTAAAGAATATCATTCATACAGATAGGTAAGAGTTTGAAATTATCGCCCCCTTTTCCCCCTGTTTGCACCGTATGTGCAACTTTCATCGCGTACGGCGCGCCAACTAATCCAATTCATTCTTTCGATGTAATGAATAAAGCCTATTTATATTAAGTCTTAGATTGCTTGAAGATTGCACTGTTTCCGCAGATCGTTCACCTTTTCTTTTTGCTTGTTTTCCAGCTTTAATTCTTTCAGGATGGCTTCAATTTTAAGTGTATCTTTTAAATGTACAAGCCGGTGTACTGGTTCATATAATACGATCAGGTTAGAGAAGCGGTCATCTTTCGAGATATAATAAGGTTTCTTATGATGACAGTGCCAGTCCGATAATCCAAGCTCTACGCCTGTTACAGCACACTTACCGTACTGAGCGATGAACTTACTAATACGATTATCATTGTATTCAATCGTTCGATTCCGTATAAAGTTTGTCATGACATGATTTAGTACGTTTTTTTGAATCGCTTTTAAGTTATGATGTATTTTCTCTCTACCTTCGGTAGTATAATTACAGATAGTTTGTGAGAAACATAAGTTTGTTTTATGCCGTTGGGCATAAATTGGGACGAATACCATGTCTTGAATCTTATAGTATTGAGGTTCGTACCCTTTAAAGCGTTTTTGTAGCGTATTAGTCATGTCTTTAACTTCGGCTTTTTTCCTCACGTCTTTTAATCGATTATATAATGTTCTTCGAAGATAGAAGTTCAACTCATTTAAATTATTTGTAATATGAGTGGCGGCAGCGTAATAATTTTGGATTCCCATGACAACTGTATTGAAATGCCAAACGGTTTCAGTACAAGGTTTCTTGTGAATAGCCTTAATTGATTCTTTAATTTTTATTTTGGCATTTTCTTTGGCTTTCTTTGACATACTTGAATGAGCTACAAAACCTTTTCTCGTCTTCCCTTTCCTAACAGCACGGAAGGTGAATCCAAGAAACTCTGAAGAGTTTTTCTTTAGGTTAACTACTTTCGATTTTTCTTCACTTACCTCTAGCTGGAGTCTTGTATGGAGAAAATCTTTTATAGCGTAATTCATTTTTATTGCTTGTGAGCGTGTACGACATAAGACTTTGAAATCGTCCGCATAACGGACGATATAACTTTCTTTTAAATTCGACCTCTTCAAAGCTTGTGTTTTACTTCCATTGTGCTTGTATTGATGATTTGTTTTCCTAGTCTCCCATTGGTCGCTTACCCACCAATCAAGTTCGTTTAAAACAATATTAGAGAGTAAAGGAGATAGAATACCACCTTGCGGTGTACCCTTTGTCGGAACACCTTCTCCTTCATTTTCTGCTTTCAAGAGCTTAGAGATAATTGAAAGCAATGCTTTATCCTTTATTCCAAATGACCAGATTTGTTTAAGTAATTTACTATGGTTGACATTATCAAAGAATCCTTTGATATCAACATCGACACAATGATAAAGCCCACTCAAATTGATCAAAGATTCTATCCTTGCCTTTGCGTGATGGGTGCTTCGGTTAGGTCGAAAACCATAGCTGTGTTTATAAAACTTCGCCTCACAAATCGGCTCTAGAACTTGCAGAATACATTGCTGAAGTATTCTGTCCCAAATTGTAGGTATCCCCAGTGGTCTTGTTTTGCCGTTGGCTTTTGGTATTAAAACACGCCTAACGACTTGAGGTTGATAAGATTGAAGCATTTTTTGAATTTTATCAATGACTTCTTCTACAGATAAAGGTCTAATATCATTAATGGTTAGCTTATTAACACCTGCCGTTTTACTTCCTGTATTTCGTTTGATATTTCGATAGGCAAGACGTATATTTTCGTTCGAACAGATAATATTCATTAAGTCATAGAAATTCTGACCATTAACACTTTGAGCGTACAGATTATCAAAGCAGTGCTCCATATTGTAATACTCAGCGTGTCTCAGTTTCTTCCGTTTCAACAAGTCGGTGACTCCCTTAGGAGTTAAACCTCTTTTAGTCTCACGAGAACCTTATTAATCGATAAAGAACTGTCTTACATGGTTGAATGATCTTCATTAGTCTAGTGGCGATCCCTCCATGTGAGTTAGACATTTCATTGGTACTGTGCCACCACTTTCACTGATATAAAGGTAAGTTATACAGTAGTTATTTTCGCTATTGTTTTCCTTATCACCATTTCATTGGAAGCAAGCCCTCCGTGTTATCAGCTTACAACGTTGAATTATATCTACTATTGAATGAGTTTAGGTGCTTCCTGTAGACCTGTTAGCTTAGAGATGCCTAGAACATCACATGGGTTTTCATAATTGCTATTCTTACTCATCCACAGCTAACCTCACATTAAGTGATATGCACATTTCTATGCATTGCAGGTGTAGATCCGTACATTCAGAAGTTTGTCAGCGTACCCTTCTATTCTTATAGGGTTATGGCATTCTCACCTTGCTCATTCAGCTCAAGCGCTATGATTCACGTCATCCCCTCAGATAGAGTTTCGTCAGTGTAACTGATACGGTGAATTCTTACGCCTTTTCATCGAGCTTTTAACACTCTCTTTCTTGCTAATTCAAGTGCTAATCGACTAAGAGAGAGCCCTTCAAGACGTTACTCTATCATTTGACTCTTCGATATAATCCTTCAGTTCTGTAAAGAACTGCCTAAGTTTTATCTGAGTAATGTGCCCATTCTCAATTTAATTAGAAACGTTTCGCACAACAATCCTACCCTAAACCCATGTAAAACGCTTAATCTTTCGCAAACGCTCCGAGATTGCTTAGTATCCTACTCCAAAGCTTGGATCAGAAATAACAAAAGCTATGTACAATAGAACAACTGTTATAATCATCAATAATGCCAATTTTAATTTCTCCATTCGAATCACCCTTTCTAGTGCTTTCTTCTTAAATCATTTAGCTTCGTCAATGAACGAAGCTAAATGATCGATAGCCCAATGCTTAGTCAAACTCTTTTTCCAATTATAAAGACCTATGTATAGCTTGTATTTTTTGGTTCATCCATATGGACGGTATCAAATTTATAGATTACTTCATTATGCTCATTGTTTGTTTTCACCAAAGTTAAACTTGCTGATGGTATAGCTGGAGAAGACCATAGTTGTTTAAGTGTATTTTTTTCAAAGTAATCGATCAATAGTTTAAGTGCAATGGAATGCGTCACTACAAGAACATTCTCATTTCGATGTTGATCAACTATATTTCTTATCGTTTTCGCCATTCTATCTTGGACTTTAACAAATGACTCAATTGTATCACTTGAAAAAAGATGTGGTGTTTCCCAAAAAGAAAACCAATCTTCAGGACTTTCCTGTTTATTTTCTTCCAAAGTCTTACCTTCCCAAACTCCAAAAGACATTTCTCTAAGACTATTGAAACTAAATACTTCAAGAGATCTATCTCTTTTAATAATTTCAGCAGTGTGAACTGCCCTGTTACTTGTGCTGGAATATATAGCATCTAATGGAACATCCGATAACCTATCTGACAATTTCTTTGCTTGATTTATTCCTCTATCGGTTAAGGGAGAGTCTTTCCACCCTTGCATAAGATGCTTAGTGTTCCACACAGTTTCTCCGTGTCGTGTAAGATATAATTTCGTGCTCATTTCTTCCCCCCTATTTCTCTTCTCTACTTTATTAATACTATAACTCTTAATTTCATTGATCTGCCTTAACCCTAGATAGAGCGCTTACTTTCATTAAGCAATCGCTCCGATTATATTGAATAAGCAAAGCATTTCAGATAACGATTTAATTGAACTTTTCTGGTTGTGCTGCATAAAACTCTATAAATCCGCAACTTGAACATACATAACAAGGTTTAATATCGCTCATAGTTTTCGCATGAGGTTTTTCTCCTGCTTTATAAATTCTAACAGGTAACTATCTAGTTTCACTTCTACCATTTTAGCTTCGCATTTCGAACAATCATTCCCCTTCAAACCACTCTCCCAACTTAATTACCTTCATCTATGAACTTACTCAAAAACTATTCAAAAGGCGCTCACGCGCTGTTTAACAAAAGCTCCGATTTAGTTGAAAAAGACAATCTCTATACAACTTCTACAACAATACTTTCATATAATTTCTCGTCAATAAATACGAGTATTTTCCATACCCCTGCTGATGGAAATTTTAAGTGCGATGGCATATTCACGCTATCAGGACTTACTTCTGCACCTTTATAAAAATTACTTGGACCTGAAAGTATATTAACAGTCTCCTCTGTCCCTTTTTTTATGGCTTTCACTTCTACCGGTTTATTGTAGACATTTTCTTTTCCAAAATAAAACCAAAAATATTTCTGGCTATCTTTCGCGATAATCGGAAATGGTCCAGTAAAGCCAACCGTATCTTTGTTTCCCACAATCTCGTAAGAACCTTCTTCACCAGTTTCATATTCAACCGAATGATCAAATGTTGAAGACAAGACCCAGTTCCCTTCTGTCACTGCCTTTTCAATCTCATTTGTGCTTTCTTGTAATTCATTTTCTTCCTTTGATACTTTTAATTCATTCGATGTCTCACTAATTGAATTAGAAGTACAAGCGACCAGTGACAGTAGTGGCAGAAGTAGAAATAAAGCCAGGATATGCTTTTTCAAACTGAACACTCCCATTCATAAGTCAGGCGAAGGCACCACCAATTCAATTCTAATCGCTTCTTCACCCCTAAATCTACAAGAGATCACTTAGATAATTACTTCTATTAAACAAAAACGCTCCGAGATTGTTTAGTATCAAATAAACTCAGCAGTATATTTGATTTTTTCTATACGAGTTGATATTTAAATTATTTAACTAGTCCTCTACTTTTATTCATTTGAGGATCGGTCACTAATTGGTGTATGCGTTTCCTATAAAGCATATCAGAAATGAATAAAAGAGTAGGGACAAATCTAATCTAAATTAATTTTCTACATAAAGAGGCTATTATCCGTGTATTGGATAATAGCCTCTTTATTCTTATTATAATCATTCTCTACATAGATACATATTTGGTTGCAACTGTTTCTTTAAATGTCTGGTCGTGCTCAACAAAAAGCATGGTCGGATTAAATCTCTGAATAAGATCTTCAATCTGCATACGGGAATAAACATCAATAAAGTTTAAAGGCTCATCCCATATATATAAATGAGCTTTTTCACATAAGCTTTTGGCTATAAGCAACTTCTTCTTTTGTCCACCTGAGTAATGAGAAATATCCTTTTCAAATTGAATTCGGTCAAAGTCCATCTTTCGTAGAATTGCTTTAAATAACGGTTCATCAATTTTATGCTTTTCTATAAAGTCAGATAACCTTCCCTTTAAATGAGAAGTATCTTGGTTAACATAAGAAATAATAAGTCCTGAACTTAGTTTCACTGTTCCTGTATGCTGAATCGATCGTCCTAAGATTATTTTTAAAATACTACTTTTTCCACTACCATTTTTTCCATCAAGTACCACTCGATCCCCTTGATCAATGGTAAAACTAATCGGTTTATTAACGATTTCTCCATCATACATTACAGATACATCTGTCACATGAACTAATTCATGTGACTTATATTCCAATGGTTCCATTTTTAATGACTCGGTATTCTCTACATTTCTCAGCAGTTTTGATTTTTCTTCAAAGGCTTTTTTTTGCCTTGATTCAAGGCTTTTAGACCTTTTCATCATTTTTTCTGCTTTATGCCCTACAAATCCTTTGTCGAGTTTAGACCCCGAGTTTGTTGTACCATTCTTAGAAGCCTCTACTTGATTAGACCAGCTTGCAGAACGTTTTGAAGACTGTTGTAACCTTCTAATATCTTTTTGCAAACGTTCATTTGTTGTTTGCTCATGTTCTTGCTGTCTATCAAAATTCAACTTCCATGAAGAATAGTTGCCACTTTGTACTTCTATGTTGGCCCTGTTTATAGACAAAATGTGATCAACACAACCATCAATAAAGTTTCTATCGTGTGAAATTAATATGAACCCTTTTTTCTTTTTGAGATAATTAGATACTGCGTTTCGTGCCTCAGTATCTAGATGATTGGTTGGCTCATCAATTAATAGAAATTGATCTTCATTCAAGAACAGTGCAGCAAGCAACACTTTCGTTTGTTCACCGTTTGATAAAGTTTCAAATGGCCGGTACATAACCTCGGCATCCACATTTAAAAACGATATCTCTCGAAGAAACTCCCAATCTTCTGCACGGGAACATATTTCTTCTAAGATTTCATGAGTATTTTTGCTTTTATCCTTGACTGGATAAGGAAAATAATTAAATTCAACTGAAGAATTGATTTTTCCACTGTACTCGTAATTTCCTAATAGTAAATTGAAGAAAGTGGTTTTGCCTCGTCCGTTTCGACCGATGAACCCTAGCTTCCAATCTGTATCTATCTGAAAGTTTACATCTTCAAAAATATTATCAAAACTACTTAGATAAGAAAAAGTCAGGTTTTGCACTTTAATTATTGACATATTAAATTCCTCCTTTGTATAACTTTCCCTAATATACAAAGTCGGTACATCCATCTGAGTCTATTTTACTCCGTATAAGTTTGATGGAATATAACGACTTAACTTATACGGAGTATGTCATGCGTAACAACACTATCTATCATCAATTCTCCCCCTCTTTCTAATTAGAATGTACACAATGGAACAGATCATTCTTTTTAATAGTTGGATTAAAAAATCCTCCCAATATTTAGTTGGAAGGATTAGTAAAACACTCATCATATCTATAAAGTCCAAAGATATACCAGTAATATTGGTATATAAGGTAAAGACTGATTTATAAAATGAATAGACTAATCCTACATTTTAAATTTCGAACTAATTAAGTTCAATAAAATATAGATTAGTTAATCATTGGTAATCATCAGTCCTATCATATTTATATTGAATATAACAATTTGCTTAGTATATAGTAACATTTTTCTTAATGAAATACAAAAGTATACAAATACTTCATACTATAGAAATGCTCCGAAATTGTTGAAGATTAAATCACCATAAAAACATAACACTAGCTTTTTTAGCTATGCTGACTTTCAAACAACAAGATAAGGTATTTACTATTATTTTCGGTATTCTTTTCCTTTATCGGTTGCTAAGATGGATTTTAAGTCTATCTAAACCCTCGCTCAATTCCTCAAAGGTATTTGTAGCAGCCAACGAAATTCTAAGATACTTATTAGTAGAAGACTGCCCACCACTGATAAATCGATCTGAATGAAGAACATAAACTTGCTTCTTTTTTATCTCTTCTTCAACTTGTAGGCCGTGTGCTTTACTGTTAATTGGTAGCCAGCGAAAATAACTTAATTGGTTTTCATATTCTTTCCTTATAGGAAAGTAAGAGTTATATATCCTATTGGCTTCCTTAAGTAACGACTTTTTTTGCTTAAAAATAGTATGAGCTTTCCCAGTAAGGATCAGTTCTGAAACCACCTCTATATCAAGAGAAGAAGGCTTTGTATTTATATTATAAATTCCTTCAATTATTTTTTTAGACAGACTTTCTCCAAATACCATATATGCTACCCTCAAACCAGAACATATTGTTTTTGATGTGCTGTTAATGTAAATGGTTTGGTCTGGCAATAGATTAAACATTGGTTGTTTGTAATTATTTAATTGCTCCGCAATGAATAATGCGTTAATTTCGTCCTCAATGAGAATGAGACGGTGCCTTTTAATTACTTCCGCAAGTTTTATTTTTCTACTATCGGAAATCATATGTGCTGTCGGATTACAACCTGACGGCATTAGAAACACACCATGGATATTTGATTTAGAACATTTATTATCGAGGTCAGTGGCTGACATACCATCTGCATCTGCTTGTATAGGGATAAGTTGGATATGATACATTCGGGCCAATTGAATGAAATTGGCGTATGTAAAAAAGTCAGTTGCAATACGATTTCCCGGCTCAAAAAGGCTGGATAGAGTTATCGCTAAAGCACTCTGTGCCCCGGCTACTATAGCCAATTGGTTTGTATTTGCCTTTATATTAAGCGGTTTTAGCCACTTAATTGCAGCTGTTTTATGGTGAGGTAATCCAGCTGGATTATTATAATTGAGCAGCCCTTCCACACTTTTTTTTGATGCAACATCTTTTATAGAATCTACAACCATAAAGTTTGTTTGTTCAAATGTAGCCCCAAAAGCAAGATCGATATCTGAATAACTAGCCTCTTTTGATATCGTTATAGTCCTCGCAGCATTTGGGGATATAAACGTGCCCTTTCCTGTAATTGCAAAGATTAATCCCTTCTTTTCACACGTTTTATACGCACGCGTAATCGTAGTGAAGTTGATATCAAGAAAATCAGCAAGTTCACGCTGAGGGGGAAGCTTAGTACCAGGAGTTAGATGTCCACTAATGATGTCTTTCTCTAATAAATTAGCTAAAGAAAGATAGATTGGTCGTTTTAAAGAGGACTTGTTTGGTCTCCAGGACATAGGATATTGATCGAATGAATTTACTGGCATAGATAGCAACTCCATTTTGCATACAATTAATTCAATTGTATGTTTTTCGTTATTGAAAATCTTACTATCCCCTGAGTATAACCACAAGTCCTTATCCAACTTATATTTTTCAAGCAGATTTTATTGTAATCCATACAATTATGCTGTTTGTTGCAAATGTTGGCCGTGATATAAATAAATAAATAAAAAAGATACTAAGGAAGTGAAAAAATGAAAAGGAAAGAAATGTTACATTTGGCACTTAAAGCAGCTTTCCCAAAGACTATACCTATCTTGACAGGCTTTATGTTTGTTGGAACTGCTTATGGAATATTCATGCAATCATTAGGGTTTCACCCATTGTATGCAACATTAATGAGCTTTTTAATATTTGCAGGATCTATGGAATTTGTAGCAGGACATTTGTTGCTTGGCACTTTTAATCCAGTCAATGCAATTTTTTTAACTCTAATATTAAACTCCCGTCATTTGTTTTACGGTATCTCTCTTTTAGATAAATATAACGCGACCGGTGTTAAGAAATATTATTTGATATTTGGATTGTGTGATGAATCGTTTGCCATAAACAGTACAACCAAGATACCTGACCACGTTGATAAAGGGTGGTTTATGTTTTTTGTGACCCTCCTCAATCATTTTTATTGGGTGTTAGGAGCCACAATAGGTGGTTTATTTGGAGCTTATATTAAATTCAACACAGAAGGTCTGGAGTTTGTCATGACGGCATTGTTTACCGTGATCTTTTTAGATCAGTGGATACAAGAGGAAAATCATCAAAGTTCTATTATAGGTATAGGGGCGGCACTATTATGTCTTGTATTATTGGGCCCGAGTCATTTCATTCTGCCTACAATGTTACTTATATTAAGTAGTCTTATACTTATGAAAAAAATCCCCAGGAATAAGGAGGTACTTGAACAATGACAATGACACAAGAAATGATAACGTTAGGAATCATAGTTTTAATGACAATGTTTACAAGATTCCTCCCCTTTATTATTTTCTCATCCAGTAAACCTACTCCTTCTTATGTACAATACCTTGGTAAAGTTTTACCATCAGCAGTTTTTGGTTTTTTAGTAATTTATTGCTTAAGGGATGTAAAATTTCTTTCAGGTACTCGCGGAATTCCCGAAATCATTTCCATAGCGCTTATAGCCATTATTCATTTCTGGAGAAAGAATATGCTTCTATCAATTGCGGCCGGTACAGTCTCCTATATGCTATTAATACAATTGCTTTTCTAAAATTATTGGGATAAAAAAACTCTAGGACAAACAAAAAATTCATAGGAGTATTATCTTCAAACTGGATTTTCTAATATCCTGACAAAACATGCATGTAGTACTTTTTTATTCAATATACGCTCCGATTTAACAGAGTAAGCACTTTGCTTCTTATAACTTGTATGATGCATAAAATTCACGTTGTAGTAACTCCTAATAAATGATCAGAGAATAAAACAAATTCTTCAAGATAAACTGGTGAACCCGGTACTGCTATTGGTGTTAATTTTACATTTTTCAAGTAAATACAAGCACTAGTATTTAATAATTCTTTGTTTTTGATATCGATAGCTGGATTAAGCTCATATTGTGTCAGTGCACTTCCCAATATAGGCTCTTCATTCAGATCTTCAGGTAGTTGCATTTGTAAATCTGCCTCTATGGTGAATGATTGTGTAACAAAGATCATTTTCTTTTGTTCAGGATATTTCTCTTGAAGTTCTTGGAAGTTCATTTGCAATTCGACAACTGTAAGTTTTTTGAAATCAATGGCCTCTAATAATTCGTTACCTTTCATTACTACTACCCCCAGTGAACATTCTATTTATCAAGCAATCCTTCTTTAAAATTCGTTCTGGTGAAAAATTTACCAGAAGCTTTTATTCCAATTATTACAAAAAATAGGGTGTAAAACAATCACTTAATAAATTAATAAAAGAGCCTATCTTATTACAGATAAGCT